>JBHELZ010000028.1:0-49498 GCA_046262835.1 Pyrinomonadaceae bacterium
ACTTCTACGTTGCGGCTCTGGATCGGCCGTTGACCAATAATATGCCGGGCTTTGTCGAATTCATGCGCGACACGCAGGCAGTGCAGCGGAGAGTGATAGTTGGGCAGGGCTCATGGCAAGCAACGCTGGATGCTAACCGCCTGGCGTTCATGAATCAGTTTGTGATGCGCGCCGAGTTTGTGGGGTTATATCCGACGAGTGATACTCCTACACAGTATGTAGACAAATTGATCGCACATGCTGCAACGACGTTAACCTTTTCAGAACGAGGCGCCGCTATAAACGAGTTCGCATCAGCTTCGACGGCCTCTGATCCCGGAGCTCGCGGACGCGCCTTGTTGCGAGTGACACAGAGCGCCGCGTTTCAGCAGCGAGAGTTCAATCGGGCTTTCGTTCACTTGCAGTACCTCGGCTATCTGCGACGCGATCCGAACGCGGCACCCGATACCAACTTCAACGGCTATAACTTCTGGCTGAATAAGTTGAATAGTTTTGGCGGCAACTATATTACTTCTGAAATGGTCAAGGCGTTTATCAGTTCAACTGAATATCGGCAACGCTTCGGGCCGTGATCCTTGGATTATCTGAGATAGGCCCGGGGGCGATTACTTAAAGTAGCGCGGCGCCTCGTGCAGAAATGTCGGCCAGTCAGTGAGCATGGCCAGCACTACGATCGAGGACAGGCAGACGAACAAGGACCAGAACAACCAGAACAAGATCGCTCGCTGCATGTCTTCAGGCGACCAATGCTTTTCACTCGTCCGGTTTTGATTTCTCAACTTCATCCAGTCTTTTCTCCAAAGCCCGGATTCGTTTCGGGAGTTCTCCCAGTTTCTTGAACACCGCCATCGCGCGCCAAAATGCGCTGACTTCGAAGGCCGGCGTACCTACCAGTATTTCGCCAGGCGCCACATCATTCGGAACGCCGCTTTGCGGATAAAGAATGGCGTCGTCCCCGACCGTGATATGACCCCCTATCCCCACTTGGCCAGTGAGGATCACGCGATCGCCGACGCGCGAACTGCCGGCAATACCGACCTGAGCGCAAAGTAAGGCATCTTCGCCGACGACGCAAGAGTGACCAACCTGAACCAGATTATCCAGCTTCGCGCCCCGCTTGATCCGGGTTTCACCGGTGGACGCTCGATCGATCGTTGTGTTGGCCCCGATCTCGACATCGTCTTCGATGACCACTTTGCCAACTTGTGGGATTTTCAACCAGTGACGGTCTTCGTCCTTGGCAAACCCGAAACCGTCCGAGCCGATCACGGCGTTGTTGTGAATACGCACGCGTTTACCGATGATTGAGTTCGCCCGAATTGCTACGCCTGAATGAATTTCAGAATCATCATCGATAGACGAGTCTTCATAGACGGTCACGTTCGGATGGATGCGAACGCGATCGCCGATTTTCACATTTCTGCCGATAACTGAACGAGCGCCAATAAAACTTCCTTTGCCGATCTTTGCTGACAACTCGATTACTGCCGCAGGATCAAAGCCGGCTTCGAATGGCGGCTCAGGATGGAAGACAATGAGGGCGCGAGTAAACGCCAGATAAGGATCTTTCGCGCGCACGATCGCGATGTCCGGCCGCGTTATTTCTACATCCTCGGCGACATAAATCGCGCTGGCGCGGCTCGCGGCAACCTTGCTGGCATACTTCGGATTGGAAAGAAAGGTGACATCCCCGGACTGGGCCTGATCAAGCCCTGCGGCGCCGGTGATTTCGAGTTCGAAATCGCTAAGGGCGCACTCCGCTTGTGTCTGAGTCGCTAGGTCAAGGAGTTTCATCGGCGTGAGTTTAGCGCATTAAGCCCACTCTATCATCCCGAAGAGAGTTGGCCGCGATTTCCTTTTTTTCGATTCTGCCACGGCTCTGATAAGCCGGCCGCAGATTCCGGTGCAGAGAACTATGGCGGAGCATTCAGGGCTAAGATAAAAAACATCAGATTTTTAACATCAATGCTTGAAAGCGCCGTTGCTGCTTTATCGTTCACATCATGCTTATCGGATCGATTTCTAAAGTCACAAAGCGCGTTTCTCCGCCGGCAACCTCGAAACTTTTCAGCGCCTGATCAATCACCGCGC
Organism: Pyrinomonadaceae bacterium; assembly: GCA_046262835.1. Taxonomy (GTDB): domain Bacteria; phylum Acidobacteriota; class Blastocatellia; order Pyrinomonadales; family Pyrinomonadaceae; genus UBA11740. The sequence goes on from JBHELZ010000028.1 coordinate 2,092, forward strand.
GCATCTGTTTGCGGCTTCGCGATTTCACGAGAATTTGAATGCGGTGCTCGCCGCGCAAACGCGCGAAGGGAGCAGGCGCCGGCCCCAGAATGCGACACGAGTGATCGCGATTTGCTTCGTTCAAAGAGTTTCGTAATTGCTGCGTTGTCGTTCTGGCCCGCGCCGCATCCTTGTGCCGCACCATTAACAGCGCCAGCACGACGAAGGGCGGGTAACCATGATTCCGGCGATGCCGGATCTCTTCGTCATAAAACCCCAGATAGTCCTGGGCCATCGCATGACGGAGCGCGTAATGATGCGGATGATAGGTCTGAATCAAAACTCGGCCCGGCAAGTCCCCACGGCCGGCGCGTCCGGCCACCTGGGTTATTAATTGAAACGTGCGTTCGGCCGCGCGAAAATCGGGCAGCGCCAGGCCCGCGTCAACAGAAATCACGCCAACCAACGTAACGTTCGGAAAATCGTGCCCCTTCGCCAGCATCTGGGTTCCCACGAGCAGGTCGATTTCCCCTTTGCCGAAGTCCAGCAGCGTCTTTTCGAATTCGTGCCGTCGCGTTTTGGTGTCGCGATCGATTCTGCCCATACGGACTTGCGGAAACTTCTTCCGCAAAAGATCCTCAATTTGCTCCGTGCCTTCGCCGACAAAATAAATGTATTTGCTCGCGCATGCTGGACATTCGGATGGCGCGCGCTGGCGGTGATTGCAGTAGTGACATACCAGGGTCCCATCGCTGCGATGATAGGTCAGCGTAACATCGCAATTCGGGCACTCGATCGATTCGCCACATGAGCGACAGAGAATGAAACTCGAATAGCCGCGACGATTCAGCAAGATAATCGACTGCTCATGACGCGCATGTGTTTGCTCGATAGCCGTGAGCAATTCGTCGGAAAACACGACCGGCTTTTTGCGGCGCGCAAAAACTTCTCGCATGTCGATGATCTCGGCGCGGGCCAGCGGACGATTTGCGATTCGATCCGGTAGTTGAACGTACTGGTACTTGCCGCTTTGGGCGTTATGGAATGATTCAAGTGAAGGCGTGGCGGAGCCGAGTACGACTACGCCTGACTCTTTCTGCGCGCGCACTATAGCCGTGTCGCGTGCGTGATAGAACGGAGATTCTTCCTGTCGATAAGATGAATCCTGCTCTTCATCGATTATGATCAGGCCCAGATCTTCTACCGGTGCGAACACCGCCGAGCGCGTGCCCAGCACGACGCAAGCTTCACCCGAGCGAAGCCGCGACCATTCATCGAATCGCTCGCCTTTGGAAAGGGATGAATGGAAGATGGCGATTTCATCGCCGAAGTGCGCGCGCAGACGGCGAGAGAGAATCGGCGTCAAGGCAATTTCCGGGACCAGCATCATCGCGCCCCGATTCATTGCAACCGCTGCGTGCATTGCGCGAATGTAGACCTCAGTTTTACCGCTGCCGGTAATTCCGTGCAAAAGAATCGAGGCGAATACCTTCGATTTCAACGGATCGCGGATCGCCTGCAACGCGTCACTCTGGGCCGGCGTCAAAGTGAAGTTCTCAGTGGCCGGAAGCTGGGCCTTCGCCAGCGGATCGCGTCTTAGTTCTTCTTCAAATTCGGTGATTAGGCCTTTCTTCAAAAGAGTTTTAAGCACTGACTCGCTGATCTTTGCGCGCTGGACCAAATCACTGACGGCTATCGCGCCGTTACTGCCTCGCAGTATGTCCAGCGCCCGTTGCTGCGCTGGCGTCATGCGCGATTTTTCTTCGCTATCATCGATGGCTGTTTCCTGCAGCTGCACGGCGCGCCTTCGCTTAGCCCGCGTGGCCGTCTTGCGCGTGCGATACCCTCGTTCGATCAGCCCATCCCTTTCCAGTTCGCGCAGCCATTTGGGAACGCGCGCTGAGCCCATGCGCAAACTGAGCGTGTTGATTTCAAATTCACCTTCCTCAGCCAGCATCGCCAAGGCGCGCATACTCACGCTCGACTCCGCGCCTGAATTGGAGAGTTCGCGGCGTCCTTGCGGGGTAATCGCAACGGTTTGCTCGACGGTAGTATTGATTCCCGCCGGGAGGGCCGCGCGCATCACTTCACCCCACGGTGCGGCGTAGTAATCGGCAACCCAGCGCGTGATTTCCAAAACCGCCGAAGTGAGCGGGGGATCGAGGTCCAGAAGTTTTTTAACTTCCTTTATCTGAGATTCGTTTAAGCTTGTGCCCATGCGCAAAGCGACGATGTAACCGGTCGTGTACGCGGGTCCGAGAGGTACCAGCACTCGCGAACCGACGCGCGCATTAGGACTCATCGACGCGGGCAACCGGTAAGTGAATTTCTGGCTAACATGGACGGGGACCATTACGTCGACAAATTCGGGGGAGTCGTTTTCAGTTGATCTGAGGTCGGACATGCCAGGGAATCAGAAAGCAGCTAGGTTATCCCCGACATTGCAGATACGCAAAACAACCGGGATCCGTTCGTGAAGCGCATGGTCTTCAACACACGGAAAAGTCTTGCGCAGATGTGTCACAGGCTTTAGAGTACCAACGAATTAATCACCGCGCGCGTCCTCGCCTCGCGCTTCACGATTCATTAAGTCTCCGTCCCGGAGTTTGATGGCTCGCTATGAGCAACGTCTTCATCAGTTACGCGCGTAGAGATCGCAAAACAGCCGAGAAGTTTGCGCGCGCGTTTGAATCTCAGCATTGGGATGTTTTTTGGGACCCCAAAATTCCGGCCGGTAAGACCTGGCGTCAGGTCATAACCGAGAACCTCGCGCGCGCCCAATGTGTTGTTGTTCTTTGGTCGGCGACCTCCATTACATCGGACTGGGTGTTGGACGAAGCCACCGTTGGCCGTAAGCGCAACGTGCTGGTTCCAGTATTTATTGAAGCGAACGTAGAACCTCCTTTGGGCTTTGGTGGTGTACAGGCAGCAGATCTTTCGGCGTGGGATGGCACAACGGAAAACGCGCTCGTTCAAAAGTTACTGGTCGACATCTCCGCCATCTTTCCGCCTGCTTCCGACGGCGAGCAAGATGCGATTCGCGCGAAACAAATCGAAGAGACGCTCCATCGGCGGCAACAGTTTCGAACTCGCTACACAATTCTCGCCATTACACTCGGCGGCGGTCTAGGCGCCGGGGTGGGACTATTTCTGTTGAGAGCAATCGTGGGCCTGACACTTATGGACTTCGAAGGCTACGGGCTTTCGGTCGCCTTAGCTTTCTTGTATAACGCCGCGATATTGGGAGGAACGTTATCGTTTGGAATTGCTTTAGCAGGCCAGCTTTGGAAAGCAGGTGACGATAGACATCAGAATAATATTTCCTGGATTCGCATTTTTCAGCGCCGGGAAATATTGGTCATGATACTCGGCACGCTTTTGTTCGCCGCCAGCCATACGATCATGGCCATCGTTAACGGGCTGCCCGCGTTTAAAGTCGAGACGATAAGATCGATTTTGGCCGCCTCGGTCGCGGGATTAGCGCTAAGCATTGCGCTTCGAGATCAGCCCGAAGCACGGCTGCGGCTTAAATTCGCTAGTTGGTGCCGGCGAATAGCAATCGTGATGCTGACCTTTGCGGCTGTGCAGTTGCCGTTCTCCTTCAAGCGCGCCGCGGGCACGGGACTTACGCTGATTGGCGGCGCTGACTTTTACCGCGATCACTTCACATTCTGGACCACTGTTCCAGCCAATCTTCGTACACCTTCATATCTCGCTGAAATTGATGCCGCCCTGGTCGGGACGATTTTCTTTATCGGCATCGTGTTCGGAATGGCCCGGGCGGCCAACCTGCTTAGCAAATGGCTGAAGCTGATTGATCTTGAATAGCAACAAAGGTGATAAGAAATGAAACGGTTCCCGATTTCCATGTTAACTTGTCTTTTCGTCCTCTCACTTCTAATCCTCGGCTGCCGCGGGTGTCCGCCAAATCCTAACAACAACGATACTTCGTCATCACCGTCGCCCCGTCCGACCGCAACCGCTGCAAGGGTTGCCGCCGATTCAACGATTAAGCGGGTCGAGGCGAACGTGATGGCAGGCGCGAGCGATCCATTGTCGTTGTTGACTGACAACGAATGGCACGACCTGGTATCCAAGACCCAGGTGAGCACGGATAACGATGGTGAAGCCCGCCTAAAGCTTTACGGCTGCATGACTGTCTACCTGTTTCAAACCAGCAAGATGACTTATGCGCCCTGCTCGAAATCAGAGAGTACGGGAGGGAATTCCAATTGCCAGTCCGCCGGCACAGCTGTTTACAACAGCTCGTGCGCGAGTCGCATCGAGCAAGTAATCCAAACGCCCACGGCAAATATCACCCCCAAAGGGACCTGGATAACCGTGACCTATTTACCAGACCAGCAATTAACAATAATTTTGGTGCTGAAGGGCAGCGCTGAAGTGCGGCCGGTAATCGATATTGAAAGTAGGAAGATGGGTGAGCCCACCACGGTTGGCGAAGGGCAGTTTTATCTTACAGTGCCCGACGCAAGGCGTGACCAGAATGACGAGCAGTCGTTTAATCTGCGTCAGGCCAAAAACGTGAGCGAGATCCCGGCAATGCTAAACAAGTATTTGCAGCCCTGGCTCGGCCGAATAAAGCAGCACGCGGAAGAGGATAAGATTGAACGCAAGTCGTATGCATTCACCGCAGACATTGATTGTGACTGCAACCATGTCGACGCTGGTCTGCTAACCAGAGAGTACCGATTGCAATGTATCAGAGCCGAGGCTGCGGCGTGGCGGCAATTTTACGAGACCGGAGAACCAGGAAAGTGCGACGCGGTTGCGGCAGGGCCGGAAGCACGGGTAAGACCCGCTCAGCCCGCTAACACCGCGCGCTGACTTAAATCGCAACAGGTCGATCGAGATAGTCGCGAACTTTCTTCAGATCTTCCCATGTTTCGCGTTTCCGGGCTGGATCGCGGAGCAGAAAAGCCGGATGGAATGTTGGCATGACTTTGATTCCGCGAAAGTCGCGGAACTGGCCGCGCACGCGCGTAATACCTTCGCGTAGCTCCAACAGATTTCTCAGCGCCGTGTTACCCATCACCACGATCACGTCAGGCTTGATTGCGGCAATTTCACGAAAGAGAAAAGGTCGACAAATTGCAGCCTCTTCCAATGTAGGCTGGCGATTGCCGGGCGGTCGACAACGATTAACGTTGCCAATAATCACGTTTTCACGCTTCATTCCCATGGCCTCGATCATCTTTGTCAGTAGTTGACCAGCTCGGCCAACAAAGGGCTTACCCTGTGCATCTTCATCTGCGCCTGGTGCTTCGCCAACGAACATCAAGCGGGCGTTTTCATTGCCGTGAGTATTAACGACCTGCGTTCGACCTTCACATAAACCACAGCGTGTGCAATCGCCGATATCCAACCGGATTTCTTCAAGCGTTTCGTTTGATTTCGCCAATGCGGGCGCGGTTGAAGCAGCTTCACCAAAAAGGAAATTTGTGCCAGTCCGAGTCTCAGAACTAGTCCGATGACGCGGCCCTTGTGAAGCAGGTGACGGGGGGGCGGGTAAAGTAACTCGCGACGGCGCCGCGGCAGCATCCGTGAAGATAGCCGGCGCAGGAGCATCTTGTTTATCCCGCGAATCCTGGGAAACGTTTTCAACCCCAAGCTCGCTAAGAAATTTTAGGTGCTCGCGCGAATCGCGCAGCAGGCCTATCAACTCTTTTGCAATCGTATCGTTGGACATAACTACCTATGGTTTACTGCCTTCCGGGCTGGTTGGGCTGAAGGCTCGGTCCCGTAACTTCGTTATCTCGTAAAGAATGCGGTCAGCTACTTCAAGCTTTGATGAGAGAGGCACGTCAAGCGGCACAGGGTTGTCACGAACGAGAATGGTTACCTCGTTACTGTCTGAATCGAACCCGGATCCTTCGCGCGAGACATCATTGGCCACTATGATGTCCAGGTTCTTCTGGCTCAATTTCTTTCGTGCGTTGCTGGTAACATCGTCTGTCTCAGCCGCGAAGCCAACCACGAGTTGGCCCGTTTTTCTGCGGCCTGCGACTTCACTCAAAATGTCCGGCGTGGGTTCAAGTTCTAAAATCATGTCAGAGTCGGACTTCTTAATCTTCCTGGGTGACGAAACCCTGGCTCGATAGTCCGCGACCGCTGCCGCGGCGATAAAGATCGTCGCGTCTTCGATTTCGCGCAGCACGGCGGCCCGCATCTCTTCCGCCGAAGCCGCGAGGATTAATTCCACTCCGGGTGGGGGCGGGACAGTTGTGATGCCCGCCACTATGTGGACTTTGGCGCCGCGTCGCATTGCAGCTCTGGCCAGAGCGAAACCCATCTTGCCGGACGAGCGATTTGAGATAAACCGCACCGGATCGATCGGTTCGCGCGTCGCGCCGGCAGTGATCAAAATGCGCTCATTAATTAGATCCTGCGCGGAACTTGATCCGCTGACTTTGGTTTGCTGGCGGCTGCCTTCCAGAATTTGAATCGCCACGGATACGATTGTCTCCGGATGGCTCAGCCTGCCCGGGCCAATCGTGCCACAGGCCATCTCGCCTTCGTCTGGCTCGATAATGTGTACTCCGTCATTCCGAAGCTTTTGCACGTTCCTTTGGGTCGCTGGATGGTTCCACATCACGCTGTTCATCGCTGGAGCAATTAATATTGGAGCCGTGCACGCGAGGTAGGTTGAGGTGATAAAGTCATCCGCCACGCCGTTTGCGAGTTTAGCCAAAGTGTTGGCAGTCCCAGGCGCAATCACGAAGAGGTCGATCGTCTGGGAAAAGGTTATATGAGCGATCGGATCGGAATTGTCGGCGGAATAGTCGTCGACGATCACGTAGGCGCCCGACAAGGCACGAAAGGTTAGTGGCTGGACGAATTCACAAGCATGCCGCGTCATCGCCACGCGAACCTCGCAGCCCGCGCGCTGTAAACCGCGAAGCACCTCTATGCTTTTGTAGGCGGCAATCCCGCCGGTTACACCAATCGCAACTTTCTTTAACTGAAGTTCGCTCACAATTCCATGAAATTGAAATGTAACATCGCTGAATTATGCGCGCAACGAAACGCCGTAAGGGTGCTCCTATAATTCGCGCAATCGTTTACAAACGACTGGTCTTTCGTACGCATTACGCGCTAGTATCGTGATTGGTTAATCAAATACCAAGGCACGCTGAATCCGAAAGCACGAGGACTCGATGTGTAATCTTTCTGTTCCTGCGCGTTTCATTCTTTCCATCGCTATCGTAATCGTCCCGGGTTCTTTGGCGCTCGGGCAACATCCGGCGAATTCGGGCTTTGGACCGGTTGTAAGGGCTTATCTGGGCTATTTGAATAACGAGCAGGAAGTAGTCGACGATCGCGCCAGTCGAAGGGAAATCACAGCTGCTTATTATCGTCGCAACGTAAATCGAATTCACGCGCTAAGGGATATGGCGATACGTCTGGTTCGTCAAAGCGGGAACGATTACGTGCCCGAATTGGAAGCCGTGACGGCCGACGAATTCGGCACGATCTTCGAGCATCCGCCACACGCGGCCGAGCTTCGGCCGAGCGAAATTTTCGCCAATAAATTCAGGTTTCTTGGCTCAGTACATACCGGGGAAACCTTTTATCTGTTTGCGCGCCTGGATCCCTATGAGCAAGCGGAATTGATGCAGCGAAGCGCAAAATCTGGCACGGCAATCGGCGGATCGGGCGGCGGCCCGAACCTGAGCGCCACGACGACGCGCGCCCGGAGAGTTGTTCCGAAGTAGCCGCTCTCGCCCCACATGAAGGACTGGGGTCGGGCGCAATAGCTAATCCGGCCGCGGAACGGGCTGCTAAAGACACACAATCTTGACAGCCTTTAGCAAAAAACCTCTTTACACGTCGATGGTGGCATGGTATCTTGCCCCGCAAAGCTAGTTAATACTGTGGCTTAGCTGTTTCTTGTAAAGGGCTTTATTGTTGACATAAGGGTAGTGGTTCGTGTAAAAAGGCAAAGAGTAGGACCTTTTTGCAGGTTCCCGCCGCGCTTTCTTTTTGGTCCCGCAAAAGCGAGACTTTCGAGTTGGATGGTGCAGTTGCCGTTGGTTGCGAATGATTCGCAGCGCTTCCACAAAAAATTTGTTCACTTCGTATGGGAGGAAATGATGATTAGCAGAACTTGGAGCCGTAAGTCGATTGCGTTCTGTGTCGCAGTTGCCGTTCTTAGCGTTTATTCCATGGTGGCGCTGGCAACGCCGCAGAAAGCGGCAGGCGAGCTTTCGGTTTCCGGTCAAGTAACCGTTAACGGGCAAGCCGCAATTTCGGGCGCGACGATATTTTCAGACAGCGTTATTGCGACAGCTGCCGGTAGCAGCGCCACGATTAGCCTCGGAAAGCTTGGCCGTGTTGAGTTGTTTCCAAATTCGTCGGTTAAGTTGAGCTTTGCTGAAGGCAACATTTCAGGTGCTCTTGACGCCGGTCGAGTTCAGGTATCAACTGTGGCTGGAACCTCAGCAATCGTTACCGCGAAAGATGGCGCAGCGGTCGCTGATGCCGCTCAAGCCTCAAGCTTTATGGTCGATGTCGAATGCGGCAATATGATTGTTGCATCGCAAGCCGGCCAGGTAGAGTTGCGTGCCGGCGGCAAGGCCAAAGCAGTCGCGGCGGGTACGTCCGAGTCAGCGGGAAATCCGCAACCTGGGACGCGTTGCACAAGACTTACCAGGCCTGATTCGTTTGGCCACCTCAGCGGTGGTGCGTTGGCCGCATTGTTGTTGGCGGCTGGTGGCGCGGTGGCTGCGGCAGTCTTCGCCACCAACCACGATGACACGCTAAACTTCGGTGGATCGGTCATAGTGGTCAGTCCGACCAGATAACAAGCAGTCACAAGACTGGATGCGCGCAACCGCGCGCATTAGACAATTACTTTGCGGGTCACGCGCATCAGCTCGTGACCCGTAAGTTTTGTCCGGCTATATAAGCTTAGGAAGCAGGAATGCACATTGCCGTTATCGGCTCTGGGTATGTTGGACTTGTTACCGGAGCATGTTTCGCAGAATTTGGCGTTGATGTAATCTGCGTAGACGTCGCTGCCGATAAGATTGAGCGTCTCACCAGGGGCGAGAGCCCGATATACGAACCCGGCCTCGAGCAATTAATCAAGAAGAACCTTCAAGCCGGTCGGCTTAGTTTTACGACCGACGTCGCGTCTGCGATCAAACAATCACTCGTTGTTTTTATAGCAGTTGGCACACCTCCTCGCGACGACGGCTCCGCAGATCTTTCGTTCGTCGAAGGTGCAGCTCAAAGTGTGGCCCAACACATGGACAGCTATAAGGTCATTGCGACGAAATCGACCGTACCGGTCGGGACTGGAAAACACCTGATGTCGGTTATAACCCGCCACCAGAAAAAACCAGTTCAATTCAGCGTAATATCAAATCCGGAATTCCTGCGCGAGGGGGCCGCCATCGGCGACTTCATGCGGCCTGATCGGGTCGTAATTGGCGGCGGCGATGCTGAGGCGATTGCCATTATGCGCGACCTGTACCGTCCTCTCTACTTGATCGAAACTCCATTCGTTGTTACCTCTCTCGAAGGTGCTGAGTTGATCAAGTATGCGGCGAACGCCTTTCTCGCCACAAAAATTTCTTTCATTAACGAGATCGCCAATTTATGTGAGCGCGTTGGTTGCGATGTGCATGACGTAGCGCGAGCGATTGGCATGGACCGTCGCATCGGTGGCAAGTTTCTGCATGCGGGCCCGGGTTTTGGCGGCTCCTGTTTTCCCAAGGACACTTCGGCCTTGTCGGTAATTGCGCGCCAGTACGCTTCGCCCACTCGCATCGTTGACAGCGTTATTGAAGTGAATCGGTTGCAGCGGCTGTCGATGGTGCCTAAAATCGAGAAACTCGTGGGCGGCGAACTGGCAGGGCAGCGCGTGGCCGTGCTGGGGCTGGCGTTCAAGCCTGAAACCGATGACATGCGCGATGCACCCTCGGTAGACATTGTCAAAGGGTTAATTGAACGCGGGGCTACAGTAGTTGCGTACGACCCGGCCGCGATGAAGGAAGCGAAAGGAATGCTTCCGGACATCCAGTATGCTGATAATGAATACGAAGCGGCCAATGGCGCAGACGCGTTGGTGTTTGTGACCGAGTGGAATCAGTTCCGCGCTCTCGACATGCTGCGAATTCGAGAATTGATGAAAGTTCCGAGGATAGCCGACTTGAGAAACATTTATACGCCATCTGATATGCGTGAGATCGGATTTAAATACGTGGGTGTAGGTCGCTAGCGATGTCGCTATCGGGTATCGTTCTGGTCACCGGAGGCGCCGGCTTTATTGGGTCGCACGTGGCCCGGGCCCTGATTGAAAAAGGGGCGCGCGTCAGAATTATTGACAATCTGGCAACTGGTTATTTTCAAAACCTTGCGGAGATCGGCGAGGTCGATTTTGTCAATGCCAGCATTAACGATAGCGAGGCGCTTAGGCGTGCCCTCGAGGATGTCGAGTTAGTATTTCACGAGGCAGCAATTCCGTCTGTGCCGCGCTCAATCATCAATCCGATCGAAACTCACGATTCGAGTGTCAACGGCACATTTTCACTCTTGCTGGCGGCGCGCGACTGCAAAGTCCGACGGGTTGTTTATGCAGCCTCCAGTTCCGGTTATGGTAACCAGCCTCAGTCGCCTAAACGCGAAACTATGCGACCAGATCCCTTGTCGCCCTATGCCCTCGCCAAACTGGTAGGTGAATACTATTGCCAGGTGTTCACCCGGAGCTACGGCCTGGAAACTGTGTCATTACGCTATTTCAACGTCTTCGGACCCCGCCAGGATCCAAGTTCGCAGTACTCGGGAGTAATCTCGCGATTTATTCTTGCTTTAGAGACCGGCCAGCGTCCCCTGATTTATGGTGATGGAGAACAGACTCGTGACTTCACTTATGTTTCCAACGTCGTTGACGCGAACCTCCGCGCCGCGGAGGCCCCTGCAGCCAGCGGTAACGTCTTCAACATTGCCAACGGACAGAGCGTTTCGATAAATAAGGTTCTTCAGACGCTTAAAAAGTTGACAGGACGGACCCAGGTAAATCCGGAGTACGTTGACCCCCGACCCGGCGACGTGCGCGATAGTCTGGCTGATTTAAGCGCCGCGAAGTCCGTGCTGGGCTACACCCCGGGTGTGGGCTTAGAACAAGGTCTGCGACTAACTCTTGATTGGTGGAAATCGAGCAGGTTCAGTAACAACTCAAAATAAGCTCAGTTGAAATCTGTGCCTGAATTGTCGGTAAAGATCAATGGCCTTGCGAGAGCTTGCCAATCAGCGAGAACATTGGCAGATACATCGCGATTACGATCGAACCGATGGTTACTCCCAGAAACGCGATCAGCGCCGGCTCAATCAAGGTGAGCAAGTTCGCAATTGCCGCATCAACTTCCTGTTCATAAAAGTCCGCAATCTTTCCCAGCATCGCATCAAGCGCGCCGGTTTGTTCGCCGATTCCAACCATCTGCGAGACCATGTGCGGAAATATATCGGCGGCCCGTAAAGGCTCAACAAAACTCTTGCCCTGTTCGACCGCGGTGCGGACGCTCATGATCGCTTCTTCAATCACAACGTTACCGGCAGTACGCGCAGTAATATCGAGTGATTGTAGAATCGGCACGCCCGACGAAAGCAGCGTCGACAGTGTTCGTGAGAACCGCGCGATCGCAATTTTCAGGAAAATCGGACCAAGGATTGGCGTCTTCAGCAATATCGTATCGATGTGTTTTCGGCCCCTGGGAGTCTTGTAATAGAAGCTTATGCCTACGCTGGCGCCGACAATCAGTACCAGAATACTCAACCCGCCCCACCCGGCCAGAAAATTACTGAATCCAACTACAATTCTCGTGGGAAGCGGCAGCGGCTCACCGGGACCCAACAGTCCGAGGAAAATCGTCTGAAACTGCGGGATAACCACAATCATGATTACCGCGACGGCGCAGATAGCCAGCAAAATTACAGCCACGGGATAGATCATGGCGGAGACGACATCTCGCTTTAACTTTACAATCTTCTCGATGAACGTCGACAGCCGCTGCAAGATCAAATCCAGAATACCGCCCGTTTCGCCGGCCTCGACCATGTTCGAATAAAGCTGATCGAAAACCTTCGGGTGACGGGCCATCGCGGCTGCCAGGGTCGAGCCTTCTTCGACGTCCTGTCTGATCTGCGCGAGCACCTGCTGAAAATATTTGTTCTGCTGCTGCTGAGACAAAATGTCCAGGCATTGCACCAGAGGTAAGCCGGCGTCGATCATCACGGAAAATTGCCGCGTGAAGATCGCCAGATCCTTCGACTTGACCTTCTTCCGGCCTGAGAGTTTCGGGATTCCGATTTCGCGCCCTTTTTCTTTGACAGAAGTCAGCGTGACTTGCTCCCGACGTAGAACCTGGGCCAGCGCCTCGCGGTTGTCCGCAACACGCTCACCTGAGACGACTTCATTCGTGCGGTTGCGTCCTTTAAAAACGTAAGTTGGCATTTTTCGGACTCCGATCTAACTTAATGTCTGGTTGCGTTTCTATTTGCGGGCGACTACGCGACCCGGCTGTCCATAGGCGGGTGGCATGCCGGGGCGGGCTGGCGAACCGTTGCCGTTGTTGATCCCTGCGCCGCGATCGATCAGGTCGCGCAGCTCGTTGACGTTCGAACTTCGCTGCATTGCGGTCTCACGCGTAATTTGTCGTTTGTGGAACAGCGTGGCCAGCGACTGATTGAAAGTCTGCATGCCGTGAATGTCCTGTCCCGTCTGCATCATTGAATAGATTTGGTGCACCTTGTCTTCCCGGATAAGGTTTCGGATAGCAGCATTGGGAACCAGAATCTCCATCGCCAGGGCCCGGCCGCGGCCGTCAGCCTTTGGTAAAAGCGTCTGGCAAAGAATGCCCTCAAGTGTCAGCGACAGTTGCGCCCGGACTTGGGCTTGTTGCATAGAGGGGAACACGTCGATGATACGGTTGATGGTTGAAACAGCAGAGTTGGTGTGCAAGGTTGCGAAAGTAAGGTGGCCCGTTTCGGCGATTCGCAATGCTGATTCAATCGTCTCGAGATCGCGCATTTCTCCGACCAGCACGACGTCCGGATCCTGACGCAGAGCAGTTCTCAAGGCCTGAGCAAACCCGCGGGTATCGGCATTGACCTCGCGCTGGTTCACAATACAGTTCTTATGGTTGTGAAGGAACTCGATCGGATCCTCGATCGTGAGAATGTGCTCATGCCGCTCTTTATTGATCTTATCGATGACCGCCGCCAAAGTTGTTGACTTGCCAGAGCCGGTTGGGCCGGTGACCAGGACCAGGCCGCGCGGCTTGTTGCACAGATCTTTGACGACCTGCGGCAGGCCGAGCTCTTCGAAAGATTTGATCTCGTAAGGGATCGCTCGAAATACCGCGCCCACCGCGCCGCGTTGGTTGAAAATATTCGCGCGGAAACGCGACAGGCCTTTAACGCCGAAACTAAAGTCCAGTTCGAGGTTCTCTTCGAATCGGTGCTTCTGCGCATCGGTCAGCACAGAGTACGCCAACTGCTTCGTCTCTGATGATGTGAGCGGACGATAGCCGTCGAGCGGGCGAATCTCGCCATGCACGCGCACCAGCGGTGCGGTGCCGGTTGTGACGTGCAAGTCGGATCCGCCCATTTCAGAGAGTTTGTGAAGCAACTCTGAGAGCGATAGTTGTTGTACTGGATTCTCCATTGCGTTTCCTCGAGTGTCTTTAGCGTTTCGGCTCCAGGGGCCGAAAAGTCGTAATGAACTGTTCGGCATCTGCCTTGACTTTGTTGTTGGCTCCGGTCGCCGAACGCGTGGTTAATGAATAGACACGACCATTGATCTCGGTAAAGTAAAAGTTCCAAACCTGATCCGATTTCGTGTCGCTGTTGGCGGGTGTCTGCGCGATGACTTCAAACACTCTGTGGCCCCCGATTTCGCGTTGTCGATCGTTCACGACCCAGCCACCGGCGTTAATCATTTTATCGATGACCGTCCGGCGAAGATCCGTGAAAGCGACGCCCCCGAGCATCTTTCGTTGTTCGCTCGGCAGCGGTTGGATGGCGTTGGCCGCGGGCGCCAGGGCAACGACCGCCAGCATGGCTTGCGCTTCCGGCGCGCCGTTCGGCGGCTCTATGCGAAAACTTGAACCACCCGTACTTGTTGACGAGGGCGACCAGTTACCTGGGAGCGGGATGACAAACCTGCCGTCGCGATAGACGCTGTCAGGGAGTGACAAAGCGGTCGGGAGGGTGGCGTGGTTGTCGGCGGTCCTGGCGGGCGATGTCGTCAGGCCGGAGTTCCGCAAGGCTGCTTGCAATGCGCGTCTGCGGGCCACTGAGGCCTGCCGGCGACGAAGCAGTGCGCGATGGCGTCGACACCACGCTCTTGAATGATGATGGAAACGGTGAGACGGCGCGGAGAATTGCGATCTCAAATTGTGCGCGGTCGAGATTGCAAAGGGCAGCAGGACAACTATCGAAATCAACAACCCCAGTGATAATGCTAATCGACGTACCATAACTTTACCCCTTTCATGCCACCGTTTCGCGTAACACTTCCTCGATGGTGGTAACTCCGTTTCGAATTTTTTGCAGACCGGATCCGCGCAGCGTAGTCATGCCGTCTTCGATCGATTTCTTTCGCAGCTCGAGCGATGACGCGCCGATCAAAATCAACTCGCGAATTTCGTCGGTAATCTCCATAACTTCATACAAGCCGATGCGGCCTTTGTAGCCCGTGTCGTTGCAACTCGGGCAGCCCTTGCCTTTGTAGGTTTTGATCTTCCCGGCATCTTCGGGCGAGAAGCCGATTTCAACCAGAGCTTCGATTGGTGTGGGATGTTCGCTCTTACAGTCTTTGCAGATGCGGCGAATTAGCCGCTGCGCCTGAATGAGGTTGACGCTGGTAGCCACGAGAAATGGCTCGATGCCCATGTTCATAAGACGTGAGATTGTTGAGGGAGCATCGTTGGTGTGCAGGGTTGAGAGGACGAGGTGACCCGTGAGAGCGGCTTTGATGGCAATTTCTGCCGTCTCAAAGTCGCGGATTTCACCGACCAGGACGATGTTCGGATCTTGACGCAGGAAGGAACGCAGAGCCGCAGCGAAGTTCAGTCCGATCTGTTCCTTCATCTGTACCTGGTTGATACCGGGTAGATTGAACTCAACCGGGTCTTCGGCGGTCATGATATTCGTATCGACTGTATTCAGTGATTGCAGCGCGGAATACAGGGTGTTGGTTTTACCGCTGCCGGTCGGGCCGGTTACCAGGACCATGCCATAAGGCTTTGAAATGTTGCGCTGGAATTTCACCAGCGATTCAGGCTCAAAGCCGAGGTTCGTCATGTCGAGCATCAGCTTCTCTTTATCGAGCAGGCGAAGCACGACCTTCTCACCAAAAAGTGTCGGCAACGTCGAAACGCGAAAATCGAGATCACGCGACCGCGATTCCACCTTAACGCGAATCTTGATGCGACCGTCCTGAGGCAAACGCTTTTCAGAAATGTCCAACTTGGACATTATCTTGATACGGGAGATCAGAGCATCGCGCATCTTCAAAGGTGGGTGCATGACATCATAGAGAACGCCGTCAATGCGAAAGCGAATGCGCAATTCTTTTTCGTAGGGTTCGACGTGAATGTCTGAAGCCCCGCGCCGGAGGGCATCGACGAGCAGCACATTTACGAGACGCACAACCGGTGCGTCCTCACTCATGCGCGCCAGGCTGGAAAGATCAATCTCATCGTTCTCCTCAAAAACTTCGACTTCGCTGTTGAGTGATTCCTGGTCGAAATCGAGGCTGTCGAGTGAGACGAGATCGGATTGCGAGAACCCGTTACCGTTCAGGCCTTCGACCGAAAGGTCAGCTCCGGCGCCGGCAAGCTCGATTTCTCGCGAGGTGCTGTAATACCTGGCAATTGCTGCCTGGACGCTGGCCTCGGCGACTACCACAGGTTCGACGTTGAGGCCGGTCATGAACTTAATGTCATCCATCGCGAATACGTTGGTGGGATCAACCATCGCGAGCGTGAGCGTGGCGCCCACACGGGACAAAGGGAGGACCGAATATTTCTGCGCTACCTCTTGAGGAATCAGACGGAGGACGGAGTCGTCGATGTTGAAGAGTTCGAGGTTTACTGAAGGAATTCCATATTGGCGGGAAAGGACGGCGGTAATCGTATCGTCGGATACGAGGCCGAGCTTGACGAGGTTGTAACCCAACCGGCCGCCATGCTCACGCTGGTAATCCAGAGCTTGGCGAAGATGCTGAGGGCTAATTAGATTCTCACGGACGAGAATTTCGCCGAGTTTTGCTGACATCCGAGTTTAGTTTCGACTTTCGTAAAGAGACCAAATGAGGTCGGTGGGACCGATAGACACGCGAAACGTGGGGCGCTTAAAGCGCGCAACGGTGACCAACACCGTTACAACTTGGATTCTAGCGTTGGGCGTCACATTCTGTCAACGAATGTTTTTCGCCGAATACCCCACATTTTTAAATTAACGGTAGACATTCATTCGCGTGTATTCGATAATATTCGCCCAGCTTCGTACGGGGAGGAGTATTGAATGCCTATCACAGCCAGACAAAGAAGGGTATTGGATTACATCAGGCATTATTTTGAGGCTAACCAGGAGGCGCCCACGATTGCCGAAATTGGTAAAGAATTTGGGATGAGTTCTTCGGCGAGCGCACATCATGTTGTCTCAACGCTGGAGCGCGAAGGCTTTATCCGCCGCATCCCGAATGTCAGTCGCGGCATCGAGTTGGTTAGCGACGAACCGGGTGAAGCCAAATATGAAATTCCATTGTTGGGAATCGTGGCCGCAGGCACGCCGGTCGAAGCAGTCTTGAATTACGAAACCGTTTGCGTGCCGCGCGATATGATGCGAGAGGGGCGAATGTTTGCCCTGCGCGTGCGTGGGGACTCAATGATCGATGAGCAGATTCGCGATAACGATGTGATTGTTCTTCAGTCGAAGCAGACCGCCGAGAATGGTCAGACAGTAGTTGCCTTAATTGACGGGGGCGATGCAACCGTTAAGAGATTTTACGGCGGCCGAAATCAAGTACGGCTGGAGCCGGCTAATCCGAATTACAAACCGATAGTTGTTCGACCGCCGGAGCGCGTGCAAATTCAGGGAATAGTCGTCGGTGTGATTCGAATATATAAACAGTAAAGATTAGCTCTTTGATAAAACGTGCGCGACTTGTTTCAAGTCATCAATGAACTTGCGCTTCTCGTCGTGACGCGTTTCATCATCTGGCGCGCGCAGGATCGATGAGGGATGAACGGTGGCCATAATGTGAGGAGCGAGGGTTGACTCGATGAATTGTCCCCGCTGCCTGGTGACTTTGAATTGCGCGCCCAGCAAAGCTTGGGCGGCTGTAGCGCCGAGACAAACAATAACCTTTGGTTTTACTAATCTGATTTCCGCTTCGAGCCAGGGCCGGCAGGCAGTAATCTCGCGCGCGTTTGGTTTTTTATGAATGCGGCGTTTGCCGCGCGGTTCCCATTTGAAATGTTTGACTATATTTGTGACGTAAGTGTGAGCGCGATCAATGCCGGCCTCAATTAATGCATCGTCGAATAAGCGTCCGGCCGGGCCGACGAAAGGTTTGCCGGTTAAATCTTCTTCGTTGCCTGGCTGTTCGCCGACAAAAAGGACGTCAGCGTGGCGTGCGCCTGCCCCGAAAACAGTTTGCGTGCCGCGTTCCCACAGATCACATCCCTTACAGTCGCCGGCGGCGTCGCGAAAAGCCTTTAGACTTTTTCGTTTGGGGAAGAAGTCCGCCGCTGAAGTTTCAGGTTTGTCCTTATCCATTGACTTCAATTGTGCTGCTTAATAATGAGTCATTGCAAACATGAACACAGTTGCCAAAGCCCGGATTCAAATGCAGATTGTCGATCGTTTCGGCAATGTTTTTGAGCCGCGTGAAAAACGGCTACTCGAGGTCCTCCCGACCGGCATCGCCGAAATTGATCAGGTGTTAGATGGATTTCCACGCGGAGCCATTACGGAAATTCACGGAGCGGCGTCCTGCGGCCGTACAAGCTTGTTGCTTTCGGCGCTGGCGACGGCGACGTCAAGTGAAGAAACATGTGCGGTGGTCGATTGCAGCGATACGTTTGATCTTTCATCCGCAGCGAACGCCGGTGTCATTTTTGATCGGCTTTTGTGGGTTCGTTGTAAAAACAACCTCGAGCGCGCTTTCAAAACTGTCGATCTCCTATTACATGGCGGAGGATTTGGTTTTATTGTCTTGAATCTCGCCGACATGCCGGCAAAAATTCTGCGTCGGATAGTATCGACTTGGTGGTTTCGGTTTCGTCGCGCGATTGAAAACACGCCCACGGTGTTAGCCGTTGCCACACCTATTGCCTGCGCCCGCTCATGCGCGGCGATGGCTTTGGAACTTAAGAAGGAACGAACAGTGTGGCCCAGTGCTGATGCCTTCCTTGCTGAAGAACCGAAGCGCGCTCTCACCGCGAAAAACGAGCCCTGCCTGTCGCTAGTCGCCGCGAACGATCGATCTGAGATCCGTTCTTCTTCCACCCTTAATCATGCTCATCTCCTGCAAGCCTTCACGGTGGGGGTGAACCGCGCGCGGCCACTCACCGGGTCTGATCGTCCTATGCAGTTCGCTCTCCTCTCGCCTTGACTATATTCGCTGATATTCGGTAATATTCGCTCCGTAAAACCCGGCTATTCATAGTACGCGCGGTTGCGGAGCGAATATATGTTTGCCTGCATTCATGGTCGAAGTATCTCTGGATCGTCCCCGGCGGAGAGGGGTGCCGCCGTCTCAACGCTGATCGAATTAGCGTTTACTTTTTCGCCACTGGCGGAACAAACGAGCGCCGATACAGTTGTGCTCGATGTCGCGGGCCAGGATTTGTTGTTCGGAGAAATGACCGCTTTCACGAATGATGAAAGAAGTGTGATGAGCAACATTGCAAATGCGATTGTGCAACGAGCAAAGGATTTGCAGCTGGTAGTCGATGTGGCGGTGGCCGCGAATGCTGATGCCGCGATTCATGCCGCACGCTCTTTCAAGGGAATCACAATTATCGATGCGGGTGATGAATTGCTGCAGCTGGAAACTCTTTCGATCAAACACCTTGATTGTTCATTAGCCGCAGTTGATGAAAAGTGGGCAGCAGAATGTCGCCAGACATTCGCGCTTTGGGGTGTTCGCACTTTTGGTGATCTGGCGAAACTACCGTTGACCGGTGTGGCGGAAAGATTGGGCCAGGAAGGTGTTCGTTTACAAAAACTGGCCCAGGGAAGATCGAAACGGGGCTTGAATTTGGTGCGGCCAGCAGTCGGTTTTGAACAGTCGCTCGAGTTAGAACATCCGGTCATAGAAATCGAGCCGCTGTCATTCATTCTTTCCCGGTTGGTGAATCAGCTCTGCGCGAATCTGAACGAGTACGCGCTGGCCACCAATGAACTGCGACTGCAACTGGTTACAGAATCCAGACCTGCCGCGATAGCCACAGGATCGTTTACAAACGTAGATCCAGCGATTCAACTAGACGAGCGCACAATCACTCTGCCGGTTCCAATGCGCGATTCAAAGACGCTTTTGCGTTTGGTGCTTTTCGATATTGAAGCGCATCCGCCGGTTGCTCCAATCCTTAAAGTGGCGATTAGCGCGGAACCGGTGAAGCCGCGCGCGTCTCAAACAGGATTGTTTATTCCGTCAGCACCGGAACCCGAGAAGCTTGAAATCACTTTAGCGCGGCTGGCGAAATTGGTAGGAGCAGACAACGTGGGCTCCCCCGAACTTCTGGACACGCACCGGCCGGATACTTTTCGGATTATTAAGTTTCGGCTAAATCCAGGCAGCGGAAGAAACGCCAGGATTGGCGGACGCAGCGCGCACGCCGGCCAGATGGCGGCGCGGCAGGACTGCGCCGAGGGGGACGCTGCCACCCCCGCCCTCCCGGTAATGGGGTTCAGGATTTTTCGTCCGCCGTGGCCCGCGGAAGTACAAACCCTGCGTCAACAACCAACGCGCATCAACGCCTCCGCAGACTCAGCCCGCAAAGTACGCGGCAAAATTGTTTGCGCCTCCGGTCCCTGGCGCGTGTCCGGTGATTGGTGGCGAGCGGATGTATGGGCCAGAGATGAATGGGACGTCGCCGTAGTCGATCCAGCTTTGTCAGAACATGAGTTGCTTTGCCGGATCTATCGAGATTTATCCAGTGAACAATGGTTCGTTGCCGGAATTTATGACTAGTTAGGACTCCGTTGGCCTATGAGCGGTGAGCAGTACATAGAACTTCATGCGCGTTCAGCATTCAGTTTTCTTTGCGGCGCGGCGACGCCGGAAGAATTAATCGCCGTGTGCTCTGAGTTGAAAATGCCGGCGATGGCGCTACTTGATAACGATGGACTATACGGCGTGGCGCGGTTTCATCTGGCGGCGCAGAAACTGCGGGTCAAAGCGCATATTGGAGCGGAGCTGACGGTTTCAAGTTTCCGGAATCAAGTGTCAGGTTCACGCTCCAAATCACGCGGACCAAATTCCAAATTTCAAATTCCACAATCAGTAATCACACTTCCGGTGCTCGTCCGTAATCGCACTGGTTATCAAAATCTCTGCCGGCTAATCACCTTGATGAAGCTGCGGGTGCCAAAGCACGCAAAGCCCGGCGAGTGCGCGGTGACCTGGGATGAGTTAGCTGAATATGCAGAAGGTTTGGTGTGTCTGACAGGTGATAACGATGGACCGTTGTTTAGCCGGGAGAATCGGTTAGCCGCGGGCGTTGCCCGCCCCAGGGAACGACCGCCGCGAAACCTTGATCAGGTCCAAAGAAACGCAGAGAAACTTATCGAAATCTTCGGCAAAGAAAACGTTTATGCCGAGTTGCAACGCCATTTCAATCGTGAAGAAGAGGCCCGCAATCATGCGGTCATCGACATCGCGCAACGGTTGAAACTTCCGTTGTTGGCCACGAATGGAGTTCGTTACGCGACCCGCGCGCAACGACAAGTGGCCGACGTGTTTACCTGCATTCGCAATCATGTGCGCCTGGAATCTGCCGGACGTCTACTGTCGATGAATTCAGAACGGTTTGTGAAATCGCCGGAAGAGATGGTCCAGCTCTTTGCCGATTTACCAGGGGCGATCGCGAACACAATCGAGCTTTCCTCCCGTCTTGAATTCACGTTGAAAGATCTTGGCTACGAATTTCCCAAATACCCGGTGCCGCCGGGACAGACAATGACTTCATTTTTGCGTGCGCGAACTTACGAAGGCGCGCGTCTGCGTTATGGGCGCCATGCCGATGCGTCAGAACTCGCGCGCGCAGAAAAACAGCTTGAACATGAATTGAAATTGATCGCTAAACTGAAGCTGGAAGGATACTTCCTGATCGTTTGGGACATCGTCGAGTTTTGTAAGCACAACGGCATTTTGATTCAGGGACGCGGCTCGGCGGCGAACAGCGCAGTTTGTTATTCGCTCGGCATTACCGCCGTTGACCCGGTCGGCATGGAACTGTTGTTCGAGCGTTTTCTTTCCGAAGAGCGGGGAGAGTGGCCGGATATAGATCTCGATCTGCCGAGCGGCGATCAGCGCGAGCGGGCGATTCAATACGTCTATGAACGTTACGGAAAACTTGGCGCCGCCATGACTGCGAACGTAATTACATATCGCGGACGATCGGCGGCCCGCGAAGTTGGCAAGGTACTTGGCTTTGATGATGAAGCGCTGGGACGGTTGTCGGGTCTGGTCCACACCTGGGAGTGGAAAGATCCGAAAGACACGACTGAGCGTCAATTCAAAGACGCCGGACTCGATGTGCGCGATCTACGCATCAGGAAATTTTTTCAGCTCTATCTGGCCGTGCAGGATTTGCCGCGTCATTTGGGTCAGCATTCCGGCGGCATGGTGATTTGCCAGGGACAACTTGATTCGGTAGTGCCGCTCGAGCCGGCGGCGATGCCCGGACGCGTGGTCGTGCAATGGGACAAAGAAGATTGCGCGGATTTGGGAATCATCAAAGTCGATCTGCTGGGGCTGGGGATGATGGCCGCGATTGAAGAAACAATCCAAATCATTCGTGATGATTATCGGGAAGAAGTCGATCTTGCTCATTTGCCGCCGGACGACGCCGCCGTCTATTCCGCGTTGCAACAAGCCGATACGATCGGGATGTTTCAGATTGAAAGTCGCGCGCAGATGTCTTGTTTACCGCGTCTTCGTCCACAAAAGTTTTACGACATCGTGGTTCAGGTTGCCATCATCCGCCCCGGCCCAATCGTCGGTAACATGGTGAATCCTTATTTAGAGCGACGTCTGGGGCGCGCGCCGGTTAAGTATGCTCACCCCGAATTAGAGCCGGTGTTGAGGCGAACCCTGGGCGTGCCTTTGTTTCAGGAACAACTGCTCAAGATGGCAATGATCTGCGCGGATTTCACCGGCGGCGAAGCTGAAGAGTTGCGCCGCGCGATGGGCTTTAAACGATCAGAACAACGTATGAAGGAAATCGAAATTAAGTTGCGCCGGGGCATGACCAGGAAGGGAATTATGGGCCGGGCACAGGATGAAATCGTTGACTCAATTGCCTCGTTTGCGCTTTATGGTTTTCCCGAATCGCATGCAGCCAGCTTTGCTTTGATAGCTTACGCCAGTGCTTTTCTCAAATGTCATTACCTGGCGGCTTTTACGGCGGCAACGCTGAACAATCAGCCGATGGGTTTTTATCAACCATTCACGATTATCAAGGACGCGCAGCGGCATGGCTTGAAGGTGTTGCCCGTTGATGTGACGCGATCGAATTGGAAATGCACGATGGAAGATAGTGGGCAGTGGGCAGTCGGCACTAAAGACGAAAAGAGAAATCGGAGTTCAGCGGTCAGAGATCAGAATTGCGCCGCTCCTGATTCTATAAGCATTTCGCCGCTCTGCATCTGTACGAAAAAGAACACCCAGGGCCCGGCACTTCGCTTAGGTCTGCTCTGCGTCAAAGGTTTGCGTGAAGCAGCAGGACGCGCGATTGTGCGCGCGCGGGCTGAACGATCGTTTTCCAGTCTCGATGATCTGCATCGTCGCGTGCCGGAATTAAGAAAAGATGAGTTGCGAAAGTTAGCGGCTGTGGGCGCGTTAAATTTTATTGGGAGCGCGGCCATCCGGCCGGCAAAGCGTGCCCAGGACCCTGGCTCTATTCGCGCTGACGCGCTCGATGCGGGCGAGGATGCCCGCCCTCCAAACAGGATGCCAGCGCTCGCGGCACATCGTCGCGATGCTCTCTGGCAGGTTGAGCGAGTGTCGCGCAATCCAGGACCATTATATGAAAAGCTTGAAGAGGCCGTCGGCTCACCGCTCACGCCGATGAGCTTGAACGAACGATTGAATGCAGATTTGCGCGGCACGGGAATCACGATCGGCCGGCATCCGATGGCCCATCAGCGGCCATGGCTTGAAACGAAGAATGTCACCCGCGCAGGTGATTTGAAAAGTATGGGCAACGGAGTGCAAGTTAAAGTTGCCGGCTGGGTAATCGTGCGGCAGCGGCCGGGGACGGCGAAAGGATTTGTATTTTTAAGTTTGGAAGACGAGACGGGAATCGCAAACATCATCGTTACGCCGCAGCTTTTTGAAAATAATAGACTCGCGCTGGTTGAATTTCCGTTTCTGTTAATCGAAGGAGTTTTACAGCATCAGGACAATGTCGTTTCAGTAAAGGCGAGGCATATAGAGCCTTTGCAGATGCAAGTTGAAAGTCCCGGCTCGCATGACTTTCATTGAGTCAGAAGCCGACCGCTAAGGAGGGGAAAGATGCAATAGTTGCCCCATAAACGGTCGAGCTTCTGACACAAACGCCCCCTCTAAGCGGAACAAAAAAGGCGGGCCGTAGCCCGCCTTTAAACCGCCACGTCAACCAGAGCTACGGACGCTTTCGCGCTGGCGCCGGCCTGGTCGTCTTTTCAGGGGTGACGTTGGCCTGCGCTTTCATGGCTTCAATCAGTTCCTTGGCTTCGGTCCTCAGTTGGCTTTCCGGAGCTTTGTCTACATACCGCTGCAAATAATTCGAAGCCTCCTGATACTTCGCCTTATCATTATTATTGAGGGCGCCAATATTAAACATTGCCTGCCCGATTCTCAAAAGCGAGTCCGGATCATCCGGCGTCTTATCCAGAATCTTCTGGTACTCGCCGATTGCACGTTCATAGCCGGCAACGTCACCAGCCGTCTCAAAAAGCATTTGAGCAAAATCCTTTTCGCCTTTCAATTTCTTTGCTGGATCCGTTTCGACCGCCGAATATTCCTCATACGCAGCAGTCGCATCGCTGGCCTTCGTTGAATCGACCTTCATGACAAACAACCGCATCGCCTCGGCGCGCGCGGTAAGCGCAAAGTATTTATTCGCGGCCTGCTGCTTCTGCTCGGCGGGGTCGGTAGCCGGGGTCTGCTTCTTGACCAGCTCGACGGCGCGAGTCGCCGCTTCAGCAGCCGCAGTGAAATCAGCCTTGGCGCTTTCTATGCCGGCCGTCTTCGCAGCCTCATTTTCTTTTAATAGGATTGCCCCGTTATATTTAGTGACCGCCCGCGCGCGCAGCGCTGCAGATTTATTTGTCAGCAGCGAGGCAATTCCCGGGTGTTCGGGATCGGCCGCCACTCCGGTATCGTATTGTTGAATGGCGTCGCCATAAAGCTTCAGTGCTTCTTCATGTTTGTTGGCGCGGTCGGCTTCATTCCCTGCCACCAGTGCGGCATTGCCAGCCTTAAAAGAATCGCCGATAACTTTGTTGGCATTCTCGATCTTGTTGTTAGTCGCCATGATCTCGGCGTTCTTCTTCGCTATCTCTGCGGCCTTGGCTTTCTCCGCCGCGCTGTCAACGGTAGCGCCATTTGTTGCGGGACCTTCTTTGCCAGCCGCCAGCGCTTCCGCTTCGGTAAGCTTCTTGCCGGTACCCGGAGCGAGGAGTACATCCACAGGCGTATCGCGACGAGCACGGACACCCGTCTTAGCCATGGGTGAGGCGCCCGGGGCGCTTATCGAGACGGTATAGACGCCGACGAATGGAAGACCGGCAAAAACCCATTCGCCTTTCTTATCGGACTTGGTGTGGTAATCAGCTTTCATGTCCGTGCGATAGACATCGACGGTTGCTCCCGCCACCGGGGCTTGCTGCCCGTCCGCCGCCACGATCTTAACCGTGCCCCGCATCTGCTCGGTCTGGGCCGAAGCGACAAGCGCGGAACAAAGGAAAATTAATGCCAGAGCGATAGGGTTTATTAAATGAGAACGACGCATGGTGTTTCCTCCAGGGTCTTGGCACTGGTCGGGCCAGCTCGTTAAGATGCCGGGCGGTAATGCTAAGTTGTGCCACTAAACAGGCTTTAAATTAATCAGCGAGGGCACCCGTGTCAAGCATAGCGAATCGGATCGGTCAGACCCGCCTCAGCGAATGCCCGCAATCGCAGGGCGCATGAATCACAACCTCCGCACGCCGCATCTTCTGAAAGGTAGCACGACCAGGTCAATTCCAGGGGAGCACCTAATTCCAACCCCCGTTTTACGATCTCGGATTTGCGCAGACTGATTATGGGCGTGACAATTTCGATGTGAGTATCAGGCCTGGTCCCGGTATCGATAGTTTTCTGGAAAGCCTCGTAAAACTCGGGCCGGCAATCCGGATAACCTGACGAATCCTCAGCCACTGCTCCTATATATATGCGGCAGGCGCTATTCACTTCGGCCCAACTGGTAGCGATGGCGAGCAGATGCGAATTGCGGAACGGGACGTAACTAGTTGGAATTTCGCTTGCGGACGGGGGGGCTTTCGCAACCGGGATTTTTTGATCTGTCAACGACGACCCGCCGATGAGTTTCAAGTACTCGATTGAGGTTACGAGCCGCTTTTGGACCCCGAAATGATCCGCGAGATCTGAAAACGCTCGCTGCTCGCGGGCTTCGGTACGCTGACCGTAAGAGACGTGCAAGAACCCCAGTTCATCATTTTCCTCGCGGGCGATTGCAGCGGTTACGCACGAGTCCATTCCGCCCGAGACGAGGCAGATGGCCAGGTGTGGAGTCTCTTCATCCTTCGTAGCTGGTTCCGTCAGTTCGGTGCTTCCACCCATAGTTGTGATCAATGCAAGTTAACAAATGGAGTCATACACCATGAACGTCGGGCCCCCAGATGTACTTGTGTAACTGCAACTGCAGGCGAACTCGCAAGCCGCTTTCAGCGATCCAACTTGCCAGCTCGCGCAAATCGATCTGGTCCCAGGCAGGCGAAATTAAAATTGCTTTCGTGCGGCTTTCAAGGTGGTAATCAGCGATGACCGTCCTGGCGAATTCCCAGTCCGTCTCGTCGGCGATCACAAACTTGACCTCGTCATGGGCCGGGCGAAGCTTATCAAGGTTGGGCCAATAGTTTCTTTCGGCCTCTCCAGACGCCGGACACTTCACGTCCAGAATCAATTTAGCGCGTGGGTCGACTTGCCCGGTCGAAACATACCCCCCGGTCTCTATCAAAACTTCATAATCCTGATCGCAAAGCCGCTTAATCAAATCAAGAGATTCACGTTGCGCCAGTGGCTCGCCTCCGGTCACTTCCACCAGTCCGCAACCGAGTTCGCGCACCCTTTCAACAATGGCGTCAGTGGTGAAATGATCACCACCTGTGAAGGTATATTCGCTGTCGCACCAACTACAGCGCATGGGACAGCCCGTCAGCCGAACGAACGTGCACGGGCGGCCGGCATGCGTTGATTCTCCTTGAATTGAACGAAAGATTTCTGTGACGCGAAGCACCGGCAAGATTCTAATTTCTAGATGTCCGATTGTCGATTTGCGCGCATTCGATGCACCCACGACCCGCAATGCATCATCAAACCCGAGGGCGCGAAACCGGCGTTTCCGCTTCCAGGATCGTGTTAGCATACCCACGCAGAGCCTGGTTGATTTCCATTGAGTCTTAGCCCCAAGCAGATTGAGGATTTGATGCTCGCCGGCGCGCGACGCCTGATCGCGCGCGCGGCAAACGCGCGCACGCTCGATCCGCAGACTTTGAGTTCACGATTACGGGCGGCGACTGAGAAGTACCTGCTAAAACACGATCCGGCCGCGGATGCGCGCGCGATCGACAGCTTCCTTGATACGTTGCACGCGGATGACCTTTGTCTCGTAATAGCCTGCGAGCTGGCCGACGAGCGCGCCTGGAATGATTTGTTTGAAGGTTACGGCACGACGGTGCGGTCTGCGGCGCGGGCGGCGAGTTCGAACGAGGCGATGGCCGACGATGTCGCCCAATCTATTTGGGCGGAGCTTCATGGGCTCAAAACGGGCAAAGACGGAAGGCCGGGGGGCAAGCTGAGTTACTATTCCGGGGTGGGCTCTCTCGGTGGGTGGCTGCGCGCCGTCGTCGGCCAGTTGGCTATCGATCAGCATCGCAAGCAAACAAAACTGGTACACGCTGAAGAAGATTCGGAGCTCGATCGAATGGCGCTTGACGAGAGTGATGTGGACGGGGCGGGGGCATATCAGTCGTCCACAAATCCTGAAGAAATACTGACGAATGACCTGGCTTCAGCGGACGTTGAAAAAGCGCTGGGTCGCGCCTTGGCTGAGCTGCCGGATGCGGACCGGCTGCTGATGAAGTTGTACTTTTTCGACGGATTGCGATTGCGCGAGGCGGGCGCCGTCCTCGGTGTTCACGAGGCAACCGCGAGTCGCCGGTTGACGCGCGTTCAGGGCGATGTGCGCCAACACGTCGAGGCGATCTTGATGAAGCAACATGGCTGGACAAAAGCTGAAGCGGCGCGGTCATTATCCGACGTAGCGGCCCATTTACAGACTGACATCGAGCCGATGTTAGCGGCAAAGCCCGATTCACCTTTACAGAGTTCAACGACTTGATCGTGCATCGCAAGATATGCACCTCCGACACGTTCATGAGAAGGTAATACCGATCGGTTTAAAGCAGTGACACCCAACGACAAACAGATAGATATTCTAATTCGACGGTTCGCGACAAGTCCGAGCCGTTCGAGCGAGTCGGGCCATCTCGATGCAGACGAAATGAGCGCGTTTGCCGAGGGAGCGTTGCCGGCAGCTGCGCGAGCGCAATACGTGTCACATTTAGCTGACTGTGATCGATGTAGGAAACAGGTCTCGAGTCTTGCACTTGCGGCGGGCGCCGTGACTCGCAACGAAAGTCTTGCCGACACAGGGGAACGCCGAAATGCGTGGCAAATGCTGGCCGGCCTCTTCGCTGTGCCGCTCCTGCGGTACGCCGCCTTCGCGGCTGCGCTGCTCATCGTTGCCGGCGTGGCCTTTATTGCCCTGCGGCCTCGACCGGAACGATCTGCCCTGGTTGCCGGGAGCCAATCCGAGCAACAACAACCGGTCAAGGCCCTTAAACCTACTCAAACGAATAGCAGTCCAGGTCAGGCCGCCACTCCTACACGCGCAGCTTCACCTTTGCAGTCCGCCGACTCCTCTGGACAAAATCCGAAACGCGATGAAAGCCGAGTTGCCGAGAACACCACACCGCCATCATCGCCAATGAAAGAAATCGACGGGTTCGCGAAAGCCCCTGAGAAGAAAGCGGAAGAACCAGCGGTTGCCCAATCGCAGCCTTATGCGCCAGCGCCTCCAGGTGACACTCAAACAGCAGCGCGCGCTCAGCCAGGAGCTGGCGTTGTAACCATGAGCGATTCGCGAAAAGCTGCCGATAAATTGGCGTCGGGTGAGCGTGAACGAGACATGAAAGATTCCGGCCGGGCTGACGACGGGACGCGTACATCCGGTCGGCCAGCGACTGCGATGCGGCGTGGGCCGGATGAAAAATCGAAAGGGCCCAGCCGTAACATGAACGTTATGACTAACAATCAAAATGCGAATGAAGCGCCAACTGATTCTCCGAAAACCTGGCGCGGGGTGGCTTCCACGGAGGCGAGTTCCCAGACGCGTTCGGTCGGCGGACGCAAGTTTCGGCGTCAGGGAAATGCCTGGATTGATCAAAAGTTCAAATCCTCGATGCCTTTGAAGAAGATCTCGCGAGGCTCTGAGGAATTCGCTGCCCTTGATAGCAGTGTGCGCTCAATTGCACAACAACTGGGTGGGGAAATTATCGTAGTATCGAAAGGAAAAGCTTTCCTGATTAACTAAACAAGATTCGCGAGGTTAAAATCGTGAAAGTGCTGAACCGATCCGCCAGGCGAGTCGTATCAATCAAAGGGGAATAGCTTTTCGGATACGATTCACGATTTACCCTACACTTTAATATGTTCTGTCCCTCGTGCGGCGCTCAATCGACGATCGAGCTCAACTACTGCAATCGTTGCGGAGCGAATCTCGCCTCGCCGCTCTCTGCTACGACCGAATTGGTACCGATTAACTTAACCAAACCAATTACTATTGTCTCCCTCGTCGTGCTGTTTCTGACGCTCGGCGGATTCGCCGGCATCCTTTCCAGCGCCATCCACGTAAGCACGAGGGTCGGAGGCGGCGATCTGAGTATGGCCATTGTTTTCTTCGGAATGGTTGCAATCCTCACGATCGACATTCTGCTAATTCGACAGTTGTCCAAATTAATCAGTGCGGCGCTTTCACCTGGCTGGCGAATGATAAAGCAACAAGCTTCGCCTCACCAGAACGAGCTGCGACCCCTGCATCCCGCCAGAGCCCGGCTTGACCCCGCGCCAAGCGTTACGGAAAACACCACCCGCTTTTTCGAAACCTATGAGACGGGGCGAGTCCCTGATTCGGTGACTGCTAAAAAAACCTCTCGTTAGTTTCCTTGTTTGCGCTCGCAAATCCGAGTTGGTAGAGTCTCCTGCGCTCGACTATCTCTTTCGTGCCGAGGAGCTCCCGAATGCGCTCAATCCAAACCAGGCGGATTTGTCGGTTAGCCTCTCTCATCCTGTCTAAGTTGCTCTTTTTTGGACTTGTGATCGGTGCGGCCGCAGGGCCCGCCCACCCGAAATTCGCACCAGCGGTTTTGTTGGTGCCGCAAAAGCGTTCTCAAAGCACTGGGTCGCGCCCCAGACCGCCCGCCCGCAATCCGCAGATTTCGAAGATAGTTGAGGAAATCAACCCCCGAAACATCGAACGTACCATTCTAAAATTGGTAAGCTTTGGAACGCGCAACACCCTCTCAGACCAGAATGATCCAAACCGGGGAATCGGCGCGGCTCGCGATTGGCTTTACGGAGAGTTTCTAAAAGCGGCGCTGACATCCGGCGGACGAATGACAGTAGAAAAGCAGACTTTTGAGCAACCGAAGGCGGCGCGGGTTCCACAGGCAACAATCCTGACGAATGTCGTGGCGACATTAAAGGGAACTCAGCCCGAGGCAGCCAGTCGAGTTTACGTTGTCAGCGGGCATTACGATTCAATGTGTTCAAATCCAACCGACGCAAAGTGCGATGCGCCAGGCGCTAACGACGACGCGTCCGGGACGGCAGCGGTGCTGGAAATGGCGCGGGTGATGGCAAAGTACAAGTTCGAAGCCACGATCGTCTTTATGACTGTCCCCGGCGAAGAACAGGGTCTGTTGGGCGCAACGCATTTCGCGGAAGAAGCGAAGAAGAGCAGCATGGATATCGAGGCGATGTTCACTAACGACATTATCGGCAGTTCCGTCGGTGGGAACGGTGTCCATGACCCGCACACGGTGCGAGTGTTTTCGGAGGGCGTCCCATCCAACGAATCTCAGCAGGAGGCAACGACGCGCCGCAGCGTAGGCGGCGAGAATGATTCCACTTCACGTCAGTTGGCCCGCTTTATCAAAGAAGTTGGCGAACGATATGTTCCGTCGATGAAGGTCTGGATGATCTACCGGCGTGATCGTTACGGGCGCGGTGGCGATCACCAGCCTTTTCTTGAACGCGGATTTCCCGCAGTGCGGTTCACCGAGCCGAACGAGAATTATCAGCATCAGCACCAGAACGTTAGAGTCCAAGATGGGATTCAGTACGGAGACCTGCCGCAATTCGACGACTTTAATTACATCGCGGACGTTGCGCGGGTGAATGCTGCGGCGCTCGCGGCTCTCGCGTTGGCTCCTGCGCGTCCAAAAAATGTTACGTTTCCCTCGAGCTTGTCGAACGATACACCTATCAAGTGGGACGCTAACAAAGAGCCGGACCTCGCAGGCTATGAAATTGTCTGGCGGGATACGACGGAGGCCACCTGGAGCCACTCGCAATCCGTGGGCAACGTGCAGAATTTCACTATGCACGGAATGTCCAAGGACAACTTTTTCTTTGGGATGAGGGCAGTTGATAAAGAGGGTAATTCCAGTCCGGTGACTTACCCGCGGCAGCAGCCGCGCGCTCCGCGGACTGATCAACCCGCACAACCGTCCCCATAATCAGATTAATTGCGACCCATCGATGATCCTCTCCTGGTATTGCAAGAACGTAGACGATTTTGGCGTTTTCGCTGCGACCCGCCTGTTGACGCGCGTCGTATGGCGGCGCGCGTATGTGAAAACGAGCAACGCTCTCTTCCGCGAACGCTTTGAATGCCCGTGTTGCGGATGGCGCGGACATCGATTCCTTGACTACATTGAAATGGGTTATGCGGTTAAGAATGCCGCCTGTCCCCGATGTGACAGTCACTCGCGACATCGCGCATTCTTTATTTGGCTGAATAATACTTTTCAGATAAACAAAAAAACCGGCATAGCATTGATATTTGCTCCGGAGCGTGCCCTGGCCGTCACCTGGCAGCGGGCCGTGAATCTGCACTCTTTCAGGGTCGATATTAAATCCCGGCGCGGTGTAGATGTACTCGCTGACATCATGTATTTACCTTTCGCATCGGACGTTGCACATCTGATCTGGTGCCATCACGTGCTCGAACAAGTTAGCGACGATCGTTTAGCGTTGCGCGAGCTTCATCGCGTCCTGGCAAAAGAGGTTGGCCGCTTCATCGTGTCCGTAAGCGAGACGACGCCTTCGACGACGCGCGAGTTTGGCCGCTCGGAAAAAGCACTTTCAGGAAACCGGCGAAGTTATGGCGTGGATTTCAGTGCGCGATTGAGGGAAGCAGGTTTCGCGGTGCAACAACTAAACCACAATTTAAGTGATGACGAGCGCAGGAGGTATTCCGTAAGGGACGAGCCCTTCTATCTCTGCGTGAAGACCTAACTATCGAGGTAAGACTGGGCGGCAGCCGATCCGTACCGTTTTGAAAAAGAGGGCTCCCATGAAAGATCTCTTTCGGAACGAAGTAACCGCCTGCCTCTGCTGATCCACCAGGTGAGACCTGAGACCCGGGCTGAGAAGGTTGCAATATCATCATCGCTCGCAATAACCGTTCGACTCAACTCGTACAGATTAACATCACCAGCATTTGGCCCAACGTCATTTGCGATTGCGCATGAGTACCCAATCTCGTGTGCCAACCGAGATATTGGTTGGGATACCTGGCCGTATGGATATGAGAGGGGGACCTGTGTCTGGCCGGTGTGCGACTGGACGGCAGCGTAAGATTCTCTCAGCTCTTTCGCAACGTTTTCGGGTGAAAGATCCCGCAGATAGGGGTGCGAACAGGTGTGGGATCCAATATCGACCCCGGAGCTCGCGAGTTCGCGAATCTCGGCCCAGGACAGAAAAGATTCGCCATTTGAAACATACTGGTCGTCGGCCCGGTCGGTTATGACGAACACAGTGGCAGGAAATTTACGTCGCGCGAGGTGCGGAGCGGCCACGGTATAGAAATCTTCAAACCCATCGTCAAAGGTGAGCACGACTGAGTAATCCGGCAACGACCGCTTCTCGCGGCTCGCTTTCTGAAACTCTGAAAGCGACACAACATGGCATTGGCTTTTCAAATAATCCAAATGTTGGAGGAACAGGGGGAGGGGGATGGCCTGCTTGTACAGATCGGGCTGAACGGGTTGTGGACCGTCGTTGACGCTGTGATAGCAAAGGATTGGAACGCGTTTCCGATTGAGCCAGGCGATCACGCTTATTAGACGTGTCGAGTATAAAAGGGCAAAGAGAAACTTCTTCATCATCACCGCCCGTTGTCTGTGCGAAGACAAGACGACCGCCAAACAAAAAGCTACTCAAGAGGATCCGGCAAGGGATCAGCACACCTGAGATAACTATCGCTTGGTGGAAGTCGTCGCGCAGATTACTACACGGCGCGGAAATAGACAACCGAGCTTTGGCAATAACAGTTTGATAAATAAAAGGGCGTCGCACTCTTGCCAGAGCGGCGCCCCCACTCCCGCTTGGGAAAACATCGGCGGAGCTCTTTGCCCTAATACTCCCCGACGGTTACTGAAGTTAGACGCGGCGGTTAACGCCATAGTCTGAAAATCATAAATTCTTTTGTCGGGCCCGGACCTCAAACAATGCTCGGTCCGGTTGGTGAGCTCTACGGAGCGATTAGTGTTATGGTTTTGGAAAATAATCGATCGCCGGCTCTTTTTTTCAACCGTTTGACCATAAGGCGCGTCTAAATCGATGGTTCCTGGACTTGTTATTAGCGATGAGGAAGAACGATGAGTAGAACTTATTTCAATCAAACGTCCGCTTTCCGAAAGATCACGGCGGTATGCACCATTATCGCCATAGCGGCCACGACTTTCGCGGCAGTCGTGAGTGCGCAGAGTATGAAGACGGGTTCGAGTAAATCGGCCGCAAAACTAAACGAAGATCAGCGGATACTTCACGTTTTGAACCGCCTTGGGTTTGGCGCGCGGCCGGGCGATGTTGAACGCGTGAAGGCGATGGGTGTGGACAGATATATCGAACAGCAACTGTCGCCGGATAAGATTGAGGACGCGGCCTCTGAAGCCAAACTTCAAAATCTGGAAACGTTGCGCATGACAACGACCGAGCTGTACGAGAAATATCCGCAGCCCGGACAACTGCTGCAACAGCTTCAACGCCGGGGCGCGTTACCGGCCGAGTTGGCCGCCGCTCGCGACAATCGCGTTAAGGGTGGAGCGAACGTGCCTAACGCAATTGCTGCCAAGACAGGCGAGGCGACGAGCGGCGAAATGCAGGCGCCCATGAATCCCAATGCTAAGACCGTTAACCCCGCGGCCGATCAGAATCCCTTGAATAATCCGCAGTATCGCCAGGCGATGATGCAGTATTTCAAAGAGAACAATTTGCGGCCGGCCCAGTTTCTGACGGGCGAACTGCAAATGTCGCGCATCCTTCGCGCAGTTTACAGCGAGCGGCAATTACAGGAAGTAATGGTTGATTTTTGGACCAACCACTTCAACGTATTCGCCGGCAAGGGCGCTGATCGCTGGCTGTTGATTTCTTACGATCGGGATACGATCAGGCCGCACACACTTGGCAAGTTCTACGATCTCCTGCTCGCGGACGCGCAGAGCCCGGCGATGCTTTTCTATCTCGACAATTTTCAAAGCGTGAGTCCGGACGCCCAGCTTCGGCCGCAGCGTGCCGGCGCCGCCCGCGGCCCCTTGGCCGGATTAAGCATGACCAACAACCCGCAGGATCAGCGGTTGCAGCAACAGCAGCAGCGCCGCGGAATCAATGAAAACTATGCGCGTGAGTTGATGGAGCTGCACACGCTGGGCGTGGACGGTGGCTATACCCAGAAGGATGTGCAGGAAGTTGCGCGCTGTTTCACCGGCTGGACAATTATTGCCCCGAGGGGAGCGGGCGCGGCTGCGCAGGCCGTGATGAACCCGCGAATGGCGGAGATGATTCGCAATAAGCCAGGCACGTTTATCTTTCGACCGGGAGTTCATGATAACGGTGAAAAAGTCGTATTAGGTCACAAGATCCCTGCGGGCGGTGGTGAAAAAGACGGATTGATGGTGCTCGACATTCTTGCTCACCATCCCGGAACGGCAAAATTCATCGCTACGAAACTGGTGCGTCGCTTTGTCGCTGATGACCCGCCGCCCGCGCTGGTCGATAGCGTAGCGCAGACTTTCCTAAAAACCGGCGGTGATATTCGCGAGATGCTGCGAACAATCTTTTATTCGCCTGACTTCAATTCTCCGGACGCATATCGCGCTAAAGTGAAGCGGCCGTTTGAATTAGCAGTCAGCGCCGTGCGCACCATTGGAGCAGACACAAACGGCGGCCCACAATTTCATCAATGGATTGCGCGGATGGGCCAGCCGCTTTATGGATTTCAAACCCCGAACGGTTATTCGGACACGGCTGAGAGCTGGGTGAACACCGGCGCGCTGCTTGAGCGAATGAATTTCGCTCTGGCGCTTGTGAGCAATCGAATACCCGGCACGCACGTGGATCTTGCGCGGCTGATGACGGACTCAAAGAGTGGAACTTCTATCGATAAAGAAAAGCTGTTCGATCGCATGGTTGCAATGATTGTTGGGGGCGAGATCTCGGCCAAGTCGCGCGAGACACTGCTCAAACAACTGACCGATCGGATAATGCTGCCGGCCATATCGCCCGGCCAAACGGCCTCTAACGGCGCGCCGGCGAACCCCTTCGAGACTGCATTTCAAAGGGGCAATCTGAATCCGGGTGGGCCGGGAGCACAGCAGCAGCAGCTCGCGCGGGTGAATCCTGCGGAGATTGAGAATCCGGTGGTGAAACTGGCCGGGTTGATTCTGGGGTCGCCGGAATTTCAAAGGCAGTGACTCTTAAATAGTATTGGTGAATCTTAAATGGATTGTCGCTTATTGAGGATGTGCGATCACAAGTGACGAGGTTTTAGTATGAACAGAAGATACTTCATCAAATCGGGCAGTGTCGTGTTGGCTTCTTTCGGCGCAGTGGGCGCTGCGCCTTCTTTTTTGAAACGGGCGCTAGCGGAAACGCTGAGCGCCAGCGAACGGCGCAAGACACTTATTGCGATCTTTCAACGCGGCGCGGTTGATGGGCTCAACGTCGTGGTGCCCCACGGGGACCACAGCTATTATGATCTGCGGCCGAACATTGCGGTCGCCAAACCCGACGGCGGACTGGAATCGGCGATTAATCTCGACGGCTTTTTCGGATTGCATCCGTCGCTGGCGTCCTTTAAGCCTCTGTGGGATTCGAAGCGCCTCGCGATCGTGCAAGCCTCAGGATCGCCTGATAATACGCGTTCACATTTTGACGCGCAGGACTATATGGAATCGGCCACGCCGGGCGTGAAGTCCACGCCGGATGGCTGGCTCAATCGTTATTTGCAAGCCAGGTCCGATCCGCAGAAGTCTCTGTTCCGCGCGGTGTCCATGACGCAGAACACGCCGCGCGCGATGCAAGGCAAAGCTTCAACCCTGGCGATTTCGAATCTGGCGGATTTCAACATTCGCGCGGGTCAGAGTTCCGCCGCGGTGCAAGGCGGTTTTGAAGCGATGTACGATGACAAGCTTGTGAACGACGCTCTGCACGGCACAGGCAAGGAAACATTTGAAGCGATCAACTATTTGAAGCAGGTGAATCCGGCGCAGTACAAGGCAGAAAACGGAGCGAATTATCCGCGCACTCCGTTCGGCAACTCGCTGCTGCAAATCGCACAATTGATCAAGGCAGGCGTTGGTTTGGAAGTGGCGTTTACCGACATTGGCGGCTGGGACACCCACGTCAACGAAGGGAACCAACAGGGACAGCTCAGCAACTTGCTGCGACAGTTCAGCACCGCGATCGCCGCCCTTTATACGGATTTGGGCTCGCGGATGGACGATGTCATCATCCTGACCATGTCCGAATTTGGACGTACAGTGAAAGAGAATGGTAATCGCGGAACCGACCACGGGCATGCAAACGCCATGTTCGTCGTTGGCAACACCGTTCGCGGCGGAAAAGTTTACGGGGACTGGCCAGGTTTGAAGAACGATCAGTTATACGAAGGCCGCGACCTTGCCTTGACGACTGACTTTCGAAATGTGTTTGGCGAGATTGCTCAGAAGCATCTGGGCGCCACGAACTTGCGAGCCGTGTTCCCGGGATATGAGATGAACTCCGCCAAGTTCCGTGGCCTGCTCGCTTAGTCCAACGAAAAGATAGACCGTTGATAACGCAGATCCGGCGGCCTTGAACGCTGGATTTGCGTTTTGCTTTTGCTATTGCCAGGGCGGATAACCGGTTACGATTGACTGGCGCGCTCGCCTCATTTCCTTTATCGTTTCTCGGCATGTTTGATCCAGAAATCCGTCGCTTTGAATCGATCGATTCAACCAATCTGGAAGCTATCCGTCAGGCGAAGGCAGGAGCTGCGGAAGGAGTCTGCGTCATTGCGCGCACCCAGACAGCGGGGCGCGGGCGACTTGACCGCAAGTGGCACTCGCCAAAGGACGCCGGACTATATTTCAGTGTGATCCTGCGGCCCAAGCTTGAGAAAAATGTGTGGCCGCTGATTACCCTGATGGCGGCGCTGGCAGTTTCGGATTCAATAATGAAAGCGTGTGCGGTCGAGACAGACATCAAGTGGCCGAATGACATCTGCGCAAACGATCGAAAGATCTGCGGTATTCTGGCTGAGACCGTCGAAACGCACTCCGGCGCAGCAGCCGTTTTGGGCATTGGAATCAACCTCACCGCTGATCGGCTGGCCGAAATTCCCGCCGAAGCAACCGCAATAGAGCTGGTGGCCGGGGGTCAGGTCGATCCTGAAATTATTCTTGAGCAGTTGCTAAGATCAATTGGCGACGGATACGAATTGCTGCAAACAGTCGAAGGGCCGGAGCACATCATTCGCGAGTGGTGCGCTCATTCATCTTATGCATTCGATCGACTCGTGAGCGTTTCGCTTGAAGGCGATTCCTTTCAAGGCGTCACGCGAGGGCTGGAAAGCGACGGCGCGCTGCGAGTCGAGACCGCGGACGGTAAAATCAAAGTCATTCGAGCTGGTGATGTAACGGCGCTGCGGCTGTTGAGTTGACGATTCGCATGCAGAGCAAGCCCCCGTTACAATGACAGGACACCAGGCGAACCGACAATTTACCCGATGATCGGTGATAGTGAGTGCCGTTGTAGCTTAGGCCGAAATAGTCCGGCAGTCGCGAAATTCATAAAGTGTTAGACATGAGTTGAAAGAAGAGCAATTGCTATGCTGCTGGTAATTGATATCGGCAACACCAACACGTCGCTGGGAGTTTTCAATGGCGACCGTTTAGTCGCCCATTGGAGACTGACAACAGAGCGCGCCCGGACGGTGGACGAATGGGGCGTGCTCGCGCGTAATCTGTTTGCGTTGGCCGGTTTTGATTTTAAGTCGATCGACGCGATTGCGATCGCTTCCGTGGTGCCTCCCCTCAATTTCACTTTGAAGCGGATGGCTGAGAGTTATTTCCAATCAACACCGCTTTTTATCGATCACGCGGTCGATACCGGCCTGAAGATTCTTTATGAACCGCCTTCGGATGTGGGCGCCGACAGGATTGTTGATGCAGTGGCGGCAATTCATAAGTATGGACCGCCGTGTATCGTAGTCGATTTTGGGACGGCGACCACGTTCGACGCCATCAATTCCAACGGCGAATATGTGGGCGGGGTAATCACACCGGGCATCACAATTTCTGCTGATGCCTTATTCGATCGCGCTGCGAAACTGCCGCGCGTTGAGATCAAGCGCCCGCCCAACGTCATCGGCGGGGCGACTGTCCAAGCCATGCAGTCAGGCCTGTATCACGGCTACGTTGGCCTGGTTGATGGCATTTTGCGAAAGATGATTGATGAGCTGGACGGTTCGCCGCGAATAATCGCCACCGGCGGTCTCGCGCCTTTGATCGCGAAAGGCTCAGAGTTCATTGCGGAAGTTGATGAGACATTAACTTTGGACGGTTTGCGGCTTGTCTATGAACGGGCTCGCGAGTCGGAAATTTACAAGCGTTCAGAGGCGGGCGTGGCCCGGCGAACCCATCAATGACGCTACAAAAGTTTGAAGCTTGTAATTGGCGGTTGACGCCCGACTGTAAACGGGGAACTTGAATTACTTTTCCTACTTCTCAGAAATTGAAGACACTTTCATTCGCCGGCGCGGCAAGCACTTGATGCTCAGTCCGATTGACTGGGCACTGATCGAAACCTGGAAAGAGCGCGGCGTGCCCCTTCACGTAGTCCTGCGCGGAATCGAACATGCATTTGATTCGCACGAGGCGAGGAAGCAAAAGCGCACAGTCAAGACCCTGCTTTATTGTCAGGAGGAGGTCGAAGCGCAGCAAGCTGAGTGGCTCGAGTCCCGGATTGGGAGTAACGACGCTGAAGCGAAGGCAGAAGACGATAAGGCAACCCCGTTTCCGCGAGTTGCGGTGTTGAGGCATCTCGCGCAGTCGTTGGGCGAGATCACCCGGCTGGCCCACGCGCGGGAAGCGGCGCAGGATAATTTGAGCGAAGCCTTGGCCCGGGCGTCGGCACTGCTTGCGGAAATCACGAATGATTACGAGTCCGCACTGCAACCCGATACCCGCAAGCTCGAAGAGTCGCTCACCGGAATCGAACGGCTGCTTGATGCGGGGATGCGGACCGTAGTGAGCGAGTCTGACCTCGAATTGATGACCGCTGAGATCGAGTCACAGCTTAAACCCTACAAGCGACACATGGACAAAGCGGCGTTCGCTCAGACCCGAGACCATCTGATGCGTAAACGGATGCGCGAAAACTTCGGCGTGCCGCGATTGAGTCTGTTTTTTATGTAACTCGGAAGCTCCGACCGTGGCGCAGGGCAACCTGGCGGCTTGAGACACCATGGAAGTAACGATAGAACGCATTCTGCCGGGCGGCTTCGGGCTCGCGCACGCCGAAGGCAAGACTTTGATGGTCGCCCTGGCAGCGCCAGGAGATCGCCTGCGGGTGCGAGTCGACCGAGTGAAGGGAAACGTTGGTTTCGCGTCGATTATTGAAGTCGTCGAACCCTCCGCGGTGCGGATTGCGCCGCCCTGCCCCTATTTCGGGCGGTGTGGTGGATGTGACTTTCAACAGCTGACTTACGAAGCGCAGCTGACGGCGAAAGCTGAAATCATCAAAGATTGCCTGCATCGGATCGGTCGCATCGAAAGCATCCCTGAGTTTGAAGTCGTGCCGGCGCTGAATCGTTGGCATTACCGCTCACGGGCGCAGTGGCAATACGATTCTGTCCGTCAGCGACTGGGATATTTCGAGAGCGCTTCGCGCAGCGTCTGTGATGTATCGGACTGCGCCGTGCTGGTACCCGAGTTACAGGAAACGCTCAAGACTCTGCGTCACGAAATGAGCGAAGATCAGCTTTCCAATGACGCAAGATATTTTCGTGCAGTCGCGGGGGACCAGGCCGTCTCAGTAACGTGCGGGCTGCCCAGCCCAATCATGAGCGAGGAGAGGATGGCAAACCTGTCGCGCTCGGTAAACGGCGAAACTTACACTCTCAACGCCGAAAGCTTTTTTCAAACGAATATCGATCTGTTGCCTCAATTGATAGAAGCATCAATCGCCGACGCGTTCGGCGATGCTGCGATCGAACTCTATAGTGGCGTGGGATTATTCACGTTGCCATTGGCGCGACGATTCAAGCGTCTGGTCGCCGTGGAAGAGAATCCCGACGCGGCCAGCTTTGCGCGACAGAATCTTGGTAATGCAGGCCTGGCGAACGCGGAGATTGTCAACGCAGACGTTGCCGAGTGGCTCACGGCAAGCGTCGCTACAGCTGAATTTGAAAAGCCGAGCCCAGCCCCCGCCCTCCAAACAGATTTCCTTCTGCTCGATCCGCCGCGCGCGGGCGCCGAATCGCGGGTTATTGGCGGAATCTTGCAACTTCGGCCAAAACGAATCTGCTATGTATCTTGCGATCCGGCGACGCTCGCGCGTGATTTAAGGAAGCTAATCGCCGGAGGATATTCACTTGACTCTGTTTCCGCATTTGATATGTTCCCGCAGACTCATCACGTTGAAACGATTGCAAATTTGACTGGACCTTGAGCCATGAGCGCTGTCCCGCAGGCTCGCTGCGAAAAGAACCCGCTGGTGGTAATCGCCTTATCACTCGCTTTCGGCATTTTCGTTTTCCACTATTTCAAAACTGCGAACTGGGCCATGGATTTGGTCGGCGGTGCCCTGATTCTTCTCCCGATCACGGCCACCGTCCGACTGCGGACCGTATCGCCAATCGCGATTGCATTCATCTTCATCTCATTTAGCGCGTCGGGATATTTGCTCGCATTGCTTGAGGAGCGAAGCGTGTCCCGGAATCGTATTGTGCGGATGTTCGAGCGGAGCGCGTTGCTGCCTGATGAACCAGTTGAGTTGACCGGCAGCATCCAGGGCGAGCCGGAAGTCGCGCCCGGCGGTTTCTATCTAACGCTGAGCGCCGAACAGATTCGATTGAAAGACAGAGAGCAGGCGGCGTCGGGCAAGGTCTTGTTAATTGCGCACCTTGGCGATGAATCTGTCCGTTCGGAGTTCGACGCTTTACAACTTCGCTACGGCGCCCGGATCCGCGTGATGGCGGTACTCGATCGCGACGACGATTATCGCAATCCCGGTGTAACGCCGTTCAGCGAATATCTGGATCGCCAGGGTTACGATGCCACCGCGGTGATTAAGAGTCCGTTGCTGGTGGAGCGGCTTGAAGACCGGCGCATATTTCTTCCGCTCGCATGGCTCGACGAGTGGCGACAACACCTGGAACGCGAATTCGATAAGCGCTTCTCGGCAGAGACTGCGGGCGTCTTGAATGCGGTCTTGCTTGGCGATCGACACCAGGTGTCGCGGGGGATTGCCGATCGCTTTCGCGAAGGCGGTACGTTTCACCTACTGGTGATCGCGGGTTTGCACATAAGTTTCATCGCCGGCCTTTTACTCCTGCTTATGAAGCGCATCACGCGCCACCGTCTGCTTCAGTTTGTCTGCCTGACGGTCATTCTTTCTGTTTATGCAGTGGCAATCGGGGCACAATTACCCGTATTGCGCGCTGGCCTCGTTTTCACGTTCGGAATATTCGCCCCGCTGGCATGGCGGCGAGCAAGCTCTCTGAATTTGATCGCCGCAGCTGCCTTGGTCCTGTTGGTTTGGCGTCCCAGCGATCTCTTTGATCCGTC
This sequence comes from Pyrinomonadaceae bacterium, assembly GCA_046262835.1. Classification (GTDB taxonomy): domain Bacteria; phylum Acidobacteriota; class Blastocatellia; order Pyrinomonadales; family Pyrinomonadaceae; genus UBA11740. The sequence continues at coordinate 43,993 of JBHELZ010000028.1, forward strand.
TTTTCAGCTCACATTTCTTTCGGTGATTTCAATTGTCACTTTGGGGGTCCCAATCATCATGCGGATGCAACAAGTCGGAGCGTGGCGACCGGGTCACGACACGCCTTATCCGCCGGCGTGTGCGACGTGGTTCCGCTCGTTGTCGGAAACGCTGTTCTGGAGCGAACGAAACTGGAACGCTGAAATGTTGAATTCAAACGTCGGCTATCGACTGTTTAAGTCTCGCTGGGCCGGCAAGTTCGAGCGTTGGCAATTGCAAAAGCCGCTTCGGTTTTCGGCGGCCGCGGTGATCGTGTCGGCCTGCGTGCAAATCGGCATGTTGCCCCTGCTGGTAATCTATTTTCATCGTCTCTCGCCGGCATCATTGCTGATGAATGTTTTTGTGGGGGCAGCAATGGCAGTCCTGGTTTTTGTTGCCCTGGCAGCGACGCTGATCGCGCAAGTTAGCCCCGTGCTTGGCGCGCCGCTGGTTTTCCTGACGGAAAAGATCGCATGGCTCACAACCCATGCGATCGATCCATTCATTGGACTGGGCGTTGCTTCGATTCGCTTGCCGCATTATCACGGACCAGCCGCGTTGATCTATGTCTTATATCATCTTTGCCTGGCCGTTATTGCTCTCTCGCTGTCAGGATGGAATCCACTGGGCCCAGTAACGATTACAGGACGCCCGGCTTTCTTGAAGCGCTGGCAATTGACTTCGATCGTCGCTCTTTTTGGTTCGCTGTTCGCGTTGATTGTCTTTCATCCGTTCAGCGCCGCCCGCGCCGATGGCAAGCTTCATGTTGATTTCCTCGATGTAGGACAGGGAGATTCGGCTCTGGTAACAATGCCGGATGGTGCGACGCTGTTAATTGATGGTGGCGGTCGCCCTAACATTGATTGGAACAAGACAGATGCTGACCAAGCGGACCAGAAATTTGCAAGAGACACGCGCAGCGTTGGGGATCGCGTGGTTTCGGAATACCTCTGGGCCAGCGGGTTGGATCATGTCGATTACATTCTCCCCACGCACGCAGATGCCGACCATATTGACGGCTTAAGTGATGTTGCGCGCAACTTCAAAGTACGTGGCGCGATTGTGTCGCGGACGCCGGCCGATGATGGTGAATACATGAGTTTCGCGCAGACAATGAAGGGCGCAGGTGTCCCGATCCAAAGAATTGGTGCCGGCGATATTTTGCGCTTTGGCGGGGCAGCCGTTGACGTCCTTTGGCCGTGGCCGAACGACAGCATTGACGCGCCCTGGCGAAATAACGACGGCACGGTCTTACGAATTCGCTATGGCAACCAGGCTTTGCTGTTTACGGCCGATATTGAAAAGGAAGCAGAGCGAGGAATCCTGAATCAAGGCACAGACTTGCGGAGCGACCTCGTGAAAGTCGCACATCACGGCAGCAGGACCTCTTCGACTGCGGAGTTCGTGGCTGCGACTCGCCCGACCTTGGCCATCATCTCCGTGGGCCGGACTTCAATCTTCGGGCACCCAAACCAAGAAGTCGTGGATCGTTGGCGCGCGAGCGGGGCGCGGGTCATGACAACGGGGCAGCGAGGACTGATCAATGTGGTGACGGATGGTAGAGAATTGAAGGTGAGTACGTTTATTCAACAGTGAGGTCACTATCACGAGCGGACCGGGGCTTTTGGCGCCGGCGGGCGCAGCGCAGGGTGGTGTAGCGACCGGGGTCGACTGGAGCGCAACCCGCCCGCTTGCCGCGCTGTCTCAGCGCGCAGGCTTGCACGCGAGGACGCTTGCGCACCACTCGCTACCGGCATGCTCGGCTAACTGACTCGACGCCAAAGGTTGTGATCAAACAAAATCGGGTTCCGCGGGAGTATAAAGATCGATTGAGGCGCTACCCAGCTTATAAGTCTTGAGTACCCCGAGTGGCGGCGCGTAAACATGGATTGTAACCAGATCGCGACCGCTGACATCAGGATTTCCGAGTTGATGAATGTCGGGGGTTTCCGATCCGGTTAGTCCGCCGCCGCGTAATTCGCGATGCGAGCTATACCCAAGGCCGGTTTCCGCATGGTATTCGAAAATTGTTTCCCAAAGAATGCCTTCCTGTACGAATACCGCGCCATGCGAGCCGTTGTGATCATGAATTGGGGTTCGCTGGCCAGGCTTCCAACATAAAACCAACATCTCAACGAATTCATTCTTCATTACGCGGTGCCGCGAGTAATTCCCCGCCTTAAAGCCGAGATAGGGTTGTACCTCATCCAGGCCGAATTTTGTCCGCCTGATTAAATCGTTAATTTGTGTGAGGGAAGGGACCGCTTCCTGCGCGCTCAAAGTCTCGGCGAGACCTTTGAAGGAAAGGCGAGGGGACGCCTGAGTTGTTTCGCTATGTTCTAGTTGAAATGCCACGGTCTTGTTGTTGGCCGTTTATATGCTGCTGTCGCTGTGGAGTCAAGACGACTTGTGCTTTTAGTTCTCAGACGCGAGCAGAATGCGAAGATCGCGCACGTTGGTTCCAGTAGGTCCCGTGGCAATCACATCTCCGAGCGCGACAAAAAACGAATACGAATCGCTGCGACGTAGAAAATCGTCAGCGTCGAGGCCAATCGCCTTTGCCCGCGCAAAGGTAGTGCCATCGACAATCGCACCTGCTGCGGGACTGTTGCCATCTATGCCGTCAGTTCCGGCACAAAGTGCCACGGTGTCGAACGAAAGCAGATGCGATTTCGCCAGACGTAGAGCAGACTCGAGATTACGACCGCCGAGCCCGCTGCCTTGCACCGGGCAAGCGAATTCACCGCCGGAGATTAGACAGACCTGAGCATCGCTCTGTTCAGAGTCAGCACCGGGGCGGACTGGCGGCGCAAATCCCGACTCTAAACGATTGCCGGCTTTCTTTCTGTGCCGGCGGGCTAAAGTGTCCAATCTTTCGACCAGCAAGTCACAGCCTTCCCGGATGGGCTGATCGGAAATGTCAGAAGCGATCTCAGTGATGAAACCGCGCTTACGCGCGACATCCGCAGCCGCCTGCAACGCGTTGGAATTGCTCAGTAGCAGGAGGTGGTCGTAGGTCGGCGCAGCTGTGGGACGAAGGGGTTTGGCGCGCTTAATTGCATGGACTATTGTCGGCGGCAGCAGCGCACCAAGATCGTAGCGAGCTATGACGTCATGCCGGTTTGGCCCCTTCCCCGGCGACGCGAGAGTCGGCCCCGCCGCAACGTTGCGCTCCTCGCCCTCCGGAACGTCGGAAACAGTCAACGTGATTTGATCGCAATCGGGGGCGCGGCCTGCGAGCCGGCCTCCTTTAATCGCGGAAAACTCGCGACGGACGGAATTGATTTCAGATATTGAGGCGCCGCAATTCACCAGGACTCGGTTGGCGGTTCGGAGATCTTCAAGCGAGATATCAGGACTGATCGGCCATTCAATCATCGCCGAGCCACCGCCCGAGACAAGGAACATGAGCAGCGCTTGCTCCTGGCTAGCGCGGTCAAGTAAATCGAACGACGCCCGCGCTGCCGCCAGGCTGGATTCGTTGGGTTCAGGATGTCCGGCCAGGAATGCTGTCCAGCGGCTGGGCAGCCTGGTTATGTTGAAGCCTGAATCGTTACTGGTAATAATTCCGCGCGCAAGCCGATCACCAAGTATCTCATCGAGCGCTGCGGCCATCCGGCGGGCGGCTTTTCCGATCGCAATCGCGTAGATCTTTCGATTACCAACGTCGATCGAGAGATCGCCGACTCGGAGGTGTGAGCCGACCAGGCTCGCCCTGTCCCTCAGCGCAACCATCGGGTCGATCGCTTTCAATGCTTGATCAAAGATTTCGCGCGCAGTTATGCGCAGTTGCGTGAGATTCGACATCACTGAACGGTGACCAAATCGCGCAGTTCCCGGAAGCGCCTGTCGCTGATGCCGCGAACAATGATTAAGTGTTCGACGCGGCGAAACGGGCCGTATTTCTCACGATGTTCGATGATGCGCGCCGCGAGAGCTTTACCAATGCCAGGCAGTGATTCCAACACGACGGCCGGTGCGGTATTTATATTGATTTTACGAGGTTGGTCCTGGTTCGACGCAGCAACTAATTCACTTGAGGGCCGCGATGGCGGTAAGTTCGCTCGTGCCCGTTTTACGCATGCCGAACCGGAGAGAGTCAAGGCTGCCAACAGCGCGAAGGATATTCCCGGCCACTTATTCATCATCCTGGACGAAGACAGGTCAGAGCCCCGTAGGAGGAAATCTTTATAGTCGGAGACGCCTGATTAGATCAATAGCCGGAGCGACATGTTTTGATTTTTAATCAAACCTTTAGTGGATATATGCTACCCACGGAGCTGCGATCAAATTCTCCTCGGCCTCTATAAATATTCCGTGCGGCAAGGGAGTTCAGAAACTGCCGCGCGACGGAACATGTTCTTTCGCCAATTCTTCGTTTCGCGGATGCAAGTTACTGATGAAGAAAGGAAATGATCAATTGCCGCTTGAGAGTGCATTCTGCTGGAAGTGTTGCACGTAAGAAAGTTGTAACACGCAAGTGTGCGATCTTCACAAGGTTTTCCACAGAAGTTGTGGAAGACTAGTGTCAACCTCACCTCAGAATTTTGGTTCAGCGCATCTGAGGAGTTCAGTGATGTCTTTGATTCCTTCTTTCGCGGCTGTGATAAAGCCGTTTGCCCGAATGTATTAGTTCATTGACTACCGCGCCGGCAGAATCAGCCTGCTGACACTAAAAAAGCGGAACATTGGAGAGACTATGTATGTCGGATGCCAGATGAAGGACGCAACGTCTCAGGCTATTCCACTTCCTGTTCGTCCCATTCACCGACCAACTCGAATGCTTTTTGCAGAATGGGCCGCGGGCGGGCGCCGTCGGCTTTACCGATAAGACCTTCACGTTCCATTTGATCGAGTACCGCGGCGGCCCGGCCATAACCGATTCGCAGGCGGCGTTGCAGGACTGAGGTGGAAGCACGCTTCATATCGACGCAGATGCGCAGGGCGTCCTCGAACAATTCGTCACGTTCGCCGCCCGAGTCCTCAAGACCCATCGCTTCTTCATCGGATTGCGTGATGGTTTCGTCGTAGTCGGGCTCCCACTGCGTCTTGATGTGCGAGACGATTTTGTTGATTTCCGATTCATCTACGTAAGCTCCATGCACGCGTAGCAGACGCGAGGACGCCGGTGGCAGGAACAGCATGTCGCCGCGGCCCAGCAGATGTTCCGCGCCGTTGGTATCCAGAATTGTGCGCGAATCGATCTTGGAAGAGACCCGATAGGAAATGCGAGAAGGGAAGTTCGCCTTAATCAATCCCGTAATCACATCCACTGAGGGACGTTGCGTTGCCAGAACGAGATGGATGCCCACCGCGCGCGCCATTTGCGCCAGTCGGGTGATGGAATCTTCCACTTCATGACCTGAAGTCATCATCAAGTCGGCGAGTTCATCGATGATGATCACGATAAAAGGCATGCGCGTCCAGGGCTCGCCGTTTTCGTCAAAATCCTTAACGCTGTTGCGGCGTTCGCGCTCAGCGTTATAG
>JBHELZ010000029.1:0-48599 GCA_046262835.1 Pyrinomonadaceae bacterium
GTTGTATGTGGCGTCCAAGATTGGTTCCGGCGGGATCGGCGCGTAAAACTTGAGCATCGCTTCGATTAAGTCTGCGTCATTTCCTTCCCATACGCTGCTCAGGGGAGCGTAGCTCGATTTGCCGTTCGGCGATGGAGCAACTGAAAGTTCCTTTGAGAGTATCGCTGGCATTTCCGAAATGATAATGGCGTCTCCGCCTCTTTTGCAATCGTGTATAACGAACAGTCCTGGAAGATTACGCTGTGGCAGTTTCCTCATGACGCAATCGTAGCAGTGCGATCAAGTAATGATACTTATCAAGTATCCCTTCTAGGGAATAGTAGAGTTTCACGCACTCCGGAATCGGCAAATTCGGGCTCGAAATCACACTTCGGCAAGAGCGGCCTCGGTGGTAAGGTCCGGCCGCGTGCGCCCACCGAGCCACTTGCGGATGGAATCAATCAAAACAATAATCGCTGCCGTCATAATCAGCGCGGTCAGCGAAGTGTTGATGTAGCCCTGCGTTGTGGTTGCGGGATTGAATGTCTGCGGCCAGAAGATGTCGCGGATTGATTGATAGCCGGCGACCAGCGTCGTCGTCGCCACAAATGAAAGGGGCACCAGCGTCACCCAACTATATCGCGCCTTGCCGAGGTTGATGATTACAGTTGTCGCGACGCATAACGCAACCGCGGCGAGCAATTGGTTGGCGATGCCGAACATCGGCCAGATGGTCGAAATGGATCCGCTCCAGATGAACGCTGCCCAGGCGGCGACCACCACAGCGCTGGTGACGATTGAGCCTGGTAACCAATTTGGTTGTTCCAGTTTTCGATAAAAGCGGCCGCCGAACTCTCCCAACAAAAATCGAGCGACACGTGTGCCCGTATCAATTGTCGTCAGGATGAATAATGCCTCAAACATGATGGCGAAGTGATACCAGTACTTCATCAATCCGCGCAGTCCGGGAATGCCATCGAAAATTTTCGCGATGCCCAGCGCCAGCGTTACCGCGCCGCCGGTGCGGCCACGAACTTTCTCGCCTGACTCGGCTTCGAGGTGATCCAGTTCCTTCGTTTGCAAATCAAATCCGCGCGCGCCTTCGGCATCGACCATGCGCACATACTTCGCGCGTTCGACCTCGTTTCTTTGCGGGGTATTGATCGCGAAGTAATCGCCAGGAAAAAGCGAAGTTGCCGCAATCAGGGCGACTACGCCCACAATGCCTTCCATCAGCATGCTGCCGTAACCGATCATGCGCGCGTCGGTTTCTTTCGCGATCATTTTCGGTGTTGTGCCAGAAGAGATCAGTGCATGAAAGCCGCTAATCGCGCCGCAGGCGATGGTGATGAAGACGAAAGGATAGACTTTGCCGGGGACCACCGGACCCCCGCCCGAAACAAACGGCGTGACTGCAGGCATCTGCAAATTGGGATGTACCAGAATGACGCCCAATATCAGGATCGCCACGGTTCCAATCTTGAGATAAGACGAGAGGTAATCGCGCGGGCAGAGCAGCATCCAAACCGGCAGCACGGACGCGATGAAACCGTAACCGGCCATCAAAAGAGTTACTTTGTGCGGAGAAAACGTGAAGGCTGCGGCCCAGGATGAATCAGCGACGCGGCCGCCGAGATAAACCGCCAGCAGCAAGCCTATGATTCCGATGATTGTCGCTTCAACAATTCTTCCTTTGCGAAAACGATACATGTAAAGACCCATAAACAGCGCGAGCGGAATCGTGAAGCCGACGGTGAAAGTACCCCAGGGTGATTCGGCCAGCGCGTTTACGACAACCAGACCAAGGCCCGCCAAGGCAATCACAACGATGAAGAGGATGGCGATGGCCGCAACAAAACCGGATATCCCGCTTATTTCTGTGCGCGCAATCTCAGCGAGTGATTTTCCTTTGCGTCTGATACTGGCGACGAGAATCATGAAATCGTGCACCGCGCCGCCCAGGCATACGCCGATCACCAGCCACAAAAGTCCCGGAAGAAATCCAAACTGCGCGGCCAGCACCGGCCCAATCAAAGGACCGGCGCCCGAGATCGCCGCGAAGTGGTGGCCAAACAAGACCCATTTGTTGGTGGGATAATAATTGTGGCCGTCATACATCGTCTGTGACGGCACCGGACGCGAGGCATCCAGCGTTAACACCTTCGCCGCGATAAAAGCGGAGTAGTAGCGATAAGCGATCGCTAATACGCACAGCGCCCCTACAATTATCGGCAGAGCATTCATCTCGTCAGGTTGAGCGCGCCTATGATAACTGCGCGTGTTGATTTTGCGAAGGAAGAATTGTTTGATCAATCCAACCCCACAGAAGCCGTAGACACAAATCCACAGGTAGAAGACGAAATACGGGGCGAGAGCGGTGGCAATTTCTCTAAAGTGTCGCTCTGCTTCTCGGTGAGGCTGTGGCCCCCTTACGGCTTTTGACTTATCGCGCGCTTCTCATTTAGAGTTGCGCCGCTCTTCAAAAAAACTCGTTTGCGGAGATTCCCCTGCACTTCATCAAGTGTCCGAGCAAGAGTTTGCCGCTTGATAACGCTCAGGATTAATTTCCAACACAAACATTTGTTCGGAGGATCAATGAAAAAGTTTCTGTTTTTATTTGGTGCGTTCGCGCTGCTTACCGGCGGCTGCGCACAAAAGCCGGCGGGCAACGCCGCAGCCAGCTCAACTCCCAAACCGGCTGCGTCCACCTCGACTGCGAGCGCTTCCCCCAGGGGGAATGAGAAGAAAGCACCCTCGACGAATCCCATCCCCGCTGACTGGATTAGAATGGCCGACGACGTCAAGGGTTATGAGTTCATGGTGCCCCAGGGCACGCAGCATCAAACACAGAATGTCGAAGGCGTTGATGTTTATCTCGCGACTGTTCCTGCGCCATACGAAGTCGGTGTGATCGTCATCGCGTTCAAGGACAAGTCGCTTAGCAAGGATGACTTGCTTAAGCGCGCTGAAAACGTTCTCAAGTCCATGGGTGAGAAGGACATCAAGATCGATTCGCCCAAAGAGCTGAGCGAAGACTATAGCCTGGCAAATTGTTCTTCGGTTGACGAGAAAGGTAAAACGACGAAAGCCAAGATCCTTGTCGGCACGGACGTGACCGACAACTACATCATGCTGGTAGGCACGGATGCGGACAAGTTTGCGGGCAACGAAAAGACGATTGACGAAATTTGGGGCAGCTTTGGCATGTACAGCGGCGGGGCGAGCGGCAACAGCTGATTGCCTGGAGTAAGATCGCAGGTAAAAAGAACGAGGCTGCGAGGCGCGGCCTCGTTCTTTGTATCAAGTGGAGAAATAAATGAGTATTAAGAGAGCTGTGACGCTGGTGGCCGCATTCATAGTTTGCGCGCAGTGCATTTCAATCTATGGGCAGACATCGCGAACACCGTCGCCTGATGCGCTGGTGCGAGAGTTGTATCGAGTGCATAACCAAAAGCACAGTCCTTTCTTCCAAACGCGCAGCCGCGCCCTGCTTTACAAATACTTCGAGAAGAATCTCGCAGACATGATTTGGAAAGACGCCGTGAAGTCGAAAGGGGAAGTCGGTGTGCTGGACGCCGATCCGCTTTACGACGCACAGGACATAAAGATCAAGCATTTCACAATCGCCGGCCCGCGCTACGAATCCAACCGCGCGCTGGTTGACGCCAACTTTGAAAACTTCGGACAGAAGAAAACGATTACCTTTATTGTGGTTAAGGGTCCGACCGGTTGGAGAATTCGCGACATCCTCTACGGCGAAGGCCGCACGCTCACAAGCGAATTCAAACAGAGCACGATTAGCTATTCTTTCAGGTAAAGCTGCGCTGCTTAATAGACCAAGCTCTTTACTCCACGAAATTACATCAACTATAGTACGGCTCGCATTGATTGAACCCTGCCGCAAGTGAAGTGTTTGCGAGATGTCAAGATTCGCGCCTCTCAACAACATCCCAAGCCTGCTGATCCTGTCAGTCTGTTATTGCCTGGTGATACCGGTAGTTGGCCCGCGGGCCATCACTGCTACAAGTTCGGCGCCGGTGCGACAGGATTCGGCCCAGACACCGCCGAAGTCGGACCCTTCGTCTAACGAGCAATTCAAGTTCGGAACGGTCGATCTCGATTTGCTTGAGCAAGTGAACCTTCTCGACCGGCGATTTGAACGAGAAGGTCTGGTTCTCGAAGATGAAGCAATCAGTGGTTATCTCAATAGGGTTGCCAAATCGCTGCTGCCCGCAGACTTGAATCTCGAACATGTTTTGTGGAAATTCCGTGTTTTGCGGGATCCGGTACCTAATGCCTTCGCTCTGCCCAACGGTTCAATTTACGTCAGCACCGGTTTGCTGGCTTTGATGGACAATGAATCACAGCTGGCGTCGGTGCTGGCGCACGAACTCACGCACGTTATACGGCGGCACACATACTTTCAAAACCGCAGCAACCGCAAGAAATTTTTAACGATAAACATTATTTCTGCGGTCGGCGCGTACGCTCCCGGAGGCGTTGCCGGGGCTGTAATTACGATCGCCACGGCCGTCGCGCCATTCATTGTAATGGCGACAATGTACGGCTATAGCCGCGATCTTGAACGCGAAGCTGATTTGAAAGGCATCGACATGATGCTCGCTGCCGAATATTCACCCGAAGAGATGGTCAAAGTGATGCAGCTGCTTAACCGGGACATTGAAGGCGAAAATATCAGACTCTTTTATAACGACCATCCGGCTCTGAATGAGCGAATTAAGTATTTGAGTTCTTATCTGGGCGCGCGCGCTGACAAGGTAACTGCGCAGATGGAACTAAACCGGGAGAAGGCTGCTTACTTTCAAAAAATGGAACCAGCGATGCGCCATGACATTCAGCTATCGATTAACAGCGGGCGTTTTCGCTCCGCAGTCTTCCTCGCCGACCGTCTGGTCGCGTTTCATCCTGATTCTGAAAATTTGTTTTGGTTGGGCGAAGCTTATCGGACGCTCGGTCCACGCACGCAGCAACTGACTGAAAACCAGTTGACTAACAGCGCGAAGAAAGACGCCGCCAAAAAACGGGAGAAACGAACGATTGAAGAAGAGGAGCGCGCACTGCTAGCTACGCCTGCCGGCCAGGAAAACCTGAAGTTGCACCAACAGAAGGCTGCAGAATTGTACTTGCGCGCTACGACTCGCGAAAACCCTGTGGCTGTGGCCCACCGGGGGCTCGGCATGCTCTACGAAAAACTGGGCCGGCCAAATGAAGCAATAACCGAGTACGAAAATTATGTTGAGCTCGCTCCCTCCGCAATTGACCGCGAAAGGATTCAAAAGCACATTGAAGTTTTGAGGAGAAGCCCGTAATGAGGTCAATCCGTCCCGTCCATCGTGCTCGCAAATTTCGTATCTTGAGCGTGGTAACTTCAGCGCTGCTGGCCGGGATCTTGCCAGTCGCGGCCCGGGCGCAATTTCTTCATCCGAAAATAGCAACGAATGAGGTGACGGTCCGTAAAGTGGTGATTATGCCCGCGAAGGTAAACGTGGTGCGTGACAGCATGAAAGGACCTGAAGGCATGGCCGCAGAGTCGGAAGAGTTGAGCGCACGCGTGGAAAAGATGGTGACGGAAGTTCTCGCTAACAGAAAACATATCACCACGCTTAATGCTTCAGCGCCTCCTGATGCAAACACGCAGGGAAAATATACCGTCGCCGATATGCAGGTAAAGTTTGATGAACTGCTGCCGAAGGTCATGAAGAAGCGTAAGGATGTGAAGAAAGGTCGCTTCTCGATGGGAGATGAAGTTCTGAATTTAAACCTTGATAAGAGCGCCGACGCAATAGTGTTCATTCGCGGGCGCGGCCAGAAGTTGACCTCAGGCAAGAAGGCGTTTGTTTTGCTTGTGGGCGGAATGCCGGCGTACTTAGTGATGCAGATTGGAATTGTCGATGCGCACACCGGCGATTTGCTGCTCTACACCGATCCGGTTTTCGCCGGCGATCCCACGACCGCGGTCGACCGTCTGCGAAAAGCGCTGGAGAAAGGTTTTCAAAAACTTCCCAACGTTAATCAGTAGCCCGGAATTACTGGATCGCCGTCTTTAAATCGGCATGCAAAAGCCGGTGGAACAGATGTTCACCGGCTTCGCGTCGCGCCGATAAACGGCCAGATTCGTAAGCGCGCGACCTTAATCCTCGTTGCACTGACTCGCAGATTTCCACATCTTCCTGCTGAATCCGTTCGCCCACATCGACGCTTTTCAAATTGCGTTCCCGGGCCGCGGCCGAAACCTCCGCAAAGTAGAAATCGAAAATCACTTCGGTCTGATCGACGGTGATGGGCCGCACGAGATTCGTGTCCAACACTCCTTCGTAGTAATTCATCATGAAGTTCGGATAGAGCCAGTAATAAAGCGCCCTCCCACGGCGCACAGCGCCAATCTCATTGTCGGCCGGGGTCTCCCCGCCGCTAAACGAATCCGCTACGGGATTAACCATCGGGCTTGATTGCAAACAATATCGCGCACCGTTTTCAATCGTGTAATTGCTGTAATCAAGGACGCTGTCCAGACTTCGATGCAGATGCGGCACGTGGTAACCCCCATCCAGATAGTTGTCGATAAAAACTTTCCAGTTGCAATTGAGTGTGTACCGCCGCCGCGCGAACCAGTGGAGGTCATTCAGGTCGATCGGATTAATTTGATCGATGAGATCGCGCCCCAGAAAGCTTTCGAGCGGTTGGGTTCTTTCGCTGGAAAGGCGCGCAAAGATCCACTTCTCCCACGTCGCGATCTCGAGCGGGAGTAACCCATTCTGCGATCGATCAAAGCTGCACACGTCGTTAAAGTCAGGCGTCCCCCTCAACTCACCTTCGAGAGAATAGGTCCATCCGTGATACGGACAACGCATCTGTTCGGCGTGGCCCTCGGCGTCCGTCATCACAGCCGCCGCATGATGGCGGCAGACATTGAAGAAGCCGCGTAGTCCGTTGTCGCGACCGCGCACCAAGACAACAGGTTCCTCAGCGACTTCAGTCGTTACAAAATCGCCTATCCGGGTAAATTGATCGCTGCGAGCCACAACTTGCCACGAATGGCTAAAGACAGTTTCCTGCTCAAGCCGAAAGACACGCTCGTCCGTGTACCAGGTTGAGGGAATCGTCGAGGCTCGGGCGAGCGGCGCGTCGGGATCGTAGCTCTCAATAATTTCTTTTAATCGCATTCTAGGCGGCACAAATAAGACTGCGGAGGGGCCCCTGGGTTTGTTAACACGCCCGGCGTATGACCTGTGCCGCTCTGCGAAAAACGCGGCGGGACCTGTGCGGTCAAGCTACACAACCGGTGTTGCCGTTTTATGTTTCGGATTATAAAAGGGCGTCTTAACAACGCGCGCGGCGACGCGATACCGCACGGCTTCAACCGTGACTTCGATTTCCACGTTCGAACCAGCTGTTGCGAACTCACTCTTTAAGGTCGCAAGGCCGATCATCTTTTTCAAAACGGGCGACCAGGTGGTCGAAGTGGCTTTCCCAATTTGCCTGCCGTGCCGGAAAACGGGTACCGCCACGCGAGAAGCGATCGGAGAGACGGCCGGTGGCAAACCCGCGGCCTCGTAATGTTGCTCGACCTGGATCCAATCGACTTCCAGCCCGACGATCTGTTTTTCGGCGCCGAGTTTGCTGCGGCGGATCAAAGCCTGCTGGCCGACAAAATTGTTCTTGTCCAGATGCACCAGCCGGCCCAGGCCCATCTCAAAGGGCGAATACTTCTGCTCGTCGATGAGCGCTTTCTTGCTGCTGTTAAAGTCAATCTCGATTAAAAGCAGGCCGGCTTCAATGCGAGCGACATCGAGCGCCAACATGCCCGCCGGTTTGATATCGAACGGCCGGCCGCGTTCCATTAGCGTGTCCCAGACACGAAGCGCGTTATTCGCATCAACCCATACTTCGTACCCAAGGTCGCCTGTGTACCCGGTGCGGGAAATATCAACCGGCACTCCGGCAATCAATCCCCGCGTCAGGCGAAAGTATTTCAGATTCTCGATCTCCGCGTTTGCGATGGATTTCAATAGACGGCCCGACGTCGGACCTTGCAAAGCTACGGCTGCGACACTTTCCGAGATATCTTCCAACTGTACGTCGAGCCCAATCGAATTTTGCGTCAACCAGCGCAAGCTGGGATCTGCGGCCGTCCAGCGATAGACGTTTTCTTCGAGGCGCGAAACGGTTCCATCGTCGATGACGTTCCCGTGTTCGTCGCACCAGGGCGTGTACACAACCTGGCCAACTGAAATTTTGCGCACGTCTCGCGTAATGATTCGATCGACGAGGCGCGTAGCGTCCTTGCCGCTGACGCGATACTTGAAAAGCGGTGAAATATCGATTAGCGCCGTAGCGTTGCGAATTGCGTTGTATTCATGATCGTGATGCGTCTCGTACGCGCTGACTGTGTAGTAACCGGACCATTCGCGATAGTTCAGGCTCTCGCACAGGGCCAACGTTCGTTCATGAAATGGCGTCCCAATCGGCATGATGTGAAAACCGCCTGCGATAGAGCTTGGTTGAAGCGTTTCTAACCGGCTTGAATCGCTTCCAGGTTTATCCATCCGCTACCGCGGAGGGTATGACCTGCGTTTGTCAGGGCGAGGGATTATAGTTATGCTGATAACAACCGAGCAAGAAGACAATTTGGCCCCCCTTGATACATGTCTTATGAAAGAGGGGACTCTATGAACAGAGCATTACAACTCAACCGCACCGTTTTGGGCGCGATCATCTCGATCTCAATTCTCGCGGGTGCCGCGCACGCGCAAAAAGCCAATCCGAAAAAAATCGCCGAAGCATCACGCGATGCGCAGAAAGCCGCGGACGCCTTTACCGAAATAATGAATGTGGCCGACCACGCCATTCCCCAAAAGCTCCTGGACAGGGCGCAAGCCATCGCGGTTTTTCCGGATGTAATTAAGGCCGGGTTCATCGTCGGCGGTCGCGGTGGTCATGGTGTGATCAGTCGCCGCGTCAAGAGTGGCTGGAGCGCGCCGGCGTTTTTCGATCTTGGTGGCGCCAGCTTCGGCTTACAGATTGGCGCGGCAAAGACTGATTTCGTTTTGTTGTTCATGAACGAGGATGCGCTTGGAGGTTTGCTCAAGGACAAATTTGAGATCGGCGGCGAGGGAAGCGCGGTCGCCGGCCCAGTCGGGCGGACGGCGGCTGCTTCGACTGATGCACTGCTAAGAGCGGGTATCATTTCTTACTCGCGCAGCAAGGGCTTGTTCGCCGGCCTCGAGATTAAGGGCGTTGTGATTAAGCCAGACGAGGACGAGAACCTGGCGGTCTATCGAACTCAGGCGCGTGAGTTGTTGCTGCCCGGTTCTGCTATGACCCTGGCCAAAATGCCCGCGGGCGTCAGAATTTTTCCGCGCACAGTGGCGCGTTATTCATCGCGGCATTGAGATCGCGTCACCCCTTAGACGGCGGGCGGGTCCGCCTTTTGAAAGCGCGGGAAGCCGCGCCTAAACCATAATGTAACGGAGTAAACGATGAATCGATTAGCAAGAACCCTGCATTTCATTCTAGTTAGTGCGTTGGTTATGCTCGTATTGAGCACAACTGCATTTAGCCAAAACAATCGCGAACGTAACGCAAAAAAAGCCCGGGACGCGGCGCAGCAATCAGATAAGGCTGCCCGCGTATTCAGCCAAATAATGAACACCCACGAGCGATCGATTCCCGGTGACTTGCTGGATCGGGCGGAAGCCGTTGCGGTTTTCCCCAGCGTCTGGAAAGGCGGGTTTATCGTCGGCGGCCGCGGCGGGCGCGGAGTGATCAGCCGTCGCGTAGCGAATGGTTGGAGCGCGCCGGCGTTTTTCGATCTGGGCGGGGGCAGCATTGGCTTGCAGATTGGCGTCGCGTCGACAGATTACATTTTGCTGTTCATGAATGAGCGCGCGGTCGATTCGTTGTTGAATGATAAATTCGAAATCGGCGGCGAAGGAAGTGCAGCGGCCGGGCCGGTGGGCCGATCAGCGAGCGCGTCGACGGATGTGAAATTTAATGCGCAGATTCTCTCTTATTCGCGAAGTAAAGGCGCGTTTGCGGGGCTTGAGCTGAAGGGTGTGGTTATCAAGCCCGACAACGAAGACAATTTGCAGGTCTATGGAATGACCGCGCGGGACATCCTGACCGGCGCCAATAAGATTTCGATGAGTGAAATGCCCGAAGGCGTGCGGATTTTCCCGGAGACCCTTGCCAGGTACTCGAGGCGAAAATAGGGCTGGCGCTCTCGCGGCTTAAACCAGGACTCTCTTACCGATGTTGAAGGCGGCGGTGAATTCCGCCAAACCGTGACTGCCGCCATTCACCAGTTTCCTTGCTTTCTTCAGGTTTCCACTTGCCAGTGCCTGTCGAATCGCTTTCTCCTGAGATTGCAAAAAACTTGCCAATAACTTACCGGCAATCTGGGGATCGTTCGCCAGTTTAGGATTCGTGATTAATTGATCGTCGAGTCCGATCGCTTGGCCGTGTGTCCGGTAGTTGTCGCGCCCAGTCAATTGAATGTAGCCGCGTCCTCGAAAGTTGGCGCCGTCCGGCGGACCCTGGTTACCGAGATCCTTACGATGATCGTAAAGCGAAAATGGCGGCCCACTGGGCGGCGTATTAAACCTCGACTGGAATTCACTTAAGGGGGTGAAATTTCCCGTCTCGGCGCGAATGGTCGCCAGGGCCATCAGGATCATGTCCAGGTCGTCCAAACCGGCGTCCTTCAGTGCCCTGAGCACAAAAGGCAGGTTCTCTTCGATGTTCTTCGACGGAACGCCGGGAAACATTTTTGCAACTGAGGGCACGTCTATGCTCAGCGCTTCGCCGGTGCCGGTCCCACTCTTGTCGCCGACCCCTGTTTTCGACTTTCCGGGACCGCTCGTCGCACCACTGCCGGCGGACTTTACCGCTGCCCGTATCGCTGCGAGAGTCTTTAGCCCCACCAGGCCATCGGCGCGCAATTTCTTACTTTTCTGAAATGCCGTCACTGCGGCAAGCGTCCCAGGGCCAAAGTGCCCATCGATACCTTTCGGGTCAAAACCGAGAGCTTTCAGTTTCTCTTGCAGGTCCTTCACTGCACGACCTGCTGAGCCTTGTTTGAGAAGCGACATAGTTGGTACTCCCAAATAAACGGTGCGTGGCCGTGTCGGCCTGACCTTCGCTATTTGAATGGATATCGTAAATTGTAGTACGTCTATCCGTGGAACGACGACCTTTTTCGGCGCGTCGCTGATGAAGCACACAGAAGTATGCTGGGACACGCGGCTTATACTCTGCGCAATGCGAGCTGTCAATGATTATGTTTTCTAACCTCTTTCATTTAATAAAGAAATCCACGCTTGCGTGGTTTGAAACAAACGTGAGTGGAAACGATTGCTCACCGGTTTGAATTGCTAATGAAGAACGATGGGAAATCAAGTATCAATCTGGACAATCGGGCATTCCACCCAGTCCATCGAAGAATTTATTAACAAGCTGAAGGCGTTTGAAATTAGGTGCCTGGCGGATGTGCGAAGCTTTCCGGGTTCGCGCCGCTATCCGCATTTTAACAAGGAGAACCTCGAGGCATCGTTGGCTGGCGCAGAGATCCGCTACGAACATTTTCCTAAATTGGGAGGGCGCCGGCGTGCCCGTACTGATTCGCTCAACCTTGCCTGGCGCAATCAATCGTTTCGCGGCTATGCGGATTACATGGAGACGAATGAGTTTCGTTCGGGTATTGATCGGCTGCTGAACCTCGTGACCACACAGCGCACGGCCATCATGTGTTCTGAAGCAGTCTGGTGGCGATGTCATCGCAGCATGATTTCCGATTATTTGAAGGTCAAAGGAATCGCCGTGCACCACATCATGGCGATTGGAAAAGCAGATCTGCATCCATTCACTTCGGCGGCGGCTATTGTTAACGGAGAGTTGTCATATCGCGGTGTCTTAATCGACCAAGATCCAATCGCGTAAACCTCAGTTTCTTCGTTGAGCAATCCCGGAGACTTCCGCGTCTCCATTTCGCTCTGCGTGTGAGGAAGCGAGAAATCAATGCGGCTTCTATAAACATTGAGTGCCTACGCAGTTTTTTGTTTCGCCTTTACTCAACCGCTCCACAATGACTTTTGCGGCAAAAAGCCCGCATCTGTCGATCATACCTGCTTTGCTGCCGTAACCCTCGCTCCATGATACGATTTGAAGAGGCGAACCATGATACCCGGAGCGCATGACAAGATTTATCGCTGCGAACAGTGCGATCGTGAGACGGCGCACGTGGTGGAATCAATCGGTGAAGACAATCGATTGCATCACGTTTGTTGGGATTGCGTGGGACGTCACGAGAAACGTTTCAATCAAAAGCCGGGCTGGCGCCGGGCACATCGCAGCCGGCGATATGAACGCGTTTCAGAACCGCTGGCGATCCCCGTTGGGCCCAAACTGTCGTAAGGTCCCACCTTTAGGCCACCGGTTTTGGCGCGCCCTGACGTCTGATGTCGTTAGTCTGCTCCCAATTACGCCCGTCCCTGGCGAGCAGTTCGTCAGCTTCCTTAGGGCCCCACGTTCCGGCCTCATAGTTTGGAAAATCGGCTGGCGGGCCATTGGCCCAAGCTTCCTGGACGGGGGCCACTACGGCCCATCCCGCCTCGACCTGATCGGCGCGTTGGAACAATGTCGCGTCGCCGATCATGCAATCATGCAGCAGCCTCTCGTAGCCGGTGCTCGGCATATCGCCGAAATAATCTTCGTAATCAAAGTTCATATCCACGGCACCGATTTTCAGAATCGGCCCTGGTTCCTTGGCGCCAAAGCGCAGGGAAATTCCTTCATCGGGCTGAATATGCAGCACCAGCCGGTTGCTCGACAGTCGATCGACCGGAGAGTCACGAAAGAGTATGAAAGGAGCGCGCTTAAACTTGATTGCGATTTCGGTGTCGCGGGCTGCGAGCCTTTTTCCGGTGCGCAGATAGAAGGGCACATCACTCCAACGCCAGTTGTCGATGAGAATCTTTAGCGCGACAAAAGTTTCGACGCTGGAATCGGGCGCGACATTTGGTTCATCGCGGTACGCCGGCACGCGTGCTCCGTCGATCATGCCGGCATCATATTGACCGCGGACAGTGCGGCGGGCCGCTTCTTCATGGGGCGGACATTGAATCGCATGCAGGACTTTTGCCTGTTCGTCGCGCACGGCATTCGGTTTGAAAGACACCGGCGGCTCCATCGCGGTGAGGGTGACTAACTGCAGCAGGTGATTTGGCACCATGTCCCGCAACGCGCCCGCTCCTTCGTAATAGCCGCCGCGTTGCTCAACGCCCACTCTTTCGCCGGCCGTAATTTGCACACAGTCGATGTAACTGCGATTCCAGATGGGCTCAAAGATTCCATTAGCAAATCGAAAGATGAGAATGTTCTGAACAGTTTCTTTACCGAGATAGTGGTCGATGCGAAAGATCTGGTCTTCCTTCAGCACCCGTTTAAGGTCGCGGTTCAGCTTTTGAGCCGACTTAACGTCTGAGCCGAATGGCTTTTCGATTACGACTCGCCGCCAGTGGTCCTTGCCTTCTTTGGTTAAGCCGGCCGCGCCGATTTTCTCGACTACGGGAGCGAAGTATTGAGGCGCGGTGGCTAAATAGAAACAGTAATTTCCGCCGGTATTGCCTTCCCGATCGATTTTCTCCAACGCTGCTTTTAAGTTCCCGAAAGTCTGGTCATTATCAAAGTCTCCGGAAAGATAGGAGAGGCGCGGGGCGATCCACTCCCAAACTTCCGTCTGGAGTTTCTCGGTCGCGAATTCGTTCATATCATCGCGCAGCCGGCGGCGAAACTCTTCATCGTTCATTTCCGCGCGCGCGACCCCGATGATCGCGAAGTTGTCAGGCAGTAGATTGTTTTTGCGCAGGTTGTAGATCGCGGGAATTAGTTTTCGTTTCGTTAGATCGCCTGCCGCGCCGAAGATAACGAGAATACACGGCGGACTAATATGCGATTTGTCATCTGTGGACTCTGTCGCCATAGGTTTTTCGCGGTCTCCTAACGGGAGAGGAACTGAGAACGACTAATCTCGGGTTTTGGGCTCGAGGTGCCCGCCAAATTTCTTTCGCATCGCCGAAAGCAGCTTCTCTGCGAACGTGTGCTCTTGCCGCGATCGAAAGCGTGTGTACAGTGCCGCGCTCAAAACTTCAGCCGGCACCGCTTCTTCGAGCGCTGCCTGGATGGTCCAGCGGCCTTCGCCCGAGTCCTGAACAAATCCGCTGTAGCTCGCTAGTTCAGGATCCTCGACCAAAGCGATCGCGATAAGATCCAGCAACCACGAAGAAACCACGCTGCCGCGCCGCCAGACTTCTGCTATGTCGGCAACATTGAGGTTGTAGCGAATGTCTTCAGGAAGGTGCTCAGCATTCGCGTTCCGGAAAATGTCAAAGCCCTCGGCGTAAGCCTGCATTAATCCGTACTCGATCCCGTTGTGGACCATCTTCACAAAGTGACCCGCCCCTGAAGGGCCGCAGTAGAGATAGCCGTCTTCGACGGTGCCGGCGATCTTTTCCCGGCCGGTCGTGCGTGTGATATCCCCGCGACCGGGAGCGAGCGTTTTGAAAATTGGATCGAGGTGACGCGCGGTCTCCTGCGGTCCGCCGATCATCATGCAGTACCCGCGTTCGAGTCCCCAGACGCCGCCACTCGTGCCCACATCCATGTAATTGATGCCTTTTTCTTTTAGCGTGCCCGCGCGGCGCGCGTCGTCTTTGAAATACGAGTTGCCGCCGTCGATGATGATGTCGCCTGAATTCATGCGCGCAGCGAGATTGTTGACGGTCTGTTCCGTCGCTTGACCCGCCGGCACCATGATCCAGACTGCCCGCGGTTGATTCAGTTTCGTCAGGAGATCGTTGATAGACTCCGCGCCCTTAGCGCCTTCATGCGCGAGTGCATTCACATTGTCCGCGCTCACGTCCCAAACGACGCAGTCGTGTCCACCGCGCATCAGCCGCCGCACCATGTTGGCGCCCATCCGGCCAAGACCTATCATTCCCAGTTGCATGCTTCAGCTTCCTTTGGCGCCAGAGCCGTGAACACAGTTTTCATGACAGCACCTCACGAATGGTTGCCACAAGTTTGTCTAAGCCGGCCGAAACATCGGAGCCCAAATGAACCCGCAACGCGCGCCGGCCACGTTCGTTGAGCACGGCAAAATCGCCGCGTGCTTGAGCCGCCTTTACAATTCCGAAGGTGTATTTCTGATTCGGGACAGGCAAATCGTCGCGATCGTCACAAGTAATCTGGAGAAAGACGCCGCTGTTTGGACCACCTTTGTAAGCCTGGCCCGTGGAGTGAAGAAAGCGCGGACCAAAGCCCAGGCAAGTCGCCACCCGTTTTGTATTTCTCACGGCTTCGCGCACAACTTGCAGCGACGCCTCGTGCATTTCGTTCATCTCAACATACGCCAGTAAGGCGAAGTAATCCTGCGGTTTCAGCTGGTCAAGATGAGCCCTCAAATAACCATTCAAGGAACCCTCGCCCGCCGCCTTTTGAAGGGCGGCCGCATTCTTCGAATCGGCGAAGAGCTTAATTCCTTCAGCCTCAAAAAAAGGCGCTTCAGAAGGTAACGAGCCGGTGCGCTCATATTCGTCGGTGAGCTTTCGCGTGGCGATCTTACTCGCTTCAACGTCAGGCTGATCGAAGGGATTAATGCCGATAATGGATCCCGCAACGGCGACCGCGATCTCCCAGCGAAAAAACTCCTGGCTTAAATCGTAAACGTCCGCTACTGAAATGGAGATTACCGGTTGTCCGGCACTTGCCAACTCGGCAATTGCTTTATCTTGCGAAACATGCGGCGCCGGCTCAAAGCGCAGATAGACGAAGACGCGATCAGCCCCGTACACGTCGGTCGAACCGAGCGGTTCGCGATCCACCGGAATCAAGCCTTTTCCATTCTTGCCCGTGGATTCGGCCAGTAACTGTTCCAGCCAGGCGCCGGCGTCATGAATCGCGGGAGAGGCGACGATCGTGATCTTGTCGCGTCGCGAGGCCTGGGCCGTCCCCAGCACCGCGCCCAGAATCACACCCGGATTGTTCTGCGCCGACACGTTCGCGCAAGCCTTCACCATTTCACCTGCGCTACCCAGAAACCTGCTTACATCAATCCCCATGGCAGCAGCCGGCGCTAAACCAAAATCTGAAAGCGCTGAGTAACGTCCGCCAATTGAAGGGACGCCCAAAAATATTTTTCGAAAATCTTCCCCCGCAGCTTCTTCTCGTAACTTCGAGCCCGGGTCAGTGATTGCGATGAAACGGCTGCCGGCCTGATCCGGTCCTACAGCGTGGGCGACTCGCGCATAAAAATATTGTTTGAAGATATTCGGCTCGAGCGTCGTTCCTGATTTGCTTGAGACGAAGAACAACGTCTTTGCCAGATCGAGTTGTTTTTCAATCGCCCGGATTTGTGCGGGGTCAGTTGAGTCCAGAACATGTAAATCGGGAAAACCGTCAATCCTGCCAAAGGACTTGCGCAACACTTCCGGACATAGACTTGATCCGCCCATTCCGAGTAGCAACATCTGCGTGAAGCCCGCGTCCCTCACTTCCGCGGTGAAATTGGCAAATCGTCTTTCAGTCTTTTGCTGCTCCTCGACAATATTCAGCCAGGCCAGCCATTTTTCTTCGCCTTGATCGGTCCAGAGGGAGGAATCGCGGGCCCAAAGCCTGGCGACCTTTCCCTTCTCGTCCCAATCCTGAAGCACGAGTTCAACGGCCCTTCTCAGGTCAGCGGGCAGCGAAAGATTTTGTTGGTTAATGTTTGGTGCGATCGCCGCCTCCTCTGTTATCGCGCGTGTGCCAACCGCACCGCGGCCAGACCACGAAGACTTTCAGTGTAAGGGGGGCGTGCGACTCCGCGATCGGTAACAATTGCGGCGATGAGTTCGTTGGGGGTTACGTCGAAAGCAAAATTGTGAACATCTACACCATCAGGCGTCAATTGATGTTCGCGAACGTGCGTCACTTCTTTGGCATCGCGCTCTTCGATCGGAATCTCATCGCCGGTCGCCGTCGAGAGATCCACCGTTGAGAGAGGGGCGGCAACATAGAAAGGAATGTTGTGTTGTTTTGCCAGCACCGCGACCATGTAGGTTCCGATCTTGTTGGCCGTGTCGCCGTTTGCGGCAATGCGATCCGCGCCCACTACGACGCAATCGATTTTTCCCTGCTTCATTATGTGGCCAGCCATGTTGTCTGTGATCACGGTTACCGGAATGTTGTCCTTAGCTAGTTCCCAGGCTGTCAAACGCGCGCCTTGCAGGAAGGGCCGAGTCTCGTCTGCAATCACTGCCACGCGCTTGCCGGCATGGATTGCGCCGCGAATCACGCCGAGCGCGGTCCCATAATCACCGGCGGTGGCCAACGCTCCGGCGTTGCAATGCGTCAACACGGTCGCGCCATCCGGGATCAATTCGCCGCCAAACAGTCCAATCGCGCGGTTTGCTTCAATGTCCTCGTTGTAAATCAGCAACGCTTCTTCCGTCAGGCGCTTCTTTATTTCATCCACGTCGTTGAGCTTTTCGGATTTGGCTTTGGCGATCACTCCCCGCATCCGCTCAATCGCCCAGAAAAGATTGACCGCAGTCGGGCGGGTCGCACCCATCACTTTCGCCATGTAATTGAAATCAAATTCAAGATCCGCCGCTGAAGTTCCTACCGACTGGCTGGTACCCAGGGCTAATCCCATGGCGGCGGAAACTCCGATCGCCGGCGCTCCGCGCACCACCATGCTCTTGATGGCACCAGCGACTTCTTCGTAAGACCGAAGCATTAAGTACTTCTCTTCGTTCGGCAGCAAGCGCTGGTCGAGCATGCGCACGCCCTCGGTGGTCCATTCAACTGTTTTAATCATGAAACTGGAATTTTACTTGAGACGCCCGCTACCGGCAAAGCGCGTAGTAAGTTTAGTAGTGCGACAAAGCGCTGATCCCGATGATCTCGGCCCTCGACCACGTAATCCGTTTGGCCATCCCCCGCGACATCACGTCCTGTAGTTTCATCGCCCGCTCCCACGCCGCCTCGGTGCTTTGCTTCATCGCCGCATACTGTCATGAAGCTTTTCCCTGGCCTTTCTCAAAGCGGACACTTCATTCGCTAACTCAACCGGACATATCATGTGCTAACGACACCGAGGGCATTGAGCTTTGACTCGGCTTCGTTCGCATGCTATCGTGCGCCCGTATCGTAGGAACATCACGTTCCACAGTTCTTTCAAATGCGTTTGGGTGCCCCGCATAAAAGCGGGGAGAATAGGGAAGCGGGTGAGAATCCCGCGCGGTCGCGCCACTGTGAATGACTTCGCCGATTTGTCCGGCGAAGGCAAAGTCAGGAGACCTGCCCGAACGTTTCAGCAGCTTTAGAACACCCGCGAAAAGGTGTTCAGGCCGCAGTGGGAAATTCCTTTTCGAAAATGATCCCGTCGCCAGCCTGTCACCGATCGCGTGACAGCAAGAGGTGGCGGGATTTTGAATTTTAGATCTAATTTGGAGTGCGCGGGCAGAGCGGAGCGACGACGCTTTGGATTGTTCACCCGTTTAATCACGACTAATCCGCAGCCAAATCGTGCTGTGCTCGCGACCGCAATCCAAATTGTTTTTGCCGTTGCTCTTGTCGCACTCCTGTCTGCATGCACGCGTCAAAGCAATTCTCCTGATTCGGGCCCGACTCGCGCCGTCACTGACGAAGCGGGGCGTCGCGTGGTTCTTCCTCAGAAAATCGATCGGATCGTTTCGCTGGCCCCAAACCTGACCGAAATCGTTTTCTCAATTGGAGCAGGGGATCGCTTAGTCGGGCGGACGAGATATTGTGATTTCCCCGCGGAGGCGAAGCAGGTTGCCGAAGTTGGCGACACCATGACCCCAAGTGTCGAGCACATTATCGCGCTCAAACCGCAGGTCGTTTTGGTCTCAACTGCGTCGCAACTCGAGGCGTTCACCAACCAGCTCACTGCGCAGCAGATCGCCGTCTACGTAACCAACCCGCAAAGCCTCGAAGATGTTTTTCGCTCAATCCAATCACTTGGCGATCTTTTCAATGAGCATGAGCGCGCGGCCGTCGTGGTCGAAAGTTTGCGCCGGCGGGCCGACGCAATCGAAGCGGCAACCAAAACCGTTAAACCGGTTACGGTGTTCTATCAAGTTGCGGCCGAACCGCTTTACACCATCGGACGCGATGCCTTCCTGACCGACCTCGTGCGCCGCGCCGGGGGGACCTCGGTGACTGCTGAGGTCCCGGGTGCGTTTCCGCGGTTCAGCAATGAAGCAGCGCTGGCTTCGAAGCCTGACGCGATTATTTTGCCCTTGGGCGGATCAATGGGTGAAGGAAATTCCGCCGTGATTGCGCTTAAAAACTCGCCGGCGGTTTTGCACGGTCGCGTCTACAAAATCAACGACGATCATCTTTCGCGTCCGGGCCCCAGGCTGGTTGATGGCCTGGAAGAGATGGCCCACGCGCTGCATCCGGAGGCCTTCAAATAGAGATGGGCGCACGGCAGGCAGGTGTTGGAAGAACGCTGAGCATTCTCGGACTGATGTTTGTCGCCTTGTTAGTCATTGTCCTTTTTGCAACCCTTATTGGGAGTCAGAGTCTGCCGTCCGGAAGTACACTCTGCGCGTTGACCGGAGCGTCGAACTGCGGTCTTTCTCCTGAACAACACGCGATTCTTTTTGATCTTCGGCTGCCGCGCATTTTGCTGGCCGGTGCAGTGGGAATGTGTCTGGCCGCAGCCGGGGCCGCGTATCAGGCACTCCTCCGAAATCCGCTGGCTGAGCCATATCTGCTGGGCATTTCGAATGGCGCTGCGGTGGGCACCATGATGGCCCTGGTTTTTTTCGGCGCGCATGAATGGAGCCGGCCGGTGCTGGCTTTCGCCGGCGCGCTGTTGGCCACGATCTTTGTTTACCAACTGGCGCGGGGCCGGACGGGCACGACGCCCGAGCGGCTGATCCTGGCCGGGATCATCGTCACGACGTTTCTTTCATCCGGGATTGTTTTCCTGACCACGCTAATGGACGCGACCCGAATTCGCTCGTTCACTTTTTGGTTGCTGGGCGATTTGTCGGGAGCGACCGCGAATTTATTAGCGATGACGTTGGTCGTGGCCCTGTTTGGAATCGCCTTGCTGGCCGTGCACGCACGCGCGCTGAACCTGATGATGCTGGGCGAGCGCGACGCTTTCGATCTGGGCGTTGAAACCAGCCGCGTGCGCATAACTGTGTTCGTAGCAGCCAGTCTACTCGTCGGCGCGTCGGTCGCGTCCAGCGGATCGGTGGGCTACGTCGGGCTGGTCGTGCCGCACCTCGTCCGGCTTTCTTTTGGCGGCGACAATCGCCTGGTGATTATCGCGGCGGCGCTGGCCGGCGCTGCCTTCGTCATCGTGGCCGACACTGTCGCGCGTACGATCATCGCCCCGCGAGAACTGCCGGTGGGCGCGATTACCGCGTTGATTGGCGCGCCGCTGTTCATTTATTTACTGAAGAGGAGCTCCGCTTAAAAGTGATGCGTAAAAAAACTCTTCTCAGCTGGAGTAGTGGAAAAGACAGCGCCTGGGCGCTGCATGTTCTGCGCCAACAAGCGGAGGTTGAAGTCGTTGGACTCGTGACCACGGTGAATCAACTCTTCCAACGCATCGCGATTCACGCGGTGCGGTTGGAGCTGCTGCAGCGCCAGGCCGAAGCTGTCTCACTTCCTTTGGACATCATTGAGCTCCCGTATCCATGCACCAACGCTCAATATGAAGCAGCGATGGAGAAATTCGTCGCCGAGGCGAAGCAGCGGCAGATCGAGTGCATGGCCTTTGGCGATCTCTTTCTTCAAGACGTCAAAGAATATCGAGAAGCAAAGTTGTCCGGTACCGGCATTACTCCATTGTGTCCGATCTGGCTCACACCCACGGACCAATTAGCGAGAGAGATGATTGCTGGTGGTTTAGAGGCCGTTGTCACCTGTATTGACCCGCGCCAACTACCGGCGAGCTTCGCCGGACGTTATTTCGACGAACAATTCCTGGTGGATCTTCCGGCTGGCATCGATCCGTGCGGCGAGCGCGGAGAATTTCATACGTTCGCTTTTAATGGACCGATGTTCACAAACGCGGTGCCGATCGAGGTGGGTGAGATTACAGAGCGCGAAGGGTTTGTTTATGCCGATGTGCTCGTCAATGCACATTTTTCTGCCCCGAACGAAACGCTCGCTAAGGCAGGGATTGGATAGATGTTGGAAGCACGCGAAATCAGCGTCAAATATGACGAGCGCGCAGCCGTCACAGGAATATCGCTGCGCGCCGAAGCCGGCCAGATTATTGCGATCATTGGACCCAACGGCGCCGGCAAATCGACGGTGGTGCGCGCGCTCAACGGAAGCGTCGGTTTCAGTCGCGGTGAAGTCCTGCTTGATGAAAGACCGATCGATTCCTACGCCCGCCGCGCCGTAGCCCGCCGGATCGCTGTCGTTGCCCAGGAAGCAGACCTGCGCTTTCCGGTGACAGTCATGGAATTCGTCCTGGGTGGGCGCTACGCCTGGTCCCAGGCCTGGGGCTGGGAGACCGACCGCGATATCGACATCGCGCGTGGCGTCCTGCGCGAAAGCGCTTTGGAAGATTTTTCCGATCGTCTGATGAATGAATTATCCGGCGGCGAGCGCCAGCGTGTGATTTTGGCGCGGGCGCTAGCGACTGAAGCAAAAATTTTTTTGCTGGACGAGCCGACTGCGAACCTCGACCTCACGCATCAGGCTACGATGCTTGCCTTGGTCCGCAAGCGGTGCGATCGAGGGGACACGGCCGCAGTAGTCGTCACGCATGATGTCAATCTTGCCGCAGAATTCGCAGACAAAATTATGCTGTTGGATAAAGGCCGCACAATCAAGGTTGGAGCGCCCCGTGAAGTTCTAACGCCGGAGCTACTGGGAAAAGTTTTCGAACTGCGGGTCCTGGTTGATGCGCACCCAGTTTCGGGGGCGCCGCGAATCACCCCGGTGCATGAAAAGACAAGATGAAAGACGAGGAATGAAGGAATGAAAAAAGTACTCTTGATAGTTGCCGCGATGTTAATGATATCGACCGCAGGTGCCCAGACTGTCACCAGTCTTCGTGGCCGTTTGACCGATGAACACAAAGCCAACGTCGCCGGCGCGAATGTTGCTCTGATTGAGCGATCAGGCGGGCGGACGCTGGCCGTTACCGGCGATAACGGCATCTACGAGTTCAATAACATTGCCCCGGGCGATTACATCCTGGAGGCAACCGCGAGAGGTTTCGTAACTTTTACCTCAAACCCTTTTCATGTCGCAGCAGGTCAAACCCAGTCGCTCGACGTTGGCCTTACAGTTGAAGGTGTTAGTGAAAGCGTGGTCGTTACTGCGACCGGCACTGCGCAACGAGTTGAAGAAATCTCAAAAGCAATCAGCGTGGTTGACAACGCAGCATTCGAAACCAAGCGCGAACTTACAATCGCAGAAGGTTTGCGTGGTGTTCCCGGGGTCCGCATTCAACAACAGGGTTCGCCGGGAGCGTTGACCAGCATCCGCTTGCGCGGGCAGAGGCCTTTCGATACCGCGCTGCTGCTCGATGGCTTACGCGTTCGCGATGCTTCGGACATTAATGGTTCAGCCCTGCCGTATCTCGC
The DNA here is from genome assembly GCA_046262835.1 of Pyrinomonadaceae bacterium. GTDB lineage: Bacteria > Acidobacteriota > Blastocatellia > Pyrinomonadales > Pyrinomonadaceae > UBA11740. The sequence continues at coordinate 22,626 of JBHELZ010000029.1, forward strand.
CAACCTGCTGCCGGTTGATTTGGATCGCGTCGAGATCCTGCGCGGTTCAGGCTCATCAATCTATGGCACGAACGCGATCGGGGGCGCAATTAACTTGATACCGGCGAGCACCGGCGGCGATCGTCACTTCGAGTTTGGGTTCGACGCCGGCAGCCTCGCATTGTTTCGCGAACGCATTCAGGGGTCCATGGGGGTGACTAAGCACGCTGGCTTCACCTTTGGGTTGTCACGGGTAGACGTCCGTCACGGGGTCGATAGAGCGGATCAGTATGGAAACACCGCCGGCTCCGCCCGGCTTCAAGTGCAAGTCACTCCGTCATCGACCTTGAGCGCTAATTTCTACGGCACGATCTCAAACGTGCGCCTCAACGACAGTCCCTTCGCGCTTCCGGCAGCTTTCACGGGCGGGAGATACCCGCTCGCGATCGAAGGCAAGACTTTTCATGCGGACTTCAATAACCCCGACGAAGGGGGTCGCAACCGCCTGCTGGTCGGTTCCGTTCGGTACAGCAATCAACTTAATGACAAAGTCTCGTTGACGATCGCGTATCAACACGTAGGTTCGCGGCGACGTAACTACAACGGTCCGCGCATCGATCCCAAATTTGCAATTTTCTATCCGTTCGGGGACTTTGCATTCCTTTCGGTGAACAACGGTGGCACCGATACCTTTGATGCGCGCAGCAATTTTCGTCTGGGTCGTCACAACCTGGCGACGGCCGGTTTTGAATACGAACACGAATCGATTTTTCAGTCGTCCGTGCCGTCTTTCTCTGGCTTCAATAACACCACTGACCGCCAGCGGACCGTGGCGATATTCGGACAGGATCAAATCCTCATGCTGAATGATCGATTGCAGATTTCACTTGGCGCGCGGGCACAAACTTTTAAGGTAGACGCAGCAAATCGACCGGGTCTTCTCAAGACAATCAACCCCCGGAACTCTCTTACAGGTGATGGATCGATCGTCTATTTCATTCGCTCGAGCAACACCCGGCTACGCGCGCACGCGGGAAACGGCTTTCGCGCGCCGGCGCTGTTTGAGAGATTTGGCGCCGGAACTTTCCCCCAGGTTGGGTTCGTTCGTTTCGGTGATACTACATTGCGCGCGGAGGAATCGATTGGCGTCGATGGGGGTTTCGATCAAAACATATCGCGCGCTCGCGCGCGCTTTGGCGGCACGTATTTTTATACGCACCTGCAACGCGTAATCGCATTCCAGGGTTTCGCCGTCGATCCGCTGGGGCTTGGCCGTTTCAGCGGATACGCAAATCAACCGGGTGGCATCTCACGCGGAGTTGAGAGCTATATTGAAGCCGCTCCGTTTCGCGGAGCCGACTGGCGCGCCTCTTATACTTTTACCAATAGCGATCGATTTGTGCCGGGGCGCGGCGCGCAACCGGAATATGTCATTCCCAGACATCTATTCGGATTGTCGATTAATCAACGCTATCACTCGGTTGTCGTCAGCTTCGATGTGAACCGCACCGGAGCTTACCTTGCACCTGTTTTCGAAAACGATTTTCCATTTCGCACCGCCGAGCTCACCTTTCCCGGCTATACCAAAGCAGATCTATTCCTTAGCTACGAACGCCGGTCCACAGAACGCGCGACGATCACGCTGTTTGGCGGCGCAGATAATCTCTTTAACGCGAAGTATTTTGAAAACGGCTTCCGCGCCCCGAGCCTAACGGCGCGTGGCGGGGTAGTGGTGAGATTAAAGTGAGCCGCGGTTCAGTCCCGGCAGACCATTTGCCGGGACTGAACCGCAGACTTGATTGCAGGACGACCTAGACGTCCCTGCCGCCCAGCGCTCCGCCGATCAGGAAAACCAGGCCGAGCAGGATGTGAATGATGTGATCCATCTTGCCGAGCATAAGCAGAGTCCCCACATTGAACATGTGCTCGGGTCCCGTACCCATGAACCATCCGACGACTCCCAGGAGCAGATAAACCACGCCGAAGATAAGACAAAAAGCGCGTGCGCCGCTGGGTGATCCGGCGAAACCAAAGTACAAGGCAATCGCGCCGGACACTATATGGACGAGGTTGTGAGGCGGCGTAAGATGCGCCCCCAGTAGGGTGGGCATGAGAAAACCACCTATTCCGACTAACACGAATACAACGCCGAGAATCTTGCAAACGGTTTTTGCCATGATCTTTGATGTTCCTCCTGTGACGTTTTGCAACTGAAGCGGTAAACGATACCTTCCGTGTGTCAGAAGCCCGAGCGTAGCCCGGGGCAAATGAACACATAAGCACCCTTCCGCAGATTTATCCCTGCTTGGTTCTGGAAACGCGGATTGTACACCCATCCGCCAAAATAAAGACAGAATTTTCCCTGGGTTGTGACCAGTACTAGCCGTTTACTTGATCTTTAAGACTCCGGGGGTATAATGCGCCCCCATCCAAAAAGGCGATCGTGCAAGGGGGTAGCGACCATGAAGTTCTTCGTCGCGTTCTTACTTGTCCTGAACACCTTAACCTCGGGGGTGATGCAGGGCCAAAGTCCGTCCCGGAAATCAAATCAGGGCACGGCGGGCAAACCATCAGGTAATACTCTGAAAATATGCCAGGGAGTTCCCGTGCCCGATGGGTATGTGATCAGCGCATACATGACCTCAGCCGCCTGTCAGCATGGCGCCTATATTCTTAAAAAGCAGAACGACTATGAGAGTTCACTGGCCGTGAATGGTGGCGTTCGAACGCCGGGGCTGCAACCATCGGCGCCCGGTAAATTGTCCACACGGGCCCGGGACTTAAAACCGAAGCCCACCCGGTCAGCCTCGCAACCGTTATCGCCCAAAGCATCTTCGAGACAGGCACAACCGGTGTCCTATCCGGCATTATCCGCGTCATCCTCGTCGGTTACCCGGCCGCGTCGCGTAGCGTCCCCGGGCCAGAACACGAGTCAAACGGCGGCCCCGGTTCAAACACCGGCTATCACTAAATCCCAGGATGCAACTGAATCGCAGGCTGCTACGCAGACTCCGCAAGGGCCGCCTTCTTTGATCGGCAGTGAGCCGGCGCGTGCACTCGGGCCTCCGACATTAGCTAAGGCGGGCGTGGCTCCGGGCAGTTTACCGCAGAGCGATTCTGATACGGTTTCCTCTGCAGCTGGCCCTGAAGAGGTGTCTGAAGGCGATGTGGTCCGGGTCGACACGTCGCTGGTTACGGTCCCCGTCAGCGTGCTGGATCGACAAGGACGGTTCATTTCCAATTTGCAACGCGACGACTTTCGCATCTTTGAAAACGGCCTCGAACAGTCAGTCGCGTATTTCGAGCCCGCAGAAAAACCGTTTACCGTTGCGCTGCTCCTCGATACCTCTGCTTCAACGCATTTTCATCTAACCGAAATCAAAGAGGCCGCCATCGCCTTCGCTAAACAACTGCGGCCTCAGGATCGCGTGCTTATCGTTAGCTTCAATGATGAAGTGCTGCTCCTGACCGAAGTCACGAATGACTTGAACGTCATCGAAACTGTAATCGAAGAGAATGCAAACACGGGCAGCTCAACTCGCCTGTACGACGCGGTTGACCTCACGATCAAGGAACGGCTTAATCGTATCAAGGGACGCAAGGCGATCGTCCTGTTCACGGACGGCGTGGACACGTCAAGCCAGCAGGCAAGCTACCAGAGCACGTTGAGCGAGGTGGAAGAACTCGACGCGCTCATCTATCCCATTCAGTATGATACGAGTGATTATTTGCGGGCGGTGCAGGGCAGCGGCAACATAACAGTTACCACTACCCGGCGCGGAATCTTCGGCACCACCACGTCGCAGCAGACTTATAACGTTCCGCTGAACAATGGCGTGAGCTTGCCCGGCACGAGCAAGGCTGATTACGACCGGGCTGATAAATACCTGCACGCACTGGCGGACGAAACGGGCGGCCGGCTTTATCAGGCGGATGACACCAGGCAATTGTCGGATGCATTCACCAGAATTGCGGAAGAGCTCCGCCGCCAGTACAGCCTTGGGTATTATCCGAAGGGCGGCGGCGCTGACAGCAGCGGCCGGCGTCAAATCAAGGTTAAAGTGACGAAGCCGAGCCTGGCCGTAAGAGCACGCGACAGTTATACCAGGCCGGCCGTTACGACTAAGGAAAAGTGACGCGTGTGAAAAGCCCAGGCGTCAGCGTGGGCAAATACGTAAATTGCCGGCCTAAGGTGGTCGGGCTGCTGACAAATTAATTCGACATTGGCAGAGTGCGGTCCGCCAATTCTCAAGGAAAACGAGTCACGAGAAATGGGAGGTCCTGATCATGTTGAAAAAACGTTTGGCCGGAGATCCACGTCGCTTGCGAGTTATGTTTGCTAAATCAGCAACCGTCCTTGGCCTGCTGCTAATGCTCGCAATTTCGGCCGGCGCTTACACTCTGGTCCTTCGCGATGGCCGGCGAATGGAAATACCCGACGAGTTCACCCTGACAAGAACCACCCTGACCTATGAACTTTCGCCCGGCTTCAATCGAACGATGCTCGTGACGATAATTGACGTGGCCGCTACTGAACGCGCGAACAACGAAGCGCCGGGCGGTTTCTTCAAGCATAAGGATCAACCGGCCCCGAGTGCGCCGCAAGCAGTGCCTGCGCCGGTCCCGGCTACCCGGACTTTAACTAACACTGATCTTACTGCGATTCGACAGCGACGGATTGAAAGTGAGCAGGCCTATGAGGCGCGACGCAAAGAACTGGGTCTGCCCACACTCGAAGAGTCGCGCAAACAGCAGGATGCGGAGTCGGCAGCCTTCCGCGAACGAGCGCGGGACGAAAACAGGGCGAACGCGCAGCAAGAGAGTTACTGGCGAGGAAGGGCTCGCGCCTTGCGGACTGACATCGCCACCGTTGACACGCAGATTAGTTATCTGCGCGGGCGAATCACCGACCTGAATGAATCATTGTTAGCGAATCGCAGTTGGGTCACAGGCGTTTATCCTATCGATCGACCATGGTTGGGAAGTGGCTGGCCGAATCAACGGCAGCCGGGAAACCGCACCGCGCGGCCGATTATCGGATTGGGATTTCCTTACCCGTACGGATATCCCGGGGGTACCTACGGTTATCCGGGCACGTACGGATATCCCGGGTCTTATGGCTATCCGGGTGCGAATGGGTATCCCGATAATTCCCAAGAGTATACGGAGTCTGCGAATCTAACCACGCGTTTGGACGATCTGCTGGTAAGGCGCACCGGGCTGGCAGTGCAATGGCGGCAGTTGGAAGATGACGCGCGCGATGCGCGAGTGCCGCAGATTTGGCTTGAACCGCGATAAACCGTCTTAGGTCTTTGAGCTTAGGTCTTTGGGGCATTTGACTTTAAAATCGAATGCGGAACTGAGGACAAAAATCCAAAGCTCAGAGAACTATGACGAACGATTGGGAAACTATCATCGGGCTGGAAGTGCACGCCCAACTAAGCACCGAATCAAAAATCTTTTGTGGCTGTTCCACGCGCTTCGGCTCAGAGCCGAACGCAAACACCTGCCCCGTCTGTCTGGGATTGCCGGGCGCGCTGCCGGTTTTGAACCGACGAGCTGTGGAACTGGGAGCGCTGGCCGCGCTGGCGCTGGGGCTGCACATCAACCAGCGTTCAATCTTCTCGCGCAAGAATTACTTTTACCCTGATCTCCCCAAGGGTTATCAAATCTCACAATACGATCAACCTTTCTCAGCCGACGGCACCCTCGAAATTATGACTGCTGATCGTGACGCGGCCGGCCATGCGCACGACTGGAAACCGATGACTATCCAGATTACCCGTCTGCATCTTGAAGAAGACGCGGGCAAGAACGTTCACGAGGGATTACCCGATGTAGATCGCTTTTCTTATATCGACCTGAATCGGGCGGGCGTGCCCCTGGCTGAAATCGTGACCGAGCCTGATTTTCGTTCATCGTGGCAGGCTTACGATTACGTGAATCACGTGCGCCGCGCATTGCAGTGGGTGGGAGCGTCTGACGCGGACATGGAAAAAGGAAATCTGCGGTGCGAGGCTAATGTTTCAGTGCGCCGAAAGGGCGACCACAAATTCGGCACAAAGGTAGAGCTGAAAAATCTGAACTCAGTGCGCTTTATGCAAAAAGCGATCGAGTTTGAAGTCGAGCGTCACATCAAAACTTTGGAATCAGGCGGGCGTTTAGTCCAGGAGACGCGTCTCTGGGACGATCACTTAAGCGAGACGCGGCCGATGCGTTCGAAAGAAGAGGCGCACGATTATCGATATTTTCCTGAGCCCGATCTGCCGCCGCTCGTCGTCACGAACGAATTTATAGAAGATGTGCGCGCCTCTTTGCCGGAATTGCCCGGACCTCGCGCAAAAAGGTTCATCGAAGCATACGAGCTTTCATTTAGCGACGCTTCGCAACTTACAGCCGAGCGTTCGCTGGCTGATTATTATGAGGCTGCAGTCAAAGCTAGTGGCGGCAACGCGCGCGCCACCGCGAACTGGATTCGGTCTGAGTTGCTGCGCGAGCTGGAGCACGCCGGCTTGACTGCCGACAGGTCGCCGGTTCCTCCGGCGGAACTGGGCGCTCTGATACGGCTGATCGATGAAGGGAAAATCAGCGGTAAGCAAGGCAAAGACGTTTTGGTTGAGATGTTCAGTACCGGCAAGCAGGCCGCGGCAATTATTGAAGAGCGCGGTCTGGTCCAGGTGAGTGATATGAGCGAGATCGATCGCGTGATCGAGGAGGTGATGGCCGGGAATCCAAATCAACTTGAGCAGTTTCGTTTGGGCAAGGAAGCATTGTTCGGGTTCTTTGTGGGCCAGGTGATGAAGGCGTCGAAAGGGAAAGCGAACCCGAAAGTTGTGAACGAGCGCCTGCGCGAGAAGCTGAAATCGTAGGCCGGCTTTGAACCAACGGTTCTCGCGCGGCTCCGTTAGGAGCAACGTGTTTAGAGACCTAAGCCCCCACCTGCAGTCCGAAGCTGCTTCAAGAGAACGCGAAGATGACATTGCGCTCCTAAAAAGGAGCTTTACTTTCAATAGGGAATTCGAAGCTATAAACATTGAGCCCGCCCGGCTGGCCCAGTTGGACGGAAACGCACCGTGAATCTCAAAAACAAAACGGCAATCGTCACCGGCGGCACCAAAGGGATTGGACTAGCGATTGCTCATGCCTTGACGCGCGAAGGGGCGTCGGTATGCGTTGCTGCCCGGTCGCAAACCGAGATCGAGAGTGCCGTAAGAGAATTAACCCGCGGATTGATCAAGCCGGGACAGCGCGTGCGCAGTAAGAAACATGAAGGCATCGTTCTTGGGTTGACGCCAACAAATGTGCGAGTGCGATGGGAGGCCGAGTCGAAAGAAACTTACATTTACCCGGAAAGGTTGACCATTCAGGGTCGAAGGCGCGTGACTGGCTTCCCATGCGACATTCGCAAATACAATCAGGTGAAAGCTCTGATCGATCACACAGTCAAAGAACTGAGTGGGCTCGACATTCTCATCAACAATGCGGGTGTCGGCATCTTCGATACGGTTGAGCAAATTTCACCTGAAGATTTTCGCGCAGTACTCGAGACTAATCTGTTCGGGGTCTTCTATTGTTGTCACGAGGCGATCCCGCAGATCAAAAAGCGGGGCGGCGGTTACATCATCAACATCTCTTCGCTGGCCGGCGCCAATCCACATCCGCGCATGGCGGCTTACAACGCGTCAAAGTTCGGCCTCAACGGATTCAGCGAGGCCCTGATGCAGGAAGTGCGACAAGACAATATCAAGGTCAGCTATATCATGCCGGGGTCGGTAAATACTGAATTCGGCGGGGACTCGCCGGGAAATGAGAAAAGCTGGCAACTGGCGCCGGCCGACATCGCGCGCGTGGTGATAGATCTACTTCATCACGACGATCGGTCATTGCCGAGCCGGGTTGAAATTCGGCCGAGCAAGCCACCAAAGAAATAGATATGAAAGTCCTCCTGGCCTTAGTATTCATCGTCGCGTCTCTGCTGCCGGCGCGTGGCGAAATTCAGAATTCCCAAGCATTCCAGTCTCCCGAATTCGTAAAATCGACTGAACTAAACGCGGCAGCGGTTAAGCTGTTCAATGAAGGAAAGTATGACGAAGCGCTGCCCCTAGAGACGCAGGCACTTGAGCTGAGAGAGAAGGCCGTAGGGCACGATAATGCTGAACTGATCCCTTTATTGACTAATCTTGGTGAAATCTGGAAGCGAAAGGACCTGGACCGGAGCGCAACTAATTTTGACCGTGCACTAAAACTTACAGAGAAAACTTATGGGCAGAACGACATTAGAGTTGCGGCCATTCTCGATCCGCTTGCGTTTGTCGAATACTCACGGAAAAATGCGACAACCGCCGAGAATCTTTTCGCGAGATCGTTGAAGATTAAGGAAGCCAAACTTACTCCTCAAGATCTTCAAGTCGCAGACACGGCTTACAACCTGGGACAGCTTTATGCAGTGCGCAGGAATTATAAAGGTGCTGCTGCCATGTTGAGTCGAGCAATAACGATTTGGGAGAGCGAAGGCAAGTCCCGGTCGAGACTGACACCAGCGCTCGAAATGTACGTTCTCGTCTTAACAGCCCTGGGAAAAAATGACGAGCTGGAGAAGGCTCAACGGCGCCTTAACGAGCTTTCTAGCCAGGAGGCAATCGTCAATGGGGGAGTCCTCAACGGCAAAGCGCTGGTGTTAATGCCCGCCGAGTATCCGTCGATTTCGGGATTCCATCCTTCGGGAAACGTTCAGGTTAAAGTCTTGATTGACGAAAACGGTCATGTACTTACCGCAACTGCGATAAAAGGGACGATGCCGATCGAGTTTGGGCGCGCTTCTGAAAACGCGGCCCGGCAGTCTCGCTTCACGCCAAAATTTGTTGAAGGAAAGCCTGTGAAAGTAAACGGAATAATTATCTATAACTTCGTGGCGCGATAGCTTATTCAATGCGAGCCGTACTCCAGCGCGTCACCCGCGCCTCCGTAAAAGTTGATAGCGAGATGATCGGCGAGATCGGAAACGGTCTCGTCGTTCTTCTGGGCATTGCTCGCGACGATACAAAAGTTGAGGCTGCTTATCTGGTTGATAAGATCGCCAGGCTGCGCATCTTCGACGATGAAGAAGGGAAGATGAATCTCTCAGTAATAGACGTCAGCGGGGGCCTGCTAATTGTTTCGCAGTTCACCCTGTATGGAGATGTGCGCCGAGGTCTGCGGCCCTCCTGGATTGAGGCTGCGCCGCCTGAGGTGGCAGAGCCGCTTTACGATTTTTTTGTTCGGCAGGCGCGCGCAGCGATTGATGATGTCGCCACCGGAAAATTTCAGGCGATGATGCAGGTTGAGTTGATTAATGATGGTCCAGTGACGATACTGCTCGATAGTAAGAAACTGTTTTGAATGTCTCAGAAGCCCCCACGTGACGGAGGCTGTATGGGAACCGTAGCCCTCGCTTACGCGCGGGCTTCTGACACATTACAGACCGGAACCTGAGTTCAACATTGAGTGAAGATCCCCTGGCTAGCGCTCGGGGTTCTAACACTTTGAGGAGTGACTGAGTGAAAAAACTGACCACTAACATGTCGATTCTACTGGCGCTCTTAATTGTTTCTTTCAGCGCTTGCAATCAATCAAATTCCAATACCACCAACACCAGTGCTTCAGGTGCGAGCGGAACGACGGCCGGCGCCGCCCGGAGCGGAGTCAAGCCCGCGCCCGATGCTCAGGCCGCTGTGATCGAGACGGCCGATTACGGCCGCATTGTAATTGAGCTCTATCCGAACATCGCGCCGCAGATGGTTGAGCGGTTCAAGAAACTCATCAACGAAAAATTCTATGATGGCACGGCCATTCATCGTATCGATCCAAGCCTGGGAATCATTCAGGGAGGCGATGCATTAACGAAAAGGAACAATACCTCGGCATGGGGGACCGGAGATTCACCTTACCCGAATGTACCGGCAGAGTTTAGTGATATTCCTTACGAGCGCGGGACTGTTGGCGCCGCGCGAACGCAGGACATTAACGGCGCCAACTGCCAGTGGTTCATCACGCTCAAACGGCAGCCGGCGTTTGACAAGAAATACACCGTCTTTGGAAAAGTGATCGACGGAATCAAGAACGCCGAAGTAATTATGACCGCGCCAACCGAACAGGGCAGTGAGAGACCTGCGGACAAGGTAGTGATCAAGAGTGTGACGCTGCAGCCCCGGTCAAATTTTCCGTAACACCCATTAAAGCGCCGGCATCCCTGCGGACCCTTCGCGGACATTACGTATTCCTAAAGACGGACGACGGAAAGTCCAATAGCTCGCCTTGTCCAAGATTCGACTTCACCATGACGTTCTTCAAACCTTCGGAAACAAAATCGGCAGTGCAACCTCTGCCGTGAACATGCAGCGTGCATTGTGGCCGCACAGCGGGACCACCACGACGGCATGATGCGCGTTGTACTTCGCCTTTACATAAGCCGCGAATGATTGCCCGCGCGCAAGGCGTGTCGGGCCCTGGCCCATCGCCGGACAGGACGAATCGAATCCCGCTAACGGCAGCACGTCCAGCTCGCCAAGCAAATAAGTAACGGGGCGCGATGCTAACTGCTTCTTCAATTGTTCGTCCGGAATCTTCGCGGTGTAACCGGTCCGGTTCTTTAGACCGTAAGGCCAGGTGTCGTAGGTCGTGCAGTTTCGCGCATCGCCGAACGCGCGCAACTCGTTATTGGGGCCGGAAGGCCGTTCCGGATCAAGATAAGAGTAACTGGAAGGGTTGGCCACTACGTAAGTGATAGGAATCGAGATGGATTCATGGACCTGATTACCCATTTCGTATCGAGTAACGAATTGACCGCCCGCTGAATGGCCGGAGATTACAATCGCTTTCAAATTTGGGAAATTCTCTTTGCGTGACAGGGCCCGGACGATCGTGTCCATGAAATCGTAGGAAGTCAGATTCGCATTGTTCGTGGCCACGCCACCGGATCGCCAGCTGTCGCCGCCGCACGGCCAGTTCACTTCGTTCGTTTCGAGAGTATCGCGACACCCCGTGCCGTTATTCGAAGCGAACCTCGGTGAAATCACTATCGTGTCAACAAAAGCGTTCGCCAGAAACGCAGCCGCCAGACTGGTACGAAAATAGTTGTCGGCATCGCGTCCCTGTCCATGCACCACGATAAGGGCCCTTACGAGCTTGTCATTCTTTTGGTCAAGTGGATAGGTGCTATAGACGAGGGCGTGCGACTGGCTCGCGAGCGTCACCCAATGGGTGCATTCGGCTGCTGCCGTGATGCAGGGTTCAGCGGCGTAAACGGGAATGAATACGAGCAGGAAGGTGAAAAGAAGGAATGTTCGCCTCATGGCGCGAGAGAATATAACGCTGAGTTTCTGGCCGCAAGAGTAAATGGGTTAGCGGGTTTCGGCCGCTCCGTTAGAGCGCAATGTTTACCCCAACGGCGTCGATACGCCGCATACACTAAAAGAGCGCAACCGCGGCTGCGCTCCTTTAGTGCATAAGGTATGAATTCGCTGATCCGTAATTCCGTTCCCGAACGAAAACCCGTGGTCTTGCCGTCCGCGATCAAATAGTATCGTCGGGGGTCTTTGATTGTTCTTCCAGCTCATATCGATTTCGATCGCGCCGCTCAATCTTGTCCAGGAAATCGAGCTCTTCATTATCTTCAAAGCTGACGCCCATTGCGCGGGCGTTTTCTTCAACCATGGATTGATCAGGAGTCGGACTGTCGCCGCCGGCGGCTTCCGATCCGCTTTCATTCACGTCTTCCCAGTCCGCATCAATGTCCCCGCCCGCGTCCTGAGGCGAAGCCGCGGTGTTGTTGAGCAGGCGCTGAGCGAGCAAATCCGGGTCCTTGGGCGCGTGCGAAATCTCTTCTTCCATGAACGCTTCGATTTCCGGATCGGGCACGAATTCAGGGTCGTTGCTCAAATAGTTGAATGATTCCGGCGTCTTCTTTGACATGATGACAACTCCTCGAAAAAATAAATTGTTTCCGCACACAGACGTGCGAAATTGCTTGCTCGATCGGCTTAACTAAAAGAGGGATTAACTTTTCGGACTATAACAAATGGACTCAGCAGCAGCAACATATGGAGCTAGTGCCCATGTCATGGGTGGCGATAACTTTGAGTATTATTTCCGCCGGACTAATGCATGACCAGAGTCGATGTCTGCAACTTTGCTTGTGAGGTGAACGTATGTCGAAAAATTTCGTGCCTTCAGTGATGACGCTGGAGGCATTAAGGTCAGTGCCGCTTTTTGCTTCGCTGGATGATGCGGCAGCGGCTCGCTTGCGGAGCCTGCTTCTGGTTCAGAGCGTCAAAAGCGGCAGTCATGTCTTCCGCACCGGTGATAGCGGAGATTCTCTCTGTCTCATTGAATCCGGGCGCGTGCGCATCAGCATGACGGATGAGCTTGATAAACAAATCATCCTTGCCGAACTGGCGGAAGGAGATTTCTTTGGCGAGATCGCCCTCATCGATGGCGAACCTCGCACCGCAGATGCGACGGCCATAGTCGATGCGCGAATTGCGGTGCTGTCGAGAAAGGACTTTCTCAGCTTCGTGCGGAACGATCCCGACGTAGCCATGGAAATGATCAGCGCAGTCAGTCATAGACTCCGCCGCACCGATGAACTCCTGCGCCGGCGGGTCTCGCGCAATGTCAACGAAGAGGAAGATGCGCACAAGACGTTCGCCGCCCGAATGGCCGACATAATTGCGGAATTTGGGGGCAGTTGGAAGTTCATCGGCCTCAGCGCCACGCTCCTGATATCGTGGATGATTCTTAACACCTGGGTTTTGCGCGATGCCGCTTTTGATCCTTCCCCCTACATTCTCCTCAACCTCATGCTGGGGATTATGGGAGGCTTGCAGGCGCCGATTATCCTGATGTCTCAAAATCGGCAGAGTGATAAAGATCGTTTACGCTCTGATCTCGACTACCGGGTCAACCTGAAAAACGAGTTGTCACTAACTGAGCTCAAGCGTCGATTTGACCTATTGGAAAACGAACGTCTCCCGTTGCTCTTTGAAGAACAAAATGCTCGCCTGCTTGGGCGATATGCAACGCCATCATCGACAGAGGACGCGACTCAGTGAGATTGCGCGCTAGTGCCCTAATTTGAGGAATAATATACTCGACTGGCTGTTAGCCATTATCGACAAACATTGAGTAGTGATGCTAAAGAAAGAAGACGCCACAATAATAAGGGGTCATGTGCTGAAGGCAATTCAGGAGCTGATGACTCTTCTTCATTTTTCAACAGAGAAGCTTTCATCAGAGCAGCACGAGCAGATAAAACGAGGTGTCGGTTTGTCTATAGGAAAGATCCAGATGGACATACTTGAGGATAAATAAGGCGTCCGGAATTGGACGACCTACTTGACGCGCCACCTGAAACAACCAACCCATTGGAACAATAGAGGACCGCTACACCCGGCCGTCATCAAGTTTATTATTCGCCCAATTAGGACACTCCCCAAATTGCACTGCTCGCTTGACGATTATTCGTCGCAAACCTAGACTTGAGTTTGCAACAGAACATCTTAACTGGATTCGCCGAAACGATCGTCAGCGTTTCGCGAGGCCCATCTCTGAACCGACATGCCACATAACCTCTTAAACACATTACAATCATTTTCCCTGGCGGAAGGCAAAACCGGCCAATTTTATTCTTTACCACAGCTAGAGCAAGAAGGCGTGGGCCAGGTTTCCAGACTCCCTGTCAGCATTCGCATCGTACTCGAATCAGTGTTGAGAAATTTTGACGGCACAAGAATCACGGAAGACGACGTCCGCGCGATAGCCGGGTGGCAACCCAACGCCGAGCGCACCGAAGAAGTCCCGTTCGTAGTGGCCCGCGTCCTGCTTCAGGATTTTACCGGCGTGCCCTTGCTCGTGGATCTCGCCGCCATGCGTTCGGCGGTGGTGAGACTGGGTAAGAACGCCGGCGTGATCGAGCCGCTCGTGCCGGTCGATCTGGTTATCGATCATTCGGTGCAGGTAGATTTCTCGGCCACCAGCGATGCCTTCCGTAAGAACATGGAGATGGAGTTCCGCCGCAATAACTCTCGCTATCAGTTTTTGAAGTGGGGCATGCAGGCCTTCGATGGATTTCGCGTTATTCCCCCGGGTATCGGTATTTGTCACCAGGTAAATCTCGAATACCTGGCGAAGTGCGTGTGGGAAAAAGAGGGAATTTTCTATCCCGACAGTCTGGTCGGCACTGATTCGCACACCACAATGGTCAATGGCTTGAGCGTTGTCGGATGGGGGGTCGGTGGAATCGAAGCCGAGGCGGCCATGTTGGGCCAACCCATCTATTTCCTGACGCCCGATGTAGTGGGTGTTCATCTGAGCGGGCAGCTGAATGAAGGGGTAACGGCGACTGACCTGGTCCTGGCTGTCACCGAGATGCTGCGCAAAGCCAAAGTCGTCGGCAAGTTCGTCGAATTTCATGGCGAAGGCGCGGCCTCGCTTTCAGTAACTGATCGCGCCACGATTGCGAACATGTCGCCTGAGTACGGCGCCACCATGGGATATTTTCCGCCCGACGAAGAGACCTGTGTTTATCTGAAATCGACCGGGCGATACGACGGAGTGGTCGACGCGGTGCGAAATTATTTTAAGGCGCAAGGGCTCTTCGGCATGCCCGGGAAAGATGAGATTGATTTCAGTATTCTGCTCGAACTTGACCTGGAAACCATCGTGCCGAGTGTGGCCGGGCCAAAGCGTCCACAAGATCGAATTGCTCTGCCGGAGTTGAAGAACACTTTTATCAATCTATTGCAACAGGACGTAAAGACAGGGGGTTATGGCAAACCTTACACAGAAATTGGGCTGCGCTATGCCGCGGACATCGGTGCCAGCGAGCATGCGCTCGCGGTTGTACTCGGGGGAGGCGAACAGCATCCCGGCGGTGCTCCGGCCCCGGTCCGCAATCACGTGTCGACGAAAGAGACCAACGTCTGGACCGAAACTGAAATGATGAACAATCGCCCGACCCCGGATCGCGTGGCCGAAGTTATGACGGAGGAGTTTCCGAAAGCGCACGTCGATCTCGGCCATGGAGATGTTTTGATCGCGGCGATTACTTCGTGCACCAATACTTCAAATCCCAGCGTGATGTTGGCGGCCGGGTTGCTCGCCAGGAAAGCGGTCGAGCGCGGACTGACTGTCCGGCCCACGGTTAAGACCTCATTGGCTCCGGGCTCGCGCGTGGTTACCGAGTATTTGGAAAAGACAGGATTGCAGCCTTATCTCAACCAGCTCGGGTTCAATCTGGTCGGCTATGGTTGCACTACCTGCATCGGAAATTCCGGCCCGCTCGATCCAACCATCGAAGACATCGTCAACGATCATGATTTGATTGCCGCCAGTGTACTTTCAGGTAACCGCAACTTTGAAGCTCGCGTGCATCAGAGCATAAAGGCGAACTTTCTGATGAGTCCGCCGCTGGTTGTTGCTTTCGCGCTCGCCGGAACTATTGAAAAGAATCTGTCGACGGAGCCGTTGGGACAAAATCAGCAGGGCGAGGATGTTTACCTGCGCGACATCTGGCCGACGATGGAAGAGATTGCCGAAAAAATGCGCGATGCCTTTGACGCCCAAACTTATCGCCAGCTGTACAGCAACTTTGCAGAACAGAACCCGCTGTGGAATTCGATCCCGACCAGCAGCGGTTTGACTTATAAGTGGGACCCGAACTCGACCTACATTCAGGAGCCACCTTTCTTCGAAGGGTTTGGCGCGGACGTGGGCCAGATGGAAGACATCAGCGGCGCGCGGCCGCTGGCGATCTTCGGCGATTCGGTGACGACCGACCACATTAGTCCCGCGGGCGCAATCAAAGCGACGACCCCGGCCGGAGTTTATCTGCAGCAGCAACATGTCGAGGTCCAGGATTTCAACAGCTATGGCTCGCGGCGCGGAAATCATGAAGTGATGATGCGCGGCACCTTTGCGAATGTGCGCATCAAGAATTTGATGGTGCCGGGAACAGAGGGCGGAGTGACGATCCATCAGCCCGATGGCGAACGCATGAGCATCTACGACGCCGCGATGAAATATCAGCGAGAAAAGGTGCCGCTGCTGGTGATCGCCGGACAGGAATACGGAACCGGATCGTCACGCGATTGGGCTGCCAAAGGGACCCGGCTGCTGGGAGTCAAAGCGGTCATCGCCGAAAGCTTTGAACGCATCCATCGCAGCAACCTGGTGGGCATGGGCGTGCTGCCCCTGCAATTCAAGGAGGGAATCAACGCCGCCTCGTTGAGTCTTGACGGCACCGAGACGTTTGACATCACCGGTCTGGTGGCATCCGATCACAATTCAAATGGATCGGGAGATAAGTTCGAGGTCACTCCGCGCCAGGACGTGACACTCACAATTCACCGCGCGGACGGGTCGACTGAGGAAGTGCCGCTCACCTTGCGTATCGATACTTCCATCGAGATCGATTACTACCTGCACGGCGGCATCTTGCCTTATGTGCTGCGGCAGTTGTTGGCGGGGACGACGGGATTTTGAATATCGTCACGTAGTGACGAATGAGTTTAGGCGGGCCTTTCAGTATCGCGGATAAAAAATGATCATCGTCGCGCAGCGACGATTGAGAATGCCAGAAAGAACTCCCATACGGCTAACACATACACGTCCCTGCACTATCATGTAATCTTTAGTACCAGGAAACGCGTCAACTGGATCAAACCTAATCTTGAATCGCGTATCTGGTCATACATCGGTGGAATTGCGCGCACGCATAAGTTCCGTTTTAACCCGGGTGAAAGGTGTGCGCCCCCTCTGTGTGACGCACACTTTTTATCGTCGCCTATCTCTCCAGTGCCTTTCGATCCCACTTCGCCAGATTGGCCCCGGCTTCATACGTGCTCTGACAAAAATCCATTAAAACTTTTTCCGGCGAAGGGGACCTGCGAACAGCGTCGTAAGGCAGCAGGAATTCCTTCATGTCCTGAGAATAGAAAGCAGCACCGGGTTTGATTGCCGCGTTGGACAGACCCGGCGGCTCCGGGGCGGCGTAGGAATAATAAGCAGCCTGCACGCCGTTGCCGCCGGGCCAAAAGCCGTGGCTGATCACCTCGTGTGAATAAGCTTCCGGGGTCCATTTATCGTTCGCATCCCGCGGAGGCGCGCTGCGGCCAGAGAAGCGCGTGACGGCATGATCAAAGCTACCCCACCAAAAATGCACGGGGCTGACTTTGCCGATGAACCGCGCCCGAAATTCTTTGAATACATCATCGATGTTCACCAGCGCGCGCCAGAATCGATTCACATATTCCGCATCGTAGGATTTGTGAACCTCATCCTGGTCGAAGCGAATCGGATTTGGAATCTCGACGGGCATGGGCCAAATCCTCACATCGATTCCCAATCCCTGAAGCGCGCTCATCAATTCTTTATAGAAATCTGCGACCGCCTGTGGACGCAGGTCGAGTTTGGTAAGCGCGCCGTCGCTGCATTCAATGCGTAGTTTATGGTCGATGAAATCAAACTCGATTTCGAAGATCCGATCTCCGTAACGCATCGCCGAAGTGGTTAGGCCGCGCGCTGAGACATAGAGCGTGACGTTCCACCAGTGATTCACCAGCGGCGTCAGCTTCATACGAATTTTACCGACAATCTGTGTCCACATGTGCACCGTCGCGAGCGTGTCTTGCCACTCTTCGAGAATGAGTTCGGGCCAAATGTTGTTGGGCATTTTCAAGGCAGTAAAGCGTATTCAGCTATTTGATGCAATAGCAGCAATGTAATGACGTAGACGACTCTAACGTCGATAGTTATTATCACCGGATGGCGGAGCGATTTATCCCGGCGCATGGCGGTTATGAAGATCTTTTGTCATTGCAGAAGGCGCGAGTTGTTTACGACGCGACGGTCTGGTTTTGTGGCAAGTATTTACGGAGAGGGGACCGCACTATCGACCAGATGATTCAGGCGGCACGTTCCGGTAAACAGAACATCCTCGAAGGCAGCTTGGCTTCGGGCACGTCGAAGAAGACAGAAGTCAAACTAACTAATGTTGCCCGCGCCAGCTTGGAAGAGCTGCTCGAAGATTATCGTGACTATTTACGTGTTCGCGGCTTGCTACATTGGGAAAAGAACAGCCGGGCGTTGTTTGTGAGAAGGCTGGGGAGAACGGAGAATGTGACATACGCGACTTAAAGGACTTATATTGAAACGAGGCCGCCGGAAGTGGCCGCAAATATTATTATTTGTTTGATTCATCAGACGAACTATCTGCTTCACGGCACATTCGCCAATTCGAGAACGCGTTTGTCACCAAAGGTGGCTTAAGCGAACGAATGACCAAGACGCGTCTGATTGAAAGAAAAAAAATGAGACCGATATGACAAATAGGACGCATGAGTCTCATCGGTCTCATAAGTCTTATTCAAGGAGCAATAATGTCGTCACCACAACCTGCACAAACCACGCCGCGCCGTTATCAACTGTTCATCGACGGTCAGTTTGTCGATGCGGAATCGGGCAAAATATTTAAGTCGCCAAATCCGTCTACCGGAGAAACGTTCGCTGAAGTCGCTGAAGCCGATCAGGCGGATGTTGATAAGGCCGTCGCCGCCGCCCGTAAGGCTTTTGAAGGCAAGTGGTCAAAGATGAGCGCGCGCGACCGCGGCCGATTGCTCTACAAGCTATCGCAGTTGATCGAGCGCGACGCCGCACAACTTGCCGAACTGGAAACCCGCGACAACGGCAAGCCAATCAAGGAATCGACTTACATCGACCTGCCCGGCGTAGTCGAGAATTTTGAATACTTTGCCGGTTGGCCCACGAAGATCGAAGGCGAGACGATCCCGGTGCCGGGCCAGATGTTCAATTACACCCTGCGCGAACCGGTCGGCGTCTGCGGCCAAATCATCCCCTGGAATTTCCCTCTGCTGATGGCGGCCTGGAAACTCGCGCCCGCGTTGGCGGCAGGCAACACCGTGGTGTTGAAGCCGGCCGAACAGACTCCGGTCACGGCGCTCGAGCTCGCGAAGTTGATTCAGGAAGCAGGCTTTCCCGACGGTGTCGTCAACATCATTCCCGGATTTGGCGAGACGGCCGGCGCCGCGCTCGCCTCACATAAAGGCATTGACAAGATTGCCTTCACTGGATCCACGGAAGTTGGAATACGGATCGCCGCCGCGGCGGCCGATAATCTAACGAAAGTCTCACTTGAACTTGGTGGCAAAGCCCCGAACATTATCTTTGCGGATGCGGATCTGGATCAGGCGGTGAACGGCGCGATGATGGGAATCTTTTTCAATCAGGGCCAGGTTTGCTGCGCCGGCTCGCGCATCTTTGTCGAAGAGAAAGCGAAGGATGAATTCCTCGGGCGCTTCAAGGAAAAAGCCGATCGCATCAAAGTTGGTGACCCGATGGACAAAGCTACCTTGATGGGGCCGCAGGTTTCGAAAGAGCAACTCAACAAGATCCAATCGTATGTTGGCATCGCCCGCCAAGAAGGCGCGACCGTACTGACGGGCGGCGGGTCACCGCAACTCGATCCCGAATTTCAAAACGGTTACTTCTTTCAACCGACCATCTTCAGTGATGTAGACAACTCGATGCGGGTGGCGCAGGAGGAAATCTTCGGGCCAGTCTCGAGTGTGATCACTTTCAAGGACGACGACGAATTAATCCGGAAAGCGAACGATACGATTTACGGATTATCAGCCGGGATCTGGACCAGCAATATCACGCGAGCGCATAGGTTTGCGAAGTCGATAAAAGCCGGCGTGGTCTGGATCAACACCTACAACATGATGAACGCGGCGTCCCCGTTTGGCGGCTACAAACAATCAGGGTACGGACGGGAAATGGGCAGGCATGCCCTCGAACTCTACACCCAGGTGAAGAGCGTCTGGGTTGATCTCTCAGGCAAGCCGATCGGCTGGTTCGGGAAGTAAGGGCTGTCTCGGAAGTTCGCGCGCCAGCAACGCAGCGGCGGCCTTTGCCCTTAGAGTCGTTCACGGGAAGTCTTGAGTATCATCGCCGCAGAGGGCCGAGTCTAGCTACGGGATCACTAATGACTTTTGCCGCAAAGCCGAGTCTTCTCATAAGTGGCCTTCCCTGACGCTGGCTTCCGACAAGATACCCCACACCTCAACGGTCGCTGGTAGTACTTCGCACCGTCAAGCTACATTCCCTCGTTCCCGGCCTCGCTTAAGAAGGTTTTTTTAGAAACATGAATAGGCATTACCTGTCCAGAATTTGTGTGTTCTCGCTCCTGGCCGCCGGGGCATTTGCGACATTTGGCCAATCCCCAAACACGGCGAGCCTGATTGTTACTGTGGTGGATCAGAATGGCGCCGTCGTACGAAGTGCGGCCGTCTCGGTGGTGAATACGGCCACTGGCGCGACGCGTGAAGCTATCTCTGGCGATGAGGGAACGGCCACGATCGCCGCGCTGCCATTGATGGGCGAGTACAAGGTCACGGTGACGATGACTGGCTTCACCCGCCAGAATGTCTTTGGTCTAACGTTGCGCGCCGGAGAAACGGCGTCCGTTAAGGTGAAGCTTGTGGCGAGCGGCGGCCAGAGTGAAGTCACCGTTTACGGCACAATCGAAGGCGTGCGTACGAATCCGCAAATCGGCGTTCCCCTTCGCAGCGAGCAAATTAACGCGACACCAATCCTGGGACGGAAGACATCGACGCTGCCGCTCCTCAATTCTGCTTTCCGGCAGGGGAAGGGAACTGGGGACCTCTTCGTCAACCAGACCTACTTCATCACCGGCGTGGGTTCTCGTCGGGCCACGACGTTCACGGTCGACGGCGCAAGTAACGACGAAGGTTGGGGACGGCAGACGGCGATAGCTACTGTGCCCATTGGGGCGATTCAGGAAATGGCGATTCTGACCAACGCATTTTCTTCCGAATTCGGATGGACTTCTGGACCGGCGCTAAACATAGTTACGAAGTCAGGCACCAACGACGTGCACGGGGAAGGACTGGTGTCGGTCCGGCCGGGTGGCTGGCAGGCGAAAACCTTTGCGACCAGAGGGTTCTGTCCCCCGTCTGTCCCGACTTGCGGCACTCCCAGCACGCTTACCGCAATTAATCCCGTCGACATTCCGGATGCATTGCAGCAAGTTTCCGGTTCCATCGGCGCGCCGATCAAAAAAGACCGTACCTTCTTGTTTGCCACGACGGACTACACGCGACAGAACCGAACGACCTTTCTTTCGACGGCCTTGCCCGCATTTCTGCTGCCCGCTGACGGCCATCTTGATTACACAGGTCACTACCGCCAGTTCCTTTTCGATGGAAGACTGGATCACAAGTTCACCGCGAGCGAAACGCTGATGATTCGCTTCAACGTTGATCGATTTTCCGATGACAATCCCCAGGATGCCGTCGGAGGGACGAGCGCACCCAGCGTTGCGCGCAGGTATTCGCGACGATCATGGACGACGCAGGCCAATTTCACCTCAGTGATAAGTCCCCATCTTCTCAACGAAGCCCGGGTCGCTTATCTGCACGGCGATCCGGTCACGCTCTGGGAAGCGCAAACGCTGTCCACCACTTATACCCGCGCGGGAGCCGTGCCGTTCACGATCGGACAGTCGCGCGCTGCGAATCTCTGGAGTCATCAGTTGCAGTTTGGGGATACGCTCTCCTGGTCAACTGGTAAGCACTATTTGCGTTTCGGCGGCAGCGTCATCCATCACCGTTCGGGCGGCTTCGGCAGTGAACCCGGCACGGCGGTCCTCGGCACCTTCACCTTCAAGAACACCACCACGGCGCCGTTCGGCCAATTAACCCTCGCCGATGTACAGAACTATCAACAGCCGATCGATTTTGGAGTTAACAGCTACAACCTTGGGCAATGGCTCTTGAGTGCGTTTGTGCAGGACGATTGGAAAGTCGGCAAGGATCTGACTTTGAATCTCGGCCTCCGCTATGATCGGCAGACCCTGACTGACGCGAAGAATAATTTTGAGCCGCGAATTGGTTTCGGGTGGCATCCGGGCGGCAATCCACGGACTTCAATTCGGGGCGGCTATGGGATGTACTACACGCAGATCCAATCCAACTTAGTCGCGAGTTACCTGGTGAACGGCCTCGATGGATTGACGACTTACACGGCGACCCCGGGCCAAACGGGTTTTCCCACTTCCCTGACCGGGGTCCCCGTGAATGTCGATCCAAAGACTGTTCCGGCATCGGAATTACCCGCGCGCGACATCACGATCCAAGCGGGGCGCCGCGATTTTTATCGCGCACAATTCACGCGCTATGGACTTAACTTCAGCCTGCTCCCATTCTATCCGGACAAATTGCTGAATCCGCGAAGTCAGGTGATGTCGCTCGGCGCCGAACGAGAAGTAATTAAGGGACTGTTCTTCGGCGCGGATTATGTGCATCAGCACTTAAGCAACA
The DNA here is from genome assembly GCA_046262835.1 of Pyrinomonadaceae bacterium. GTDB lineage: Bacteria > Acidobacteriota > Blastocatellia > Pyrinomonadales > Pyrinomonadaceae > UBA11740. The sequence goes on from JBHELZ010000029.1 coordinate 44,999, forward strand.
TCGTCCGCACAGTGGATTTGAATGCTCCTTCTATTTTTGATCGCACAGAGCCCGGCCAGTTCCGCTGCCCGGCAGGGGTCGCGCCGCCCTGCACCGCGGCCCAGGCTGTCGCTGCCGCAAACTCCACTCGTCCAATCCTTCCAGTCAACGGCGGTGTTCGTCAGGTGAACGTACTGATGAATCTCGGCGTGGCCGATTACAACGGATTGCAGATGTTGTTTAGCTACCGAAACAATCCCAGGATATTCGCGTCCGTCAGTTACACGTTGTCAAAGGCGACAAACACCACTGAACCGGACGGCAACGGCATCAATCCGGACCAGGGCATTATCTCGCGTCTGGGCGAAGAAGAGCGCGGGCCCAGTGTAGTCGATCAGCGGCATCGCGCCGTGATCACTTTCCTTTATCATTTTCCTTTTCAGATTACCGCAGGGACGTTAACGCAGCTCGCCTCGTCGCGTCCTTTTAATGCGACAACCGGAGTGGATAACAATGGCGACGGCGCGAACAACGATCGTCCGGTTATCAACGGAGCAGTAGTTCGGAAGTCGGCGTTCCACGGCACCGCCACTTCGGACGTCGCTTTTTTTGTCGAGAAGCGCTTGCTTAAGAACGAGCGTCGCAACATTATTTTGCGCCTCGAAGGCTTCAACATTTTCAATCATCCGAACATGCTGGGACGGGGTGTTACCACTTACGGCGATGGTGCGACCCCCGCGAGCACTTTTGGACAGTTTGTCGGCGGTGTGGGAACGGCGACAAACGCGATTCCGGCGTTCGCTAACATCGATCCGCCCCGCATGTTTCAGTTGCAGGCGCGATTTGTGTTTTGAGTTGGGCAGAAACGCGACCGTCAGGGACGGTTGATAAGATACCACCCTGGTGCGCGGGGTTTCTGCAGTGAAAGCTTGCTCAGATCTGCCGATGAAAAACATACCGATTGTCGCCGCGTTCGCGGTCGTGCTTTTTTCACTTAACTGCTCGCGCTTTCACAATGCATCAACGACCCCAAAGACGCTCGCTTCGTGGTGATCTCGCCGATCTATAACGAGATAATCTGGGGCCCTCGGGACTCAGGACCACGTCGTAGGCGTTGATCTTTCGACGACCTATCCGGTTCGCCGACCAGGTCATCCTGCTCCATCATGGGCAGGTCGTTGCCGCGGGGAGTGCCGGCAAGGTCCTGACCCTGGACAATATTCGCAGAGTCTTTGAGGTGCACCCGACATTCCTGCCAGTCCAATCCGGCCTTCATCTCGTCTTTGATTAAGAAGCCGGGACCTCGCCAGCCCAGCCTGCTTTACGCCGCCATGCCGACTCGTTACCGTAACGAGTTCTTCGGCGGCGCGCTCGTCGCCGGCAAACACCCACACTCCTATCAATTGCGAAGTCAACTATGGAGTTTTAGAATGCAACGACCCGCGGAGCCATTGATTGCTCGTAATTTTCTTCGCTACGTTTGGAGCAGTATTCCTCGCCGAGATAGTCGGCGACAAATTGCTCTATACGACTGGCGTTCTCTCGGCGCGCTATCGCACAGCTCCTATTATGATTGGCATGGGCGCAGCTTTTATGGCGAAGATGGGGGTCGCTGTGCTGGTCGGCGAGGCAATTTCGAAACTGCCGCGACTGCTGGTCGCGGCGATCACGGCAGTTAGTTTTCTGGGCGTAGCGTTTGCGCTTTGGCGAAAGACGGACCGTTATCGCGAAGAAAGAGACAAACATAGAGCGTCAAAAGCAGCGATGGTTTCCTTTGCCGCCATCTTTTTTTCTGAATGGGGCGACGTCGGCCAGATCACCGCCGCCACGTTCGCCGCAAAGTATCATGCGGCCTTAATAGTTTGGTTTGGCGCGGTCGCGGCGATGATCACCAAAGGATCGCTGGCTGCTTTTCTCGGTGCCGGCATTCGCCGCTGGATACGCGATCGGGTGTCGCCGAAGGTCGTTCGTTACGTAGCGGTTGGTTTGTTGCTAATTTTAGGCGTCTTGTCGGTGATCGAAATTCTAATGACTCAACGAACCTAGACCGTTGCTTTCTCTTAACAACAGGGAAAAGGTCTTGACTGGGTACCTATAACAATCGTGCCGAGTTTCACTCAGGAAGAACGAAAGAGCGCGTTTCGCTTCATTGTCGCGTTGGGCTTTGTCAGCCTCTTCGCCGATATGACTTATGAAGGCGCGCACAGCGTGATTGGCCCTTTGCTCAAGGACCTGGGCGCGAGCGCGACGCAAGTCGGAATCATTGCCGGGCTCGGCGAAATGATCGCGGCCAGCCTGCGTTATTTTTCGGGCAAGCTCGCCGATCGCACGCGCGCCTATTGGACCATCACCACGCTGGGTTATTTTTTGAACCTGGTTGTCGTTCCGGGTTTGGCCTTTGCGGGAAGCTGGCAGGCAGCAGCGCTGCTAATCGTCGCTGAGCGTACCGGCAAAAGTCTTCGTGGGCCGGCGCGTGACGTGCTGTTGTCCGAAGCGACTGAGGTCGTCGGTCATGGGTCCGGATTCGGACTGCACGCCGCAATGGATCAGACCGGCGCCGTGCTGGGGCCGGTCTTCGTGGCGATTTCCGTCGCCCGCACTCATCATTTTGGACCGGCTTTCCTGTGGCTCGGGTTGCCGGCGGCGGGGGCGTTCATTGCGCTCCTGTTTGCCCGGGCTGCCAGGTCAAAGCAGGCAGCGCCACCGCCCGCCCCCTCGCAAAAAAAACTGCCGCAGGTATTTTGGATTTATGTGGCGGCCGCAGGATTACTGGCCCTCGGATTTGTCGACTTTCCGCTGCTCGCTTATCACTTTCAGCAGAATTCGCTGACGAAACCGGAAATGATTCCGCTGCTCTATGCCGGCGCCATGGGAGTGAACGGCCTGACCGCGCTTCTTTTCGGCCGGCTGTTCGATCGCTATGGAATCCAGATTATCGCCGTCGGAATAGTCGTTTCATTGTTGGCTTTGCCGTTCGGATTCCTGGGAGGGTCCGCCGGTGTGTACGTCAGCGTGGCCTGCTGGGCCACCGGGCTTGGCGCGCAGGATGCGACCTTGCGGTCGGGAATTGCACAGGTTGTTTCGATGAATAAACGCGGCAGCGCGTTTGGCGCCTTCAATGCCGCTTACGGAGTACTTTGGTTTTTAGGCAGCGTGATAATGGGCGTGCTGTATGACTTTTCGCTGATTGCCCTTGTGGCTTTTGGAATTGCCGCGCAGTTGGCGGCAGCAGTTCTATTCGTTTGGCTCCGCAAACCGTTAGCGAAAGAAAAGGTCGCCGCTTAACAAAGCAGGTCTACGGCGCGCTCGACGATGGCATGGACACCCAGCAGGACTGTCGCATTGCCGGCCGTCATCAACGCAAGAACGCTAAATCCCGACAGGCAAATCATTGGCAGCCAGCCGACGAACGCGTTGCTTGAGCGGGGGTGAATTCCGTGCGAAGAGATCTCGATTAATCGTTTGACGCGTCCCTTCACTCCCTGGGTCTCCGCGCCGACAAGATACGCGCCGAGCGGCACATCAGCCCGTGCGCCGGCGGGCACCATCTTCGCAATGGTCACCAGCGCCGAAGCGAGATTTAAGGCGGTAGCCTGACTCTGTCGCGCGGCGAATTCGTCGG
>JBHELZ010000029.1:48609-48945 GCA_046262835.1 Pyrinomonadaceae bacterium
ATTCGTCGGCAGCGCTTTCGGCGCACTCGGCCCACGCGCGGTCGACCGCGCGTCCGAACGGGACGAGCAGCAAAGTATCGCGACAAATCCGCAGCAGTGTGCGCTTCAGATTATCCCGCGCGGAAAGGTGACCGCATTCGTGCGCAATGGCTGCCGCTAGTTCTTCCTGATTCAGCGAAAGCAACACCTCGCGAGCAATAAACAGGCGCGGGCGAAAAGTTCCAACGATGGCGATGATTGGAAACGGATGAGTAATCCGCAACGCGGGGATTTGAATTCCGGGCAGGTCTATCCGCTCCGATTGCGAAAGCCATTTCCTGGTCAACTGATTCGTGG
>JBHELZ010000030.1:0-10663 GCA_046262835.1 Pyrinomonadaceae bacterium
TCGCTCAAATTCCTTCTGCAACTTTTCTAACTCGGCATCGGATAGTTGCTCGAGATTTACAAGGCGAGTGCGCGCGCCCTTGACGCCCTTGAGAAGTTCGTCGAGCTTCAAATGAATGGCTTTCGCGTCGCGGTTCTGAGTGTTTTGGATGAGGAAGACCATGAGGAACGTAATGATAGTAGTGCCGGTGTTGATAACCAGTTGCCAGGTGTCAGAGAAATGGAACATTGGACCGGTGACGGCCCAAAGGACGATGATGATCACCGCCATGATGAAAGTCCACGACGAGCCGACGGCTTGTGACGTTGTGTGTGCGAACCTGCGAAAAAGCTCGTTCATTCAATTTCTCCTTGTGTTTGAAAGTTTATGATTAACGGGCGTCGTTTTTCGGGAACATCACTCGCTCAGGAGCTTTGTTGAGTTCAGCCAGCAGTCTCTTGATCATTCGCGACTTAACGCGGCCGGCTTCTTTAGGGTCCACGAGGTAACGCACGATCGCGTCCAGCCAGGTGTTCGCATTGACCCGGAAGAGCACAGCCGGGTACTCACGCACCTCTAATTGATTGACGGGCGTTTGGGCGAGAATCTCGCGGAACACCCGTATCTGTTGCATCATCCGCTCGCCGACCTCCTCAGCCGCGACGCGCTGCATAGTTTCGGAGATGAATTCCAAATCGGCATTGTACGCCACGCTGAACTTAATCTCGTTCCAGATGTAAGGGAAAAGCGGCCACGTATAGTTGTATACAGTAGAATTCAAAACCTTGGAGTTAGGGAATTTGATTACGCGGCCCGACGGATGATCAGTCGACAGATAATCGCCGCCGAATTCCCACAGAGTAGTATCGAGATAACTGACATCGATCACGTCACCAGCCGCCTCGCCAATCTTGATGCGATCGCCGACGCGATAAGGCGCGCGCACGAGAATGTAAATCCAGCCCAAAAAACTCGTCATCGGCGTCTGCACCGCCAACCCGAGAACTAGCGAGAACAACCCGACCGATACAACCGTGGTATACCAGGTCTGAAACAAAGCCGAGATGACAATGAGGATTAGGATTAAACCGACCGCGAGTTTGGCCACGCGTCGCAGGTTATAGCGCGCAACCGGACTGTCGATGCGACCGATTACATAGACATCACCAACCTTTGCGAACGCCAGCAGGAGAACGACTCCCATCGCGCTAAGAGTGAGTCTTTGGACTAGAACAATGGTGTGTGGATATTTCGCTGGGATGCCAAAGAAACTTAGTTGCAGAACATACCGAAACACTGCCAGGGCTAACAGCACGATTAGGTGTGTGCTGAGGACTAACTTATCTTTAGTCTCGGCTTTTGGTGCCTCTGCGGCTTGGGGTTGGACCGCACTCGCCTGTTTCAGTGCACGTTTGACGTCTTCCTGCTGCTTGACCTGTTCGACTTCGGTTCGCAGTTCGTTCGCCATTCTTACAGAATCCTCACGAGAATCTGGATTTCTTGTCTGAAGAGTCAATTAACTGATCCGCAATGGATAAAGGCACTCTGCATGCCATACACTGCCGGCTATCCAGCCATGACGAAACGGATGCAAGACAAGTTTGCCATTGCAGCGGCGTTGCAGGAAATCGGAACGCGGCTGGAGTTAAAGGGCGGAGAGTATTTCAAGGCGCGCGCTTACAAGCTCGGCGCGAGATCGATTGCTGAAGTGACGGAAGACCTCGGCAAGTTAATCAAAGAAAATCGGCTGACATTTGTGAAGGGGATTGGGTACGCACTGGCCAAACAGATCGAAGAGCTTTACGCAACGCACGAGTCATCGTTTTTAAATCAGTTACGGGCAGAGATGCCGCCGGGCATCGTCGAGTTATCAAACGTGCGCGGGCTAAACGTGAAGAAGGTCGAGCGGTTGCAGGCGGCGCTGGGCATCGCGACTGTCGCGGAATTGAAGGCCGCCGCGGAAGCCGGAAAGCTGCGCGAAATCAAAGGATTTACTGCAAAGACGGAAAGTCAAATTCTCGAGGCGATCCGCGGCAGCAGCAATCGTGATGAGCGCATTCACATTCATCACGCGCTGCGTGCAGGCGAGCGAATCATTGAGTATCTGAAAACATCGCGCGCATTGATCCAGGTTGAAATCGCCGGCGATTTGCGTCGCTGGGAGGAGACAGTTCCCAGGATTGTCATCGTGGCGAGCGCTAAGAAGCCGAAATCGGTGATCGATCACTTTCTCAGCTTCCCGATGGTCGTGCGGGCGGAGGAACAATCGCGAGATCGCGCGGTGGTTAGTTTAAGTGAAGGATTCCAGGCGATGTTGATAGCCGTCAAGCCCGAACATTTTCCGTTTGCGCTCCTGAATGCAACTGGATCTGAGGCACACCTAAGAAAACTGGGCCAGGTAGCGGCCAGAAAAAAACTAAGAATTACGCAGACTGGAATTGACAAAGCTGATTCAGCTAAATCAAAGCTGCCCCCATCGTCGTCGAGCCCGTTGCAGAACGAAGCGCATATTTATCAAAAGCTGGGTATGCAATATGTGCCGCCCGAATTGCGCGAAGATGAGGGTGAGATCGAAGCCGCCCGGCATGGTAGCCTGCCTGAAGACCTGATCACGGCCAACGACATTCGCGGGATGGTCCACTGCCACACGACCTATTCAGACGGCAAGCATAGTGTCGAGCAAATGGTCGGTGCGGCCGAAGCCATGGGAATGAAATACATCACCATCACGGATCATTCGCCGACCGCCTTCTATGCCGGCGGACTGAAAATTGATCGGCTGCAACGTCAGTGGGAAGAGATCGACCAAGTGCAGGAGAAGACGAAGGTGAAAATTCTCAAAGGCACTGAGTCGGATATCGTCGCCGACGGATCGCTCGACTATCCGGACTGGGTGCTTGAACAATTCGACGTAATCGTCGCCAGTATTCATTCACGATACAAAATGGATGAAGACAAGATGACGCGCCGGATCGTGACCGCGATGCGCCAGCCCGTCTTCAAGATTTGGGGCCACGCCCTGGGTCGCCTGATTCAGAAGCGGCCGCCGTTTGATTGTCGGGTTGAGGAGATTCTCGATGTGATCGCCGAATCGCGCGCCGCGGTGGAAGTGAATGGCGATCCGTATCGTCTGGACATGGAGCCGCGCTGGCTGCGCGCGGCGCGCAAGCGCAAGATTAAGTTCGTGATTTCAGTCGATGCGCATTCGACCGGCGCCCTGAACAACGTGAAATTTGGAGTCGGAATTGCCCGTCGTGCGTGGATTCGGCGCGGCGAAGTATTGAATACGTTAGGAGTAAAAGCTTTTCAGAAGGCCGTGCGGCCGGTGTGATGATTTTTATCTAGCCCAGGCGTTTACGCCTAAGAGCGTAATTGATGGGTTCAATTAGCTCCTTCAGAAGGTCTGCCGGCGAGTCTGGTTTTTCAAGGCAAGGATTTTAGCAGGAATTATTCAGGCGTGATCTCGCCTTCACCCAACTTTACGTTTCTTTGCCGCCGCCGGTTTTGCTTTGACCAGTGTGAGGGCGGCTTTTTTCTTCGCCGCCGGTGCGGCTTTCACCATTGGCTTGCGGGAAGATGCCTGCAAGCTCTTTTTAAGCGCGGTCATAATGTCGAGGCGCGGGATCTCTTCCACCTTTTCGAACTCAGTAACCTTCTTGCCTTTGATTTTCGAATCGATGAGCTTGCGCAACGCTTCGTGATAATGATCGACAGTATCGACATCTGAAAAGCTGGTCACCATCTGTTCCACCAGACTTGTGGCCAGCATCAATTCCTTCTTGTCGAGCTTTGGTTCTTTTTCCAGATCGGGGACTTCTTCAAGCTTGCGAATCTCTGCCGGATAGCGGAGCTTCTGTAACACGATGCCGTTCTCGAGCGGAAATACTGCAACCAAATCTTCGCGATCACGCAGGACTACTTTCGCGAGCCCGATCTTGCCCGTATCTTTCAGGACCTGGCGCAAGAGAGCATAAGGTTTTTCCGCTACTGGCCCATCTGGTCCAAGGTAATAGGGAGAATCAAAAAAGGTAGTGGGAATCTCGGACGCGTCGACAAAGCCAATAATGTCGATGGCTTTGGTTGTCTTAATCTTGACCTTGGCAATCTCTTCCGGTTCGATGAGTGCGAAGCGATCGGGCTCGTACTGATAGCCTTTGGTGATCTGGTCGTTGGTCACGATCTGGCCGCACTTCTTGCAGCGTTTGTCGTAACCGATTGGACCAAAGTCGTCGCGGTGCAGTTGGTTGAACTGAATTCGCTCGGACGCTTCGATCGCGTTATAGACGCGAATCGGGATCGCAACCAGCAGAAACCGTATGTGGCCTTTCCAAATCGATCGCATGGGGCATCCTCCAAGTGGGGGGACGGACTTTAGTGACTGGAGCGCAACGGTCCCGGTGGCTGCATAATGTAACGCGATAATGCAAGCGAGGACGCTTGCGCTCCAGTCGGTACAGACTCAAATTTTCGCTACAGACAGAAACGCGGGCGTCGCGCCCGCATTTTATCGAGCCTGATTAGCTCGACCCCTTTGAATCTAACAGGGGAGGGAATTATCGGACAGATGGCCCACCAAGTAAAGAGGTTTATTTTCCGGGTGGTTTTACCGTGTGCCGAGTCGCAGGCGGGTTAACTCCACCACGAACGTGGGTAAGGCCGAGCTTCATCCTTTTTCCAGCCGCCGTGCGCCGGCCTTCTGAACAACGAATTGACCGCGCCGAAGCAACACCTTATTCTTCACCTTCGACGGTTAACATCCCATGCGCGAATGCCCACGCTGTGAAAAGTGTTTTGAAGATGACACACTGGTCTGCCCCGACGATCAAGCGAAGACCAAGACGACCCTGCCCGGGACGACTGTGCTCAATACCCGATATCGTCTGGCAAAGCGTCTGGGACGCGGCGCGATGGGCCAGGTTTACCTCGCACGCGACGAAAACCTGGTGACCCGTCGGGTAGCCGTAAAAACAATCCGTCCCGACGTGCTTTCTGACGAAGATTTGCAGGAAGGCGAAGCCATCGCCCGGTTCGAGCGCGAAGCGCGTACCGCCGCCTCGATCCAACACCCGAACGTCATCGACGTGACCGATTTTGGGAAGAGCGATGAAGGCGTGTTTTTTCTGGTGATGGAATACGTCGAAGGCGAATCGCTGTATCAGTTGCTGCGCCGGGAGGGAACTATCTCTGTTCAGCGCGCGCATGATTTGCTCAAGCAGATCAGCGCGGGCGTTGAAGCCGCACACGACGAAGGAATCTTGCATCGCGATCTCAAACCCGCAAACGTGTTCATCGTGCAACGAAAGAAAAAAGAGGGAGCCATCGCAGGCGATGACATCGTAAAGGTCGGCGATTTCGGTCTGGCAAAAATCATTAGTCAAAGTCTGGCCAGAATTGCGTCCGGGAGTGGCCCTGCTTCGCGCGGCATCCTGGGCACCCCGGAATACATGGCGCCTGAACAGATGCAGGCTGGGGTTGCGCTGGACGCGCGTGCAGATGTTTATGCGCTCGGGGCGATGGCTTATCACATGTTGGGCGGCCGGCCGCCATTCACCGGCGACATCATGCAGATCTTTGCTGCGAAATTAACTCAGGACGCGCCGGCGTTGAGCACGCTGCGCTCTGACATTCCACCGGTCGTGGAAACATCAGTGATGCGGGCGCTGAAACGGGAGCCGGAGGGGCGGCCGGCGAGCGTCGGCGAATGGTTCAATGAATTCAACGCGGCTTTCAATGGCGCTTCGCTGAAGGAAGAGAAAGGCGATTCGCGCGTCGTGATCATGGCGCCGGTCGGGGCTGAAGTTTACGTTGACGATGAACGTCATGGGAGCATCGGGCGCTCAGGCCGCGTAATTTTGAAAGCAATTCCTCCAGGAAAGCATGTATTGCGCGTCGCTCATTCCGGGGATCAGGACGACGAGCGGATCATTGAGATTCGCCCCGATGCCGACGAGCAGATCATTCAGGCGCAGTTCAAGTCTGCGCCGTCCAGCGGTCTCTCCCCTTCACGGGGCGGGAGCCTGGGGAGCGTCTCCGGTTTGGCAATCAATGCCCCCGCAGTGGTGGCCTGCATAAAATGCGGGTCGCGCTTCGCCGCCGGCACAAAATTCTGTGGCCGCTGCGGTAATACAAACTTTGACATGGTCACCGCCGAGGCGTCCCTTCAACCGCGAACACCGGCCCCCTCACCTCAGTCTTCCCCGAGCCTCAACCACCCGAGTCTCCGCGGATCCGCAACTTCACTTTGCTGTACACGTTGCGGGACCGACCAACCTGCTGGAACCAAATTCTGCGGCCGGTGCGGAGCATCCTTTGGCAGTGCAGCGATTGCCTGGAACCCGCCACGGCCAGTCGAGGTCGTCTGCGGGGGCTGTAATTCCCTTTACCCGTCTGGTACAAAGTTCTGTGGCCGCTGTGGACGCACCCTGTAATTACGTTGATATGAATTGAAGGCCCATCGCCATAGCGAGCGTCTCGATAACCTTCCTTTACTTGAGTCTCCTTTCAATTGTCGTATAGACTGCGTCGATTGCGATTACGCGTTGTTTGATCGCAGCAAAAATCGAAGTCTACGAAACGAGGCCGATATGAAGCGCTGTCCCCAATGCAATCGCACGTACAGTGATGACGCGTTAAGTTTCTGTCTGGACGATGGCTCGCCGTTGGTGAGCACCACGGCGCCGTCATCATTCGAGCCAGGTGCGACGGTTCAATATCCGCAGTCGCGCGATACAGCACCGCCGCCCACGATTGCGTACCCGGGACAAGCGGCGCCGCCACCGCCGCAGAGCCCTGCCCCCCCGCCGGCCTGGTCGCCGATGCCGCCGCCGGCGCCGCAAAAGCGCAGCGTCTGGCCCTGGTTACTGGGGATCGGGGCAGTACTTGTCCTGGTCGGTATCGGCTTGGTTATTCTGATTTTTGCGATTGCCAGAATTACGAATGAAAACAATAATCGCGTCGCGAACACCAACAACACGAATCGCATCGCGAATCGGAATACCAATACCAACCGAAACACGAACGACAACGCGAACTCAAATACACGGTCGTCGCTCAGTTCGTATACCGACGACTTCTCGACTCCCAGTTGGGGCGTAGGGCCATCCCAGTACGGCAACATCTGGTACGACGACGAGGAGTACCACATGCGCGCCACCAAGAGCGGTTACATCGTTATGTATTCCCCGGCGGATCGAAAAGAGTATCAGACCGAAAATGCGACGGTGCGGGTAGGGTTGCGCAGCATCGACGGGGACGTATCGACGACGGGGTACGGCCTGTTAATCCATGGCCTGAAATCCAAAGACGGCCAGTTAGAGGACTACGGATTTCTAATCTCCAACGGCGACAGTCCCAAGTATCGAATCGTCCTGCATAAGGGCGGAAAAGAAACTACCCTGGTTGAACCAACAACGAGCACCACGATTCGCACCGGGACAACTCCTAATCAGATCGAGGTACGGATTCGAGATCTCAAGATGGACTTTTACATTAACGGTCAATTTGTTACTTCGATCGTCGATGAAGCAAATTACCGGAAGGGACGCGTCGGCCTGTATACCAGCGGTCCCGGCGAGGTCGCCTTTGACGATCTCGAAATTAGCCGGTGATGCTCTCACTATGCGCGTCACCTTACGAGTTTTGGAAGGGCCTTACAGCGGCCGCGAATTCACCTTCGATCAACACGACACCTTCCTAATCGGTCGCAGCGACGACGCGCATCTTTGCCTGCCTGACGACCGGTTCTTCTCGCGTCATCATTGCCTGCTCGAGATTGCCCCGCCGCGCTGTTTTCTCCGCGACCTCGCATCCACAAACGGCACTTTCGTGAACGGTCAAAAAGTTTCGGAGGTTTTCCTGCGCAGTGGCGACCGCATTCAGGGTGGGGAAACCGTTCTCGAAGTCCAGGTTGCTTCAGATTCGGTCGCCGGGAACATTTCCGAGACGCCAACACTGGCGGGACCCGTGATGGTGACGGTTGAGTGCGTGAACTGCGGGCGGCGCGATCGAGCCGAGGCCGCACCCGGCGAAACTTTAACCTTCATTTGCGAGGACTGCCGCGAGGAACTCAAGCGCCGTCCGCAGCCGGTCCCCGGTTACGAGATGATAAAGATGCTGGGACGTGGCGGTATGGGCTGCGTCATGCTGGCGCGTGACCAGACCGATAACAGCCCCGTTGCGATCAAGACCTTGCTGCCGGAAGTCGCGGTCGCCGATCAATCACTGCGTCGCTTCATGCGCGAAATCGAAGTTGCTGCCTCGCTAAATCATCAGAACATCGTTCGCTTCATCAAGAGCGGAACTCACAATGGGGCTGTCTATTTGGTTAGTGAGTACGTCGAGGGATCGGATGCGGCGAGACTTGCGGATGCCGAAGGTGGCCGCCTGTCGTTTCGCGACGCAATTCAAATCATCTCGCAGTCCCTCGATGCTTTGGCTTATGCGCACGCCCGCGGGTATATCCATCGGGACATCAAGGAATCAAATATTCTGATTGCCGGAAAGTCCCCGAACCTGACGGCCAAGCTGACCGACTTCGGCCTGGCAAAGAGCTTTACCCAAAGCGGAATGAGCGGTATCACGATGGCGGGTGACATGGCCGGCACGTTCGCGTACATGCCGCCGGAGCAGATAAGAGATTTTCGTAACATGAAACCGACGGCCGACATTTATGCAATCGGCATGACGGCGTATAGTCTGCTGGCGGGCGATATCGCCCTTGATCTGGGTCCAAGCGGCGATCTGGCCGGCACGGTGCGCGCTATTTTTGAAGGTCAGATAATCCCGCTTCGCAGTCGCGTGCCTGGCGTTCCGCCCAGGCTCGCTGAAGTCATCGAACGCGCTTTGGCGAAGGACCCGGCGCACCGTTGGCAATCAGCGGCTGCGATGCGAACCGCGTTGGCGCACTCCGCCTAAGCCTGAATCGTTTTCTCGCAATCTGAGAGTGTGCCGCCTACGGTTCTTTTCATTAGCAAACCATTGTCTGGCGCAACCTTGCCCGCCTTTCAGGCATCCGTTAAGATTGCAAGGGACGTGTTCGTTGCGTATTCGAGCAGGGGCTCCCCGGGTTTTAGTTCTCGGTTCCAGTGAGGTTCTAAGTGAAGAACAAATTCTCTTTTGCGCTAATTGCGCTCATCACACTCTCTCTTTCGCTTCCCGTTTTTGTTTTTGGTCAGCAGCCGCCAAATCAGGCCGCCGGCAGGACTGCATCGAGGGGAGACCTCTCGCCGGCCCCTGGCCGCCGGACGGGCGTCCGGCCCGGGGCGAGCACCGTCCTCACGATCGAGGACTTCAAGGAGGCGATGGGTATCATTCGCGAGAACTACATCGACGGCAACAAGCTGGATTACAACAATGTCTATAAGTCGTCGATGACCGGCATGCTGCGGACCCTCGATCCCCATTCAAGCTATTTCGATCGCCAGGAATTCGAAGAGCTGAAGACGGATCAGCGGAGCGAATATTTCGGCATTGGCGCCACCATTCAGAATTACTCGGTTGGTGACGCGGTCGAAACCTATATCACCGCGACTTTTGATCGTTCACCGGCCTCGCGCGGTGGACTTCGTTACGGAGATCGCATCGACGCAGTTGATGGCGTTTCGATGCACGGCAAATCTTCCGCCGAAGTGCGGGACAAGATTCGCGGACCGCGAGGCAGTCAGGTGAAAGTCACCGTTACGCGCGCCGGCAGTAACCGGGTCGAAAGTGTGGACATAGTTCGCGACGCCGTGCCGCAGCCTTCGGTTCCCGATTACTACATGATCAGGCCTGGTGTCGGCTATATCGACATGACGCGCGGTTTCAACTATGACACCGCCGATGGAATGCGGGAGGCGTTGGATCACCTGCATCAGCGCGGGTTGAACTCGGTTGTGTTGGATCTGCGCAATAACCCGGGCGGATTTTTGGACTCGGCGATCGCCGTGGCCAGCACTTTCCTGCCGCAAGGCCAACTGATCCTGACACAAAAGGGACGCAACGGTCTTAACGATCGCATTTATCGATCGAATAATCCTGATCCGGATCGTACGCCGCTGGTGATCCTGGTGAATGACTACACAGCTTCGGCCTCAGAAATTGTTGCCGGCGCCATGCAGGATCACGACCGCGCGCTGATCGTCGGCCAAACAAGTTTCGGCAAGGGTTTGGTGCAGAGCATTATCAACCTTCCAGAAGGCGCGGGGCTTACCTTGACGTCGGCCAAGTATTTCACCCCGTCCGGCCGTCTCATTCAGCGCGATTATTCGAATGGTGGCTGGTACAACTACATCTCTCGTGGCGGCACACTGCGCGGGAACAGCACCGATCCGGACAAGCCTGCCGGGCCGGCTTCGCATACCGATACGGGCCGCGCGGTTTACGGCGGCGGCGGCATTACGCCGGACGAAGCTGTAAAGCCGCAGTTACTCAATACCATGCAGGTCCGGCTGCGCGATCCGATTTTCTTTTTCGCGCGCGAAATGGCTTATGGCCGCGTGCCGTCCCTGGAGCATTACAAAGTTGATCGCGCAATTAATTACGACCACGATCTGACGGCGAACGATTTTCCCGCGAACGAGATGGTCTTCAATGCATTTAAGGATTACGTTGCGAAGGATCAGAACTGGAAGGTGTTCACGCCGCAGCTGGAACGCAATCGCTCGTTCATCGAGCAGCAGTTGCGTTATCAATTAGCGACCGCGGC
>JBHELZ010000030.1:10673-48572 GCA_046262835.1 Pyrinomonadaceae bacterium
CGGTGCAGGTTCTGACCCAAGACGATCCGCAAATCGCGAAAGCAATCGAGATCGTCCCCCGCGCACGCGATTTGGCAATGGCCGCCATGCGCGCGCGTCTGACGCAGCCATAATTGCTTTTTGAAAGCGGAGTGGTAAGAGAGGCGGGTTTAGGCCCGCCTCTTTTGTTTTCGATCATTAGCGGCTAGTGCGCGCGGCTGAAGCGTCTTTACCGGATCTGGTAGTTTGCATTACTCGTGGCTATTCATAACTCAAGGCGTCGACAGCATCCTGGCGGGCAGCCCGTAACGCAGGATAGAGGGCCCCTATTGAGCCGCCGATCAATCCCACAATCAGCGAGATTGCTATCCATTTGGCTTCGACATCGACGACCAGGGTCGTTGACTTCATCACAAAGAAACGGGCGAGCAACATTAGCACCACCCCGATGCCGACGCCGAGGACGCTGACGAGAATCGCTTCCTGCTCGATCACCCAGGCGATAGAACGCTTGGACATGCCAAGCGATTTCAAAATACCGATCTGGCGCGTGCGCTCGGTCACGGTTGTGTACATGGCGAGAAGAATCACCAGCATGCTGATGGTGGCGGCAACACCAACAACCACCTTCAAAAAGACGTTCAGCGCGGGAACGCTTGACATGTAAAGCTCCGGCAGTTCGCGTGTGAGCACAATCTGATCGTTGGGAAACTGTTCTTTAATTCGCGTTGCAACCTGCTCCTGCTCATACGGATCGTCGCAGGCAACCAGAATCGTGTTGCAGCGATTTTCACTGCCCACCTGATCCTGCATGGTCGACAGAGGAATCTTGATACGTCCGCCGCCGGGGGGCTCATAAACACCCACCAACTTGAACGGCCGCTCGTAAATCTCAATGGTCGAACCGACAGCCACGTTACGCTCCTGTTGCCAGGCAGAATCGACGATCACTTCGTCGCCCTTTTCGAGTGCGCGGCCTTCCTTGATCGTCAGGTGGTTAAGCCCCGCGTATGGCTCGTATGGAATACCTTCGATCAGGCGCGAGCCAAATCCTGTGTCACTCTTATCAAGATACTGGCCGATGGGCACAGCGGCGCGCACGCCCGGGATGCGAGTGACTTCGACCGCGTGCTCGACGGGAACGGTGAATGGCTGCGTGCCGCTCAGCGCGATCGTACCCGACGGGCGCAGCATGATTTCGGCGCCAATGTTTGATTCGCGCTTACCGCGCTCGCGCAGCAGGCCGTGGGCCAACCCCACAGTAAAGACTACCAGCAACACACCCAGCGCGATGCCGGCAATGCTGACCGCGGTGCGCGCCGGACGATGCGCGAGATTCGAAAGGACTAAACTATCCATAAGTTTTTGTAGACGAGGACTGCGAGAAAGTACGCGCCCCCAGGCATTAGGCAGCGTGCGCCAGGTGATGATGAAAAGACCGATCACGGTCCAGAAAACAATCGCGGCTTTGCGAACGATCGCTAGTGCCACGCCAATCGCTGTCGTATAGCCGAGCGTGCGCAAAATTATTCCGTTACCCGTCTCGTACACGCCGATCGTTCCCGGCACAAAGGCGAAAGCGAAATTAATCACTTTGGTGAGCGATTCAATGATGTATGCCGCCCCCACATGCGGGGTGAACCCGAGCATATTTAGCGTGACATACACCTCGAGAACGCTGGCCACGTGCGACGTGATATCGAGCGCGATCATCGAAAAGAAGGCCGCGCGACGTCGCTTGTAGAATCCATAAACCGTCAACTCTATGCGATAGATGTGGTGACGACGGCTGCGCAGGAAGTTTGGCCGAAAACCGCGGCGGGCCAATCGATCGATGATATTTGTGAGCAGGGTAACTCTCTTGCGGGTTGCCATGGCGGCGGCCATCAGGCCCAGAAACGCCACGACTGCAATGATAATGAGCCCTTCGCGCGCCACGGTCGGTACGGGATACGCAAACAGCATCAGGACGGCGCCGCCAAAGATCACAAGCACGACCGACAGGTTGTAAAGCAGGTTGTCCACCACCAGTGCGGGCACCCCATGGACCAGCGGCACTCGTTTTCGCAGCAGGGCTACTTTGGTAGCTTCGCCCAGCAGTGGACCAGCGAAAGTCAGGAAGCTCATCGATTCGCCGCCCAGCCGGGCCGCGAAGGCCTGCATAAAACTGAAGCGGCGATGTTCGGGAGCGACCGATAGACGCATGGCAATCGTCCGCAGCACGTGACGAACACCGTTAGCCGCAACCACAAAGAAGAAACCGAAACCTACCCGCGTGAGGGCTGAGACAATTGGCTCGACGCCGACAGTGCGAATTAGATAGACGAGCAGAAGAGCCCCGAGCAGAAACGCCACAGTCTGGAGCCAGGCTACCGAGCGTTTTGCGCGCGAAGGTTTCGCCGGGGCGTGCGCGTCGGTTTTTTCCGACAACGCACGATCATCGAGGGAACGTTCCATTGAAAAACGAATTATGGCGCGATTAGGCTAATCAGCCAAACGCTTACACCGGATTAGATCAGTTCAGAGTTCAAATTTTAGCCTAGTCTGGTGGCCTAAAGACTGGACTCTGAGCTGGCAATCGCTAAAATCGCGGGCCCACTCGCCATTATTGTTGATTAACCTGGTTCAGCAGCGATCGAGCCTCGGCCGGTTTGACCCGATCGTCCGCGACGGCTCTCCGCACCCGCGCCGCGACCTCGGCCCGCAGTTCTGATTGGGGTTGTTCGCGCTGATATATCTTCACCAACTCGTGGCGCGCTTACGGTTATTAATTTTCGAAAGCGCCTCAAGACAAAGCTGCCGCGCCTCAACATCGCTGGTCTTCTGAAAAATAACCGCCGCGGTTTTCGCTGCCGCCGCAGGCGCTGCATTTCCTTCGGCAGCCAGGAATTGCAGCGAGCGGGTCACTCTGTCCATGTCCCAGGCAACATCTGTTTGGGACGAAGACTTTGCCACTTCTTTCAAAAAGTGAATGTGATATTCAAGGCGGCGAGATTTTTCCAATCGCGCATACAATTCTGGCGTTGCGTTCTCGCGATGCACATATCGCCCAAAGGAGAGAACATTGGCGAGGTTGTAGAAAAAACGGGCGGGTGGGTTGTGTTTCAGCGCGACCATTTCCGCCCGCCTGTCGCGTTCGAGTTTAGCGGACAGGCCGTCCGACCGGCGCGCATAGTCGATCAACGATGCGTACTGCTGCTGCGCGAGCCTGACCTCAGTTTCGTTATCGTCATTCAACGGGTTCAGCGAAACAGTCTGAACGCGGCGTTCTATTTCCCGCCGGAGCTTTGGATCAATCGATGAGTTGAAAGAGAGCAGCAGTTTCAATTCTGAGTAACTTCGCAGCCGCGTCGGCTGATTCACGTCCATTCCGCGCCGTCCGGTGATGAAATCGTAGACACTGCGGCCGATGAAGTAAGGAAGATTGCCGAAGTTGGAAACCGAAAACACATTTTTCGCAGCATCGCTCAATAGCCGGCCAGACATTTCGCGCTTTTTAGGATTGAGACTGTGGCGAAAATCGATCAGCAGTGCCGGAATCTTCGGATGGTCCAGTCCATAGAGCGCCAGAGGAATCATTTCCACCGCGCGCGCATTAGCATCTTCAGCGCGGACCGGCCGATTGTTATTATCAACATAAGCACTTCGCGAATAGCCATTCCAATTTCGCAATCGATCGTCGCTCCAGGGATCAGCGATATTCAGGAAGCGATCATGAAATCGCGGCCGCAATTGCTGGTTGAGATCAGATTTGGCAATCCACAGAATGGCGTGCGTCGCCTGCCCGTCGGGCATCGTCAGCGGCTCAAAGTAAAGCCCTTCCGCTTCTGCGCGCTGCCGCAGTAACTCCCAATTGTGCCCGCTGTTATCAATCGTCGCGACGGTGCGATTTGTCACTGTGTCACGATAGGTTTCGGGTCCCGCCAAACCGCCGAAGGTCTTGCCTGAAAGTATCAGACGCGCTCGCATTTCGAGCATCTCTCCCGGTGTGAACGCGGGTGTCAGATCGGAAAGCGGGGTCGTCGGCGCGTCGCTGAGCGGGTGTCTCGCCTTTGGATCGTCCGCGACTAACTCGCCAAGGGCGAGCATCTCACCTTCCGTATGTGATCGGGAATGAAGTCGATCGTAGGTGTCGAGAATCGACAGTGCCTGAATTATGTGACCTGATCGATAATCAGCCCCGTTGCGACGATAGGTGCGGGAAGAAGCCTTTAGGGGCAGCCCATAGCTGTCGAGAAAAATGTTTTGCATGCCCATCCAAAAAAACCGGTTCCACGTTTGTTGCCGCGGTTGGGTTAGATCAATTATTGGCTGGGGCAGATGCTTTGAAGCCTGTTGCTGATTGCCGACCTGCTGATAAAGGTATGGAACCGCGGACGCAATTCGTTTCATCAGATTCGGCCGCGCGTAAGTCAACATCCAAACGTAACGCAATCGATCGTTATCGGGATCAGCGTCGGACAACGTATCTCGCAGGACGCTAATCAACGGGACTTCCGGCGCGGCCACATCCCTGGCCCGCAATCCATCAAGCCGCCCAAATATAGTTAACAATTCTGCGCCGTTAGCGATTGGTAGTCGCTCTAAACGAAACTGCGGACTGACGACCTTTGGCGACTCAAGGTTTGCACCCCCGGCTGGGACAATCGCAACCTCGGAAGTTTGAGCGATTTTGTTTTTTGTGGTGGTTGGCAGAGCGTCATCGGCGGGCGTCTCTGCAGCCGCTGGTTTGGTCGAAGCGGGACTCGTCAGGAACTGCCTCGGGCCCTGGGCGGCGGCACCGACGCAGCCGAGCGCCGCCACCAGCAGAATGATCGATGGTCGAAAGGACATTTAATATTTCAAAGGTTTCGCGGAGCGACTGCCATAAAAACGCTTGCGAAAGAGTGCGGTTCCTGCATTTCCTATTCGATATAAACAGTATTCTTGCGGTCACCTAATTTCCCAGCAACGGCCATGCCATTTACCTCGGGCCCGCGGGGGAAGTGTTCGCGGCCTCTTTCTGATCCTGCTCAGGCGTCGCCGGTGCAGTCCATCCGGCCTTTTCCAGCAAGCTAATCGCGAAGTGAATAGGCACCGCAAAATTCGATGCGGTGTTCTCGGTAAAAATAGCAAAAGTGATTCCGATGACTCGTCCGGAGCGACCGAAGAGCGGCCCGCCTGATCCACCTTCGCCGGTGCGCGCGTCGTACACGATTCGGCGTGCGTCGAGATCAGTGATGTTACCCTGCGTCATCAATGGTCGAACGTGCTTGGTTTGGGCGAGATAGGAGAGCAAGGATTCAGTCGAGCCGTACCGGTTTTGAACTCCGCGCGCCTCGGTTTCGTCCAGCATCGCCAGCAGGCGATCGGGGCCCGACGGATAACCCATCGTCACCACGATGCGTCCGATCGCGACTGAGTCGGAGCCCTTCTCAAGCAGCAATACAGGAACCTTGGGTGGCAGGTCTTTGGGATCGATTGTACAAACAGCAACATCCTGGCCGGTGGCTGCTTGCTTATATTTGAGCGTTACGGGCTGTGTGCTGTCAGGGAAAAAAGCGATCAATTTTTTCAGCCGCGGCTTGCCGTTCACCGTGCTGCTTAAACTTTGGGCGCGTTCATCCGCCAGCCACGGCTGGACCACGTGCCTGTTGGTGAGAATAAAGCCATCGCCCGTGTGAAATCCGGTGCCCACAAATGGATACTCAGCGATCTGGCCCGTGCCTTCCGGAGTCAATTCCGGTTGATCGGTCCCATTCTGAATTGTATTGCCGGCTTCGTTGGTCTGTGATTCGGCTATCCGCAGCGGACGCCCAGTTCCGGCTTCCACGAATGTATACGAGCCGTAAATCAGGCAAACGCCGGCGCCGAAATTTGCTCGCAACATCTCGCCCAGCGAAAGAGTATCGAGCACTTTCTTGTTCGATTCTATGACCTTGCCTAACTGGTCGTTGGCTTTCTGCAGTTGTTCCTGTTGCGCGATCAGGCGCTCCTGCTGGTCCGCGATGACCCGCCGATTCTTTCGGGTTTCATTGAACTGGGCAAACCCAAGGTAAAGCGCCCCGGCGACGGCAAAGATGATGATGGCGAAGAGAATGATTTTGGTGCTGGGATTGATCTCGCGAACGAGCTCGCGCGTGAATTCGCGAAGAAAGATTTTTGCGTCGTCACGGCGCGCGGTGGCTGATGCTTCCATCGCCGCTTGTTCAATGAAGGGCGCGACGTGAGTGCTGCCGCGGCGGCCGGGCACCATGGCCGTGGTTGCATCGATGGGAAAGAAATGAATCGAAGGCCCCGAGGGTCCGATCCAAATTTCATCTCCGTCATTGATGCTTTTGTTTGGCTTAATCGGACGGCCGTTCAGCTTTACGTCCAGTCCCTTGTCGACGGCGGCAATGTGATAGGTCCCGTCGGCCCGCTGAATCTCGATCACCGTGCCGTCGGTGGCATTCGTTGACGCCTGGGCCAACTTAATCTTGACATCGCAATTATCACCTGTGCCGATCCGCACAGTATCAGCCATCACGACCTCTGTCGACCGATCGTTCAGTGACGACACGTGAATGACGAGTCCATTGGAATCTCTCGGCTGTCTGGGTTGGGTGATGTTTCGGAAATTTTTCACGATGCAATATCAAATCAGGCGCCCACAGCTGAAAGACCGGCTGCTATTTCGATGCGGTCAATCAGGCGGTGTCGCCCGTTCGCCATCAATCTTACAGTTGAATCGTACTGCGCGCAAAGACATCTGTAATGATCTGTAATGTAAGAATTGGTTGGGTGACGAATACCTGACAGCCCCAGCCCTGGAGGACAAAATCGAGCCCCAGTCGACGCTGACTAGTGGGCTGAATTGACCGCTCTTTTAGAGACGGCCGGAATGGGTGCGCCGTCTAAACAGCCGGCTTCCCGACGCCTTCGTGTTAGCATTGTGCACCATGGCTCTCCCGGAATTTATCGAGAATGTTGAGCAATTACGCGCTCTGGCGCCGGTGACCACTGCTCCGATTCGTCATCATGTGTTCGTGTGCACGGGCAAATCATGCTCGGCAAGGGATAGCGCCGAAGTGTTGGCGGCGTTCGAAAGCGAATTGAAGCAGCGCGGTTTACTCTTCGGCAGGGAAGCGAAGGGCAAGAATCCTCGTGGGAGCATCGTCCTGACTGAATGCGCTTCTGTGGGCTTTTGTTCGATTGGACCGGCGGTGATGGTGTATCCGGACGGCGTTTGGTACGCGCAAGTTCGCGCCACTGATGTTCAGGAAATCGTCGCAGAACATTTGATGAACGGGCGCGTGGTTGGCCGGCTCGCGCTGCTGAAGGTGCCAACGGCCGGATCTGCTGAGATTTCGATCACGCGTAACGACTGGGAGGCTTAGTTTTTCCGAAGTTAGTTACTTATATCAAATTGAAACTTTGAGCTTATACGTGCCTGGCGGGCCGTCGATCGAAATGAATATTCGTTTAAAAGGTAGGAGTAGTTGCGGGCTAGGCGCCAAATCTATACGGCGGCAACTCGCGGATAGTACCGGCGGCGAACATGAATATGCCCATTTCGTACTTAAGCCGGTGGACGCAATTCGGTTGGACGACTACATTAGTCTGGGCCATGCCGCACGTGCTCATGAATAAGTAATGAAAATAAATTTTCACATTGTGCATGCCGGCGGTGAGCTGAAATGAATGTGTACCCCAGGGCCGTAGTGTTACTTCGCCGTCAATCACAATTCGCGGCGTGCACGCATAAAGAAAGAATGAGAGCGGAAAGAAGCTGGTCTCGATTTGAATGCCGGACCAGGGCTGCGGTTGTGCGGACATGCGTTCGATGCCTCTCGCTGATCGTCAAGTGAATTAGCTCATGCGGATTATGCGCGCGCCATCCCCGCCGGGCGTTGTTCACTGTTCACTTCCTTCGGCCTCCATCGCAACACAGGTTTTCTTGCTGCGGCCGCTTCATCCAAACGACCAATCCGCGTAGTGTGTGGCGCGTTCAGGGCCAGTTGCGGATCTTCGATGGCTTCACGCGCGATCGACTGCATGGCTTCGATGAATTGATCGAGTTCCTGCCGGCCGACCGATTCAGTTGGTTCGATCAACATTGCGCCGGAAACGATTAAAGGAAAATAAATTGTCGGTGGATGGAAGCCATAGTCGATCAGCCGCTTGGCAATATCCAGCGTGTGGACGCCCCTGCGCGCCTGGCGCTTGTCGGTGAAGACTACCTCGTGCATTGGCGGTGCTCCGAATGGCTTTTCATAGTCCGCCAGCAAGCCGTGCGCGATGTATCGAGCGTTCAACACCGCTGCCTCGGTCGCTTCCCGCAAGCCTTCGTACCCGTGCGTCAAAATGTAAGCCAGTGCTCTCAGCATCATCCCATAGTTGCCGAGGAACGCTTTCACGCGTCCGATCGATTGCGGGTATTCGAAGTCGAGTTTATAGCTCACCTGATCAACTCCGTCGCCACCGCTCCGGATGACCTCATCACCCCGATCCTTCGCGGTAACTCGAACAATACGCGGAACGGGGAGAAACGGCTCGAGCTCTTTCGTGCAGCAGCATGGGCCCGACCCTGGCCCACCACCCCCGTGCGGCGTTGAAAAGGTTTTATGCAGGTTCAGATGAATTACATCGACGCCCATATCTCCCGGTCGCGCGACGCCTACCAGGGCATTCATGTTCGCGCCGTCCATGTAAACCAGGCCGCCCGCGTCGTGAACGATGCGGCAAATCTCCTGAATATTGCGCTCGAACAAACCCAGCGTATTTGGATTCGTCAGCATCAGCCCTGCGACATTGCCGTGCGCGCACAGCTCGCGCAAGTGATCCAGATCAGTGAGACCCTCCGGCGTCGATCGAATTGTCCTGACGGTAAAGCCGGACAAATGGGCCGAAGCCGGATTCGTCCCGTGCGCAGAGTCGGGAATCAGCATTGTGCGTCGCCTGGTTGAGGCTTCTCTGCCGTCGCGCGCATCGATGAAGGCGCGGATGATCATAATGCCCGTCATCTCGCCGTGGGCGCCGGCGGCGGGCTGCAACGAGATGCCGGGGAGCCCGGTAATCTCGGCGAGATATTGCTGTAGTTCGTAGATGACCTGCAGCGCACCCTGCGATTCGGTCTCGGACGCCAGCGGATGAAGATTCGCGAAATTCCCGATCCGCGCGACCTTCTCATTCAGCCGCGAGTTGTATTTCATCGTGCATGAACCCAGCGGATATAGACCGAGATCGATTGAATAATTCCATGTCGAGATCCGCGTGAAGTGACGCACGACATCAACTTCGGTGACTTCCGGCATGCCTGCCAGGTCGTCATCTCGTTGCAAGTCGCGCGGAATCATCTCGTCAATTGACCTTTCGGCAACATCGAGGGGCGGCAAACTAAAACCGGCGCGGCCCGGCTGTGACCGCTCGAAGATCAATTGCTCGTTTTGGCTGGGGTGGCTGGTTACCTTGGTGATAGTTGAATTCATTACTTGTTTAAATCTGCTCGTGGGCTACTCCGCCCTTCTAATTCTTGCTTTAGCGTGCGACGTGTCCGGCGCGCATCGGTCTCAGCTGCACAAGTGTCTAAACGAATAGCATATGGCGGCCACTAGTCAGCCTCTAAATCTCATTTGAAGAAGATCGCAGTCCCTCGACGAGCGCGTCAATCTCCTCACGCCTGTTTGTTTCAGTCACACATACCAGAAAATCATTGAGGCGGTTGGAATCAAATCGAGAGAGCGCAATCCCCCCATCGATTCCTTTCTCACGCGCGAGAGCGTCGAGCAGGGGCGATGCTTCAGTTGGCGCCCGAACGACGAACTCATTGAAGAATGGGCCTGAGAAGGGAAGCGAGAAACCTTCCAGCTTTTCGATCTCTTTCGCCGCATAGTGCGCTTTCTGAGCGCATTGGCGGGCAACTTCCTGAATGCCACGACGTCCCATCGTCTCGAGATAAATGGTAGCCGCAAGGGCGATCAATCCTTCGTTAGTGCAGATATTCGAAGTCGCTTTTTCGCGTCGTATGTGTTGTTCGCGGGTCGCGAGGGTTAGCACAAAACCGCGGCGTCCATTCTTGTCGTAAGCTTCACCGACCAATCGTCCTGGAATTTGTCGCGCAAATTTATCGCGCGTCGCGAACAGACCCACGTAGGGACCGCCGTAAGAGAGCGGCACGCCGAACGATTGACCCTCAGCCACCACGATGTCGGCGCCACTAGCGCCAGGTGAACGCAGGAGCCCAAACGAGATCGACTCGGTAACAGTGACTATCAACAAAGCGCCTGCGGTGTGCGCTTTTTCTGCCAGCGCTGAAACGTCTTCGATGCAGCCGAAAAAGTTTGGTGACTGCACGACAATCGCTGCGGTCTGATCGTCAATGTCAGAAAACGCGCTCGCGAGTGTTTGCCCTGAAGTCGCGTCGAATTCCGCGCGCTGTAAATCAATTCCCGCGTGCTGGACGTAGGTATGGGCGACTTCGAGATATTGCGGATGAATCGCGGAGGAAACGATTACCTTCGATCTCCTGGTAGCGCGTTCGGCCATCAACACGGCTTCGGCCATCGCCGTCGAGCCGTCATACATTGACGCGTTGGCGATGTCCATGCCAGTCAACTGGCAAACGAGGGTTTGAAACTCAAATATTGCCTGGAGAGTGCCCTGGGAAATCTCCGGTTGATAGGGTGTATAGGCAGTAAAGGACTCTGAACGTGAAATTAGGTGGTCTACAATCGTAGGCGTGTAGTGCGAATATGCGCCGCCCCCCAGAAAGCTAATGCGCTGGGCCGCCTGATTGCGACCACCGATGTCTTCGAATCGCTTTAACAACTCGAGTTCAGACATCGCCGCCGGGACATTTAGATGTGCGCGAAGGCGCAGAGTCTCGGGAATCGATTCGAAAAGCTTTTCAGTTGAAGCGACGCCGATTCGTTGGAGCATGTCGGCGCGTTCGTCCGGCGAGTTGGGAATGTAACGCAACGCTATTCGCTCTCAGCTTTCGTGAAGTCTTCGTACTCTGCGGTCAACAGGCTGTCGACTTCACCCGGTTTGCTCATCTTCATTTTGAGCATCCAGCCTTCGCGGTAGGGATCTGTGTTTACTTTTTCAGGTTCATCCGCCAGCGTTTGGTTGACTTCAGTTACCTTTCCCGAAACCGGAGTGAAGATTTCTGAAACCGCCTTTACGGATTCGACGGAACCGAACGAATCATTGTTCGCGAATTCGTCACCGGCCTTGGGCAGTTCGACATAAACAACGTCGCCGAGCTGCTCCTGAGCATGGTCCGTAATTCCAATTACCGCCGTATCTCCTTCAACACGAACCCATTCGTGATCTTTGCTGTAATGAAGATTGTCAGGAACGTTTGCCATTTATGCTCCTCGAGCAATTTGGATTTACTGCTCGTCTTACGATTGCTGATTTTGATTGGTTATACCGCAGGGGCAGAAACGGTTCAATCGAAAATCACAAATCAGAAATCCCATCAGTTTTTGCGCGCTTGTAAAATGGAAGCGGCACGATCTCTGCTGCCAGCAACTTTCCTCGCACATCGATTTCAATTCGCTGACCCACGTTCGCCAAATCGACTGGCACGTAGCCCATACCAATGCTCTTCTTAAGAAATGGCGCGGGACTTCCGGAGGTAACCAGGCCAAGGCGCTGACCATCGATCAGGATATCCTGGTTGTCACGCGCGATCCCGCGATCAGTCATTTCAAATCCAATTAGTTTACGTCTTACGCCTGCTTCCTTCTGTTTTGCCAAAGCCTCGCGCCCGATGAAATCAGGTTTGTTCAATTTGGTAATCCAGCCAAGGTTTGCCTCGAGCAGGGTAGTATTCTCATCAATTTCATGACCATACAAACACATGCCCGCTTCCAGCCGCAAAGTGTTGCGGGCGGCCAGACCACATGGCAAAACACCCTCCTCGGCGCCAAAGTTTCCGGCGTCCAGAATACGGGTCCAAAGCTGCTCCGCTTTCTCAGCAGCGGCGTAGACTTCGAAACCGTCTTCGCCTGTATAACCAGTTCTGGAAATGGTTGCTGGAACCCCGTCGACCTGGCCTTCGCGGAAATGGTAGTACTTAATTTCTGCAAGCGGCATGTGAGTTAACTTCTGCAAAATCGAGATCGCGTCAGGCCCTTGCAGGGCGATCTGGCAATATTCGGAACTTGTGTTCCGCAACTCGACGTTCTCGTGTTGATAATGCGATTCGATCCAATCCCAATCCTTGTGCGTCGTGCCGGCGTTCACGACCAGCCATAGGTGATTCTCGGCCCTTCGATAGACGAGTAAATCGTCAATCACCCCACCGCCGGGCGTCGTCAAAGCGGAGTATTGCGCCTGGCCGTCGATTAGTTTCGTCGCATCGTTGGAAACCAGGCGGTTGACAAATGTAATCGCGTCGGCCCCGCGTACATCAAATTCGCCCATATGGGAAACGTCGAACAGACCGGCATGCGTGCGCGTTCTCAGGTGTTCGGCCATTGTCCCGGCCGGATACTGCACCGGCATATCCCAGCCTCCGAACTCAACCATGCGGCCACCCATAGCACGATGGAGATCGTTAAGTGGTGTCTTTCTTAGGTCGAGCGCAGGTGCAGTCACGCGAATCCTCAAGCCTTTTTCAGAGGCCGACAACAATCGCTATAAATTGGGGTAAATCGAAAACTAACATGCGAGTTGCACAGCGTCAAGGAACGGTTAAAGCTGTGTGGTAACTAGATAAAACTGACCTCGGGGAAACTAAATAGAAATGTCCTCTAGGATGCGACACCCGAAAGGGTGGGCAGATGGAAGGACATTTGTTGATGAGTGAGAAGGAGCGGGAACGGCTCAAGATCTTTGAAAGAGTGAAGCAGAGTTGCGACAGGTGGAAGCAGCTGAGATTTTCGGGCTGAGCTAACGGCAGACGCGGTGACAGTATTAGCGGTATCGAGAGTTTGGCTTTCGGCTCGCCCTGCCGGCTCGCCTTCAGCCCGACGCTCAACCAATCAAAAATCAGAATTGAGGACATTTCTAAATAGTTAACCGAGAGGTCATTTCTAAATAGTCCTGACAGGAACGGTTAAAGCTGCGGGCGAAGCATTTCCAACGTCGCGTCGTCACCTTTTTTACCAGGCGCGGCTTCGCCGCTGATTCTTCAATTTAAGGCAACGTACGATCGACTTTGGGATATGCTGCTGCCGGAAAGAACTGGACCTTACGAAGTTGACTATTGATCCATTCATAGTAGTAAACTCCGCCTGGCCCGTAACGTTCACCAATCTTCCGGCCTATGCTCGGCCGGCCGGGAATCTGCAGTAGACGGCTGTCGGCGCGCGCTCGTCCTTCAAATTGTCCTGCCAAATCCGTGGTCCCCATAGTCGACCAGCCCGCAAGCTCTTTGGGGAAATAGGCCTGGCCTGTGCGCGCATCGATAATTGCATTAATCGAACAATCAGCCCCGCAGCCTATCGTCGCGAAAGTGTATTGACCGGCAAAGTTTATCCCCTCTTGACGCAGAGCTTCGCGAAGCCGCGTGCGATATGTGCGGGCCAGCGCATGACTCCGAACATTGAGTAGCGTTGCTTTGCCGGCCCACACGTCCGCCGGGTAATCCTGAAAGCGCGGAGCCTCGTTCTTTTGCGGGTGTGAAAGGGAATGACCCAGTGGGGTGAGCGCTAGAAGAAGCGCTGCCACAGCGACGACAAGTGGCTTCATTTTTTGCGACTATACTTAGCTTGATCGAGCAAGACAAGTAAACCAGCCGCGGTGAACTGGTGAGCAAAAAACCGCGCCGGCTTCGCACTCGGGAAACGAAGCCAGCGCGGCTCTGATCGCTGCGAAATTGAAGGCAGCGAGTTAGAGCTAGAGAATTTGTTTGAAACCCGTCGGCTCGATATGTTGGAACAGCGGGGTTCCGGGGGGCAGCCGATTCGGATCGGTAAAAGTGATATCGAATGCCCAGTTACGAATCGGCGGCCCGTAAATCGTGCTATCGGCGTTGTACTGTCCTACTGCTTGTACTGAGTGATATAGCGGAATCAACGATCCCACAAAATTCCAACGCGCAGACCAGTCTTCAAGGAATCGTGGGAAGTTGTGCATGCCGCCGCAAAGCCGCGATTCGCCTGACGCACTGTTGCCCGCATCGGGGCTGCCGGATAGGGCCGACAAATTGTTGCCGGCAATAATTGCTGCGCGCACCGAAGTCTCCTGAGCCACCGTCGGCGTGCGATCTCCTTGTCGTTTGCTCATATCGTCCGGATACATTGCCGTTTCGCTGTCGAAGAAGGTCTTTGAGAGCGGAAAGACAGCATCGGAAACGATTGATGTTGGTATTTGATTACCAAGATAGTAGTAGCTGCTGGTGTTGTCATTGAGCGACGACGTGCCCGCGGGCGGCGCGGCATTGATGCCCGTCGTGTTGTAGTTGCCCCAAATGTAAACCATGTTTTCCGTCGCTACACTAATCCCTTTGGTCGACGAAAGTTTTCCGGCAGCGCCGCTAATCTGAAGATTTTCACCGTTGAACAAGCGGACCGCATTACGAAACATCTTGTGATTGATGCCACCTGAATCCAGGTTCAGCCAATCGTTGACGGAAATAGCCCGTTTGTTGATATCGGTGCCATAACCGGGCGAGACCACGGTGAGAGCCGCGGGATCCGGTAGTTCGTTGGTATCTTTTACCAGCGCTCCGGTTTGTTGCACATCCTCACCGGGATCCAAGCCTCCGTTTGGTCCATAGATGTCTTCATTATCGACCATGCCATTCGTGGCGTTGAACGTCTGGCTTCCAACCGTCATCGAATGGATTTCGTCTCCGCGTCGATCGGAAACGTAAATTGTGTAACCGTCAGGGCTGCCAATGTTAGTACTGACCGCGTTCGTGCCCTGCAGCAGATTGTTGTCATAGACGCCATCTAACCAGCGCGCGAGATTGCGCATATTAATCTCAACTACGTTGGTGACGCCGCGTTCGTAAACAGCATTGGCTGTCAATCCGCTGTTAATGCGGCCTTCGCGCACATTGTAAAGGTTGATCGGTACCATCGCGTTCCAATCTCGGTTACTGGTCCAGTTCGCGGTTCCCCAATCGGTGAGAAGGTCGCACAGAACAGGCTGAGTGCTGCTGGCGCACGTTGCACTGGTCGGCTGTCCTCCGGGCATATCGCCGCGGACCGGCTGTGAGCCGCTGGCGGTGTCGTCTTGAATCAGAGTTAGATATCCGTAGGTCGCATCCTGTGCAGGAATACCCGCCGCAACTTTAATTTCACCGTCTGCACCCAAACGGGTTTTAGTCAATATATCGGTGAGACAGTTGCTGTAATTCGGATCACCGTTTATCCCAGTGTTGAGGGCGACCAAACTGGCATCGCGACTGCCCTGGACAAAGGCGGCCCACAGCGGACGTTGCAAGTAGACAATGGCGTTGGGTTCTCCCTCAGTCATTCCCATGCTGAGCACTTGGGTGGTTACGTCGCGTGCGTTTCCGTTCCCGTCGACCACTTGAATTAAGATGTGACCCGTCACTCCAGACCCCGGTGGAATAGCATTTCCGTTAGCCGATTTAGGAAGTGCGGTGTACGAATAAACCGTCCCGCCCAACGAATAAGCGGGACTAAGGTTATAGGTGCTGGTGTTGGTGCCGTTCAGAGTGAAAACGTCGTTAGTAACTTTGGTGATGGTCCACCCACCCGCAGCTTGCGGCGCGCCGGACATATTCGCGATGAATACTTTATCGCCCGTTGTGAAGCCATGACCTACACAGGTGACTGTGATAAGACTTGTGCTGCTGGCCTTGGTAACACTGGTAATGCTTTTCAGGGGAGGAGCCTTTTTTATTCCTCGCACCGTATCAGCCGGAGTTGCGGTGCCACCATTCTGCTGTTGGAGTGGAAAAGAGGTTGATGTCTCGTTATAGCTGGTGGCCACGCTCGTGTTGTTATCATTGATACGCCACAGGGCCCGGCCGCCGCCGTTCGCGGTGGCCGTCGAGCTGGTCGCGAGGTTGGGCAGCGGAACCGGATCGAAGGTCGATAGATTGACGCCCTGGCTGGTCGGGATACCCGCTGCGTCATTCGCCGATTGCCCTTCATCATCTATTAGAATACGTACCTGCGATTTATAGTGATATCGCGCTTCGCTCAGAATTGTCGAATCACTTGGCAGTATTCGCTTGATGATTTCTCGCGTCATGTTTCCTTCGAGCTGCATCGGGAGAAGCAGCGGCACAGCGCCGGTGGTGCGCGTCAGCACCTGTCCCCCAAATCTGTTTGCAACTCCGGTGCTCGCCGCGGCCACTGAGTTTGAATCCCACGCCGCGTTAATTGTTCCGTTCGGTGATCCGGGAAAATAACCGCGACTGCCACTCGTCGAACCCGAAAGATTTGGTCCATTTGTCACCGAGCCCATTGTCAATGGCACCGTGACCGACCCCACCTTCACATTCATTGCCTCAGCGTGAGTGTTGCCATTGCGCAACAGGTCAACCACCAATTCGTTTGCGGTGGTCAACTTTGAGAGAAATGTCATCGTGCCACTAATGTAGAGATTTCCGTTCGCATGAACACGTCCGTTGAAAGTGAAAGCCGGGCCCGGGTGAACTTCCAGATCGTCGTTGCTGAACATACCAAACTGAAAGATCGGCACAAGGTAGTTGTTGATTCTTCGCTGCAACCGCACCTGCGCACCAGTCGCTGTTTGGACCACAGTAGTGTCGAGCACATACGGCGTTACCGACGCCACCAAACCTGAGAAGGGTCCGTTTGGAATCGTGACTGTTCCCGTTGGGGCGTTAAGGTCTACGCTTATCGACTGATTGGCGGTGCCGTCCGCTTTCGTGAATGAAAAGCCTTCGCCGGTCAATTCGGTTGGATACGCGGCGGCAATGTCGGTCAATTGTTGTGCGGATGGACGTGATGTAGTGGCGAAAAGCGAACTGAAGTCACTAGTCATCTTTTCGATGGAAGCGGCACCGGCATAGAAAGTTTGAGTTCGCTGAAGATCGCTGCCCGCGATGCGTGATTCGTGCGTGACTACGGCCAATACCGTCATAGACACGGCCGCGAGCAGAGACATGATAATCAGTGCGGTGGCGAGTGCGGCCCCACGCTCACTGTTGCGGTGATTGTTTCCAAGGTTGATGTTGTTACGCATAACGGGTTCCTTCTGTAATCGATCTGCCAATCTGGTGTTTCTTTTTCTGGCACCTGCGTCACGGGCTTAGGGCCTGGCGGAATTGCAGGTTGCGGACAGTTGTCGCTGTGGTTGAACAAATGGATTGACGTCCGTTGGGGCTGGAGCCGCAGGCATTGCTACTGCTGTTGCTATTGGTCACAGCATTGACTGCGCGCGCGGTTTCGACGCCGATCGAAGTTTCGACTTCGCGTAACGCTGACTGCTCGGTAGAAGAAGCCAGCACTCGCGACGGCTGTTTTACAAATCCGTTTGCGTCGGGAAGATTGGTCAGGTACCGGAACTGCAGGTTCGTGATGTGCTCCGCAACCACGCTATCGATAAAACTGGCGCCTCTTACGCCGTAAACCCTTCGAATTAATAATCCATTTTCATTGACGAAGTATTGGATAGTCTGAAGTCGCATGATGGACACGTTCAACGTACTTGCGCCCGAGGTGACAGCCGAGACGACTGACACGGGTGCCGTCGCGCTTGTTTGGTTCAATCCGAACCCGCCGTCACT
The DNA here is from genome assembly GCA_046262835.1 of Pyrinomonadaceae bacterium. Taxonomy (GTDB): domain Bacteria; phylum Acidobacteriota; class Blastocatellia; order Pyrinomonadales; family Pyrinomonadaceae; genus UBA11740. Next base: position 28,300 of record JBHELZ010000030.1, read on the forward strand.
GTTATTCATCGTCACGACAAAAGTGGCTGTGTTCACATTCGTCACCACCCCGAAAGCCAAGCTGTTCTGCGAAGTGATGGCGTAGATTTCGTTGTTTTGAAATAGTCCAATATTGGTCGAGCCGACGTTAATCAGAGTGCTCGAGCCGCTGACTGTGATCTTGCCTGCGAGCAAAGCCACAACATTCCCATTGTTAAAGGTCGCATCTCGGGTCAACATCGAAATGCGATCGCTGTTGGGTTGAAAATTGACCGCTGGATTCGTCAGCGGTATCGGGGTGTTGGCAGGTATGTTGTCATCCGAAGTGACTATCCCGATGCAGGGATAGTTTGGGTCGTTGCAGGTTACCGGCGTCCTGGTCAGGAAGTTTTGCACAAATGCCAGTGGCGCAGTGATCGTGCCTATGCCTCGCAGTCCGTCGCCGGCCGTGGTTAGATCACGATTCATCACTTCCTGCGCGTTGCGCAATGCCTGCTCGGCGTCGGTAATGTGATAAGTAGTGTTCGCAAACTTCATGCTGCTCCCAAACAGGGCGAATGACGCGGCAGATATCACTATCGTCATACCGAGGGCTATCAGGAGTTCGACCATCGAATAGCCGGCTTGATTCTGCAATTCATGTTTACTGCACATAGGCTTCTCCGTTCCACTCGCCTGACTATCTGAAGTTCGAGCGCGTGTCGTTGTTGAGATAGCTCACGCCGACGAGACTGCGCATCTGGCCTCCGGCATCGGGATACCGAACCGTTACCTGAATTCGTTTGAGATTCGAGTTTAAGTTGGTAATTACGATCTCTCGTGAAAAACCATTCAAACCCCAGCTCGGATCCGTAAAGTCATCACTGGTGCCATAGGTATTGTCGGGTCCGGGATTAATCAAATCATCGCTGGTTCCCCAAATTCCGTCGGGGCCCGGGTTGATCGAGATTGGCTGGAAACCGGTCGGGAAGCCCCCGAAAGCTCTGACTGCCCCCGAGTTGTCGACCGCGCCCTGATTGGAAATCTGACCGAAGGTTAACTCTTCAGTGTTTCGCAGGGTCTCCATTTGTTCGAGCAACGATACGACGAGCAATTTTGTGTTGGTAAGATTGCGGCCCATGTTGCTGACGGTAACCGCGTAGCCGATCGACGCGGCGAGCCCAAGCAAGCCTACGGTCAGCACCAGCATGGCGATGACCATCTCTAGAATCGTTACACCGGATTCTGAATCCGGCCGGCGCGCTTTCCCTCGCCGAAGAGATAGGTTATTCAGTGTACTTGCTAGCACTGGTGCTGTACCTCCAGACTTTGATTCTGCCGGCAGCTCCGAGTACCGAGATTGCCACTGCAGTTTGGTTTGGTATTTGGTTGTTGTAGAGGAAGAGGGTGGGCTTGCCGTAATTTCCCGCGGAGTCGATCACGGTGCCGTCAGGCTGAAATGTGATATTGACGACTGTGCCGGTTAACGCCGTCATCGTGTTGCCATCATCCAGCGTAGTGTTGCTGTTGACTCCCGATGGGATCCCATAAGAAAGATCGGCGGGCGCTAATGGGCCAGTTGCGAGCGGCACAGTCAGAACTGTCGTTGAGCACGATGTATTCGGATAACCTGACGCGGATAGCACAGCGGTTCCCGTTATGTTGCAGGCTGAACTCGCGTTGTTGTTGTTATTGTGATCGAAAATCTTAATTTGTTTAGTAGAGTCGTCGTATTGAAAGGTGAATGCCTGACGTTGCGACATGGCTTGCTGGCGGGTGAATCGCAATTGCGTTGCGATTTCTCTGGGCAACGCGTTCGAGCGGATGAGCCGCCGCGCGGCGAGCAGTTGGGGAACCGCGATAGCGGTGAGCAGCGACGCAATCGCGATGACGGTAAGCGTTTCGATTACCGTGCGCCCGCTTTGTGAGTGCCAACGGCGATTGTTTTCAGCGTGGATTTCACTTCTCATCAGGATCACTTCCACCTCGATTCCTCGATAAAGGCTTTGCTCCGACTCAAGTTCGGCGCGTTGCGGCAATAGCAATGACAGTGCCATCGTCTTTTTGGCGAAAACTGGCGTTGTTTGACGAGGGTTCTAAATCCTAAACTGCAGATCTTGTTACTTTGCGTAACAGCGAATGGAAGCCGGCTTCACAAGGAGAGTGCGCTCGAGTTGTAGAACCCCTTAGGCGGCTCGTGGGGCGCCTAAAAATAAAGGTATGCGACGCTTATTCGTTTTTGCTATATTAAATTTAGTCCAGCCGCACGGCTGGCATTGCTTATTCAACAATCGGGACAAACCACGTCCCGCATCGCCGCGCAGGGCCCTCTCCCTTTCCGAACCCACTTAGCTTCTACAAACGAGAAGACTTTTTTCGCGCGCGCTCATTGAAGGCTACCAGCAGATTAAATTAATCGAGAATCAAAGATGGCACGACTGGACGATCTTCTGAGACAGATGAAGCAGCTGAATGCTTCTGACTTACACCTGACATCGGGCTCCGCTCCTTACATGCGCATCAACGGCGACATGGTAAAACTGAATTACAAAAGTGTATCGCCCGAAACGTGTCAAAGCCTCATTTTTGAGATTCTCACCGAAAAGCAGAAAGACCTTTTCAATGAAGACTGGGATTTGGATCTTAGCTATCCGCTCGCCGGCGTCGGTCGCTTTCGCGTTAATGTCTATATGCAGCGGCACGGAGTGTCGGGCGTTTTTCGTCTGATCCCTGAAGAGATAAAAACAATAAGAGAATTGGAGCTGCCTGAACAGCTGGGCAGTTTGATCGATGCATCTGAAGGCCTCGTGCTCGTAACCGGGCCCACGGGGTCGGGTAAAAGCACGACGCTCGCATCGTTGATTCATACCATCAATCGCGAAAACCAGGCCCACATTATTACCGTCGAAGATCCAATTGAGTTTGTGCATGAGAATCAGCGCTCGTTGATCAGTCAGCGGGAGATCGCCAGCCATACAAAGTCGTTTGGCAACGCCTTGCGCGCGGCGCTGCGCGAAGACCCGGACATAATCCTGGTAGGAGAGATGCGCGACCTGGAAACGATCTCGCTTGCTATTACTGCGGCCGAAACTGGTCACCTGGTTTTTGGCACGCTGCATACGAACAGCGCTATCAAGACGATCGACCGCGTAATCGATGTTTTCCCCGAGGGACAGCAAACTCAGATACGCGTGATGTTATCGGAAAGCTTACGGGGAGTTGTGGCCCAGGCGTTATTGCCGCGCCCCGACCATAAGGGTCGCGTGCCGGTCGTCGAGATTCTTATTAACGTACCTGCTGTAGCAAATCTAATTCGCGAAGGCAAGACTCATCAAATCTCTAATGTAATGCAAACCGGTCGCGCGCACGGCATGGTGACGTTTGAATCGGCCATTCATGAGTTGATTCAAAAAGGCTTGATTTCGAAAGATGACGGAATGAGCTTCCTGCGTCGTCGCAGTGCCGGAAAACAGGCTGGTAATTCGCCGCCTAACGCTGCCCGATTGCCAACAAGTCCTGCTATCAATTAAGTGAAAAAGAAACGCCGGTTTCGACAAAATCGAATCGCGGCGCCCTGTTCGAGTAATCAGTCTGTTTTAGTTTAGACGTATTCGACTGATCAATATCGTTTGACCATTTGTCACCTGATGAGTCTCGCGATAATTCAGGCACAGGGCGGGACAGTAGCGAAGCGGGGTCTGCCTCACGTCAGCGAACGGGCGTATTTTTACTTAATCGGATGAGAGTTGCCGCGCGGCGCGCTCCCACGCGCTACGAAACGGATAGCCGTACATCAATACAATGGCACATACTCCGCCGGCCCGGAACATGTACGTCCAGTCGCCGTTGAGAATTACTAACATAAACCCCATTAGCGCAATGGCGCCCCCGATGCACGCGATTTGAATCGTCGTGTCCTGCAGCGTCTTCAATAAGCCGGACACGCCTTTTAATGCCGCGATGTCTTTAAGACGCATCGCTGCAAACCTTGTGCGCCGCAACACAAAGGCGCCCAGACCAAAAACCAGAATCGCTATCCAGAGCGCCATGGTGAGGGACGGATCCCGTGGTCTAAACAGCCGACTCGCTGCCAGGTAGGCTATGATCAGCAGCGCGACATCCAGGATCAGAAAGCCAATAACGAACATCGTCGCGGTGCGATGTTTCCGCGACAGTTCGTTGGACCAGCCTTCCGGGGTCGGCGTCATGCAAACGATTGATTAAGGTCTGGGCGTTGGGGTTTGAATCGAGCGTGGACGCGAAGCGCTGTTTGCATCCGGCAGCGCATTATTTGATTTAGTTTGGGGTGTGGTGCTGTTCGCCGGGGCTGCGGGTTTTGGCGATTGAAACACCGGCACTGCCCCCTCGGGAACCTGCCCGTTATTCTGAATCGCTTTGTCGATCAGATCGGTTCCGTCCCCATGCTTGGTAATCAGAATGCCGTCGTTGCTCGTCGAGACATTAGCGCTGCCCGTGATCTGCTGCATCATATTCTGCATGAACGTTGGCTTTGAGCACGTCGGCAGGCTCTTTTTAATCGGATCGGGATCAGGGATGGCGGCACCGATAGTGCTCAGTTGTTCTTTTGCTTTGTCGATGTACTCGCTGTTCGGGTAATCGCGAACCAATTGCTGATAGTATTTGGCTGCCTCGTCCGGCTCTTCCTCTTCCTGGAAAGTAGTCGCATAACGGAACAGTACTTCGTCTGTCAAGCAGAAGTTGGGATACTTCTCGAGAATCTCTTTCAGACGGTCCTGCGATCCTTTCAGGCCGCCCTTTTTTCCTTTGTAGCGCGCGTCGTAATAAAAGCGGGCAATTTGCAAATTGTGCATGCCCAGGTTGTCCTGCACCTCTCGCAGTCTTGATTCAACTTCGGGACGAAGTTTGGTTTGGGGATACTGTTGCAGCAATGCCTTCAGACGCTGTTCAGCTTTGCGCGCATGCGTTATGTCCCGATCCGACAACCCCATCTGGCGCATTTCCGCTTCCGCGACCTTCATCATCGCCGCGTCGGCGAGCGGATCGGTCGGAAAGTAAGTCAGCCAATCCTGATAAGCCTGCCCCGCTTGAATCAGCGAGCTGGTGCCGCCTTCCAAATAAAAAGAATCAGCAATCGCAAGCTTTGCCATCGGGAGATAAGGCGAGTCCGGATACGTGGTGATAATCGTGGTGAACAGCAATCTGCCGGTCTCATGATTCCCCTTCCGCACTTCTTTGGTAGCTTCGAGGAAGAGGGCGCGATCGCGCCCGGGCGCGACTGAGCCGGTCAGTTCACTGTACTTGTCATTGTTGTTTTTTCCCGGCAACAAACCGAGCATGCGCCGGTGACTCTTTTCGGGCTTCGGCTTATAGGTGGGTGAAGTCTGGTCGCCGGCTGTGCGGGCGCTTGCTGTTTGAGTTAGCGCTGCCTCCACTCTGGTGTTTAGCTCAACGACTAATGCTTCAAGGGTGTCCAGTTTGGACGCGTCGTATTTCTCCGACCGGTCTTCTTTCGCGTGCAGGTCGTTCACGTCGCTCGACACGGCACCAACTTCCTTGCTCAGGCCCCGCAGCCGGGCCCGGGGATCGTCAGTGTTCTTGCTCTTATCGCCGTTGTCTTTGGCGGTGATGCCCGCGATTGCGCTTTCCAACGAGCGACGCATAGCGTCTAATTTCGAGCGCATCACGTCCATTCGTTGCACGTTCGAGAGGTCAGATTGGGTCTGGCTCTTATTGTCGCGTTGTGAAAAAGCGATTCCGCTCAACAAAACAATGAACGCACCGACAACACATGCCAGGGAAATTCGCCGCGCAAACGTGCGAAGGCCGAGGCGGGCTAAGGGAAAAGACATTGAAAATCCTCCAAAAAACGATTCGACAGTATGGACGATAAGCTCAGGCTTGTCGATGATTCCGATGATATTGGTTGCCGAAAGTTTGTCCCGCTAGACCCACAGAACTGTAGCTTCGCGTAATTCTCGGACGGCCACCGCGGGATCGGGCGCGCCAAATATCGCCGAGCCGGCGACGATAATCTCGGCCCCGGCGCTCGTTACCTCGCCGATATTTTCAGAGTTAATGCCGCCATCAATCTCGATGCGGGTCTTTAGGCCGCGCTGATCGATCATCTTTCGCAGGCGGCGAACCTTGTCCAAAGCTTCGGGAATGAACTCCTGTCCGCCAAAACCGGGGTTTACCGACATTACCAGCACATAGTCGGCGAACTTGATCGCCTCGTCTACGGCCGCCAGCGGCGTTGCCGGATTGATCACGATGCCTGCCAGAGCGCCCGCGGTTCTTATGCCACTAAGCGTCCGGTGCGCATTTGGATCCGCTTCAATGTGAATCGAGACCATGCGCGCGCCCGCTTTGACAAACTTTTCGGCGTATTGACCCGGCTCGACAATCATCAGATGCGCATCGATGGGCAATTGGGTTGCGCCCGCGATCGCTTTAACAACGGGAAGCCCAAGAGTAATGTTCGGCACAAAGCGGCCATCCATCACGTCGACGTGCAGCAGGGAAGCGCCCGCTTTTTCAACCGTCGAAATCTCTTCTCCGAGCCGCGTAAAATCCGCCGAAAGAATGGATGGGGCTATTTCGATCATCGTTGAACACTAAGGCGTTGGCGTGCGCACCGGTGGACGTCGCTCGCCGTTTGAGTTGCTGCCGGCGCGATTCGCTGGAGCGGTGTTGGAATTTGTATGCGCCGGAGCACCATTCGAGTTCGCGTTGCCATTTGTCGCGCGATTCGCATTACGATTGCGGTTAGTCAACTTGTTGACGTTGTCATTGGCGTTCCGGTTCGCGGGCTTCTTCTTTTCTTTGTTCGTGTTTGCGTTGTTCTCGGCCGACGAGTTTTGTTGTTGATTCGTCGAACCTTCAGTATTTGTATTGGTGTTCGCTGGCGTTGAAACTTCGCCATCCTTGGTGGCGCGGCTGATATCGACTGCGACCGTCTGGCCGACCTTTACGATTTCGCCCGCATGCGGGAGTTGAATCAAGACCGTGTCTGGTTTGGCCTCGCTCGTAGGACGCGTGGCGCGTACGCGAAAGTTGAGGCCCGCATCGCTGATGGTGTTTTCGGCCGCACTTCGGTCTTTTCCGACAATGTCAGGCACGCGGGTTTCCGAGCTGCGGAGCGACAGATAGATGGCACCCATCAAGCCGAGCGAAAACGCGATGGCAATCCCAACGACGATCGCAACTCGCTTTATTACTGTTAGAGTTTGGCGGATAGCAGACACGATGGATTCAGGGTTACTTTGAAGCAGTTCGCCGGCAGCAATGCGCAGTCTAACATGTAGAACGGCGCGAGTGATAGCGGTATTGCGAGCGCTAACTACGCGGCGGCGGGAGTGGAAGCCGTTCCGGTTGCAGGCGTGTGACGGCGGCGTAAATAAAAGCCCGGACGCTCTTGCGCTCCATTCGCTAACGCTTCGGATACTGACCACATGCTGTAATCACGCCTTGCGCCGAAAAGCCATCACAAAGAAGCCGTCCACATCTTCAAGATGAGGCCAGGTGCGTAACGCTTCAGCTTTGGTTTCTAAGTCACTGGGCGCTTTTAAGTGCGATGGCTGAAAATGCGGATGCTCTTCAAGAAACTCCGTGACTACCGCTTCATTCTCATCTGTTTCCAGCGAACACGTTGAATATATAAGCAGGCCCCCAGTGCGAACCATCGCACTTGCGTTATTGATAATCTGCTTCTGCTTACCTGCCAAATTTGGAATATCCGCCGGTTTAAGGCGCCAACGGATTTCTGGATTGTGTCGCAGTGTTCCCGTGCCCGAACATGGCGCATCCACCAGCACCCGATCGAAGGAAGACTCTTCGAATGGAAGAGCTCGTAGGGCGTCGTGAACAACGAACAAAATATTGTTGACCTGTTGATTATTCGCCAGCTCTTTGAGGGTGCGCAGGCGATGTTCATAAAGATCTGCGGCCACAATAAAAGATTCAGGCGCTTGCGCAGCGATACTTGTCGACTTGCTCCCCGGCGCGGCGCAGACGTCGAGCACGCGATCTCTGACGCCCGCCCCGACAACGTGCGCGACAAGTTGCGACGCCTCGTCCTGAAAATAGATAAGACCCCGCTCGGCGAGTTTTCGCAGAAGATCGGGCACGCGGTCCACGCGCCAGGCATCCGGTGTAATCCGCGACTCAAGAAGTTCCGCACCGGCCGCTCTTAACTCCTTAATAATGGTTGAGCGCTCAGTTTCGCCAAACGCCCTGGCAGTAAAGCGAAACGCAAGCGGCGCCGGCTGGTTATTTGCGCGCGCGAGCGCCGAACCCTCTTCATAACCAAACTGCGCGCGCCATCGCTCGATGAGCCACGGCGGGTGAGATGTTTCAATTGCGATTCTCTCAATTGGATCCTTCGCCTCGGTGCGAGGATCGTAATTCGGCTCTCGCGTTGCGCCTCGCAGCACGCCGTTTACGAAAGGCGCCGCGGACTTCAGGCGCGCGGCTTTCACCAGATTGACAGATTCGTTGATTGCGGCGGATGCGGGAACGCGGGAAAGAAAGCGAAGTTGATAAAGGCCGAGCCGTAACGCCACGGTTACCGGCAGATCGAGCGAATCGATCTTCCGCGCCGCGAAATGTTCAAGCGCTCGATCCAGCCACAACCGGCGGCGCAAGACCCCGAGCACTAGTTCGTGGCATAGGCCGCGATCCTTCCCTGTCAGATCCACATCCTCCCGCGCCAGCAACGCAGAGGAGTAGCCACCGTCTTCGACACGCCTCAGAATAGCAAACGCGGCGCGACGTGCAGGCGAGATTTGCATCCGGACTGTGAAAGGATTAAGTGACGAACTGTACGTCAACTTTGTGAGGAATGATGCCCCGTTCGTAACCTTCGCTGAGCAGTCGGCGCACCGCTTCGCGGCCGCGCTCACCGTAATCGAGAGTAAGTTCATTGACCCACATGCCGACGAATCGATCGGCGAGCGCCGGATCCATGTCACGGGCGAACTGCATCGCATAGGCCAGTGCATCCTCGCGATTGTCGAGTGAGTAGCGAATGCTCTCCTTCAGCAAACCAGAAACTTCGCCGATCGTTTCAGCCCCGAGGTCGCGACGAATTGCATTGCCGCCCATCGGTAAAGGCAGTCCGTTCGTATGCTCGTGCCACCATTCACCGAGGTCAAGCACCTTGCGCAGACCCAGGTTTTGATAAAAGAGCTGGCCTTCGTGAATTAGTAAACCCGCGTCGCAACGCTTTTCTGTGACCGCTTCGATGATTTGATCGAAGGGGAGAACCTCGTATTTGAAGTTTGGCGTGTGGATACTGAGCGTTAGAAAGGCGCTCGTCAAAGTGCCGGGCACAGCAATTGTCACCTCGGACAAATCGGAGGGCTCGAGTTCTTCATGCGCCACGACTATTGGCCCATAGTTGTCGCCAATGGAAGCCCCATGCGGCAGCAGCGCGTATTTGTCCGCGACGTACGCATACGCGTGAAAGCTGATTGCAGTAATGTCGTAAGTTCCTTTGCGTGCTTCTTCATTCAGTGTCTGAATATCTTTGAGCGTGTGCTCGAATTCAAATTCGCCAGTCTCGATCTTATGCGTTGCCAGTCCGTAGAACATGAACGCATCGTCGGAGTCGGGCGAATGAGCCAATGAAATTGTTCGTTGTTGTGTTGCTGCAGTGCTCATAACTGTTCTTTCATTCCCGGTTCCGGGCAAGTAGAAAATAATAATTTCAAGCCATTGCTACTTTTTCAATTCGATTGTAGACGGTGTCACGTTCAACCGCTTCGAATCCCGCTTCTGCGATCAGATTAATTAATTCCGATTTGGTCATCTTCACTTCGTTGTTGCTTTCGACTGAATAACTCTCTGTCAGTTCACCGCCCTCGGTGATCGTGCCATCGACATCGTTGGCCCCGAAGTGAAGCGCAACCTGCGCCAGTCGTTTACCGAGCATCACCCAATATGCTTTGATGTGCGCAAAATTGTCGAGCATCAAACGAGAAACAGCCATTGTCTTCAGCGAATCAACCCCTGAAGGTCCCGGCAAGTGCGACATCTGAGTTTCGGGCGGATAAAACGCCAGCGGAATAAAGCATTGGAAGCCGCCTGACTTATCCTGCTGTTCGCGCAGACGAATCATGTGATCTACGCGATCTTCGAAGGACTCGATGTGCCCATAGAGCATGGTTGCGTTTGTCTTTAATCGCGCGCCGTGAACTTTGCCCGCGAGATCGAGCCAGCGCTGCGCATCGCACTTGTGGGCGCAAATCATGGAACGTGTCGGCTCGCGAAAAATCTCAGCGCCGCCCCCGGGACATGAATCGAGACCCGCATCGATCAACTGTCGAAGCAGCTCGTCGTCCTCCATTTTGTAAAAGCGGGCGAAGTGATCCAGTTCGACCATCGTGAACGCTTTCAGATGAAGCTGTGGATATTCTTTCTTCAGAGATGAAAGCAGATCGGTAAAGTAACTAAACGGCAGTTTGGTATTCAGCCCGCCGGTAATGTGAAGTTCCGTTGCGCCTTCCTGCACAGCCTGGCCGGCAATACGCAGAGAATCTTCTATGTTGTGTGTGTAAGCATCCGGCTGGCGCGGCGTGCGAAAGAAGCCGCAGAACTTGCAGTCAACGTAACAAACGTTGGTCGGATTAAAGTGGCGATTGACGTTGAAGTACGTGGTGCGCCCGTGCTTTTGCCGCCGCACGCCGTCGGCAAGTTTGCCGAGTGCGTTCAGATCGTTGGTGTTGAATAAGGCCACTCCGTCATCAAAAGAAAGACGCTCGCCGGTCTTTACCTTGGCGCAGATGTCGCTTAGTTTTGGGTCGTGTGAAAAGCTCATTGCAGCTAATGCCTGATAAATACCGCACTTCCGAAAGTCAGAAACAATATGACACTGACAAAAGCATTGGTTGTAAAGAACGCTGCGTTCAGCCGGCTTAAGTCATTCGCCCGCACCAGCGTGTGCTGGTAAATCAACAGCGCTCCCGTTGTCAGCACTCCCAAGGCCGCCAGGATTCCCAGATTCGTCAGGAAGTATAGCGCAATCAACGCGATGAATGCGGTGATGTGCAAGGTCCGCGAAATCCATAACGATTGCGCCACGCCGAACCGCGCGGGAATCGAGCGCAAACCTTCGCGCCGGTCGAAATCATAATCCTGGCAGGCGTAGAGTACGTCAAAGCCCGCGGTCCAAAGCATAACGATCAAGCTGAGCACCAAAGGAACCGGACTGTCGATCGCCCCACGCACGGCGATCCATGCGCCGGTGGGAGCAATGCCGAGACACCAGCCAAGGACCAGGTGCGAAAGCAGTGTCCATCGCTTCGTGTACGAGTAAAGCACGACACTCGCCAGCGCCAACGGAGATAACAGCAGTGTCAAACGGTTGAGCATCGCGGCGGCCAAAAAAAAGATCGCGGCGCTTATCAAGGTAAAGCTCCAAACAAACCCCACAGACAAAACGCCCGCGGGAATCGCGCGCATGCTTGTGCGCGGATTGCGCGCATCGTATTCCCGATCAGCAATGCGATTGAAGGCCATTGCGGTCGATCGCCCACCGACCATCGCGACGGCGATCCAAAGGATCTGCCATAGCGAAGGAATCCCTCGCGCCGCCAACACCGCGCCCAGAAAAGCGAACGGCAACGCAAAAAGCGTGTGCTCAACCTTGATCATCGCGAGCGTGGTGCCGATATTTCTCAGAATCATGCGATTCGTTTAGAAGGCCTTGCTTACCTCTAAACTTTTAAAGGTGCTGGATGAATGATCTTACGGCTTAGTGAGAGGGAATCGCAAACCGCTTTTTCACAGGGAAAGCGTTGGGGCGCGACCTTCGATGTTAGAATTGCCGAACAAGTCAATAAATCCGCCGGATGACTACGTCACGCAAAAGAAAGCAAACGCCAGTCAAATCGAGATCACGATTGGTCGCGCCCGAGCTAAACCGGTTCTCGCGTGGACTGTTGCAGGAATGGAGAAAGCTGGGCCTTCCTTTGGAAGGGGTTACGATTGTTGTAGCTGTTTCCGGCGGAGCTGATTCCGTCGCCCTGTTACTTGCTTTGGACGAATTGGTTCGCGCAAGGAAACTAAAAATTCAGCTTGTCGCTGCTCATCTTAATCACAAATTGCGCGGCGCAGCCGGTGATGCCGATGCGCGTTGGGTAAGGTCGCTGGCCGGCGCGTTGGACCATCGCGTGATCGTCGGCACAAAAAACGTCAAGTCACTCGCCTCAAGAACTGGCGACAATCTCGAGCAAGCGGCCCGGCGCGCGCGTTACAAATTTTTCGCAACTGTTTCCAAGTCCAATAAAGCCAAGCTCGTATTAACTGCTCACACAATGAACGATCAAGCAGAAACAGTCTTGATGAATTTAATGAGAGGGAGCGGCGGTGAAGGGCTGAGCGGCATTGAGTGCGTACGGCCTTTAACTCGCGGTACTGAGGTCCTTCTCGCGCGGCCTCTGCTGTCGTGGGCGGGCCGTTCAGACACTGAGATGTTCTGCCGGCAACGAGCGATCGATTATCGAACCGATACGATGAATGTGGATGAGAGTTTTGCCCGGGTCAGGGTACGAAAACAGCTGTTGCCCTTGATGGAAAGTTTTAATCCAAGATTTATCCAGGGCGTTGGCCGCAGTGCACAAATTCTACGCGATGACAATGTTGCTCTGGAGGACGCCGCGGCACGTCTGCTGGAGCTATCGCTACAAACCGACGAGAAGCATCGAGGACCGTCCTTGCGCATCGATTTGCTTCGGCTGGCGCCGGCCGCACTCCGGCGCCGCGCATTAAGGCTGTGGCTTGCACAACATCGTGGCGATCTCGTCCGAATTGAGCGTGTCCATATTGCCGCCATCGAGAATCTTCTGGCCAGCACCAAGAGTGGACGGGCGATTGAGTTGCCCGGCGGCGGGAACGCTTTTCGCAAAGGCGGCTTATTGCATTATCGCGGAGTCCGGAAGGAGAGTTAGGGTGAACCGCAGCGCTGCGGCCGTGATAAGGACAGCGACACCCGCAGGCACCTGAAGTTCAGGCGAACGCATCATAAAAGGTCGCTCGACCGAATGAGCCTTAAATTGCGAGGCGAGTTCAGTTGTTGGCTCTTACAAGAATGGCCGATTTAAGGTATGATCGGCCCTGGAGGAATCGAAAGCATTGAGTTCTACCGCAAGACAAATCATCTTTTGGCTGCTAATCATCGCGGGGGCTTTATTAATTTATAAGCTCGTGAATCCCGGCAGCAAGAACACACAAAACATTGACCTCGTACAGCTTGATCAAAAGATTAAGACGGGACAACTGAAAGAGTTAGTCGTTAAGACTAACGAGAGCGTGGCCATAGATAAAGAAAACAATGTTGAGTACCACGCGCAGCTAACCAACGAACAAACGAAGAATGACATCCTCAAGGCCGCGCGGGAATTAAGCAGCGACGGCAAGACGACACTTGTTCCGAAAGTTACTGATGAATCGGGCGGTGGGAGCTATTGGTGGCCGGCGCTTTATTATCTGTTGCCATTTCTGCTGATCTTCGGATTCTGGATTTTCATGCTGCGCCAGATGCAATCTGGCGGCAATAAAGCTCTCTCGTTTGGCAAGTCGCGGGCAAAACTTCTGAGTAATCAACAGAAGCGCGTTACCTTCAAAGATGTCGCTGGGGTCGAAGAAGCCAAGGAAGAACTTCAGGAAATCATCGAATTCCTGAAAGAGCCGCAAAAGTTTCAAAAGCTCGGCGGCCGCATTCCTAAAGGCGTTTTGATGATGGGTCCGCCGGGAACGGGCAAGACCTTATTGGCCCGCGCGATCGCCGGCGAAGCAAACGTTCCTTTCTTTTCTATTTCAGGTTCCGACTTCGTTGAAATGTTTGTCGGCGTTGGCGCTTCGCGCGTCCGCGACCTGTTCGAGCAGGGCAAAAAGAACGCGCCCTGCATCATCTTCATCGACGAGATTGACGCGGTCGGCCGACATCGCGGCGCGGGCCTCGGTGGCGGTCACGATGAGCGCGAGCAGACATTGAATCAGCTGCTCGTGGAGATGGACGGATTTGAGTCCAACGATGGCGTGATTCTGATCGCTTCGACAAACCGTCCGGACGTTTTGGATCCCGCGTTGCTCCGGCCCGGCCGTTTTGATCGGCGAGTCGTGGTTTCTCGACCTGACGTGCGCGGGCGCGAAGGTATTCTGAAAGTTCATACCCGCAAGATTCCGCTCGGCGAAGACGTGGACATCAGCATTATTGCTCGCGGCACACCGGGCTTCACCGGCGCGGACCTCGCCAACCTGGTTAATGAAGCGGCATTAAACGCCGCGCGCTACAACAAAAAAGTTGTCGCGATGCCCGATTTCGAGTTGGCTAAAGACAAAGTCCTGATGGGCGCAGAGCGTAAGAGCATGGTCATCTCGAACGAGGAAAAACGAGTGACCGCGTACCACGAAGCCGGGCACACGCTGGTCGGCCTGAAAGTTCCGAACGCCGATCCGGTGCACAAGGTCACGATTATTCCGCGCGGGATGGCCCTTGGAGTGACCCAGCAGTTGCCCGAAGGCGATCGTCACAATTACACCAAGGAATATTTGCTCGGTCAGATTTCGATTTTGATGGGCGGTCGTATTGCCGAAGAAACATTCCTCGGCAACATCACCACCGGCGCTTCGAACGATATCGAGAAAGCAACCGAGTTGTCGCGCGCGATGGTTTGCGAATATGGCATGTCTGATCTCGGACCGCTGACCTTCGGCAAGAAGGAAGAGCAGATCTTCCTCGGCCGCGAGATTGCGCAGCATCGAGATTATTCTGAAGAAACTTCAATTCGCATCGATTCCGAAGTACGCAAGATCGTGACTGATCAATACGAGCGGGCGCGGAAGATCATTGAAGAGAATCGCGACACCATGGTGCGCCTGGCAGAAGCTTTGCTCGAGCATGAATCGCTGGACGGCGTGCAGATTCGCCGGATAGTTGCCGGCCTGACCCTTGATGACGCCGGTGAGACAACTGGATCCGGAGTTCAGCAGGAGCTGCCGGCCGCGAAGGAACCATCAGCTAAGCCGCTCAAGCCGATTCTGCCTCCGATTACGGGAGGCACACCGGCTCCGGCCTAGTTCGTCCCTCCGTCGTAGCGTGGTCGAACAACTCAACAGAAAAGGCGAGAGTCGCAGCTCTCGCCTTTTTTTTCTCTCAAGTAAATAAGATATTCGGATACTTTGAAAATCGCGGCCGCCACTCGTCTACGTGGATGCGGCCTTGCCGCGCCCACCGCATTAAGCCTCTGGCCCCGTCGAGTTGGTCATCCTTGTCTGTTTCAGAAATCCAAACCAATCGCGAAGCGATTGTGACTTAAAGCCCTAACGTTGCCGCGCAGCGGCTACGTTGGGTCAACGTCGAACGAAGCGGTCGCAACCCCGATGGGGTTGCGTCGTCTTTCCGGAACTGGGTCGCCAGCGTAGCCGCGCTTCGCGCGTCAACCCTGGGTCAACGTCAAAGAAAGCGGTCGCAACCTCATCGGGGGTTGCGGTCCTTCGAGAATCGGGTCGCCAGCGTAGCCGCGCTCCCCGCGTCAACCTTGGGTCAACGTCAAAAGAACCAGACGCAACCCCGATGGGGTTGCGGTCCTTCGAGAATCGGGTCCCCAGCGTAGCCGCGCTCCGCCCGTCAACCCTGTCCTCTGGCAGCGTGACCGCTTCGCGGTCATACCTTCTAAACCCCAAGCCTGACCCCGCTACGAAATTTTCTAAATCCAATCGCGAAGCGATTGTGACTTAAAGCCCTAACGTTGCCGCGCAGCGGCTACGTTGGGTCAACGTCAAAGGAAGCCGTCGCAACCCCGATGGGGTTGCGTCATTTCCAAATGTAACGTTCATCCCATTCAACCCGATGCCGCTTCAGCAGCACACGCACCTCATCCTGGAAATTCATTTTCCTATGATGCTCATTTTGGTTGGCGATCTAAGCTTTCACTTTTTGAAGGTTTGATTGGCTAACCGAAAAATCTGCATACCCACCTTGCCACTCAAAATGTCGCATCTGATGCTCTTTCTTCAGCCAAAGGTGCGAGACTCGCTTTAACTCTTTTACCCATTCAGCCTGGGTAATTGTCCTGCCGAATCGAGCAAGTAAATGCACATGGTCTTCAACGCCGCCAGTTATGATTGGAGTGCATCCAAGTTGCTTTGAGATAGCCCCGAGATAGGAATGTAATGACGTGCGCACGACAAGATCGCGCAAAAAAGGGCGGCGTTCTCTGGTTGAAAATATCAAATGGAGGTATACAGCGGACAGCGATTGCGGCATTTGATTATGATACGCCGCGAGGCAACTAGAATTTGCACCTTTGTCTAATCATCTTTGTCTCAACCCTTTCAGGGTTGTTGCAATTACGATCTCGGGTCCCAACGTAGCCGCGCCGCCGCTACGTTGGGTCAAACGTCAAAGAACCGGTCGCAACCCCATCGGGGTTGCGGTCCTTCAAGATTCGGATCGCAGGGTAGCCGCCCTTCGCGCCTCA
This sequence comes from Pyrinomonadaceae bacterium, assembly GCA_046262835.1. Taxonomy (GTDB): domain Bacteria; phylum Acidobacteriota; class Blastocatellia; order Pyrinomonadales; family Pyrinomonadaceae; genus UBA11740. Next base: position 44,721 of record JBHELZ010000030.1, read on the forward strand.
ACCCTGCGCCTTAGCGGACCACTCGCTTCGCGATTGATTTCCCCATCGCCATAAGCGGTCGACGCACGGCGCCAACGTTAAGACAACGTCAAAGCGAGCAACGAACGTTCGTGGGGTCAGGCTTGCAATTGTGCAATTCTCGCAAGGAGGACACGCACGGAGAAATTGCCGGCCTGACTTTTCCCGATGGTCCTGAGTTTTTAGCAGCTGCCAGCGTTTCCGCCGATAGTAAAAGTTGCGAACAGTGTCCAGTCTGGGGTGCCATTTTCCTGTTGAGTCTATTACGCCAGGCGCCCGGGCAAGCATCCTGTCAACAGAAATCGAATGACGTTGATGAGATTCCCGCGCTCAGTTCTGCGCGGGACGCGGCGGTTGGAATTCGGGCTGGTCGAACTTGGGGACAGGAAGCGAAATCCGACTTGGCAGTTTAGCCGCGACACCGGTTCTGACGAATTCAAGCAAAGCTTTCAACGTTTCGGGCGACTCATCCTCTATTTTCTTCATCGCCGTATGTCGCCCATGCTCAACAATCAAAACATGACCGTTACGGAAAAATGGGGCAATGCTGAACGTGTTTTCAATCGGCGTTAAAGTGTCCCAATCGCCTTCGACAAAGACTACCGGAATTTGATTGACCACTTCCTGCCTAAAATCATCACCAACGTCATCAGTCGGCCAAACATCCCCCGTCTCCATGTAACTTTTGAAATCCCATTGTCCCAGGAATTCGACTGCAGGATCAGTCTCAAGCAAGTATGCGCGTCGCAACGAGACACCTAGGCTCGTATCAATTAAAGGCCCAATGATCAATTCGTCGGTTTCGTGTCGCGTGCGATCATTTACGACAGCTTGCGCCCATGCTTCGTAGTGCTCGTAATAAAGAGACAAAAGGAATGCCGGTGATTTAAGTTCGGCCAGAAACATTCGGCGCAGGTCTTCAGCGCCGAGCGTGATAGTGGTTGGTTCATTCGTTTTCGCGTCCTTTACCGTAACTCGAACAGGACTATGCTCCAACCTCTGCATTACGTCACGCGCGACTCGAATGAAGCCACCCGGCGGCAGGTAAGGCTTGAAACGTCGATCTTTCTCGGCCTCATACCACATGCGCCGCACAGCCGCGAATACATGCGAGGGCATATCGTAGCCGCAATCGAGCGGCTCAACGCCGGACAACAGCGCACGCGCCACAATCTCCGGATGCAATCGCATTACCGCAAATGACCATTGCGATCCAAAGCTTTGGCCAATCAGAGTGATTTGCCGGTAGCCAAGAGCCTTCCGCAAATCGTTAACATCTTCCGCGCACTCCTTTACATCATAACCGCGCAGATCAAAACCGCGACGGGTATATTCTTCGACCGCCTCTTTACTGAACGTGCTAAACGCTGCGACTTCCTGTTCATTCGTCATAGCCTGGTCGAGCGCGTACTCGGTCTGGTATTTCCGCTTAAGAACGTCGCCACGCTCGCTGGCGCCTCGCTGATCGACGAAGACGACATCGCTAATAGATCGGTAATATTCGATGTAACCGCTTAAAGATTTCTTACCGTTGTCGCCGGGCTTTAGACCGTTGAGAAACGATCCACCCGGCCCGCCCGGTAGATGAAACGTCGGCGGTACATTCGTCGGTTGGCTCGCCCGCACTCGAGCGAAGCCAACGCCGATGATCCGGCTTTTTGGGTCGTGCCGATTCTCAGGAACGAACAAGGTGCCAAGATCAAGCTGAAGCATTTGACCATTTTGCGACGTGATCGTCGCTTTTTCGATGATTAATTCGCCCGGCTTATGCGCAGAATTTGCGCCGACAGCAGCTTGAAGATTGTTTACTGCACTCGATAGAGTTATAACCTGCCCGGGCATTGAGAACATAAGCAGAATAGAGAAAAGTGATGTCTTCACCTTAGGGCTCCCGTCTGACTTCTTCACGCCAGTACGAATAAGCAAAGGAAGAAGTTCATGCTTGATGCAAGATTGGCGGGTCTGCCTTGGACCCTGTCGTAGTCGCCCGCTCGATGCCACGCCCTCAATGTAGATCAAAACTGAGATGCCGTCTTGGCGCGAGACAAAAGTTGCGAAGAGTGTCGGGAGGACTCGCTTCGCGATACAGAATCACGAATCGCAGGCCTGACACCACCACGAAATATACGCCAAAAGTAAACTAAGGGAGTCAGGCCCTTCAATTCTGCAATTCTCACCTCGCATTGCGTTAAGGATCGGCCGAGCGGTTTCAAGAAGTCCCCCACCACGGAGTAGATTTTATTTCGATGTTGGCTGCGTTCCTGCTGCGAGGTAACAACGACGCCGGAAGGTGGGTGCGTGAGACGAACGGCGCTTTGCGTTTTGTTCACGTGCTGACCTCCGGGTCCGCTGGCGCGGAACGTGTCAACTGCGCACTCTCGCAATAACTCTTCATCTGATTCGGGCAATGTGATCACAGGACTTCATCATACCTCACAGCGATTAGGCGTCAGGTGTCATGGAGTTAGCACCGGGAGCGCTAAGCGACCGGGTCAGGTTGGGCTATGAGCGAAACTTGCAAACGATCATCCGGTCGCTACCGCTCCCGGTTTTGACGTCATTACATGTTACATTTGAGCGCTTCAGGAAATTAGCTTATGAAGGCACTGCTTCCCATCGTTGCCGGAGTTGGCCCCAGCAGTAGATGGCTTCCGGCTGGTCCGTGGAAAACTGTCCTCGACTTTCTCAGCGAAGAGTACTCCCAGGTTCATGTTGAAACGTGGACTACGCGAATGACCAGGGGCGCGGTGATCGATGAAAACGGTCGACGCGTAGCTCCTGATACGGCTTATCGAGCCGGCGCGTGTATCTTTTATTACCGCGAACTGGATGACGAACCGGTCATTCCATTTGTTGAGCAAGTGCTTTATCAGGATGAACACATACTGGTTGCAGACAAGCCCCACTTTCTTCCGGTGATTCCCTCGGGACGATTTCTCCATCAGACGCTGCTCGTGAGGCTGCGAAAGAAATACAATCATGAAGGCCTCGTGCCGATTCACCGTCTCGATCGAGAGGCTGCGGGCGTAATCTTGTTTTCGGTCAATCCCGAAACCAGGCGCCACTATACTTCGCTCTTTCGGGATCGGAAAATTAAGAAAGTTTACGAAGCGCTGGCGCCCACGCTCGAGGCCGCTAAGCTCCCCGACGTTCGGCGCAGTCGTATCGTGCGAGGCGAACCATTCTTTCGCATGAAGGAAGTTCCGGGCGAGGCTAACTCCGAAACTGAGGTGATTCGACTACGGAATCTCGGAAGCAATAGTCTGTATCAGTTGATACCCGTTACAGGTAAAAAGCATCAACTGCGTTTGCATCTCGCAGCTTTAGGAATTCCGATCATAAACGACAAACTCTATCCCGAGATGAGTCGTTCGGATAGGGATGATTTTTCCCGCCCCTTAAAACTGCTCGCGAAATCGCTTTCATTTCAAGATCCGTTAAGCGGGCGCCAACTGTATTTTGAGAGTGGCACAAGACTATAAGCACGCCTCAGAAAAAAGTGAACCTCCAAACTCTGAAAACACCAAGTCTCGTACTCGACGTCGCGAAGGTTAAGCGTAACGCCGCAGAAATGAGTCAGCGCGTCAAGCAATTTGGTGCTGACCTGCGGCCGCACATTAAAACTCACAAGTGTATTGCTCGCATTCAAACTGCGGGGGCACTCTGGCAACGTGACGGTCTCGGTGAGCCGAAGTCACGGGTCCGCCTGCCATTTGTGCGATCCTTTAGCGCGCTATTCTTGTTTCAGAAACCGAATCCAATCGCGAAGCGATTGTGACTTAAAGCCCTAACGTTGCCGCGCAGCGGCTACGTTGGGTCAACGTCGAACGAAGC
>JBHELZ010000031.1:0-44726 GCA_046262835.1 Pyrinomonadaceae bacterium
CTCTACCACTGAGCTACTCCCGCTTTTCAAAGAAATTCGATTCTAATGATTGGCGAGTCGTTGTCAAGCGACCGTGTCCGGAGGTAGGGGCCCTAAGTTGGGCAATGACATACTTGACGCATCAGCGGTTGGATTTTAGGCGGGCACCGCATGCATCGCAGTTCACCGAAGAACTCAAATTTTGAGAGTTCGCTGAGCGGACCGTCAGCATAAAGCCTGGGGCAAAAGCCCCAGATCGCGTCAATAAACACGATCGAGCCCGCGAAGCGGGCGACGGCCGAATCATTTACAGATGTTAGTCACCACGGGCTATCACCCGGCTTCGCGGGTTCAATCGACATTTTGGAACTTGATTTGCGGCTCACGCCCCAGGCTTTATGCTGACGTCGGCTCAGCGGACTCAAAACAGCGCGATTGCGCCAAGGATGTCATTGCCCTAAACTTGACGGATGAAATCTCAGTGAAATCAAAGGCAACCTCAGGGAATGAAAGGCAACCTCAGGGAATGAAGGCAACCGGGACGGTTGCGCTCCAGTCCGGTTGCGCTCCAGTCGGTTCACAAGTTGCCCGCGCGACAAACGCACCCCAGCGGGGTTGCCGGGTACCGATTCGGAGTCGGGCTCTCGCTCCTATGGTTTGGGCAGAGGCTGCGACAACACCCCGGAAATATATTCATTCAAGCCAATGTCCGAGCCGTCGTGCCTAAACTTGTAGAAGTCGCTGAGCCTTGCTCGCCATTGAGCCATCGCCGTTGCCTGTTGCGGATCTTTCTGCGCCAGGGCCACCGCTCTTGCGTACGCATCAATCATCTTATCTACGACCTTGCTGATATTCTCCAGTGCAGCTTTGCTCTCAGGCGATTCAGCTTGATTACTAAAGCGTCTGCTGTAGTCGTCCGACAATCTTTTGTAAGGACCATTCTGATAAGCCAGCGCCAGGTAGTAATAAGTCGAGGGCGCGGTCTTCCGGTCGCTTTCAATCTGGGCGGCTCTGATGAAAGCACCGACCGCAGCTTCCGGCTTCGGCTTGAGCGCATAAAATCCTTCGGCGTAATAGAGCGACGCCAATACGTCTTCTCGATTCTTGAACGGCGCCCATGTGTCCGGTGTTTTGCCTGATTCGATTAACTGAATCGCTCGTTGCGCATAGCTTCCCGCCTCGCTGTTGAAGTTTTCATTTCGCGCTTCAGTGCTCGCACCCACACCTTCATAACCCAGCGCAATCAGAACTTTCACGTTGTCCGGATTGTCGGCGAGCACCTGTTTAGCCATGCCGTAGGCTTTTGCGTAATCCTTCTGGGTGAAACTGCCGAGCAGTTGTTGCTCGCGATCGGCGCGTTCCACGCTTAGCCGGCGGGCGCGTTCATCTTCTTCGTAAGCCTTGATCCAATCTCGCAAATACCGCGTGTATTGATCGTCTTCCCGGCCGTACTTGGCCATGTAATCTCTGGCCGCCTGATAGGCGACGGTGGGATATGGCTCGCGATTGTCGACGAACTTTTTATAGGTTGTGACCTTGTATTCGTCATCAGTCTCCTGGACCGGGGTGGAAGTTCGCGGTTGGGCCTGCAAGCGCCCGGTGGCGCCGACAGCCATAGCTAAAGCGAAAAAACAGGCCAGCGTTATCTGTTTCATAAAAGCTGAAAAGCCTCCTATATCAAATCCCAGTCTTTGATGCGGATATTCAGGAAAACGTACAAGGCTTTTGAATATTAGCAGAGAGATGGGCCGGTGTCAGAAGTCCGGCCGTAGCGCACCGCACGATCAGCGAGGGGCCCCTTGCTTACGCGCGGGCTTCTGACATCGGGCTCTTATCCTCAGCGGGTGCCGGCAGATCCACTATTTCCCAGGCTGAGCGATTCCGCAGGAGCGATGTCGTCAGGGCCGCGTGCAGCAAATGCCCGCTGCGTTCCGCCCGCACGCGGCCAAGCAAAGTCATTCCCAACAAAGCGAGATCGCCGATAATGTCCAGAATTTTGTGACGGACGAATTCATCGCCGAATCTCAACCCCGACTCGTTCAGCATGCCGTGTTTGGTCAGGACAATCGCATTGTCCAGGGATCCGCCACGAATCAGATTAGCCCGCCGCAAAGCTTCAACTTCTTCAATGAATCCAAAAGTACGTGCGGAAGCGATGTCGCGCGCAAACGAGCCATTGTCCAAAGTAACCGAGCGATGTTGCACGCCAATGAACGGATGGGGAAAATCGATCGTGCAATCAATCTCGTAAGAGTCCGATGGCTCGATGGTGATGCTGCGATTGCCTGCTGAAGCAGAAACGGTTTTTCTTACCAACAGTGCGCGACGGGCGAGCGATTGTTCGGCCACGCCGGCGCGCTCGATCATTTCGGCGAAAGCTTCGGACGACCCGTCCATGATCGGCACTTCCAGGTTATCCACATCGACGAACGCGTTGTCGATGCCACAACCCCGCAATGCGGCCAACACGTGCTCGACGGTCGAAAGCATCACACCCGTGCGCATTAAGGTGGTGGCATAACTGCAATGTGCAACCGATTCGACCGTGGCCGGAATTTCGAAGCCGCCTAGATCCGTGCGGCGGAAAACATACCCCGTATCCGGCGGTGCGGGCAGCAATCGAAGATTAACCGGCACGCCCGTGTGCAGGCCGATACCGCTCACTTCAACGGGCTCTGCGACCGTAGTCTGTTTCGCACTTGCAAGATTCATGGCGATTTACGCGAGCAAGGATTGTTCCCTTTGATCAACTTGGAAAATCAATACGTTTGATCTCCCTTTGTGGCAAGACAGCAACTGATTCGCAATCGCATGCGGCGATGTTGCCACGGTCGCCTATCTCACGATTAGTCTTCGGTTAATTGTGCGAAGATAAATGCCATTGCGAAGGACGCACTAACCTGAGTGCGGCACGGCTGAAACCGAGCGTCGTGATGCGCCGTGCCTTAGCTTCCGACCAGCGGCTCGAAATGGGGCCACAGATTTCAGTCCGTTAACGACAGCGCCCACCTTGCGTAACTCAAAGGCCCTCCCTATGATCGACTCATAATGCCGCAGCCGAATTCCCCCGCGGGAACCAACCGGGCGGATCGGGTCTTTTTGATAGACTCGATGTCGCACATCTTTCGCGCTTTCTTTGCGCCGCTTCAGAACCGGGCGGCCCCCCTGATGAACAGTAAGGGCCAGGTTACGCAAGCGGTCTATATTTTCACGAACATGCTCCGCAAGCTGCTGCAGGATGAGCAGCCTAAATACATTGCCGCGATTTTTGAATCGAAGGAAAAGACTTTTCGCCACGAGACCTTCAGTGATTACAAAGCTAATCGAGAGCAGATGCCCGACGATTTAGCTTCTCAGTTGCCTTACATCAAGCGGCTGTGCGAAGCCTACAACATTCCAATGATTAGTGTGCCCGGGTTTGAAGCCGACGATGTGATTGGAACGCTGACGGTGCAAGCGGCGAATCGCGGGTTGCAGGCGGTCATAGTTTCAAATGACAAAGATATGTGCCAAATGGTGCGCGACCCGCTCGTCATTTGCATGCGGCAGAACTCGCAGGTGGTGAAGCGAAAAGAGCCGGTGCCGGCAATTGAATGGTGCGACGAAGCGTGGGTTTTGAAAAAGTTTGGCGTGCCGGCGAACAAGCTGGTGGATCTACTGGGCTTGATGGGCGATTCGATCGACAACATTCCCGGCGCTCCGGGCGTCGGGCCAAAGGGAGCGGTTCAGATCATTCAGGATTACGGCTCGATCGATAACGCTCTTGCGCACTGGGAAGAGATCAAGAACAAGCGCTATCGCGAGTCGCTGCGCGACAACGCTGATTTGATACGCAAGTCTCGCGAGTTGGCTGAAATTAAAACCGACATTCAGATCGAACTGGATCTGGATCAATTGCAGGCGCGTCCGCCGGATCGGGCCGCGGCTTACGAGCTATTTCGTGAGCTGGAGTTTACTAATCTCACCAGTGAATTTGCCGACGCGAAGGCGACCGTCGCTGCGACCGAGCGGCACTATTCGCTTGTTAAGAACAAGCGCGAGCTCGAGGCGCTGATTGAAAAGCTCTGGCAGGCAGAAAGCGTCGGCGTTGCGCTGTCGAATTCTTTGCCGCCGGGCGCGGGCCAGCAACAGAGTCCGCGCGATGAACACGGCGCTCGAGGCATTGCTTTTTCCGCGAAGGCCGGTGATTCGGCATTCGTCGATCTCGAAGGTTTCACCGAAGGCCGGGGCGTAGCGATTGCGACCTTGAAAGAACTCCTGACTAACGGACTTGCGGAAAAGTCTGTGCACGATTTGAAGCGAGCCACAGGTTTGTTAGCGCCCTTCGGCATCGAGCTGGCGGGAGTTAATGACGATACGCTAATGGCGGCGTACGTGATCGATCCGTCCCGAAGTAAATATGAGTTGAACGATTTGGCACGGGACCTCGTTGGGATCGAAGGCGGCGGGCCCGCTTACGACGGCTGGAGTGAAGCCGCGTGGCAAACCGCAGAAGTTGCCGATCTAACCGCGCAGGTGACTCCCTTGTTGCGGGAAACAATCCATGAAAAGGGTCTCGACAGTATCTACAGCGAAATCGAATTGCCCCTGGCTCCTTTGCTCTATCGAATGGAGCGCGCGGGTATTCGCGTCGATTGTGAAGTGCTGGCTGAGTTGTCGCGGCATTTAGGCGCCGAGCTGCAAAAGCTGACAAGCAGAATCTGCGAGCTTGCGGGTCGTGAGTTCAATATCAATTCGCCGAAACAGGTCGGCGAATGCTTTGAGGCGCTCAACATAATTTCCGGACGCAAGACTTCGACGGGCCGGGTATCAACTAGTAAGGCCGTGCTCGAAGAGTTGGCGTTAACGCATGAGCTGCCGCGGTTGATCATCGAATATCGCGAGCTGGAAAAACTGAAGAGCGTTTACACTGACGCGTTGCCGCACCAGGTGGCCGGCGATGGGCGTATTCATGGTTCACTCAACCAGACTGTGGCCGCCACTGGTCGTTTGTCTTCGAGCGATCCCAACTTGCAAAACATTCCCATTCGCACCGAGTTAGGCCGCAGAATCCGGCGCGCGTTCGTTGCTGAACCCGGCAACAAACTGATTTCAGCGGATTATTCTCAGCTCGAATTGCGTCTGCTGGCGCATATCACGCGGGATGAAGTAATGCTCGACGCGTTTCAGAAAGGTGATGATATTCACAATCGCACTGCGCGTCTGGTATTCAACGCGGACACCGAGGAGGAGCTAAAAGAGGCCCGCCGCTTTTCAAAGATTGTGAACTTTGCCATCGCTTACGCCATCGAGCCGTGGGGACTGTCGCAACGCGTGGGCATCAGCCGGCAAGAGGCGCGCAAGGTGATTGATGACTATTATGCGACTTACAAAGGCGTGCGGCGTTACATGGAAGAGATCCCGGTGCAGGCGCGTGAACACGGATACGTGCGATCGCTGTACGGCAGAATTCGGCCGCTTCAGGGCATTAACGATCGCAACGCTAATATCCGTCGCGCGGCAGAGCGCGAGGCGATTAACATGCCGATTCAGGGAACTGCAAGTGACATTGTGAAGATCGCGATGCTGCGCGCTGACGAGGTGTTCCGTCGTGAAGGACGGGGCGCACAGCTGCTGATGCAGATTCATGACGAACTGTTAGTCGAATGTCCGTCGGAAGATGCCGAGCGCGTTGCGAAAACTCTCAAGCGGGAAATGGAAAACGCGGTCGAGCTGGACGTCCCCCTCGTTGCCGAAACCGGAATCGGCGATAATTGGATGGACGCCAAACATTGAGCGCAGACTTGGGGCCGTGAGTAAGGGTGGAAAGAGCACGCAATATGCTGCGAATCACTACCATTCGGGCGCGCATGGATTAGGACTGTATCCTGACAGGGTCATACTGATCGATGTCTTCTAACAAACCATCCCCTCACGAAGGACAAGTCGTCTATCGCCGCGCGGTGCCTGACAACCAGGAAGCGCGGCGAGAGACTCGTTTCGACCCGGCGCTCGTCCCGCTAATCGTGGGGTTCGCAGTCTTGCTCCTGCTTATTCTGCTGCTGGGAAATCTCAGCGTCCGGCGTTTGGAAGACACAAGCCGCAACTCTCTACTGCTTGAACAATCGTATGCCGCGCGCGCCTCGCTGCTGTTGCAGTTTCGGGTGGCGCTCACCCTACTCGACACCGAAGCACGCAATCGGATGCAAGCCGAGGGGCGTAACGAATGGCGCCCGCCCTTTGACTTGCGGCTTGATACGGCGCGCAGAAAAGTTTCAGATCTGGTTCCACTGCTCGACCATCCGCCGCTCTCGGGCCTTCCGGAATGGAATAAGTTTCGTACTGATCTTGCCGCTTACATGGACATCGCCGGTGATCGCAATCGTTATGCTCAGGAAGGCTACACAGGTTTTCGAGAGGTCGATGATGATCTCAACAAATTGATTCAGGGGTCAGGAAATGAAGAGGTCCAGATTTTCCGAAGGGCGGAAGAGATGCAGCTGGCGGCGACACGATCGATCCGCATTTGGAATACGGTGGCTCTGCTAACCGGACTCGTAATCGCGTTTGGAACGATCTGGGAAGTCCAGCGGCGTTTTGGCCAAATCAAACATAGTACTGAAGCCGCGCGCCGCGAGCGCGAATTTAATAGCCAGATGCTCGAGGGAATGGTTAGCGCGCTCGCTGCGATCGATCGTAAGGATCGAATTCGCAGCGCTAATAGCGCATTCCTGCGAATCTTTCCCGGCGCCGTGGTCGGTGCATCTATCCACGACGAAATTGCGACGCGCGAGGGGGTGAAGTTGCTGGAAACGGCTACCGCGTCACGGGTTGAGCGGGCGACCTATCGCGGCCGGTGGACGCTCCAGCAGGATGATGCGCCTCTCAGCCTCGATGTTTACTCTTCGCCGCTCGAAATCGACGGAGAGCAGGGCCAGATCCTCACCCTGGTGGACGTGACTGAGGCGACGAAGGCCGAGGTTGCATTAAGACGCAGTGAGTCGCTGGCAGCAGTCGGTTCAGCCGCGGCGCAACTGGCGCATGAAATTAGAAATCCCCTCGGCAGCATTCGACTTGGGGTGGAAATGCTCCGCCAATATACAAACAGTCCGGACGCGGAAAAAACCATCTCGCTGGTCGAGCGCGGTATTCTTCACCTTAATAAGCTGGTTGTGGATGTGACCCAATTCTCGCGGCGCAGGCGGATCGAATTATCTGACACTGATTTGCATGAAGTGATTAATTCCAGCGTCGAATTGGTCATGGATCGGGTCCATGAGAAGGAAACTCCAATTGGTATCGATTTTGACTCGCGCCAGATTCACGGCCGTTGGGACGATGAGCAATTGCGGGAAGTATTTGTAAATTTGCTGGCTAATGCCATCGATGCCAGTCCCGCCAAATCACCGGTAAGGATCGCAACAAAATTGGTTGGGGCCAACGGCGCGGCTCGCGATTACAGTGCAGGTCGGCGATACGAGGCGCCGCGCGTGCGCATTGCTATCGCCGATGAAGGTTCGGGAATCGATCAAAAAACCCAGGCCCGGCTGTTCGAGCCATTTTTCACGACCAAGAAACGCGGCACCGGATTAGGGCTGTCGATTGTTCGCCAAATCATCGAACTTCACGGCGGAACCATCGACGTGAAAAGCGAGCCGGGGAAGGGAGCGACGTTCAGCATTGAATTACCGCTCGAACCCGATTCAGGCGAACATTAAAAACAATGCCAAAGGGCGAGCGGCAGGCATTGACTTAAAGACTCGCGCGCAGGAAGTCGCAACCATGCACCCGGTTTTATTTCACTCACATTCTTGACAGCGCGCGAGTGAATGAGCAAGATGCAACGTCACAAAAATCGGATCGAAAGATGCGCCAATGACGTCCGTTGCTCCAGTTCTCGAAACTACTTTCACAGATCTCAATCTCTTACGCCGCGGCAAAGTTCGAGACGTATATGAAGTCGATCAGAATCGGCTTTTGATCGTCGCCACCGATCGTATTTCGGCATTCGACAGCGTTTCACCGACACCAATCGAACGCAAGGGTGAAGTGCTAACGGCGCTCTCACGTTTTTGGTTTGCAAAGCTTGCGCACATCACTCCGAATCACTTGATCACGACTGAGATCGAAGAAATGCCGGACGCGGTTCGCGCGCATCGCGACGCCTTGTCGGGACGCGCCATGCTTTGCTGGCGGACGGACGTTTTTCCGGTGGAGTGCGTGGTCCGCGGCTATCTCTCAGGCTCAGGGTGGAAGGATTATCAGCGCACCGGAGAAGTTTGCGGCCATAAATTGCCGGCCGGGCTGCGCGATTCCGAAAAACTAGCGAGATCAATTTTCACCCCGGCAACCAAGGCCGAAACTGGCCACGACGAAAACATCAGCGAAGCGCAAATGGCCGAAATCGTTGGTCGGGAGGTGATGGAATCACTCCGTGAGACTTCGCTGAGGCTGTATCAGGAAGCCAGCGACTATGCGCGCAGTCGCGGCATCATCATCGCGGACACAAAATTCGAATTCGGCCGCGATCCTGAAGGCCAAATGATTCTGATTGATGAAGTATTAACGCCTGACTCGTCGCGTTTCTGGCCCGTCGACAGTTACCAAGTGGGTCGATCGCAAGCTTCGTTCGATAAGCAATACGTGCGCGACTATCTCGAGAGCGTTAATTGGAATAAGCAGCCGCCGGCCCCCGAGTTGCCGCCTGAAGTCGCCAGAGCAACCACCGCCCGTTACCTTGAAGCTTATCAATTGCTGGTGGGTGAACCGTTATAAGACTTTACAGATATCCGACGCAATCTTCATTCGTATTATGAGGACAAACGACCGATGCAGATACGCCCCCGCCTGGAAGCAGTGATTGAAGACATGCTTGACGGGCACATCATGCTGGATGAAGCACTCGAAGAATTCGAAAAGCTCTATATCCAGAAGGCATACACGCGCAACAAAAAGCGGATTACGCACACCGCAACAGCGCTCGGGATCCATCGCAACACTATCTCAAAACGAGTGAATTCCTATCGCGCGCAGGAACGGAAGGCAAGTCGATCTTCCGCTAATCATCACCACTCAAAAAAGAGCCATTAGCTTTATCACCCGCTGTTCGGCACTCGCGCCAGCTAGCGCGGGCTTTCGACTCGGCGATCGGGATTTGGCATTCGCGCGTGAAAGTCACGCGAAGATGGTTGCGTCCTTGATCATTAACTACCGTTCCCATTAACCAGCCGGACGTGGCCCGGTTGCTTCTATTGACTCGCGTGCGGCTGTCATTGATGGCTGCAACTCGCTCGGCTGTCTGATTTTACTTACTCGCCAGGTCCCAAACGGCTTTCGCGATTTTCGCAATGGTCGCTTCCCGGGTCGCTTCTCCGGCCGGAGAGTCCGATACAAAAACAGCGATTGCCAGATGCTTTCCGTTCGGCAACGTAATTATGCCAATGTCATTCGTCGCCGCGGTCACTCCGTCCTGCGTTGCTGCGGTACCGGTCTTGTGCGCGACGATGGTCCCCGGTGGCAGTAGCCCTTTCAGGCGGTTCGGACCGGTTGTTGATTCAGCCAGAAATTTCAAAAGCAACGCCTGGCTGGACTCAGATAATCGCCGGTGTTCATACAGCGCGCGCAGCAAACTAACTGCAGCATCGGGAGTTGCGAAGTTGCGATATTGCAGGGAGTGATCTTCGGTGAAGGATTTTTCAGTATCCAGCACGATTACATCCTTTATTCCAAGTTCGGTGAGATAAGCTTGAACCGCGGCGTGGCCTCCAGCGAGCTTCATCAATATGTCTGAAGCTGTGCCGTCGCTTTCCGAAAGCGCGAACCGCAATAAGTCGTTTACGCTTAGCTCAGTTCCATTTGGATACCTGTCGCGAATCGGCGAGTGCGCGGCGCGACCGACATAATCTTTTTTCGCGATGCGCACCTTCTGTTCAAGCTTTAACTTCCCGTCGTCAACTTTCTTCATCACGGCCATGCTAATCGGGAGTTTGTAGACACTTTGCATGGGAAAATGATCTTGAGGATTAAGTGACGCTATAGGTTTTGCCGTTTCCAGCAGCACCGCCGAAACTCCGACGCGTCCTTTGGCCGGCGCGGCGATGTCGGTGATCTCTTCTTGTAAGGGCTGGGGTGGTGCTGCTCGTGACTGTGTCCCGGCTGCCGGCGCCGAGGCAGCTTTCCTCGAGCAGCCGGCTGAAAAGACGAGCAAAACCGATAAACTTGCCACACCTGTTGTGCCAATCATCTTGAGAATTTCGCGGGCTCCAACGCAGATAGTCACACACGGACGTTTCGCATTCATACCCGCCACAATAGCTTTCGGCAGCGCCAAATAGAACGTGGATCACCACAGTTTCGCGTGCGAGCCACTGCTGGTAGGGCACCTCGAATTTTTTAGGCCCAAGCCGCGGTTGACAACCTCTGCAACCTTAACTATATTTCTTAGCACTCATAACTCCAGATTGCTAAAACTGGGAAAGTTAAAGAGCATTTTTCCGTAAGGTTGTGTCCAAATTCACGATTGAGAGGAGCAAGACAGAAGTATGGCAGTCAACATTAGGCCACTTCATGACCGCGTCATAGTGCGGCGAATTGAAGAAGGCGAGCAGATTCGCGGAGGGATTATCATTCCCGACACCGCAAAGGAAAAACCCCAGGAGGGCGAGATCATGGCGGTCGGCGAGGGCAAATACCGCGAAGACGGCAGCCGCCAAGCCCTGGACGTGAAGACAGGCGATCGAGTGCTGTTCGGCAAATACAGCGGATCAGAAGTGAAACTCGACGACCAGGAATTCTTAATCATGCGCGAAGACGAGATTCTCGGAGTCATTCAACGCGCGGCCGCAGGCAAGAAAGGCGGCAAATAGTCGAAAGACTGGACTTCCGTCCAAGCCGCAAAACGAAATCTAATTAGGAGAAAAGACGAAAATGGCAAAGCAAGTAGTTCATGGCGAGGAGTCACGTTCCGCAATTCTACGTGGCATTAATCAACTCGCCGACGCAGTCAAGATTACGCTCGGCCCGAAGGGCCGCAACGTCGTGATCGATAAGAAATTCGGTTCGCCCACAATCACCAAAGACGGTGTTACCGTGGCGAAAGAAATCGAGTTGAAGGACAACCTGGAAAACATGGGCGCGCAGATGGTCCGCGAAGTCGCTTCCAAAACTTCCGACGTCGCCGGTGATGGCACGACCACTGCGACGGTCCTCGCGCAATCAATTTTTAAAGAAGGCGTGAAGACGGTCGCGGCCGGCGCCAACCCGATGGCCCTCAAGCGCGGTATCGATAAGGCAGTTGAGCGCGCCACTGAAGAGATTCATCGCCTGGCCAAACCGGTCAAGGGCGACATGATCGCGCAAGTGGGAACGGTTTCCGCAAATGGCGACGCAACCATCGGCGGTATTATCGCGAAAGCAATGGATCAGGTTGGCAAAGATGGCGTGATCACCGTGGAAGAGTCGCGTACCATGGAAACATCTTTGGAAGTGGTCGAGGGAATGCAGTTTGACCGCGGTTACCTCAGCCCCTACTTCGTGACCGACGCAGAGAGAATGGAAGTAAGTCTGGAAAACGCGCTGATTCTGATTCACGAAAAGAAGATCAGCTCGATGAAAGACCTGCTCCCGCTGCTCGAACAGATTGCCAAAATGGGCAAGCCTTTGCTGATTATTGCGGAAGACGTCGAGGGTGAAGCTCTGGCGACTTTGGTCGTCAATAAGCTGCGTGGAACGCTCAACGTAGCCGGCGTTAAAGCTCCTGGCTTCGGCGATCGACGCAAAGCAATGCTCGAAGACATTGCGACCTTGACGGGTGGCAAAGTCATCAGCGAAGACCTCGGGATCAAGCTCGAAAACGTTCAGATTTCCGATCTCGGGCGCGCCAAGAAGATCACGATCGACAAAGACAATACCACGATCGTGGAAGGCGCCGGCAAGCAGGCCGATATCGAAGGTCGCGTCAAGACAATCCGGGCGCAGGTAGAAGATACGACTTCCGATTACGATCGTGAGAAGCTGCAAGAGCGTCTCGCGAAGTTGGTTGGCGGCGTCGCGGTAATTAAAGTTGGCGCGGCGACTGAGACCGAGATGAAGGAAAAGAAAGCTCGGGTCGAGGACGCAATGCATGCAACCCGCGCCGCGGTTGAAGAAGGTATTGTTCCCGGCGGCGGCGTGGCCCTGGTGCGCGCCGCGAGAGTGCTGGAAGAGGCGAAGGCAGTTATCGGGCGAGGAGGCGACCCCGATGAACAGATCGGTGTGGCAATCGTGCGGCGCGCTTTGGAAGAACCTCTCCGTCAGATCGTTCAGAACGCCGGCAAAGAAGGCGCCGTCGTTGTAGAGAAAGTACGCAACGATAAGAACGATAACTATGGCTTTAACGCCCAGACTGAAGTGTACGAGGATCTTGTGAAAGCCGGCGTCATCGATCCAGCCAAGGTCACGCGCACCGCGTTGCAGAACGCAGCGTCGATCGCGGGCCTGATGCTGACCACGGAAGCAATGATTTCGGAGATTGCTGAAGAAGAGAAGGCACCGATGCCGGGTGGCATGGGCGGCATGGGTGGCGGCATGGGGATGTAGGCCAACTTGTCTAGTTGGCGTTCGCCCGCAAGTCAACAACTTGCGCTACTCCAACGAAAGCGGCTTCGATCACTATGGTTGAAGCCGCTTTTGTATTAACCGCCAACATCTTAATTGAGCTTCAGTTTCTTTCACTCCGCTGTTCTTTAAACGCCTCGCGATGAATCTCAAAAATTTGGTGTGCCGGGACCTTTGGATGGCGATCGAAGGTCAGCAGCCCGTTAATTTCCTGCTCGATATCGGTGAGCTGCGTGTAGCAGAAGCCGGCCAGGAAGGTCAGCGATGCAATTCCACGCATCAGGTCCTCGTACTTCGCAGCGAACTCTTCGGGCGTCGCGAACGAATCATAAAACTCATACAACAGGTCACGTTTCTCCGGAGCGACGTTGGGTGGAATGGTGAGAAATCCCCCCACCTCTGAGAGGATGATCGGCTGACCGCGATACTTCGACCCGCGTGCGAACAGCGGCTTCTCGCCAATCCAGACTTTTAATGGCAACTCGCCGCCCTCGAGCTTTTCATGATAGCGCTCGCGCAACTTCTCGGCGGATGGAGTGTAATCGTGAATCGCGGCTATGTCAGTGATATCGCTGTGCTCCCAACCATCGTTATCCACCACCGGACGCGTGGCATCGAGCCTCCGCGTGGTCCGGACCATGCGCTCGATGAACGCGTACTCGCCCGCATGCTCGGCCCCCAGGCCGGGAAAGCCCATGCTCTCGTTCACCGGCACCCACGCGATAATGCACGGATGGTTATAATCGCGGCGTACCGCGCGTTGCCATTCCGCGGACAAAAGCTCTTCGGATTCGGGCGACCACTCGCGCGCGTTAGGCATTTCCTCCCAAACCAGCAAACCCAGCCGGTCGCACCAATAGAGCCAGCGCGGATCTTCGATTTTCTGATGCTTGCGCGCGCCGTTGAACCCGAGCATCTTGATCCAGCCAACGTCGGTTTGCAGCGCTTCATCTGAAGGCGCGGTCATGTAACCGCCCGGCCAGTAACCCTGATCAAGGACCATCTTGAGATAAGTCGGTTCGCCGTTGATCAGCACCCGGCCGTTCCGCAGTTCGATGCTGCGCATGCCGAAATAGGAACGCACCTCGTCGAGCAGATGGTCGTTTTCGTAAAGTCGGACTCTGAGATCGTAAAGATGAGGTGAGTGCGGATACCACAACTTCGCGTAGGGAATTGTAAGCATGAACTGGCCGGTGGCGACCGGCGTGTAGTCTTCGCGCCGCGTCACCAGTTTTTCCCCATCGAACACTTCGACTTCGATTCGCCAATTCGACGAAGGTGCATGCAGGAAAACGCTCATGTAAACGACGTTCCGGTCGGCGACCGGAATAATGCGAAGCTCTTCGATGCGAATTGCGGGTGCTGCCTCGAGCCAAACGGTTTGCCAGATTCCGGTCGTGCAGTAGTAGTCGATGCCGAAAGGCTCTCCGGTAAACGATTGTTTTCCACGCGGTTGGCGCGGGTCCTGACGGTCCTCTACGCGCAAGGTCAGGCGATTGGTGCCCTCACAAAGATAAGGCGCAATCTCGAATTGAAAAGGAACGTGGCCGCCCTGGTTGTGGCCAACTTCGTGCCCGTTGATCCAGAGCGTCGAGTAATAATCGATGGCCCCAAAATTCAGCAGAACATCTGATTTGTTCCACTCTTTTGGGATATCGAAACTGCGCGCGTACCAGACAATTTCGTGCACGGACTTATCGCCGATCCCCGACATTTCCGTTTGATAAGCGAAGGGAACCGTGATGCGCGACGCCAGGGTGCGGCCGTCGTGCCAGCCATTTTCGAGCCCATCATTCGCGTCGTCAAAGGCGAATTCCCATTCGCCATTCAGGTTTAGCCATGGGTCGCGCACAAACTGCGGCCGCGGATATTCGGGGCGGGGAATTGTGTGTTCAGTCGTCATGTTCGCAACCGTTCAAAAGGAAAACTGAATTCGCGGGCAGGACTTCACGCTAATTTACGCCGGCACAGAAAAATCAGTGGATCACCTTTGGCGTTCTGATTTGTGCATTTTGTAAATCGCGTCTGTTTCCCAAAATTAGAGCCCGAGCAGAGACTCGAACAATTCGCGTTGCCGTTCTAATTCATCAGCCAGCGGTTGATAGATTTCGCGCTCGCCTTTTTCGTTTGGATAATCCCAAAGACCATTGTAGCAATGCCGATCGTCATCCCACCCGGGATGATTGACAATTGGGTACAAACAAATGCCTTCAAGTTGCACGCCGGCCTCCAGGGCCGCGCGCGCCTCAGTGCAGATGTAGCGAAGCCATTTCGGGCGCAACTCATCTTCGATCCCGGTTTCAGCGATGAAAAACGGACGCTCGTATCGATCGTACAATTCTTTGATTATGTACCGAAGATGCCGATACCGGGGGTTGTCCTGCGCAATAAAGCCGGCGCCCCAAACCCACTGGTTGTGCACGTAATAATTGCCCCCGATGATGTCGAGATATTTGGGTGCCCCGCCGAGGTGCGGTTTCAATCGGCCGGAGAGCATGTCCCACACTTCATATTGCGATAGTCGATAGCTCTCGGCGTGGCGCGCCTGCTCCTGGTTGTTGGGATCGAGCGGGAGCACATTGATCATTGGATCGATTTGCGCTATGCGCGTGCGGCTGTCGACGTCCCACAGCGCTTCACAGGCGGCGATCGACGCGCGCACAAGGTGCTCTTTTAGTTCATGGCCCCGGCCTTTGACGAAAGGATTGAAGATGCCGCTATCGCCGGCAGCCCAGGTAAAGAAGGAAATCTCATTGATAGGAGCTGCGAAGAGAATATTGTCCGTCTCGTTTTTCCACAGACGGGCAAACTCTCTGGCGAGTTTCGCCAGGGAATCGATAAAACGAGGCTCGAATAAATCCAGCCAGTCAGGATAGCCGTAGTGAAAGAGGTCCCAGATTATTTGGGTGCCGGTTAATTGGGCCGCGCGCACCAGCGGCAGCACACTGGTGAAATCATATGCCCGCTGCCGAGGTTCGATTAAATGCCAACGTAGACCTTCACGTGCGGTCCTGATTCCCCGCTCATGCAGCCGCAAATAATCCTCGCGCGCCAGGTGGTCGTGTTGCGTGAACGCAACCTCATCCAACCGTCTTCCGGTTGCGAGACGATGCGTTGAACATTCAAAACCGCCAAGAAAGAAACTATCAAACAGCCTTTCGTATTTCACTAGGCGCCCCACCGACCAGAGTCAGGTCGGTGGTGATAGTTGCCCGGCTCGTTGTCTTATGATTTCCGTTTTGATGACCGTGGCCCAGCGCCAGCGCCTCTGCTCGGCGGGCGCTAACCATCTTCGCATAAACCGTCAATGCCTGGGCGACGATCTGGTCCATGTTGTAATACTTGTAAGTTGCCAAGCGGCCGACAAAGTGAATTCCAGGTGTGTTGTCTGCCAACGCTTTGTACTTCTCGTAAATCTGGGTGTTCTCTTTCCGCGGCACCGGATAATACGGGTCGCCTTCGCTCTTCGGAAATTCGTAGACGATGCTGGTCTTCTCGTGTTCCTGGCCGGTCAGATACTTGAACTCAGTGACGCGGGTGTACAGATGCTCGTTCGGGTAATTGACTACCGGAGCTTCCTGGAAGACTTTGGTGTTGTGGGTCTCGTGTTTGAATTCGAGCGAACGATAAGGAAGTTTCCCGTAGCAATAACCGAAAAATGCATCCACGGGTCCAGTGTAAACCATCTGGCCGAACGGAACATCTTTTTCGATCTCGCGATAGTCGCAGTTGAGCATCACTTTGATGTTCGGGTGATCCAACATGTTTTCGAACATGCGCGTGTAGCCGTGCAGCGGCATCGCCTGATAAGTATCGGTGAAATACCGGTCGTCGCGATTCGTGCGGGTGGGGATACGCGACGTCACGCTGGCGTCGAGTTCTGACGGATCCAGTCCCCATTGCTTGCGTGTGTAATTGCGAAAGAATTTTTCGTAAAGCTCGCGACCTACCTGGCTCACGACGACATCTTCGGAGGTTTTTATTTGATCGCGCTTTTCCGCAACCTTCTTAAAGAATTCTTCGACTTCGAACGAAGTAAGATTCAAGCCGTAAAGGCTGTTAATCGTGTCGAGATTAATTGGAATGGGGACCATCTGCCCGTCAACGCTGGCTTTCACGCGATGCTGATAAGGCCGCCATTGAGTAAATCGGGAAAGATACTCAAACACCTCGCGTGAATTCGTATGGAAAATGTGCGGGCCATACTTATGAATCAGAATGCCGGCATCGTTGTAGTGGTCATAGGCGTTACCGCCGATGTGTGGCCGCTTATCACAAAGCAGGACTTTCTTATTCGACCCGCGCGCCAGCCTTTCAGCAATCACGCTGCCCGCAAAACCTGCACCAACAATTAGATAATCAAACATTATTATGAATCCCCCTAATCCTTTTCTCTCTTGACTACGAGTCGCCCCCCCGGGGTGCTCTCCCGCGTGAGCTATTCGCAAGCGGCATCAACTAAATTGATGCACACGTATAATTTGCTGCGTGTAAAGACTGTGCCGGCGCCTCCAGCATAGCGAGGCCCGCGGGCCTGCCTCTTTTTTGATCGAGCACTTCGTCGATTAATAAAGACATTCGCTCCCAGGTTTCATCCCAGGATGTTTTCGCCAGAAAACTGTCGACGCGCTTCAGCCAATCCGGGCCGCTTGCCTCTGTTTGCAGTGACTCTGCAATCGCCGCGATGAATTCATCCGGGTTCGCCGCAATGCGCACCAACCCCATGTCCCCATACGGCCGCACCACGTCGCGAATCGGAGTCGACACAACCGGCTTGCCGGCAGCCAGATATTCAGGAGTTTTCGTCGGGCTAATAAATCGAGTCGCTTCGTTTTGGGCGAAGGGAAGTAAGGCCACATCCCACCCCGCGATGTACGAAGGCAAGTCCTTGTAGTTCTTGTTACCCAGATAATGAATGTTCGCGCGCCGCGGCAAAGTATCCGGATGAATCTTCACGACAGGCCCGAGCATGACAAATTGCCAGTCGGGGCGGGCTGCAGCCACTGCGTCGATCAACTGAACATCGAAGCGTTCATCTATTACGCCGAAGAAACCAAGCCGCGGATGTGCAATTGACGCCTGGTCTTCAGGATCTTGCGTGCGCGTGCGCGCTTGCTTGAAGTGGGCCCTATCTATGCTGCTGGGAAAAGCGTAAACCGAATCGTGGCGATCACGCTTCGCTTCGTACAAGCTGAAGCCGCCGGTGAAAACAACGTCCGCAGCCTTTAGCAATTCTTTTTCGCGCTCGATCAAAGAATTCGGAGCGCCGTGGAATGCCGACAGTTCATCCATGCAATCGTAAACGATGGCGACGGCCGAAAACTGTTGCGTAAATTCCAGCGCCATTGGCGTGTAGTACCAGAATAGATATTCCTTGATTTCCTGATTGACGAAAAACCGGCGCAGCATTTCCTTCAGCACTGCCTGGGTCGCGATCTGGCTGCGTAAACCTTCGGGCAGGTACGGGGTTACGACTTTTACACCACCATCGCGCTGGCGCACATCGAGACGCAGAGAACCATTGTCGAAGATTGGTTCTTCCATAAAGAAAACGCGCCTGTCGGCCGCCGCTCGCGTTAACAAGTGTTGCGGCCTTTGATATACGAAATCCCAACGCAAATGCGACCAACAAACCAGGTCCGGCTTCATCTGATTCGCGTTCAAAGAAAACTCCTGGGTCTTCGAAACTAGTTTCGCTTGATTTCGCTTGATCGTGTTCGGCAACGCGCCGTTAGTAATTTTTTGATGCTCTATTTGGGCAGACACAAATACCCCTCCACACTCGATTGATTTCTTCTGATCCGCTTTGAGAGATAGAACTAAATTGCGGGAGCGTTCCAGCTCTGATGGCCCCTAAACCAGGGGGCTTGCGCCTGAATTAATTTTTATCAGAATTGCGGTCGCCATAGTAGCGGATCGCACTTGTCGTAATTGTCACCGAAAGATTGCTACTTTCTTATAATTGCCGCGTTTGCTTTTCTGACTCGTAACCGCGCGAATTCAGTACAGCGGATCATGCGCACATTCAATTTTCATCGAAAATTCCGACTCTAAATGCCTGAGCTTGAAGCTAGGAGCAATCGCAGTACCACGATATCGCTTAACGAGTTCCGGACATCCTGCCTTGACCGGTCGCTTGTTTAAAGAATCGATGAGATGTTAAAGCGTCTGCAGGAGATATCGCGGAAAAACTGCTATGGCTGACGGTTGTACTCAACTACATAATCGGGAGCTTCCAGGGTCGGCGGCAGGCGAGGATCGGCGACTGGATCTTCCGTCATCAAACGAAGCGGCAGCACTCCCGCCCAAACCGTCATCGCATAATCTTCTTCATCGTCGAGCGGCGGACCACTGCGTATCTTTGCCGACGCTTCATCAAGCGGCAGCGCGAGAACTGTAGTCTGTTGCAACTCAGCTTCATTCGGCTTTCTTACATTCGCCCAGCGGCCGGGAATCATGTGCTCGGATAAGGCGTACAACGCGGCCAGCTTTTCTTCTCGATCGGCAAGCAGCTCCGCGCGCCCGAATATGACTACCGAACGATAATTCATCGAGTGATGGAAAGCTGAACGGGCGAGCACCAGCCCATCGATTATAGTCACCGTCACGCACGCGTCGATCCCTTCCTTTAAGGCTCGCAGCATGCGGCTGGCCTGTGATCCGTGGATGAATAGCTTGTCTCCGGCGCGCGCGTATCCAGTTGGAATTACGAAGGGCTGTTCGTCGATGGCAAAACCGACATGACAGATGAATCCTTCGTCGAGGATCTGATTAATCACTTCTCGATCGTGGTTCCCGCGTGTCGGCAGACGTTTTAGGGTTGTGCGTTCAGTTTCGGGAAAATGGTCCATTGTGTCCTCGCGCGGTCGGGATAGCGCGAGAATAATTTAACAGTGCCGCTGAGACAAGCCGGGCGTCAGACAGTTTAGGAGTTGGTTTGGGCGCGACGAATGTGCTGGAGTACCTGCTAATAAAAAAGCGCCGAAGCTTCGCTTCGGCGCTTGCTGCTGGGGTGACTGGGCGCGCGCGAAAACTCATAGTTAGGCGCCCGCGCCCAGGGACACGGTAAGACCTGGTTAATCGGAAACGCTAATCTGATTATCGACTGACTTTACTCCCTTTACGGCTTTCACCGCGCGTTCGACCTGAGATTTCTCCGATTGACTGTGCACGCTGCCAATCAAAGTAACTTTGCCATTGATAACAGTGGCGGTTATTCCCAGGGCCGATAACTGAGAATCAGTACTCAGCTTCTTATCGACCGCGGCTTGAATTGTGGAATCATCCGGCAGATTTGAGCTGGAAGTGGTAGTGCCGCCACTTGTTGCCGGTGCTGACTGACCATTGATGATCACGGGCGGTTGCGACGCGGGTGCCGCGGGCTGCTGCACTATCACCGGCGGCTGTTGCGCAGGCTGCTGTATAACCGTCTGTGGCGGTTGCTGCTGCTGGACAGTCGTGTTCGCGTTGGCGTTGTTCTGCTGCTGGTTCATCACGAAAAGTATAATGATTGCGGCCAGCGCGATGACGCCAACCACAATTGCGGCCATGGCTGCTCCCGAGATGCCGCTGCTTCGATCGGGATAACGCGTTGCTTCCGTGTGAATCTCTTCACGCCGGGCGTTCGGTGTTTCGACAACTATTTTTCGGTGCTCTGCCTGTTGTTCCTCATAAGCCATTTTATTTGGTCTCCTTCGTTCTTCAAATCCCCCATGTACTTCCGAATCTGATCACGACGGGATAGAGGCCGTCGAAATTTGATTGTGCAAACTCTATTCCGAGGCTGCTAAAGTCACCCTTTTTTTCGATAACGGCCAAAATAATAGATTTAATTAGGAATCAGAGGCCACGTTTGCCGGCGACTAAATCCGCGGATTTTGTATGGTTTCAATTCTTAGTTGCATCAGAGCAAGCCGACGCGCTTGACGAAAGATAATGCACGGAGTAGTTTCCGCGTGTCTAATTTCAGCTCTCGGAGGATCGAATGCGCGTAGTTCTCATGATGGCGTTGTTTGTTTCGCTCTTGATCACCACGGCAGCGTGGGCCGGCCCATCCGGTTATCATGTAGCCAGGACTTTCAAAATTGGCGGTGATGGCGGCTGGGACTATTTGACTGTCGATAGTAAAGCGCGACGCGTCTATATCTCGCGTGGCACGCATGTTATGGTCGTCGACGCCGACACGGGCGCGGTTTTGGGCGACATTCCTAATACGAACGGCGTTCATGGAATTGCGATCGCGGCTGAGTTTGATAAGGGATTCATCAGTGATGGGCGGGACGGGACCATCGCGATTTTCGATCTTAAGAGTTTGAAGGTCCTGGGCACGGCAGCGGCCGGAAAGAATCCTGACGCGATCATTTACGATCCGGTTTCGAAGCGGGTTTTCGCCTTCAATGGCACGAGCAAGGACGCGACTGCTGTCGATGCGAAGTCCGGTAATGCCGCAGGCACCATCGCCCTGGGCGGAAAACCTGAAGCCGCCGTATCTGACGGCAAAGGTCGCATCTTTGTGAACATTGAAGACACGAGCGAAATCGTTCAATTCGATGCCAACAAGCTGTCCGTTCAGAACCGCTGGAAGATCGCGCCCTGCGACGGACCCTCAGGCCTCGCCATGGATCATAAGAGTCGCCGGCTATTCTCGGTCTGCGGAAACAAGATGATGGTCGTGGTGAACGCAGATAACGGCCAAGTCGTCGCAAACGTTCCCATCGGTCAAGGCGCAGACGGCGCGGCATTCGATCCTGACACGGCATTCGCTTTCAGTACCAATGGGGCCGACGGCACGTTGACGGTTGTTCATGAGGACTCACCGAGCAAATTCAGCGTCGTCGAAAATGTCCCGACATTCCGACGCGCGCGCACTATTGCCCTGGATGCAAAGACGCACCAGATCTATACCGTCACGGCCGAGTTCGGACCGGCGCCGGCGCCGACTACCGAACAACCGCGCCCGCGACCACCAATGGTGCCGGGATCGTTTACCTTGTTAGTGGTGAGCCGCTGATGGTCGTGCGCGGACGCCCGCGTCAGCAAGTCTCCAGAAAAAACATTTCTTAAGAATTAGCGGAATTAAAATGAAAAGATGTGGGGCTTTGACTTTGCAGCTTGCTCGTCTAAATGCTGTACTTAACGCTGAGGAGCACCAATGACTACTGAGGAACGAGAACAACTAATCTCACAATACAAAGACGGTTATCGTGAAGTCGCTGAGGCACTCGAAGGTTTTCCCAGGGACAAACTGACTGCGCATCCGCTGGTCGGCAAGTGGAGCGCCGCAGAGATCGTCCATCATCTTGCCGACAGTGAAACCACGAGTGGACTGCGCTTGCGCCGCTTGCTGGCGGAAGACCAGCCCTTGATTCAGGGCTACGATCAGGACAGCTACGCCGCTCGTTTGCGTTACAACCACCGTGAGATTGGCCCGTCGTTCGACGCCTTTCGCGGCACTCGCGCATGCACCGCACAACTTTTTGATTTCATGACGGACGAGGATTGGCGACGCGAAGGGACGCATTCTGAAAGCGGCTCGTACTCCGCGGAAGACTGGCTGAAAATTTACGCGGCGCACGCCCACAACCACGCCGCGCAAATTCGCCGCCTGCGCGACGCCCTTGCCTCCGGCACCGCTGCAACCGCGTGATGAATCGAGCGCGCACAGCCTCCCCCTGCTGACAGACCGCCGAGTCCTGTCTGCGCGTGGAAAAATCCACGAGGGTAGTAGTCCCCCGTCCAATTCGCGTCAGCCCGGTAAGAATCACAGTCGCAAAGAGGTAGCCAAGCTGGCCGTACCGCTGACGCCATTCTTACAAATCCTCGCGTTTCGAACGGGAGGTAACTCTCAACAATCTGATTCGCGTTGCGCTCAAGCGGAATGCTGGCACTCCGCTAAAGTCGTGTCGCGCCTTCCTTTGGCTTGACCGTGATGTTTTTGAACCGCTGCAGGCGGACTAACCCGGGTTTGGCGCCTTTTGGTTTTGAAACAAACTTTCGCTCGGTGTGGTGCACGTCGACCTTTGGGCTTTTCTTCGCCTGCGAAAACCAGGCAGCGAGCTGGGCAGCTTCGACGATCGTTTGATGTGGAACCTCTTTTCGCGTCGACCGGCGAATGACCACGTGCGAGCCGCCATAGTCTGCGGCGTGCAGCCATAGATCATTGGGCCGGGCGATCTTGAAAGTTAAGTGATCGTTGTCGTTCGAAGTGCGGCCGACCAGGATTTCAAGGCCATCGGATGAAATATAGCGGCGAGTGCCGGGAATGCGCTTGACCGCGACTTTTTTTCGGTCTCCGGCCACGACCGGCTCGAAAGATAAATGGGATGAACGACCAATATCAGATATCGCCGGCGCGGATGACGAAAGCTTGCCGCCTATCGCGCCTGGTCTGGACTCTGATAGTAGCTTCTCCAACGATTCCTGCTCTGTCTGGAGCTCATGCAACTGTTTTCGCACCAATTCGATCCGCGATTCGATTTGCCCAATCGCCCGTTTCGATCGGGAATAGCGGGCGAATCGCCGCGCCGCTTCTTCCTGAAGCGACAGATTTTGGTCGACATCGACGGAGATGGTCGAAGCAACCTCGGCAAAATAATCGATCAATGCTACGCGGTCGCCGTTTCTCTTCGCGGTACTCAGGTTCGCCAACAGCAGATCGCCAATGCGCTTGTGCTGTTCGGGATTCGCGTGTTCTCGCAGATCCCTCTCAAGCTGGTGCATGAGTCTTTGCTGCTGAGATATCCTGCGGCGCAGTTCGCCGCGCGCCGACGCGGCCTCAGCGGCGTTCTTTTTCTCCGCAACCAGGCGAATGAAGTAGTGATCGGCGGCTTCAGAAGGGGTTGCGAACTCGCCGCGGCGAATCATTTTCAGCAGAACGCTTTGCTTCTTTGGTCGATCCGGCGGTGACCTGTTTGAGCTCTCGTATTTGTCTCCGCTGCGCACACCGGCGCTGGGTGATTGACGAAAGGTTTGAATTATTTCATTGCCGCCATTCAGCAGTAGTATATTTGCTGAGCGGCCGGTCAGTTGGACGACAAGCGCTCGCCTCTTTTCGTTTCCTATATCGTCGTCTCCTGCAAAAGCGAACCACACAATACGATCAGCAGGGTCTTTCCTGATTGAAACTAACCTTGTTTGGGCGAGCTCTTTTTTTAAGGCGAGGACAAATTGTGTTGCCGTTCGGCTTTGCTTCTCCAGGTCGCGGACGCGTCGCTTTATCAGATAAATTCGCGGTGCTGCAGGCTCGACACTTAGGAACAAATAGCCCGCGTCGCGCAACCCGAAATCAATTGCCAGAGATGCCGGCCCAAATTGGAAGATTTTTCCGGGGGTTCGTCCTACAAGTAACGGGCAGATCTGGTTGACTATTTCTTTGATCGATTCGTCGTCCATGAGTGAGCTGAGAAGTTAACATAAAAAGGCGGGCACGACGCCCGCCTTCACTAGCCAGAAGTGACTGATCGGGTGCTACCCGCGCACCACGATGGTATTTGAAAGCCGGTCGTAAACCGTTCGATGATCTGGATCGATCAAAGCATAACCGAGACCGAGTCCCAGGAACGCGAGCGAGAAAACAAATCCAATAGCGCGTTTGATGGATTGGGCGCCCGTAGGGATCAGGCCGGTTCGCAAGTCGATGGTGCGCAATGAAAGCATTCGCATCGCCAACGTTCTTCCTGTTAACGCGATCGAAATCGTCAAGTACGCGAACATTGTGACAACTGCAACGGAACCCATGATTTCAATCACGCGCGGGTCATTCCATTTGCTTCCGGAAAAATAAACAGCAGCGACCCCCGGTGAAATTATCAGGGCGATGACGACCAGATCGATGACGCCTCCGAAGAATCTACGTGTCAGGCCGGGAAGGTCATCGCGCGTGTCAGACGACAGGGCCGGGAGGGACAAACACGTTTCGAGATACGACAAGGCCGAGTCGTCATCCGAAATTACGCGGCCGGGTTTACGCGACTGGGCTTCGGCGCTCGACTCAATCGCAAGTCCTTCTGCTGGATTCGTCTCGGTCTGTTCGACGCTCAATTCAACCGCGTGGTCGATTAGTGCTTCCGGGGTAACAACGGTGAGCCTCGGCCTGGATGAAGGCACCTCTGCATCGTCACCGGCTGGCAACGATAGTTCCACCATATTTTGATCGAGTGCCGGCGCGGTCGCCACTGCGGTGCCGGCGGAGGCAAAGTCGTCGACGCGTCGCGCGCGGTCGATTCGTTCGAGCGCTTTTGAGACGATTGGATTCATGACGGTTTGCTCCAAATCAGGCACGAGTTCCAACTGACCCGAAGGCAATGCGCACGAAACCAGTCCTGCCTGCTGTGCGGCGGCGAGTTCTTCCGCAGCTTCGCGCGCTTTACGCTCCTGGACCTCACGCACACGCTGGCTCAATTGCTTGCGCCATTCAGGCATCGGGCGCATTGTTCCGGGAAATTCGATCAGTCGCGAAGCACCCTTTGTTTCTTGCCCCGGGTGTCGCGCGCGATCGTTCGTTCTTTTGGCGATAGAGTTTTTGTCGGATTTCGCAGATAAATCCGGCAGACCTTTTTGGATCATGAGTTTGAGCTAAGATACGGGGCAGGTATCTGAGTTGCCGTTATGAGCGACGCCACAAGAGCAATCTTGCATCGGCAAGTGTCTTCGTCAGCTCGAATCCGGGGAATGGGTGTGACTAACCAAAACCCCACCACAGACGCCGCCGATACTAGCAGCTTTACTTTAAGTCGTCAACGAGAATTATTGCAGGAGTTGAAGTTGGGACTCGGGCCTGATAGCTTTTCGTTCGAAGCGAAGCCGACCAGATTGAGAATTGCAGATTAGCAAATCGCAGAGAGCAAAATTGCCGTTTGGTCGATCTCCGAGAGAAGCGTTAGGGACAATTTTCAATTTCAATGTTTGTTCTGTTCCGTTTGTTACAAAGGCTGCCGGCCGGCGAACCCGTCCTCGATATCATGCCACCATTGAAGTCGATCGCCCTCGTCCGCTCTCCAACACAGGAGGACGACCCGGCCGTCGCGGATGGATGGAAAATCGATCAAGCCTTGCTGATAATCTTTTAACTGAATGCCGAGGTTCTCTAACTGACCCGCATGCGTCGAGAGTTCGACCAGCAGGGCAGCGTAGCGCACGCCCTGGTTCATGCCGCCGCCGCCGTTCTCGGCGCCCCCGGCGGCATGTTTCGCTGCTGTCTGATGGGAAGTAACTCTTCGATGGGACTTCTGAATGGACTTAACGATTGGCCGGACGGAAGGCAGTAGCGCGTTCGCTTCGTCAACGGTGAATAGCTTCATAGGGGTTTCGGAAGCGTCGATAAGACGCTGCAAACATTCCGACGAAGCTTATTCTACTGATTTGATAATGCGGACGCTACGTGACCCACGTCCTGCGCGTGACGCGGCACGCCACTCCTCGCAGCGCTTCCCGTCATCATCTATTTCACGCTGGCTTCCGCGGTCTCAGTTTTTGGCATGTAATAACCGCGACGCGAACTAACCTCAAGTCGTCTTTGTTTACCCTTGGCATCGACGGCTTTCACGCGCAAAGTGAGTTCATGCAGGCGACCGTCATCTCTCTCATCTTCACCGAGGGCAAACCCCAGGGTGTAGCGCGCGTTGAGATTTCCAATCACCCGGGCGAGGCCCGTGCCATAATCTTTGACGCGACTGACGTGCACGATTTCACCGCCGCTCTGTTGAGCCAGCCGTTTTGCGCTCCCGGCGAGGCTGAGGCCCGTCCAGCCAATTAACGGTTGGCCGAAGGGAAGCAGGAACTTGTAGAGCGTCCGCATGTCAACGTTAAGAGTATTAAAGATTGCATTCTGGCGAATCAGAATTTGTTCAGTAGCGCCCACGTCCTCTTTGAAAACTGGCGCAATACCGTCTGACAACCAGACGATTGCCGCCTGAGAGTTGGGGCGCTTTTCTTCGATTAGATGGGTCGCATCGCGCGTAGCGGCGGCCATGTCGTAAAAATTATTGAGATCGATAGTTACGTTGCCATTGGCACTCACGCGTTTGACATCGACGGATCCATCTTTCTTCGTCGTGCGCGTAATCGTTGCGCCGTTTTTGCCCTTGATCGTTTCCGTTTCCAGTACCTCGTTATTGGGGGCAGGTCTTGTCTCAGAATTGGTTGCCTCGGCCGAAGCTTTGTCGGTCGTGGCACTGACGGTCATGCTTGTTTCTTTCTTGTCGTCGGTCTTTGGCTCCGTTTTCGGAGATGTCGCCGGCATCGTGGCGACGAGGGCAGGCACCCGGGCCAGCGCCCAATCGAGCCGCGCCCGATCCCGGGTGAACTCGGTAAGCCAAAGCGCGTGGCCGTTTCTAATCATGGGAGATTTGTCGTCGTAACTGTTTGCATTAATGCCAAGAATTGCGACTTCGTCCCCCGGGGGCAGTTTGCTCAACTCGTCCACAATCGCGGCGCGAACTTCCTCGCGTTTGAGAAAGCGGCCGGCCCCGTCCTCACGCAGATCGAGAACGAGGATCATCGCCAGAGGTTTGCGCGCCCGACCTTCACTGTTGAAATAAGAAATAGTTCGCGGCTTCCCATCGTCGAAAAGGACGAAACTGGCCGGTTCAAGATCCGAGATGGGAATGCCTGTCCGCGTGTCTTTGACCAGCGCATCTATAAAGACGACGCGCGTGCGAATTTTGATCGTGTCGGCGATCTCCTGGGCAAAGATCGCTTGTGCGACGAATAATGCCAGCAATAAAAGGAGGCCGATACGCGCGGCCGGGGAGCCGAAGCTGGTTGGCGCTTGGTTCTTTTGTCTGTGAGTTGGGTTCGACGATTTCATTGAATTCTCCTGGTTACGCTCCGCCTGGCGGTCGGCCACTGCCGGTTTTTACGGATCGCTGGTTGTCGCTTCCTCGGTTAATGCTTTACCCATCTCCTCGGGGGACTTAAGTAAATCTGCGAGGACCTGGGGAGCGAGCGTCGCCTGAACCACGGTCGCTTCGGTTTTCTCAATTGTGATTATCAGCACGTGGAAATTTTTTCCCGCGTCCCGCACATACACATAAGTTTGCTCTTCGTCCTTCGGCGCCAGCGTCTGCACCAATGCCGACCAGTCTGTGGCGAGCGTGGTTTGCATGGCGCTCTTAAACCTCGCCATCTGGCCTTGGGAATTGAACGTCTGATCTTCAAAGAACGCGACGCGGACGCTGCCCACCTCTGCCAATTTCTTGTACTCGCCCCCGCGGATCTTCGCGGCCGTTCGCACTGCTTTCACTCCCGCGCGGGCCAGCAACGGAACGTTCCGGTGCTTGACGTGATAGAACTGCTCAATGGCTTTCACGGCGTCATTAAAGCCGTCCCGATCTGCGCGCGCGGAAAAAGGCAACGCCAGGGCCAGCGCGATTATCAATGCTGTCAATGCCAGTTTCCTTTTCATGGGTTGCTGAAGTTGCCCTCGCTGACGGTCGGGCTTCTGACCCCGGTCTATTTGTCAGTCTTTGGTTTCGATGGCGGCAGATTCAGCAACGGCACGCCGAAGGAACCTTCCAGCTGACTTAACTTTTGCAGATTAATTGGACCCACGATGTTGACGACCATGAATTCCTTCGGCTCAAGGCTGACGACAGCCAATCCGGTGATCTCATCGCCGAGGTTCATCAGGTAGACCTCCACGTTCTCGCCGTCTTTTTTGCTGGTGACACCGACGATTTTGCTCCAGCCGGCGCTGCGAAGTTGCGACATTACAGAGTCAACTTCCGCCGGCGAATATTCATTCTCTTTGTCGAAGGTGAAGCTCTTTACGTAAATCCCTTTGACGTTCTTGATGAGGTCGCGAATCTCGGCGTCGTCGGTGTCTTTGCCAGAGAAGAATTTCGCGGTTGTCTGCATCAGATGCTCATCCAGCTTCACGTCAACTGTTTCACTCGCCCTATTGGCAAGCAGATCGAGCTGATCGAGCTGGAGCTTGGCGCCCTGGGCCATCGTGGTCACGACGCCGCCAGCGAGAAGCAGCAACACCGGCACAAATTTCAAAACAGTTCGGAAGAGTGTCTTCATAATTAGTTCATCCAATCTTGTGTTGATTGCGAATTGCATTTGTCTGAGGAAAACCCTGACTCTTGCGTTGGACCAGATTGAGCTTGGCACTGACTAATCGCAACGCAATTAATACTTGTTCTTTTTCTGCGAGCTCCTGCCGGGTCAACGCTGGAGTCGCAACCTGCACCTGCCGGTGTACGTTTCGGGCGCGGACAGTTTCGTTTCTCGTGCCATCTCGGCGCTTAACGGTTACTTCCCTCGGTGGCGCCGGAACCACTACCGCATCTTCCTGTGCTTTAGTTTGATTTGGGGGCGATGGCGGGGTGGTAGTTACTTGCAGACTTGGCCCCGCGCCCGAAGAAATAACGAAACGAACCAAAAGAGCGCTTCCGATCAAGAGAAATGCGACGCCTGCGGCAATCGCCACCACTCGGAACATGAGGTTACTGCCCTTCCTTACGGTTGCGGGAATCTTTAGCCGCCGCGGCTGATATCGCAGCGGGCCCAGAAGATCTTCCAATTCCTGAATTTCAGTGTCCGGTTTACCCGTTCGGTCCCAAAGATAATTGTCGTTCATAATCGTTTCCATCTGCGGGGTTACCGCCGGCGGTTTTGACTTGCGCCTCCTCACGGGTGGGCTGCTGCCCCGATTTTCGCGCGCAGTAATTTCATTCCTCGATGCAGGTTCACCCGGACTGAGGCCGCTGTTAAGCCTGTGCGCGACGCGATTTCCGGGCCAGTCATGCCTTCGACGAATCTCAGCACCAGTGTTTCCCTATAGGCATCGGGAAGCTGGCGGATTAAATCGAGCACTTCCCGCGCGGTGCGGTTTAAGGGCTGAGCGACTGCTGTCTGTTCGTCCACCTCAACCATGTCGCGTGATCCCCGATGAAAATCCATCGCTCGATTGCGGGCAATCATTGCGATCCATGGACCGAACGCGGTGGGGTCGCGCAACGTGTGCAGCTTCTTCAATGCGTGCAGAAAAATATCCTGCACCAGATCGTCAACCTCATCGCGGGGCACGCGCGCCAACAAGACTCCGTGCACCAGCGGCGCGTACATCTCGTAAAGGCGGCCGAAACGATCACGTTGTCCCTCCAGTACCGCGCGAACCAGAGTTTGTTCAACCGGTTCATCGATTGTCAGGGGAGAGCGGAATGCTCCTGTCATCAGCAACATCTCCGCGGTGGCTTCGGCCTCAATCATTGACACGCCCTTTGAATTTGATTCCGCAATCTTGAAGTTGCTTATTACTTCAGACATGGCTAAGACGGGGATGATGGAGAGAGTGTTAACAGCGGGTCAGAAGCCCGACCGTGAAAAAGAACCGCCTTGCCCTGGCTGACGCGCGGCTTTCTGATACGCTGGTCCGTCCGCCCGCGCGAATAGTTTGAACCGCCAAATTATCACGGTTGAGATAGCCAGGGCGATGGTACAAGCAGCGCCGCCCTCGATTCCGTAAGCGCCGCCGGTCAGCCAATCCGGGCCGAGGTTCATGGCCTTTAATAAAGGAGCGGGAGCGAGGCGGTCAATGCCGCTCACCGGCAAACCAAGTAACGACGCCTGGGCCCAGTTCCAGGACCAGTGCAGCCCGAACGGGAGCCACAAACTTCGCGTGCGGAAATAAGCGACCGCGAGCCAAACACCCGCCAACGCCGTGTTGACGAATGTAAATCCCGGTACGACGTTGGGGTTTTTCAAATGCGCGGCTGCGAACGGGACCGAGGTCAGTGCAACGCCCAGCCAGGCGATGTTTGCGCGCGTTAATGTCTGTAACACATACCCGCGAAAAAGCATTTCTTCCGCCGCCGCCGCGAACAGAAAAATCAGAAAAGAAACCAACAGTGTTTCGCCAATGAGCCTGAAGCCGGCCGGATCGAAACTAAAGCGCACACCTCGCGTTAGCGTGGTCAGGAGCGCTGCCACAAACAGCGAGACAGCGCCAAGCACCGATCCGATTAACAGATTTCGTAGCCAGCCGCGATGCGGCGAACAGCCCAGGGCAGCAAATGGCAGGTCTTCCAACAACGCGCCGCAGATCCAGCCGACGAGCAGCGCCGAACTCAGGATCGCGCCGTGACCCGCGGCGACCCCCCATAGTGTCTCGCCAATCTCGAGGTTCGAACGACGTAATGCGGTAGAGAGCGCGACTACCAACAACACGTGCGTTATCTGCAGGCAAACAAGAAATGCGATCACAAAGATTGCGAGCCTCCAACCACTGCGCAAGTGACCTTCACGATCAATAAGGAAGTTGGAGGCTTTCATTGGCGGGCGTCATTCTAGCATTAGGTGTGAGAGGTTCGGCGATAGTCAGCGACTAGCTCTCGCCTGCCGATAATTACAACCTAAGTGCAAATGATGAAGGGCGGACGGGGAGTTCTCAAGACAAATATGCTTAGGTCCGCAGAGCCCCAATGTTTTATGGCCTAACGGGCTGCTGATTGAATGACAGATTCGAGGGATATTTCAAATGTCGCTCCAGAAGCACAAGAGAAATGATGGCTTCTATAAATATTTCGTTCCTGGGACGCGAAGCAGGGAAGCCTGTGCACAACCAACCCTGTGCTAAACTTTGTTTCAACATTCGGCACTACCGCGACCACCTTCTGTGAGCACGAACACGAATCAATCAGACGCGCAACCCAGGGTTCGAACGCGTCGTGCGGGCGCGTGGCTACTGGCTGGGATAGTAGCGCTCTTGCTCGCAATTATCGTGGCCCAGCAACTATTCAATCTCGGCCCGCTATTGCCCCCTGAAACCGGTTCCGACACGCTGCTGCTCTACGCGCTTTCATCGCTTAACTTTGCGGCGTTCATGGTTTTCAGTTTCATCCTGCTGCGCAGCCTCCTGCGCCTGCGCCGCGAGCGGCGCGAACGTCAGCCCGGATCAAAGATTCAAACGCGGCTGCTCGTCTATTTCATCG
Organism: Pyrinomonadaceae bacterium; assembly: GCA_046262835.1. Lineage (GTDB taxonomy): Bacteria > Acidobacteriota > Blastocatellia > Pyrinomonadales > Pyrinomonadaceae > UBA11740. The sequence goes on from JBHELZ010000031.1 coordinate 31,488, forward strand.
GGCTGAGTTTGCTGCCGATCGCTGCGATGGCCGCCTTCTCTTATCTGTTTCTGAATCGATCGATCGAGAAGTGGATGGGCCGGCTGCCCGAAAATGTGGTTGAGCGCGTGCGCCAGCAGCAACGTGAGAATCTCACCTTCCAGAACCGGAAGTTGCGCGAAACGGCGACTCTGCTCGCAACGACAATCAGAATTCGGCCGCAGAGTGAATGGCAGTCGGCGGTGGACCAGCTGGCCGCGACCGGCGAATTGTCAGCCATCGAAATCGTCTCAGACAGCGGGCAGATTCTGGCCCATGGCGAGGCGATTATTCCGGAGGCGCAGAAGCCGGAACTGCAGAGTGTGCTCGCGCGCGGGAGACAGTTGGACCAGACCGGGTCGGACACTCCGCTCTCGGATGGCAAAGGGTTCGATCTGACCGCGGTGCCGTTAACGGCGGGGGTGCGTCTGATTCTGGTTCCGCAGCGCCTGAGCGATACGGACGTCAACGATACTATTGCAGGTTCGCAACGCGAGTATCAGCACTTGCTGGAAAGACAGCGAAAAGTTCGGCTGCTCGGAATGTCTACCCTCGGGTTGATGACATTGCTGCTGCTGTTTGCATCGACCTGGGTGGCAATTCACCTGTCGCGAGGCTTCGCCGCGCCGATTCGCTCACTGGTCGGGGCTTCGAAAGAAGTTGCGCGCGGCAATCTCGGTCATCGGGTTGAAACGATCGCGGATGACGAGCTGGGGCTGCTCGCCGAATCTTTCAATCAGATGACCGCGGAGCTCGATACGAACCGAAGGCAGCTCGAAGCCGGCGCCGGAGCCTTGAAAGAAAAGAACCTGGCGCTCGAAGAGCGCCGCAATTACATCGAGACAGTTTTGGAATCTTTGGCCACCGGCGTGGTGTCGCTGGATCGAGCAGATTGTGTGACGACTATCAACACCGCGGCGATGTCGATCCTGAAGTTGAGCGATCGTCCGCCCGCCTGGGCCACGCTGCTGAGTGTCCTGAGTGCGGAAGATCGATTAGTGCTAGAGCGCTTATTGAGAAGGGCTCGGCGCGCGGGTCGCGCGGCCGAACAGAACCAGCTGACCCGGGGCGTGAGCGGGAATCCAATACCGGTGGCGCTGACCGCGACGGCGTTGCGCGGAGATTCAAGTGACGGACGCGGCGTCGTGGTCGTGATCGAAGACCTCTCGGAACTGTTAACGGCGCAGCGCGCGGCTGCCTGGAGCGAAGTGGCGCGACGAATTGCGCATGAAATTAAGAACCCGCTGACCCCGATCCAGTTATCTGCCGAAAGGATCGCGCGAAACTTCCAACTCGGAGTCAGGACCTCGCCGAGCCAGGAGACCGCTCGGGTTGACGTATCACAAAATTACCCTTCGCAGAATGGGAACGGCTCTCATGAATCAGATCAGCGTCGTGAAGAACTAGCGCGGGTGGTCGAAGAATGCACCACCTCGATCACACGCGAAGTGGCCGGCCTCAAAGCCCTGGTCGATGAGTTTTCGCGCTTTGCGCGCATGCCTCCGCCGCGTCTGGACGCTGCTGATTTGAATGAAGTCATCCGGCAGACGGCGCCGCTTTATGAAGAACGACTGGATGGCGTTGAGTTGCAATTGCAGCTGGATCCGCAGATGCTGCCCGCCATGCTTGATGTCGAACAGATGAAGCGCGTGTTCGTGAACCTGATTGACAACGCGATCGAAGCAATGACCGATGTTGACGGCGAGCGCCGGCTGATGATCACGAGCAGTCACGATGCGACGCGTGATTTGGTCGTGGCGGTGGTCGAGGATACGGGTGAGGGAATCGCCGCTCGAGATTTTAAGCGCTTGTTTCAGCCTTATTTTTCGACGCGCGGCCGCGGCACCGGCCTCGGCCTGGCCATCGTATCCCGAATCATCACCGAACATGGTGGAAAAGTTTATGCCGAGGCCAATGTGCCGCGCGGGGCAAGGTTTGTAATTGAATTGCCGGTGGTGGCGGCTTAGAGCTGGTGTTTGGAGCTTTCTGTTAACGCCTGGTCCGTAGTGCCCGGCTCCAGGCTGAGCTCTAAAGACTAATGTCTCAGCTCTCATGGCGAACTTGAGCGATGTCTGAATCAATTCTCATCGTCGACGATGAACGGGGTATTCGTGAAACGCTGGGCGCCGTCCTGCGCGACGAAGGTTTCATCGCCGAGTCGGTTGAATCGGGTGAAGAGTGTTTGCAGGCCCTGGCCCAACGCCCCTTCGGTTGCGTGTTACTGGATGTGTGGCTGCCCGGAATTAACGGATTGGAAACTCTGAGGCAGATGCGCGAGTCGAATTGCGATGCAGCCGTAGTGATCATCTCGGGCCACGGCAACGTTGAAACCGCCGTGCGCGCGACGAAGCTCGGCGCGTTCGATTTCATCGAGAAACCGTTGTCGATCGAAAAGACCGTACTGACCGTTCGCAATGCTTTGCGGCAGCGAGAGCTCGAGCGGGCCAACGCGGAAATGGCGGCTGAACTAAGCGAAGAATACGCGATGGTTGGCGAGTCGGTCGCCATGCGGGCTCTGAGAAAGCAGATCGCCGTCGTAGCCCCGACCGATGGCCGCGTCCTGATTTCGGGCGAGTCGGGCGCCGGGAAGGAATTGGTCGCTCGCGCCATTCACGCGCAATCACGCAGGGCGGCGGCTCCTTTTATTGAAATAAATTCCGCCGCGATTCCCGAGGAACTCATCGAGTCGGAATTGTTCGGCCACGTGAAGGGGGCTTTTACCGGCGCTACGGCAGCCAAGAAGGGCAAGTTCGAGCTGGCGGATGGCGCGACGCTGTTTCTCGATGAAGTTTCCGACATGAGCGCAAACGTGCAGGCGAAAGTCCTGCGCGTGCTTGAAGAGCAAAGGTTCGAGCCCGTCGGCAGCAACACGCCAATTAATGTTGATGTGCGCGTGGTCGCGGCTACAAACAAGCGGCTTGATGAAGAGATCGAGAAGGGGACGTTCCGCAGCGATCTGTTCTTTCGCCTGAATGTGATTCCATTTGAGGTCCCGCCGCTACGCGACCGCCTGGAAGATGTGCCCCTCTTAATCGACCATTTCAACGAGCGATTTGCCACGGCTTACGGGAAGAAGCCGAAGAAGTTCGAAAACCAGGCGATCGAAATCATGCAGAGATATTCATGGCCGGGAAACGTGCGGGAATTGCGAAACACCATAGAAAGAGTGGTGATTATGCATCAAAATCCACGGGTTGGAGTCAAGGACTTGCCGGCCTTTGGGGACACTGAACCCCCGGCGTCGTCTTATCGTTTTCCATCTTTCAAGGAGGCCAGCGACGCTTATCATCGTGAGTTTATTCAGCGAAAGCTTGATGAAGCCGACGGCAACGTCGCGCGGGCGGCCGAATTGATGGGTATTGACCGCAGTCACCTTTACCGGCGGATGCGGGCGCTTGGTATCGGAGCCCGCAACGAACGTGGGTAGCCGTCACCTGCGCTGTTGTCCCAAAGGGGCGGGCTGAAAAGTACCGAAACGAATGCTTTATTGCGCGCATCAAATAAGTTATTCTCATCAAGGAAGAAGTTTTTGATGGATTATACGACACGAGAATTATTAAAGCGTTACACGAAGATGGCCGTGGGGCAGCCGTTTGCTCCCGTATTGCTCAACATTTTGGTGACGTCGGTCTGCGACATGCGCTGCACGCATTGTTTCTTCACTGACGAGCTGGACGATCGACCGCGCAAAAAGTTGCAGATGAAGGCGCACGAGATTGATCGTATCGCGCAGACGCTCGGCGGCAACCTCGGGGTGTTGATTCTGGCCGGGGGCGAGCCATTTACGCGCAAAGACCTGCCTGAAATCGTCAGCTCCTTCTACCGCCACAACAAGCTGGAATCGGTTTACCTGATGTCGAATGGCCAGATTCAGAAGCGAATCTTTCCGGACGTTACACGCATCCTGGAAGAGTGTCCGAACCTGAACGTAACTGTCGCTATGGGCATCGACGGGTTGCAGGAACAGCACGACAAGATTCGGCAAAAGCCGGGCTCGTGGTCGATCGCAATTGAAACCGCGCGCGAACTGAAGGCGATGAAGAAGCAGTATCCGCGGCTCGATCTGCAAACCTGTACGTGCTTCATGCATTCGAACCAAGATACGATTTTCGAATGGTATGATTTTCTGAAACACGATCTGAAACCAGACAAAGTCAATTTCAATTACATTCGCCCGCCCTCAGCCGATCCGATCGAGCTCGACATAGACCAGACCCGTTATGCGAGGCTGGCCCAAATGATTGATGACGACTCGCGTCATGCGGCGATCAAAAACAATTACGGCGGCAACGCCGGCTTTTTCAAAGCCGCGATCGATATTTACATGCACGGTTTGATTACAAAGACGCAGGAAACCCAACAAGCGCAGTTGACGTGCTATGCCGGTACCGCCGGGGCGGTGATTTACGACGAAGGCACCATATCGTCCTGCGAGAACCTCGCGCCGATCGGCAACCTGCGCGATCACGACTGGAACTTCCAGGGCATTTGGTTGTCGCCGGAAATGAAGGCGCGCCGCAAGCATGCGGCAAATGGTTGTTTCTGCACGCACGAATCGAATTGCTACTATCCTTCGCTGCCTTTCAACCCAAAACACCTGATTCAGATCAAGAAACTTGAGCGCGAAATGAGAAAAGCGCAACGGGAACTCGATCAGCAAGTAGAGGAACAGCCCGACGGAGTTGCTTTGAAAGTCTGAAGGAGAAGTTTCCGAAGCCCAACCCGGGACGGCTATCGCTTGCCCTTTCGTACGGACGGTTTTTGACACTAATCACATGAATCCAAACGCGCCAAAGATTCTTATCATCTCTTCCGATACCGGCGGTGGACACCGTTCGGCGGCGGCGGCGATCGTGGCGGGCATTGAAAGCTTCGTCAAAGGCGAATCCTACGCGGTGCGGGTCGTGCGCGCGGTCGAAGAATCACATCAGCTCGCAGCCAAACTGGTCGCTCTCTACAACTGGCTGCTGCGAAACAAGCAGCACTGGATGAAATATTACTATTGGCTGATCAACCGTTTCAGGCCAGAGACGCGCGAGTTCTTTCATTCGCGGAGCATCAACTATGTTCGCAGCTTGTTTCAACGCTGGTGCCCGCACATTGTCGTCAGCGTGCATCCATTGACGCAGCACATCTTTGCGCGCGTTTTGAAAGAGCTCGGACTCGCTGATTGCATCCCGCTGGTCACGGTTGTCACCGATCCGTATTACGGGTTTTGGAAAGGCTGGGCCTGTGACGATGTGCGCCTTTACCTGGTCGCGAGCGATGAAGCGCGCCGCCAGCTGATCGATTACGGCATTGCCCCGGATCGGATCAAGATTTCCGGCATGCCCGTGCATCCGAAATTTTCTTTTCCCGGCGACGACGCGGCGCGAATCGCCCGCACCGCGCTGGGACTGGATCCTGAGAAGTTCACAGTTTTTCTGAACGCGGGATGGGAAGGCGGCGGGAATATTCCACACATTTTCGGCGAGCTCGTCCGCGGCGAGTTGGATGTTCAGGCAATTTTTCTCGCCGGTAAGAATGAAAATCTGAAAAATGAAGCCGAGGCTCTGGCAGCCGAGGCGAAGTTTCCGATCAAGGTGATTGGCTATTCCGACGAAGTCGAAAAACTGATGGGCGCAGCCAACGTAATGATTTCCAAGCTCGGTGGCCTTACAACCTTCGAGGCCCTGACCTGTCGCGTGCCGATCATCGCGGACGTTACTACCGAGCCAATGCCGCAAGAGGCAGGGACCGTCAACCTGATGGCTAAAAGCGGCGCCGCGGTAATGTTGCGGCGCGCCTCGGACATCGTGCCCGTGGTACATCGCATGATCGAAGATTCAAAACATTACGCAGCTTTGCGCGCGGCGACGATTACAATCGCAATTCCGAACGCGACCCGGCGAATAGTTGAAGAGATTACGGCCCTGATTCCCGAGGCTGCTGCGAGTACCGATTCGATAATGGGCAAAGTCGCTTGAGCTAAGCGGGGGCGGGTGAAAGATCTGTAATCCTGAATGCGTCTTGACTGTCACGCTGCTTCGCGATTTAATCCCCGTCGCTTTCGAATTCCAAATACCAGGTAAGGTAGCGTTGTTGTTTCCCTCCGGGGATTTCAAAGAATGAGTCTGTTACTTGAAGGAAAACGCGCGTTCATCACTGGCGGAACGCGAGGGATTGGCGCTGCATTGTGCGAAGTATTTGCGCGCGAGGGCGCGGACGTCGCGTTCAATTACAACTCGCGCGACGATCTGGCGGAAGATACCATGCGCAAGATCGAAGGACATGGCCGCCGGGCAAAATCGTTCAAGGTGTCAATCGTCGATCGCTTTGGCATGAAGCATTTGACCCGCGATCTGGTGCAGGAATGGGGCGGTATCGATATTCTGGTCAACAACGCGGCCATCAATCGCGGGGATAATTTTGCGACCACCACGGATCGGGCCTGGGACGAAGTGATCAATACGAATGTGGGCAGTCTGTTTGCGGTCACCAAACCGATTTACAAACAGATGATCCGGCAGCGCAAAGGCAAGATCCTCAATATTACTTCGATCGGCGCGCTGCGGGCGCTGCCCACTTCAGTCCACTACGCTACTTCAAAAGCCGCTATGATCGGCTTCACGAAATGCCTGGCGCGCGAAGCCGGAACATTTGGCGTCAGCGTCAACGCGATTGCGGCGGGCATCTTCGATACAGATTTGGCCCAGGCCCTGCCCGAAAGGCTTTTGCAAATGCATGATTTCTGGGCGTCCGCGGGACGTTTGGGGCGGCCCGCTGAGTTGGCCGAGTACGCTGCGTTTATGGTCAGCGATCGCAACTCGTTCATGAACGCGGAAGTCGTGATTGTGGACGGTGGCGCGATCACCTGATGTGTCTACTGGAACGGGTTCGCGGGCGATGTTCGATCTTCGTGTGGACACAAAACTAATTTAACCTCACGAACCCTGAAGCAGCAAAAGTTCAACCGGGGTTCGTGTTGATGCAGTATCTTGGCTATCTGCGGCGCAACCCAAACGACTTTCAGGATACAGGCTACTCAGGCTCCGACTTTTGGTTGACTAAGGTGATTCAATTCAACGGCAGCTTTGTGAACGCTGAGATGGTCAAGGCCTTTATCTCTTCCAGCGAATACCGACAAAGATTAGGACCTTGATTGAGGTCAGTACGATCTGCGTGAGCGGGTGAGTCATTGGCGGCTATGCCGCAACACATAGCGGTAAGGCTCCGCCCTACCGTAGAACTCCCTAACATTTTTCTCGAGGCTATGCCTCAGCTTCTCCTCCATCTAATCCGATCAATATCCATCAGCAGCGGTTCATCCTCAAGCAGTTTTCCACTCCAACACCTGACATTCGACCAGCGGTAGCCTTCGGAATGCTTGACCAACCCGGCACGCACGGGATTTTGATGGGTATAATGCACTCGCTGCATCAGCATATTCTCGGTCAGCAATAAGCGAGCGTCGGGATGATGGTCCCACAAAGAATAACCATAACGTCGCGGTCTGATTTCGTGCTGTAGTTTCGTCAATAAGGTTTCATGGTGGTGCTCCTTCAGATGGTCGATGATGCGCAACCCGGTAATTCCATTGATGAATCGCAGCGTTCGCGAAGGAGAGAGAATCGAGTCGGTAACAACGTGCAGATGATCCGGCATTATGACGCAGGCATACAAAGCAAACTGCCCCGAGTTACGGGCTTCATACAAAGCAGCGCAGGTGATGAGCTTGATTTTGTCGGTGCGAAAAACCGGCAGTCTGTCTTTGGTGACCGAGGTCAAGTAGTAATTCGCGTCTTCACGACCGCCGTCAATTCTTTCTGAATCTCGATGGCGAAGAGTTGAAGGTCGAGTTCACTCTCTACCCGTTTCGACAACTGGAGCCGGTACGGCTAATGGAAGGCGTGCGCATCTACAGTGAGTGTGACATCGCCGTCAACAAGTTGATTACACTTACGGACCGCGTCGATCCCAAAAGACTTTGTCGATCTCTATCATCTACTTCAACGCTACCCACTGGATCGCTTGCGGCATGGCGGCGCGCGAAAGTTCGGAGTTCGACTCGATCCGGTATTCCTGGGTGGCGAGTTAATGAAGGGGAATCGAGTCGCGGCCCTTCCGAAACTGATTCTTCCGTATCAATCGACGAATTGAAAGACTTCTTCCTCAAACAAGCAGAAACCCTCCACGCCGAAGTTGTGGAGTAGAAATACCACCCAACACGTCGGACTAGCTTCAGCTTGACGCGTCCCTGGCAACACGCCTCGCCCCCAACGAAAAGCTGAAGCTTATCGGACAGCACCAAAAAGTTTTGCGGGGCAATTTACAGCGATTTATCCCGTGAGTAGATAGACGGCTGACAACTAAAGTTTATCGGACACGAAAGTGACTCGTCGCAACAGGTCCGCGAACCTCGCATCCGAGCGAAGCGGGTCAAACTGCGGTTCATATTTCATTACCAGCGGCCCGTCATCCCGACTCTCAAAAGACTGTTTTAGCCAGGCGAATGCTTTATCGTTTTCGCCAAGGCGCGTGTAGATTTTTGCGATGATATACGGCTGGGTGTTCACGCCAGGCGTCTGCGACTGTATCAGCTCGAGCACCTTTCGCCAATAACCGATCCAGCCCGAGGTTGCATAAACGTTTTTGAGCTGGCCACGGTTTCCGCTGGCGTGCCCGTTAGATTGCGCATTTGCAAGTCCTCTGCGACCGCCTGGTCTTGCATGCCCTTTTGTTCATAGGCCCACGAAAGAAAACGATGAGGTATCCAGAGGTTCGGGTCCATCTCGATCGCATTGCGGCATTCCCCGATCGCTTCGTCATAGCGGCGTGCGCGATATAACGTCGCGCCCGTGTCCGCTTTCGTGGCCACCGATGATGGATCCATTTCCTGGGCCCGCCTCAATTCAGCCAGGCCTTCATCAAATCGGCCCATCAGTGCGAGCATCTCGCCATACCAATGACGCGCGGTTTCGTAATGCGGATTGATATCGAGAGCGCGTTTGAAGGATGCTTCGGACGCGGCCCAGTCCCAATCGAATTTATATTGGACCAGCGCCAGCGATGTGTGCGCTTCGGCCAGCGAATCATCCAATTCCAAGGCCTTCAGTGCGGCAGCCTTCGCGAGGGGAAATCTTTTTTCCGGCGGCAGGCCCGACGATGATATTGCGTACGAGTCGGCCAGGCCGGCGTAGGCCAGCGCGAACTTTGGATCCTTCTTTACGGCCTGCTCAAAAAACTCAATGCCTTTCTTGATCTGGTCAGGCGTCCTTTTGCTCCAGTAGTAACGCCCTTTCAGGTAGAGTTGAAAGGCTTCACTATCTTCCGTGTAATGCTTTGCCAGGTTCTGTCGTTCAGTACCGGTTAGATTCAGGGTCAGCGCCGTGGCGAGCTGATCCGAGATCGCATCCTCGACGGAGAAGATGTCGGTAAACTTCTCATCGAATTTGCCCGCCCACAGCTGCGTTCCATCACGAGCACTGACCAGTTGCACTGTTACTCGAACCCGATCGCCGGCGCGTTGAATACTGCCTTCCAGAGCCGCTCCGACGTTGAGTTCTCGGGCCGCCGCCACCGAGTCTTGATTGGAGTTGCCGTACTTGATGATGGCGCTGGTAGGGCGAACCTGAATTTGCCTGAGACTGCCGAGCTTCGTGATCAAGCCGTCCGTCATTCCGAGGCCCAGATATGCATCGGTGTCACCGCTTCCTAACTGTTTAAGCGGCAAAACGGCGATCGAGTTTAAAGGTGGCTCGAATCCTGATTTGTTGCGCCCGTAGCGGAGATACAAGACTGTTCCGACTGCCGCCAGCAAGACAAGCACAGCCACGCCGGCAGCTCGCCGATGTCGTTGGATTGCGCTAACCAAGCCGCCAGCATCAGGAAGAGGGCGAGGCGTGCTCGCTTCGGTCACTAACGCTGCCGTTTGCATTGGCTCAGTCGTTACTTTCTCGTGAGTGATGATTCGCGAAACCGTATGGGTCGCCACGAGCAGATTTTCGGGCGCGTCATTTATCTCGCGTACACCCGCAACGAAACTGTAGCCTCTGCCGGGAACGGTGACGATGTAGCGATTTTCGCCGGCGCTTTCGCCGAGGGCGTGCCTCAGTGACGAAATATTCTTGTTAAGCGTATTTTCTTCGACGATCGCATCCGGCCAGACCGACTTCATCAGCTCGTCCTTCTCCAACACCTTGCCCTGATTCTCAACCAGGACGAGCAGCGTCTGAAAAGCTTTGGATTTAAGTGGTATTGCCTCAGATTCGCGCCAAAGCAGGCGTCGAACGGGGTCGAGACGGAAGGGACCGAACTCTAGAAGACGTGATTGCGGCGAATCCATACTCGCGACCAGAAAATGCCAGAACAATTCAGGACGCGGCAAAGACTTGCCACCCGGCCTTGAATAAAACTTCTTTCCCGAAAGCGATAAGACCCGGTCGAACAGTCCTAACCTTATCGCCGAAAGCTGAGTGTAGACCAAGTTTCCGGCAGAGACAATCGAGAATCTGAGGATGACGATTAGCATGAAAAAGATCACCGAGACCATAATCGAGACGAAGCAAGTCACGATCATTCGCCGTCTCCAGTCACCCGCCTGGTGTTGCACATGTGCGCAGGTAGTTCAGGCGATAACACCGGAGCTGGCAGCCCAGGTTGCGGGTTTCGCCGCGCAAGCCATTTACCGCGAAGCAGAACAGGGCGCATTCCATCTTATCGAGTCGATCGATGGACAAATGCGCCTCTGTTTTGATTCGGTGCTGGAACATGTTGAGGAGGAGAAAAATGAGATCAATTTACGTTAGAGCGATCTTTTCGCTGACATTCATGTGCGCCGCCTGGTTCGCGGCGCCGGCGCCGGTCAAAGGCGTTACCCCAACCGGCGTTTATCCTTTGCTCGACTGCGTCACCTACGATGCTCCAGATAATATCGTAACCGCCATTTTTGGGTATGTCAGTACCAACTCCGACACCGTCCTTATTCCAGTTGGTCCTGACAACAAATTTACCTCCGATCCCGCAGATAGAGGTCAATCCATTTTTTTCTTTCCGGGCACGAATCACGATGCTTTCGAGGTCACGTTTTCTCTGAGTAATACACCGCAGATTACGTGGTCTTTGCTTGGCCATACAGTTACTGCGTCAAACAACCCTGCGCTTTACTGCTCTTCTGGCGCTTTCACGTATCAGGGACGATTGACCGATGGCGGCACGCCGGCGAATGGTACTTACGATCTTCAGTTTCAACTTTTCCCGGGCATCACCAACACGAGCAATCTTGGCACGATTCAATTAGAAGACGTGCAGGTTACTAATGGCGTCTTCACGGTGCAACTGAATTTCACCAGCAACCAGCTTAGTCAGGGGCCTTACCTGGAGGTAGGCGTCCGGCCCGGGGCGCAAACCGGAGCTTATACGATACTCTCGCCGCGTCAGGTGATAACTACCGCGCCTTATGCCATGACCAGCGCGTACGCGATCAAGGCCGGTGATTCAAGCACGCTCGGCGGAATCAGCGCCGGCGATTACGTCACGCGATTCAATTTGGGGACTAGTGGAAGTCCGTCATTCATCGTGAATGGCACGTCGCAACAAACCGCAAACTTCAACATCAGCGGCAACGGCACCGTCGGCGGCGCATTCACCGCAAACACCGTCTCCGCCAACAGCTCAACTAATCTGGTTGTCAACGCGCAAAGTTCGTCGACTATCGGTACGTGGTTTCGGTTGCAAAACACTTCGACGGGCGGACACAACTGGAACCTCATCTCGACCGGCAGCGGCAATGGCGAAGGCGCGGGAAAGCTTATCTTCAATGATCAGACTGCGGCCAATACGGCGATGACGATTGAGCCGAACGGCAATATTACCATCGCCGGAACGCTCGCCGTGACGACGCTCGGGTCCGCCGGCAGCACGTCGCTCTGCCTCAACAGTTTGAACCAGATCTCAAGCTGCTCGTCCTCGCTGCGCTACAAGACGAACGTCGCGCCGTTTTCGTTTGGCTTGAATCTGATCAGTCGTCTGCGCCCAATTAGTTTCGATTGGAAAACAGGCGGGATGCGCGACGTTGGCTTTGGCGCGGAAGACGTCGCGGCGATCAATCCGCTGTTCGTCACTTACAATGCGAGAGGTGAAGTCGAAGGCGTGAAGTACGACCGCCTCAGCGTCGTTTTCGTCAACGCCTTCAAAGAACAGCAGGCGCAAATTGAGCAGCAGCAGAATCAACTCAAAAACCAACAGAACCAGATCGATGCTTTGAAGAAGCTGGTGTGTCTGGATCATCCGAATACGGACGTGTGCAAGTGAGAGGTCGTCCCGTGAAACTAAAGCATTGCGCCGTCATCTTAGTCATCGCGCTGGCATCGACTGCCTTGGGCCAATCGAGCGGGGGCAGCTACACACTGAGCAACTCGGTCATTGGCTCGGGCGGTTGTGGAGCAAACGCCAATGGCGGCTGTAGCTCCAGCACCGGCAGCGGAAATCTTTCGCTCGACGGCACGGTGAATGAGGTTGTTGTCGGCGACCTCTCCAGCCAGTTGCCCTTCTCGTTGCGCACCGGCTTCGGGTTTACGGGCATTTTCGTTGCCGCGCCGACAATCACGAAGCAGTTTGGCGCGGCAACGATTCCGTTTAATGGCACGACGAGCTTGAGCTTTAGGATCACGAATCCTAATTCGCTGGCGTTGACGGACATCAGCTTTACCGACACCTTGCCCTCAGGGTTGGTGGTGGCCGGCACACCGAACGCGAGCAACACGTGCAGCGGAACATTCAACCCTATGGCAGGCGACACCTCGCTCAGCTTGAGTGCTGGCACAGTCAGCGCTAACAGCACGTGCACGCTGTCAGTTGATGTGAAGGGCACGAGTATTGGGGTGAAGAACAACATCACGGGCAATGTCAGCTCGACGGAAGGCGGCACGGGAACAACCAGCAACACGGCTACACTCACCGTAAATAAAGGAGACCAGACGATCACGTTCGGCGCAGCGCCGGCGCCTACTTACCTTGGCGGAAACTTTACGGTAAGCGCGAATACCACAAACAGCGACAGCTCGACGCTGACTTACAGTCGTGTCAGTGGTCCGTGCGCACTGGTGAGTGGAGCGGCGTTTAGCTCCAACGGCGCCGGCATCTGCGTAGTCCAGGCTGACGGCGCATCGACCACCAACTTTAACGCGGCTTCAAACACTCAGAATGTAACCATCGCTAAGGTGACGCCGACCGTGACGTTTG
>JBHELZ010000032.1:0-44628 GCA_046262835.1 Pyrinomonadaceae bacterium
ACGCGAGATTTTGCTGGGCCAGTTGTAATTTCCCATTCAGTCACGCCCCGAGTCTAGCAGCATCGCAGCGCAGTGCTAAGGATCGCACGGCGAATTCTGGAAGCGAGACTCGCGGTGGCGTCGTTCGTCAAAAATTTTTCTGGAACACCTGGTCAACACGCGATCCGAGCGGTCAAATTACAAAAAGCGGCACTGTCAAAGTGACAAAATTCGTCTTTTTGACAGTAGCCGCGACTGACCGGCTAATACTCTACTCACTTTGACCTAACGGAGCGCGTGAGTATTAGAAAGCTGTTGTGTTCTTGAGTTAGTTGAGTTGTTGCGGGTTTACACACCCTAAACGCGGGAGAACCCGGTCATTTCTGACCGGGTTCCATTTCGGGGGGATTAAACTGAAGGATCGCTCGGCGGGCGGCTGGCGCAGCGGCTTGCAGCGCTCAGAGAAGTGATGGCGGCGGGGGCACGTTTGTTTGCGTGCTTGCCGTTCTTATGCTCAGCACTTCCCGTGCCACTGGCCGGGAGCAACGCCTGGAACTCGCAGTTAGAGACGCACGTTTTGGCCTGCAGCAAGCATCGTGCGAATTCACGTGATGATTGAAAAAAAAGAGCCAGGCGCGTGAAGCCGCACCTGGCTCTTGGGCCTGATCCTTTTGCTGTGCTCGCTACGGTTGTCGTCCCATTGTGACCTGTCGTTGCAGGGCCATCGCCTCCTGATTGTCGGGATCGATCGCGATCGCGCCGGCCGCATATTTCCTGGCCTCGCCAACGTCGCCGCGTTCCAGAAAAATCCGCCCCAACAGGATATGCGCGTCGATTAGTCGCGAATCCCAGAAGATCGCGGTTTTCAGTGCGGCAATGGCTGCTTCCTGATCGCCACGACGCTGGTTGATGCGACCACTCAAGAGAAATGCTTCCGCGGTCGTTGGCTCTATGTTCAATAGCTTACGAATCTCAGCCAGGGCCTCATCATCGCGGCCTTGTTGATAAAGATCGCGGATCTTGCTCAATGCCTCCTGCGCGGTATTGGCGTTTGCCGCTTCAATGGCTTTCACGCGACTGAGATCCGATATGTCAACCTGATTGAGCACGTCGCGCGAACGCAAACCCAGGTTCGCGACGGACTGGGACTTCTGCCACTCCGTTTCCCACTTCGCATAACTGAGCAGGTAGCGACGAGCTTGGTTATCCGCTGCCGTGGCGGCGTCATTTCGATTTGCGCGTTGCTGTGCCTTTGCCAAAAGAAAATATGCCTGGCCATCTCGTTGATCGACAGCGATTACTTTTTCGAGTTTCGTTGCTGCGTCAGCATACTTTTCATTGAGGAACAGAGCATAGGCCAGATTAAAGAGTACGGTGGTGTCGTCCGGCGAAGAATCAGCGGCGCGCGACAGTAACGTGATGCCCTGAACCAGGAGCCGAGTGCGCTCTTCCGGTTTCTTTTCATTGCGGGCGGCTTCGATTGAAACGGCTCCCGCGTTATTGTAAACACCGACGAGCGGCATCACCTTTTCATCGGCCAGAGGGACCAGCGTGGCGAGGGCATGTTGAATATCTTCCGTCTTCCAGTACGCCAGCCCCGCATAGAACTGCGCTTCGTTGTAATGCGGCTCCTTTTTCTGGAGCATCATGAAATACTCGATCGCTTCCTTCCATTGCGATTGATTGAAGTGAAATCGGCCTAGCTCAAACGCGGCTTCAGGATAAACGGCGCCCCCGTTGTTTTTGCCGTAAAGCTTCAACGCGTTTTTGAAGTAAATCGCGCGGGTAGGTTCGCGCTCGTTGGTCATCGAGCCTTTCATATAAGCTTCGAACGCCTGAGGCGGAACCCTCGTCGCTTCCTGGATCAGATTGTTGCGCGAGAACGAAAGTGCCTTGTCCCGCTGAAACAGAATTTGATAAGCAAGCTCTCCGTGAATCTTCTGAAGCTCTTTAATGTCGTCCGCAAAATCGTATTGCCGCGGCGCCCAGGCCCCGTCAAAAATATCTCCGGCCAGCCGGCCTTCATTGACCCGAATAACTTTAGCCTGGCCCATAATAGTGGCCGACGGTACCTCTGATGGTTTCGACTTGTCGGTTGCCGCAGGCGCCGCTGCCAGGGTGACGTTGTAAGTTCCGAAAACAATCATCGAGGCTTTGAGCTCGCGGGCGATTTTGATTGCGGTGGCGCGGGACGGAATAACGGTCAAGGGCAAGCGCAATCTCTGGTAAGCGACCGCGCGCTCGTCGCTGGACACCACAATGATGCCGGGTTTGTCCAACAGAGAAGCGAGCGAGTCAGCAAAACTTTCGCCGATCCAATTGTACTCGGGATGATCCGAAGTGTTTTCGAACGGCAGAACCACGACAATTTCGGCCGCCGGATTACCTTGAGCTTTACTGTCCTGAGGGCAAATCGCCAACCCAAAACCAATCGCGAAAACAGTAACTGCGGCGAAGATTTTCTTTCGATTCATCAACAAATCCTTCATTTTCTTTATTAGCCCGGGACGAAAACTTCGATGCCTGTATGATAGCAGCGGTTGGTCAGAAGCGACTAGTTTGGAGGATAGCGGAAAAAGACTGTATTGCTAATCTGGGCTGCATTACTCGGCGTCAGGGAAAGCTCGCTAATTTAGGCCTAATCGCGATTCGCTATGGAGTAGCTTGATTCACCACCAATTGGTTGTCGACGCCAGTCACCCCTCTGATAGCGCGAATGGCCTTTTCAACTCGTTGTTTCACTTCGACCGACCTGACTGAGCCAACGATGGTGACCTTGCCGTTTTCAACCAGGGCGCTCACGTCCAGCTTCGAGAGAACCGCATCCTGGGCAAACGCGGCATCGATATGCGATTGGATCGAAGCGTCGTCCGGCGGGACGTTGGATGTTTCGACAGCTGTCGCGGGTGTCGGCGATAGTGATGGTTTCGCTTGCGGCGTCGCTGACGTGCTCGGCGAAGGCCGGGGCGAAGGTGTATACGCGGAACTGAAAGGGACGGTTTGCTGCGCCGGCAGCGACGCGGTTGCCAAATCATAGGGCCGGCTCGTGATGAAAAGCGCGAGGAAGGTGGCTAGAGCTGCGGCTATGATAATACTGGTGGCAATCCATAATTCGTTGCTTCGCGACATTGCGCGTCGCGGGGCGGAACGCCCCTGACGTGGGTGAGACGCGTCGACGACAATTCGGCTCTTGGATGGGCGTGAATCTGACACCGGTGTCCTTGCGTCAAAGATTATAAGCTATGCGTGTTCGTATATCTCTATACCGAATACGGCAATTAACGAATGGAAATCGTTTACTCTTTTCTAAACCGACGCGCAAGCCGAACCATGGGATAGCGTTCTAGTTGTGAAGCGCTTTCATAGCGCAAGTTCTTGTAGCTGCTTGGAGGTCAATCATCAATGTTTCGCTTAAACAGGTTTCTTTGTGCTGCGCTGATCCTCGGCGCGGTAACCATCACGACAACCGCGCAGACGTCAGCGCAGACCACGACTGCGCACGACCGGCAGTCAGTCAATATCACCGTTTATAATTCTAATCTTGGCCTTGTGCGTGAGACCAGACGATTGACGCTTCCCGCGGCCCGGATTGCTCTGCGGTTCGCCGACGTCACCGCGCAGATTCGGCCAGAGACCGTGCATCTCGCGTCGTTGACTGCGCCTTCGTCACTGCGAATTCTCGAACAGAATTACCAGTACGATTTGCTGAATCCGGCAAAGTTGCTCGACAAGTTTGTGGGCCGGGAACTGACGCTCGTAATGCGGCGTTATCAGAATAATACTGAGAGCTTCGAGCCGGTGCAGGCCACGCTCTTATCCAATAATGGCGGTCAGGTCTGGCGAATCAACGGGCAGATCGTCATCAATCCAACGAACATATCAGAGATGCGGTTTCCCGACTTGCCGAAAAACCTGGTGGCCACGCCCACACTGGTTTGGGATTTGGATAACAACGAGACGGCTGCCCAGAATATTGAGGCGAGTTATCTGACCAACGGCATGAACTGGCGTGCGGATTACGTCCTGCTGGTAAACGCGGACGACACCAGGGGCGATTTACAAGGCTGGGTCACCCTGACTAATGCCAGTGGTGCGAGTTTCGAAGACGCGCGGTTGCAATTAGTAGCCGGTAACGTCAACCGAGTTTCCGAAAGAGAAACTTATGCTCTGGCCGGAGCCATGGCAAAAAATCGGGCCGCCGATGAAGCGCAATTTCAGGAGCAAGGTTTCTTTGAATATCACATGTATACGTTGCAACGTCCCACGACAATTCGGGACAACGAAACCAAGCAGGTGTCTCTCCTGGAAGCCGCGGGCTTTGAGGTGCGAAAAGAATTCGTGCTGAACGGGCAGCGCTATTACTACACTGGTTACAACAACCCGGGCCAGGCGATTAAAGAAAAGGTCGGCGTATTCGTGCAGTTTCGCAACGCACAAACGAACAAACTCGGCATGCCGTTACCGGCAGGGACGATTCGTCTGTACAAAAAAGACGACAAGGGTAATCAACAATTCATCGGAGAGGATCGCATCGACCATACGCCGAAGGATGAAGACGTGCGCGTGAAAGTCGGCGACGCCTTCGACATCATCGCCGAACGCAAGCAAACGGATTATAAGGTCATCGCCTCGGGTCATGTTTACGAGTACGCCTATGAAATCAAGATTCGTAATCACAAGGATGGTCCGGTTACGGTGGTGGTGAATGAGCCAATCGGGGGCGATTGGGAAATGGTCGCTTCAACTTTCGAGGCAAAGAAAACTGCGGCATTCGCGGCGCAGTTCAACGTGCCGGTGGCGAAAGACGGAGAGGCGACGTTGAGTTATCGGGTGCGGGTTAAGTACTAAAAAGGACTGGAGCGCAAGCGTCCTCGCTTGCTCCTCCGATACCGCCAACCGGGACGGTTGTGCTCCAGTCGCGTTTCAGCATCGTCCTCGCTCCCTATTCGAAGCAGCAACCGGGACGGTTGCGCTCCAGTCGGAGTCGCGATCTCCGGCAGCGCGTCGCTTGCTATTCAAGGAGCAACCGGGAGGGTTGCGCTCAAGTCGAAAGCGTGGTGCGGGTTGATTACCTGCGCCATATTTTGTTATATCGCGGCGCATGAAAATTATATTTCGCATTGCGCCGGCAATTGCTATAGCTGTTTTCGCTGTTTGTCACGCCTTCGCCCAGCCGGCTAATCAATCGAACTCTCTCGATTCGCAAGTCCGGGCTGAGGTCGCTTCCTTTAAAGGCAAAGTGTTCGTCTTCGCCAAAAACCTCGACACCGGTCAAACATATTCATACCATGGCGACGAAAGCGTGCGCACGGCCAGCACGATCAAGATCGCAGTGATGATTGAAGCATTCGCGCGCGTCGCCGACGGTCGTGCGAAATGGTCAGACGAACTGGTGCTGACAAAAGCAGCGCGATACGGCGGCTCGGGAATTTTGCCGGAGATGTCCGACGGGTTACGTCTAAGTCTTCAGGATTGCCTGCGACTGATGATGCTCCTCAGCGACAATACGGCCACGAACATGGTCCTGGATTATCTCGGGACGGATGCAGTTAACGAACGGATGAACTCACTCGGGTTCAAGAGCACGCGGATCATGCGGCGCGTGGGCGGCGGTGGCGAGAGCAAAGAAGGAAAATTGCCGGATAATAAGCGCTTCGGACTCGGCGCCACGACGCCGCATGAGATGGTTGAGATTCTGGCGAAGCTGGATCGCGGACAAATCGTAAACGAGACGGCCTCAAAGGAGATGATTGATCTTATGAAGCGCGAGCAGGGCCGTTACGCGATCGGGCGCACTACTCCAGAGATATCGGTTGCTACCAAATATGGAGCGCTGGACGCGTTGCGCAGCTGCATCGGCATCGTCTATTCACCCCAAGGCAAAATGGCGATGGCTATAACCGTTGACGATATGCCGGCAGCGAATTGGTCAGTCGATAATCCGGCTTACCTGTTGATCTCGAGGCTGTCGCTGATCCTATCCGAAGGACTGCGCTCGCCCGGTCCAGGGAAAGTTTCATCGCATTAAGTTTCAGCAGGTATCCAAAAATCTGAACGAAACTCTCCGTTTTTCGGATGCGCGCATTGGCGGCGCTTCAAAAGTCTGGAGTTTTTCAGAGTCGCTGAGATCAATTCGTTCGGAACAAAATATGCATCGTAAAACTTACGAGTAATCAACCAGTTCGAAGCTTCTTGTCCTTTTTTGCTCGATCCGCAGTTCAGATGGTATTCGGCTTGATGGATTTCCAAGTCCACATTCCGCAATCCGCTAATCCTGTCGCTGCTCAATTATTGGCGACCAACCACCCGTTAAAAACTGGAGGAATCATGAGAAGAAAAAGCCTTCTGGCACGAAGTGTGTACCTGTTGTTTGGCGTTGTGTTTGTGTTGAGCATTGCCTGTTGCACGGCGCTCGGCCAGGCTGGAACGTCGACAGTCCGCGGTACCGTAACTGATCAGCAGGGGAATGTAGTCGCGGGCGCCACCGTGACGCTGACTAACCTGGCGACGAACACATCACGAACTACAACCAGCGCCGACGTGGGCATTTACACATTTGAATTCGTTCCTCCTGGCGACTACAAGGTGGAAATTACGGCCACCGGTTTCAAAAAGGCCGTTGTCAATAACGTCCACGCGTTGGTTTCGCAGTCTACCGCAGTGGATATCAAGCTGGAAGTTGGCAATGTCAGCGAGACGGTGACCGTCGCGGCCAATGCGGCCGAGCAGTTGATTAATCGTGAAGACGCCACGCTGGGCAATGCGTTTGTTCCCAAGCAAATTACCGAGTTGCCGACGAACGCGCGCAGCATACCGGCGCTCCTTACTTTACAAGCAGCCACGACTCGAGATGGCTATGTAGCGGGATCGCGCGCCGACCAATCCAATGTCACACTTGACGGTGTAGACATCAATGAAACGCAAACTAACTCCGTAGGCGCGAACGTTCAGGACGATCCTTTGCAGTCCAACCTTCCGAACAACAATACGGTTTTGAGATTGAACGCGGAGGCAATTCAGGAGTTTCGCGTTACAACCACGAATCCGAACGCCAATCAGGGGCACTCTGGGGGCGCGCAGATTTCGCTGGTCACCAGGAGTGGATCTAATGATTGGCATGGTTCAGCTTTCGAACTTTATCGCTCAAAGGGACTCGCCGCCAACGACTTCTTCAATAATCGCACTGGTGTTCCGAAGCCTCAGCTGATCCGGCATAGTTTTGGCGGAGGCGTTGGAGGCCCAATCGTAAAAGATCGCGCCTTTTTCTTTTATAGCTATGAAGGCTTGCGTCAATTGAGTCAGACGTCAGTGGTCCGCACTGTTCCCCTGGCCAGTCTTGGTCGCGGAGAGCTGCGTTATCGTTCAAGTTCTGGCGCCATCATTACCTTGACGACCGCGCAATTAAACGCAGCCTTTCCGGCGGTGGGCATGAACCCAGCGGCCATCGCGGTGTTTAGGGACGCTGCTTCGAGATATCCGGCGAACGATTTCACCACCGGCGATAGCACGGCGAATGCCTTATTGAATACTGGGGGCTTTCGTTTCAATGCAGTTACTCCGGTTACGCTCAATTCGCATGTTGGGCGATTCGACGTGAACGTCACGTCCAAACAGCAGCTTTTCGCTCGGGTCAACGTAATTTATGACCTGACGGGACAAGCTCCGCAATTCCCTGATACTCCTGCGCCCAATGTTTGGTCGCATCCAATGGGAATTGCGGCAGGGCACACCTGGACCATTAGCAACAACCTGATAAACCGATTCACATACGGGTATACGCGTGAGGCTTTCAGCCAGCAGGGAGACTCGGCCGCCAACGGAATTAGCTTCCGCTTCATCTATTCGCCGCTCGCCTTTTCGCGCACGGTCACTCGGATAACGCCAGTCCAGACAATTGCCGATGACTTATCGTGGGTAAAAGAGAACCACACCTTCCAATTCGGCGGCAACGTTCGCATCGTTCGAAATCACCGGGTCGGATTCTCGAATGCCTTCGACAATGCGATTGCTAATCCGTCTTTCTATTCAGGTGGGGCGGGCGGCAGTCTTTCGACGCCGGTTTCTGTGTTTGCAACAGCGAACGGAATACCCACGTTCACGTCCGCCGATCGGGCAGCCGTCCAGAACGCAGTTTCGGCTCTGATCGGAAGATTCTCGCAATACACGGCGAACTTTACCTTTGGTGCAGACGGCTCGTTGCTATCGAGTGGCTCGCCCACCGACCGCACATTCGCAACTGAAGAGTACGAGCCTTATGTGCAGGATGTCTGGAAATTCAGATCGAACCTCACCTTCACCTTGGGCCTGCGGTACAGCCTGTCACGCCCGATTTATGAAACCAAAGGGTTCGAAATGAAAAGCAACATTCCTTTGTCAGACCTATTCGACCAGCGTGTCGCAGGAGCGAAAGCGGGTACCCCCGTCAACACGCTCATCACTTTCGACAGGTCTGGTCCGAAGAATGGCCGGCCGTCGCTCTACGATTGGGACAAGAACAATTTTCAGCCCCGCATCGCCGTAGCCTGGTCTCCGGCGTTTAAAACTGGATTGCTCTCGTCGATTTTCGGCAAAAATAGCGAATCGCAATTTCGCGGCGGCTTCGCTATCACGAACGATCAATACGGCTCGGCTTTGGCGGTTAATTTTGATTTAGCCAATGCCGTTGGTTTTGTTTCGAACTTCACGACTTCAGCCAACACGTTCTGTACTAACAACGCTGCTTGTGCGGCCCCGCTTTTCACGGGCTTCGGACAAAATGTGCGGCCACTTCCGAAAGTTATCGTTCCGGCCAAGCTAAACTTCCCAAATCTTCAACCGGCCGATAATTCCCGCCGCATTGAAACAACTCTCGATTCGAGGCTAAAAGCGCCAATCAACTACAGTTGGAACTTCACCTATGAGCGCCAGTTGCCGAAGGGATTGTTTATCCAGGCGTCTTACATCGGAAGGTACGCGAACAATCTGATCGCAAATCGGGATGTGATGGCCCTCAACAATCTGGTAGATACCAAGTCGGGAGTTGACTGGTATACAGCGGCAGGTCAGTTGGAAAGGCTTAGGGCCGCGGGTACCGCCCCCGGTTCGATAGCTCAGATTCCTTATTTCGCTAACCTGTTCCCGTCGAACCTCGCGGCTTTGATCAACGCGAATTACTGCGGGTTCACCTGCGTGCCAACGACCGTTAACGGACAGCCGACAACGCAAACGCAAGCCGTTTACCTGATGACCATAGGTGCGCTGTCGTTTGGTAATGACTGGACTGATACTCAGGATGGTCTGGATACCGCGATCGGCGCGAATCTTTTCTTCCACCCGCAATACGGGGCGCTGGCCACTTACAGCAGCATCGGCCATTCGCGATACAACGCCGGCACGATTTCCATTCGCGAGCGTCTGGGAACTAACCTGACGATGGATCTTAACTATACCTTGTCACACTCGCTCGACGATGCGTCCGGTCTGCAAACGGGATCCGGATATGGTTCTCTGTTCATTGAAAATCCGATTCGGCAACATGATTGGTACGCGAATTCGGACTTCGACGTGCGTCACCTCATCAATGCAAATGCAATTTGGGAGATGCCCTTCGGACGTGGCCGGCATTTTCTGACGCATGCAAACCGGATGGTCGACGCAGTTGTGGGCGGATGGCGCATGACCGGTATCTTCCGTTGGAATTCAGGATTTCCAATCAGCACCCCATTCGATGACGCGCGGTGGGCCACTAACTGGAATGCGCAGAGCAACGCGGTGCGAATCAAGTCATTCAAATCGTGTCCAGATCGTGGCGGCCCGGCTGCTCCGAAACTCTTCGGCTGCGATCCCAACGGCATTTACCAGAGTCTGAGAAACGCGCTTCCCGGGGAATCGGGAGAACGCAACACCCTCCGTCTGCCGGGCTATGTCGCTCTCGACATGGGCATCGCAAAGAAGTTCAAGTTGCCATGGGGCCGTGAGGGTGGGCAGACGCTCGAGCTTCGCCTCGAAGCTTTTAACGTCACCAACACGCAGCGCATGGGCTCTTTAACTGGTGGCCGAACCGGATACGGAGTCGGTCTCGACCCGGCTGGCGAACCTGCCGGTTGCTCGGGAGCCGCCTGTGTCACAACGCCCTTAACAGCGCCCACGATCTGGTCAAACTTCAATGGGATTCAGGGCAAGCCGAGGGAAATGCAATTCGGCGCCATCTATCGATTCTGAACCCAGGGGTTCAGTCTCCTAACACACGGGCTGGCTTGGTTACTTAGCCAGCCCGTATTTTTGCTCAAGCGCGCGCGGTTTGTTAGCATGCGCGCGACACTCACCAATGCGATTCAAACTTTCACTTCTAATCATCATCGGCACAGCAAGCTGCTTCTCTGTCTTTGGCCAGATTCGCGATCCTACGGTGGGGGGTAGATCCGGGGGACACGCAGTTTATGGAGACATTATTATTGAAAATAGCCAGGCCGGCAGTGGGAGGCCTGTTAAGATTGATCTAACACTTCTTACCGAAAGCCGGACAGTCTTCGCGCGGGACAGCGTTTTTGGAAATGGCAGATATCGTTTCAACAATGTTCCCGGCGGCATCTACGAAATATCAGCGGAAGTTGAGGGTCAGGAAATCACGCGCTTCAGGGTTGATCTAACTTCGCCGTTGGTTGAAGACGTACGGAAGGACCTTTCATTTGAGCTGAAATCGACCGGCGCCCCGGCGCCAAGAACGGGCGGGATTTCCGCCGTGGATCAGTACGAGCGAAATGCGGCCAACACAGCTGCGTTCGCGAAAGCAGCCAGCGCCGTCGACGTGAAACACTACGACGAAGGTGTGGCTCTATTGCAAACAATCGTTAAGTCAGATCCGAAGGATTTTCAGGCCTGGACCGAACTCGGAAACGTACACTTTTTACAAAGCAGATATCCCGACGCTGAGAACGATTTTCTGCGCGCCATCGATCTCCGTCCGAAATTTTTTCTCGCACTTCTGAACCTCGGCCGAGTCGAATTGGCCCAACAAAAATACGACGTGGCCGTCGAGGTTCTGAGTCGTGCGGTCAAGTCGCGGCCAGAATCCGCCGATGCGAATTATTTTCTGGGCGAATCTTACTTGCAGATTAAGAAAGGCTCTCTGGCGGTTGGTTATCTGAACGAGGCGTTGCGACTTGATCCCAAGGGGATGGTGGAAGTACATCTCCGGCTCGCGCGCCTTTATGACGTCGCGGGAATGAAAGATAAAGCGGCCGCGGAATATGAAGAATTTTTGAAGAAACGGCCGGACTACAAGGACAGCAAGAAGCTGGAAGACTATATTTCAGCCAACAAAAAACCCTGATATGGCTCAGCAGGTTGAACTTCAATGAAGATCTCAACCAGACATCGTCACTGTAACGCCGACCCTTCTGTCACGCTCACCTTCGTAAGGTCCTTCAAGACTACATCTGCCGGCATCTTTCTCGCGATTGTTTTCATCTTGATTGGCACTGCGAGTGTGCGGTGCCAACTGGGGTCTGGTGACCACACAGTGTATGGCGATCTCACAGTGGATGAATCGAAAGCGACGGGTCTGAAGCCCCTGACATTTGACGTAATCCTGTACATTGAAGGTGGGGTTCTGGTTTCGCGGCAAACGGTGTCGAGCAATGGTCGTTATCGCTTCAACAATCTTGCGCCGGGTGGTTATCAGTTGGCCATTGAGGTGGAAGCCACCGAAGTGGCGCGCGTGACTATCGACTTGCGATCGCCGCTGTTAAAGGACGTGCGGAGAGATGTTGCACTCGAATGGAAGGGCCCAAGTCCTTCCTTGAAAACGGGGACCGTCTCCATAGCTGAGAATTATGTTCGTAGCTCTAAACAACAAAAGCTTTTTAAGGTTGCTAACGACGCTTCGAGCCAGAAACGATATGTAAGGGCAGTGTCTTTGCTCCAACAAATCGTTGCGACCGATGCGAAAGACTTTCCAGCCTGGACCGAGTTGGCTAATAATCACTTCCTGCAAAAAAAATTCGAAGACGCCGAAAACGAATACCTTCGCGCGCTAGATACTCATCCGGGCTATTTCCTGGCTCTCTTGAATCTCGGACGCCTGGAGCTTACAGCCAAAAAATATGAGGTGGCGGCGGCCGCGTTGACCAAAGCTGTGAGAGAACACCCCGACTCGCCCGATGCCAATTACTTTGCCGGTGAAGCGTACTTGCAGTTAAAAAAAGGATCGATAGCCGTTCCCTATCTCACTCAAGCTGTGCGACTGGACCCGAGCGGAATGGCTGAAGTACGTTTGCGCCTGGCGACGCTCTATCACGCCGCAGGTTTGAAAGATAAAGCCGCAGCGGAATATACACAGTTTCTGAAGCAACGGCCGTACTATCGCGACCGCAAAAAGCTGGAAAGATATATCGTCGAGAACCAGAAGGCGCGAGCCGCTGGGTAAATCGTTTGGGGATTTTTAGGGAACTTGCCCAGGGCAGGCTACGTTGTTGAAGGAGAGTTGGCCTTTCGGGGATTTGAAATCCAAGGAGAAAATCCAAATGAAACGCGTACTTATTGTAGTGGCTCTGATTATTTGCGCTGCGGTCCTGGGCCTGTGGCGCTCTCATGGAGGCGTGCGCGCCGGCCTAAATCGCATGGTTAATTCTGCCGGTGAGAACAACTCTCAGGCGGCGACCAGCGACGAAATCCGAAAGACATTCGATTTAAAGCCGGGCGCGCGGGTGCAGATTCAAGGCATCAACGGCCGCGTCGAGATTCAAACTTCCGATACAAAAACGGCCGAGGTTTTTGTTAAGCGCACCGGCGATTCAAGTTCACTTCAGCGCCGTGAAATGATCATCGAAGAGACCAGCGACGGACTATTCGTGCGCGGCAGACAGAACCATGTGGGCTTTTGGGACCATTTGTTTGGCAGCGATCCTAAAGAAGAGGTCACGATCAAAGCGCCACGCGAGATCGCCTTATCGATTAAGGGCATAAACGGGCGCATCCTCAGTAGCGACATCGATGGTCCCCTGGACGTTAAAGGAATTAATGGTCGCACCGAATTGGGACAAGTCAGCGATTCCGTGGAAATCGATGGGATCAATGGATCAATAGCTGTTGGCTTGAACAAACTAAGCGACCGTGGCGTTCGCATCCACGGAGTCAATGGTGGCATTGAGTTGAAATTGTCCAGCGGTCTTAATGCGGACCTGACCGCTAAAGGAATGAACGGCAGCGTTCGTTCAGAGATTGCCGAAGTTACCGTCGAAAAGGACGATGATTGGTCGCGCTATTCAGCGCACATTGGCAGCGGCGGCCCGGCAATCGAAATCAGCGGGATTAACGGCAACGTCAAATTAACCAGGGCCGATAACACGTCCGCGGCCTCGACCACCGGCGAGAAATCCAGCAACCCGAACACCTCGACCACATCCAGAAACGTCCAATGATTTGTATCGACGGTAGGGCATGCAAAAGGCGGCGCTAGCGCCGCCTTTTCTATTTTAAGTTGGGCCTTAGGAAAAAATTGACTTGCCCGCGACGCTGGCGTATCGTCCCGGCACTATCCCCGGCTGAACCTCAGAGCTTGCTCTCAGCACTCTCGCGAACAGCCGTAACCTGGTGCCTGAATGGAAGCTGGCTTGCTGACTCACAAATTTCTCGCGACGCGTATACGGGAGGAATAAGATGGCCTGGGAAGAAGCCGCAGAATTCTTCAGTCGTTTAAATCAAGCCCTCAATTCTTTTGATTGGGCCGCCAGCGAAACAATCAGTAACGAGCTCTCTGAGAGAATCAGAAAGAATCCCGACCCTTTTCCCGAAGGGATTGCCAAAAGGCTTCTTACCAGTCTCCGCCGCAAGCAACGTTTCCGTTCGATGGCAGCGATCTCTGAGAGCCTGGTCCAGTCGGGGGTCCGCGCCCCGTTGGTCCAACGCCAATATGCTCAGGCGCTGATCGATCAAGGTTTGTTGACGCCGGCAGAGTCGATGCTTCGTTCCATAGTGAAAAATTCGCAGAATGCGGGCGCCGAAGAGTTTGAGGCGCGTGGCTTAATGGGGCGAATCTACAAACAACTTTACGTCAATCGAAACGACGCGAAGTCCCCGGCGAACCAGAACAATCTCGAGCGTGCGTTGAAGGAATACCTCTATGTCTACCGGCTGGATCCGAAAGAGCACCTTTGGCATGGCATTAACGTGGTAGCGCTAGCCGCGCGTGGTCGACGAGAGGGCATTCCGGAAACTGGTTTGCCTGATCCAAGGGCGCTCGCTCAGGAGATACGCGCGACCATCGACGAGAAGGAAAAGAATGAACCCGAGCCACTACCCTGTTGGGACCTGGCGACCCGAGTGGAAGCGTGCGTGGCCATGGGTGAAACGACTGAGTGCATGAACACCGCTCTCACCTATATCGAAAGTAATGACGCGGATGCCTTTGAGATCAATAGCACGCTGCGTCAATTCACTGAAGTGTGGCAGCTCACTGATGACGAGCCTCCGGGAAATCAATTACTGCCGATCTTAAACGCCGGCCTGCTGAAAAAACGGGGCGGCGTGATCAATCAGGAGCTCCAGCAAGTCAAACAGGAAGCAAAAAAAGTAGACGCCGCGCTCAGTGACCTCCAGCTTATCTTTGGAGACGATCGCATGGTCACCTTGAAGTGGTATCGCAAGGGCCTGGATCAATGTAACGCAATTGCTCGCATTGAAAAGCTCAATGGTAAAGGATACGGGACGGGATGGCTGGTAAACGCTGCTGACTTCTTTCAAAATCGTGCGGGCACGTTGCTCTTGACCAACGCCCACGTCATCACCGACAAATTCGATCCGCTGGGCAATAACCCGCTGGCCATTACCCCGGACGAGGCAAACGCAAATTTCCAGGCTCTCGGAAACGATAAGATTTATCCGCTCGGAAATGTGGTTTGGACATCAGGCCCGGACGCGTTTGATGCGAGCTTCGTCGAAGTCAAAGGGGACCCGCCCGCGAGGCCTTTGACCATGTATACGAAGCCGGTGCAAATGTGCGAGCCGACGCCGCGGCTTTATATCATCGGACATCCCGGAGGTCGCGATCTGGAGATCTCCTTACAGGATAATTATCTGCTCGCTTGTACGGAGCGGTTGCTTCATTATCGCACTCCCACGGAGCACGGCAGTTCGGGAAGCCCTGTGTTTGAACCTGATGACTGGCGAGTTGTCGCGCTTCATCATAAGGGCAGCGAAAAAATGAACCGCATCGACGGTCAACCCGGAACCTATGCGGCGAATGAAGGAGTCGCAATTCTCGCGATCCAAAAAGAGCAGAAGTGATTCACCATTCGCATGACTGCCTGGCCCTGAATCACAGCAAAGGACACCACCATGGCTGACGCACCCGTAATTGTTACCTATTCGCGTCTGCGCGAAAAATTCAAGGAAGCCGGATACGAAAGACTGGTTGACGCCTTCAAAGCGCCGGCTGCCGAAGGCTTTGAGGCGGCGGAACCACCAGCTACTGATCAGGAAGCCGCCGAAGCGATGGAGGAGTTGTCCAAGGCCATGAAAGCCATGGAGGACGCAGAGCATGTGCCCGGCATCCTGGCTGCGCCTGACGATGGATTCGCTTCCGTTTTGCAGAGCCTGCTGGCCAAAAGATCCGCGGACATAAATAAAACCGGCCCCGCGGTTGCGGGCGCGCTGGAAGCACAGTTTGACGAACACGACGTGCTCGGATGGGCGAAGAGCCTATTGACCTGGTTTAAAGGGTTAAAGCCACACAAGTGGCAGATCGCTCCGACTTTTGCTGATGCCATCCCCAACAGGTCACGCATCGCGGTCCTTGGTGACTGGGGATCCGGTTTGTACGGTGCGCCTGTTTGCGCCTCAAGCATTCAGAACGACCCCGGGGATTACCAGGTACTACTTCATCTCGGAGATGTTTACTACTCGGGGACCAACGATGAAATCAAGGATCGATTTCTCAGCCTCTGGCCGAAGAAACCCAACGCAATCAATCGGGCCTGCAATGCGAATCACGAAATGTACACGGGGGGCTATGGCTACTTCGATCTAATCCTCAAACAGTTCAATCAGGCCGCCAGCTACTTCGCGCTGCAAAATGATCACTGGTTGCTGGTGGGGCTGGATACCGCTTACAAAGAGTGGGAATTAGTGAACGATCAAGTTGCATGGTTAACGAACCTAATTGCGAGCGCGAACTCTCGTCGGGTTGTGCTCTTTAGCCATCACCAACTGTTTTCCTGGGCGGATAAAGCTCAGACAAAGATGCAATCTCAACTGGCAGCCTTACTGAATAACAAGAGAATCTTCGCCTGGTACTGGGGGCACGAGCATCGTTGCGTTATATATGATCGGCATCCGGTCTGGAACATCTACGGCCGCTGTATCGGGCACAGCGGTTATCCTTACTTTCGCGATAAATTCAAAGAAGGAACGACGAGTGAAACGGGGCCGCAAGGATCGTCGTGGCGCAAAGTCGAAACAAAGAACATGGTGCCGGGCGCGCTGATTCTTGAAGGACCAAACCCTTACATCCCGGGGCACGCTAACGAATATGGACCGAATGGCTACCTTACTCTGGAACTGGATGGCGAGCATTTAAAAGAGATTGTACAGATGCCCGAGAGTAGCGTGGCGTACGAGAAGCAATTAAGTTAAATGGGAAGAGTGGGACGGCAAACGTCGTGGCCGCGAGTCAACCGTTTTCGGAGTCTTGTGGTGTAGCCTGCTCAATCAATTCGAAATTCGCCTGAAAATAGTCATTAGAGATTAACCATTGGTCAGCATGATTAGCCGGGTTACGCGCGATCATGTCACCTTCTTTAGGTGACCCGGCCTGACGGTCCGCGGGCGAGATTGATACTCGTTCATCCAATTTCTCGCCAGGCATATAGGGCCGCAGATCTGCAATCTGTTTCCGCCGGTATTGCTTGAATTCACTTTTACTCATCGCCGCTCACCGAGTCCGTGGGGAAGTGGTTCACTCGCTGCCTTTTACTATTCGGCGCTCACGATTTAATATTTACGCGCCGTGCACCCATAGCTCAGCTGGATAGAGCGTTTGACTTCGAATCAAAAGGCCGCAGGTTCGAGTCCTGCTGGGTGCACCAAATCAATTAGCCTTCGCCGGGGCTGCCGCGCCCTTCTGGAACTCCTCCCGGATAAACCTGATTAAATCATTCATCTGTTCGGGCGTTAATTTTTTCTCGAACGCCGGCATGCCGTCGCCGCCCTTGGTGATCTGTTTGAGAAAATCAGAGTCAGGATGCCGGAGCGCATGTGCTTCGCGCAAAGTGGGCACTTTCAATTTCGTGCCGTCTTCCAGCTTCACGGGGCCACCTTCACCGTTCTGACCATGGCAACCCCTGCATTCTTTCCCGTAAATGGTACGCACGCCGGCAAATTGATCTGGCGTTGATTGAGCAGCCGGGCTATTTGCATTCGCAACCAGCGGTGAACTGGTCTGATTATTCCCGCAGGCTACAACAAAGAGAGAAACCGCGATGGCGGCGATCACAAGTGATTCACGGCTGAGCATCAAAGAGTCTCCATATTTGGGCCATACAATGTTGGCGAAACCCGCCGAGTATACCACGGCGTTGCGACCCTTCCGCGGTTGCCAACGAGCGAATACAAAGGCAGAATAGGTGCGTGCTACTCAAGCATTTCTTACGCACCAATTAGACGAGCGAAAGTTCTTTTCGGATCGGAAAATTTTATGAGCGGCGAGCACGAACAAAACAACAGCCCTGCTCGCGGTTCACTGCGGCTTGCACCTAATGTTGAAGAACTCGAAGAGCACAAGCGAAAACTTCCTCGACAGTTCGTCAACTTCACCTTCTATCGCGCGCGTCCAGATTGGCGGCTATTAAACGAAACCTAAAAACGCGATTGCAAGCGCGCGTTTATTACGGCGGTCGATGACTTTCGCGCCGCGCTCATGATTCACAGTTATTCGACAGTCGGTTTGCGCACTAGTGCCGACTTCGTGATCTGGCGAATTGGGACCGAGCTGGACCCGATGCAGGAAATGACGGGGCGTCTGAATCAGACCGAGATGGCCAAGTATCTCGAGCCCACGCACTCGCTGCTGTCGATGACCAAGCGGTCGATGTACATCGAAAAAAGCTGCGCGGCTCAGACGGAAGATCGCACCCATATCGTGCCCGGACAGTCTCAATACCTTTTCGTTTGCCCTTTGCAGCGCACGCGCGAATGGTATTCGCGCCCGCAGGATCAACGACAAGAAATGATGGAAGAGAACCTCCGCATCGGCTCGAAGTATCGATCGGTAAGGCTGCACACAACTTATTCGTTCGGACTGGACGATCAGGAGTTCGTAGTCGCTTTCGAAACGGATAAGCCCGCCGATTTTCTGGATCTTTTTCAGGAGCTCCGCGAGACGAAAGCCAGCTGCTTCACCCGGCGCGACACGCCCATGTTCACTTGCCGCAAGCGCAACCTTGCGGACTGTTTGGACGCGCTTGGCTGATCCCTTGGCTCATTCGACAAATCGCCCAATCACTTTTTCCTTCACCCGCAGACATGTGTGGCCCGCCGTGGTCATCGCCTTAATTCTGACTGCAACCGCGATCGAGTTGCATCGGCAGGGCCGGCTTTGGGCTTGCTCATCGTGTCCGAACGTTTTTTGGACCAGCGCGGCCTGGAGTTGGCAGACTTCGCAAGTGTTTCTTGATCCATACAGCTTCACGCACGTGCTTCATGGCGTGATGTTCGCAGGCTTGCTGGCAATACTAGCGCGCAACACTACGGCGAGTTGGCGGTTTGCGGTGGCCGTGGCGATCGAATCTGCCTGGGAGATGCTTGAGAATACGAACGCGATCATCGACCGGTACCGCGAGGCGACGGCCGCGCTCGGCTATCACGGTGACACGGTAGTGAATTCGCTCGGTGATATTCTTTGTTGCGCAATCGGCTTCTCACTATCAATGAAGTTGGGATGGCGCTGGTCGCTGGTCCTGTTTCTCACGGTTGAGGCGGTATTGCTGTTTTGGATTAGAGATAGTTTGCTGCTTGAAATACTGATGCTCGTCCGTCCCAGCAGCGTTATTAAACACTGGCAGCTCGGGTAATTGCGATGACGTGGTTCCCACTTCCAATCCTGCTGATTCTTTTGGCCGCTGCCGGTTCGACTCGCGCACAAGCGTCTGGCCTGCAACCTGACGGGACAACAACCGGGCCGCTTGCGCTCCAGCCTGCTTCGCAGGAATACCTCTGGTATGAAACTGAAAACATGCGTGGCATCACCGAGACGTCGCGGCATGAGCCTCAATTAAATCCTTCCTATTTGGAAATTCCCGCCGCCAAGGCCCCCGGGTGGTCCATTAGCGGTCCCGGCGTGTCGGCCGAATGGTCCCAGGGTGGAGAGAGCGAATGGAATTCCGTGGCCGCCAGCGCGGATGCGACCCGCGGCTCGATCTGGCAAGACCTCGAAATTCCGCGCGGCGGTGAGTACAAAGTCTGGGTACGCTTTGCCGACTTTGCGGACAAAACCGAAACCTTTGTGGTGCGCGTGTCGCAAAACGGCCGCGAAGCGCTTGCCCACGAATTTGGGAATACCGGCATCATCGATTCACACGATGAAACCAATATGTATTGGGGGTGGGCCTTTGCGTGGGACAGCGCAACGGCGACTTTGACAAAAGGCGCTGCGCGAGTCTCGATCGAGATCACAAAGCCTGCGCAAGCGCGCAGACAACTTGACTGCTTTCTGCTGACGAATGATCTTTCGTTCGTTCCTGAAGGCCGGCGGAAACCGGATTTCGCGGCGATGCGTTATCTGCGCGACTGGTCTGCCGCGCGCCCGCCTGTTGAACCACTCATGGATGCGTCCACCGCGGCCGGCGCGGCGGCAAAATGGGTGCGCCCGAAAGTAGCCGGACGCGATTTTTTAATGCCCTGGAACGTCTCCAAAGAATTCTGGGAGCTTTATGACAAGCCCCCAGCGGACCGTCCGCTTTATCCATTCACTGCGGAGCCAATCGATGAGTTCGTTAAGACTTATGCAGGAAAGCGCGACGTTCCCATCTTCGATTCGAAGCTGATTATGCCGGTTATTTACCTCAACGATCTCCCGGGATTGTTGCGGGACGGCAGCGCTTTCCGTCGATATCTCGCCGAAACTAAATCGCCCTTTGCAGTCTTAATCAATTATGGATCAGCTAACTTTGGTTCGGAGATGGAAGCGCAGGCGGCCTGGAAACTCCTCAATGGCGAATTGCGCGATCAATTCATTGGTTGGCTGTCGGGTGAAAGTGTCGGCTTTGTCTGGGCCGAGGCGCCGCAGTACTTGAATATTTCTCCGCACATGAGCCGCGCGCAATTACTGCAGGCGCATCGCCAGTTCTACACGGACGCGCTCGCCCGAAAATGGAGCGCCATGTTCAAAACGCGCGCCGACGCGATGTGGGAGAAGATGCTCCCGGCCGAATCAACATCGAGCACGTCGTTCGCTCATGCGTTGAACGAGTGGGGAGTGCGGTTGCTGGGAATCGAAACGTCCGCCGTCCAGCCCATGACGGCGATGCGGCTGGCCTTCACCCGCGGTGCGGCGCGCCAATACGGCGGCGATTTCTTCTATTATCACGCACCTAACTTCGGTGATACGGCGACGACGTTTACCAGGCAGCAAAATTTTGCGGGTCCTGATAATTTTTTCCATTCGCGTTATGGGACGACGATGGGGCCATCCCTTTCGTGGTATCGCAAGAGTTACTATCTCTATTATATGTCCGGCGCTTCGGCGATTTATCTCGAGCAGGGTTTCGATCAATTTTTCAAGCCTGGGCCAGGCGAACATCCTTTTCAATTAAATCCACTGGGACGCATCACGGATGAGTTCGTGCGCTTCGCCGGACGCCATCCGGATCGTGGTGAGCCTTATACGCCGATCGCTTTTCTGCTCGATCAGGCACATGGCTGGGAGATGACTGATTACCCACAGTGGCCGTTTGGGATTTCGCAAATCAACCGCAGCGATCGCGCGCTGCGCGAATTGTTCGGCGCTGCGTACTATCCTGGACCAGTCCGCGAAGCCGAGCCCGCGAGCGGGGAAAGACAGGCATTCGTGCCCGGGGTATTTGGAAATATTTTTGATGTGCTGGTTGCGTCGGAAACTCACAAAGATGCAATTGATTCGTATCGCGCAGTCGTGGTGGGCGGAGACATCAAGTGGACGAGTGGCTGGGCGCAGAAACTTTCTCAGTATGTCCGCAACGGCGGGGTGGTGGTGCTAAACACCGCGAATTCGAATGGCCTTCCTTCCGACCTGTTAGGTTTAAAGGAATTCGACGGCCTAAGCGAAGACGACAGCGCTCAATGCCTGGCGCCCCGCGAACGACGCGAGAACCTCAACGGCCAGTTGTTTCGTTATCGCAAAGTGGAACCCCGGGGTGCTGACGTCCTCATTGCGACCGCAGGCGGTAATCCACTGGTGACTGTAAATAAATTTGGACGCGGAAAAGTAGTTTTCGTGACCGTTCCGGACATGCTTGGCGAAGATGAGCGCCTGCCTCCCTTCGTTGCGCACCTGCTGGTCCATCTTGCTGCCGGCGCGACACCGGTCCGCGTCGATGGTAATGTCGAGTATCTCGTTAATCGAAATTCTCGCGGTTGGGTGATCACTCTCTTTAATGACAACGGCGTCTTTAAGCCGCAGCAGGGTTTGGCCCAGGTAGACCGGGCCGCATCGGTTCAGGTGAAACTCTCCCTGATGGGTACGGCAATGTTGGGCGCGAATGAATGGACCTCCGGACAAGCGATGGCGATTCACCGGCAGGTTAATCAGCCCGATGGCGTGACACTCAACATAGCGCCCGGGGGCGTCGCGGTTGTTGAGCTGGTGACGGCGCGGTAACATACTCCTTCCGCTTAAAAACCAAATGGGCAACAAAATAGCGCGCAGATTTTTCATTAGCGGCGATGTGCAGGGTGTCGGCTTCCGTTTCTTTACGCAGCGCGCGGCCGCCCGTCACCAGGTTGTCGGCTTCGTAAAGAACCTGGGTGATGGGCGGGTTGAAGCACTCGCCGAAGGACCGGCGCAAAGTGTGGAAGCCTTCAAGCATGAGCTGGTCACCGGTCCGCGATTTTCTTCAGTGGACCATTTCGAAGAAATCAACCTTGAGCCGACAAATAATTACTCCTCGTTCAGGATTGAACAGTGAATTGGATCTTCGTCCAGTTTAGATGCCGCCCTTGCCCGCAATGGATTTGACGGACAAGTCCTGCGTCTACAAAGCTGTCTCAGATGAAACTGCAGACCTTTCCTAATCGTAACAATCACGCACATGGATGAATCCAAACCTACCCTGGTCCTCGATCACGTTAGTAAGAGTTTCGGCGATTTCACGGCGGTAAGCGATCTGAGTCTGCAGGTCAAGCCCGGGCGCGTCTTTGGATTGATTGGCCCAAACGGCGCCGGCAAGACCACCACCATCCGCATGATCGTCAACATCACTGTCCCTGATTCGGGGAGTATCAAGTTGCTGGGCCAGTCTATGACGACCGCCTTGCAGGACCGCATCGGTTACCTGCCTGAAGAGCGGGGGCTTTACAAGAGAATGAAGGTCGGCGACCAGCTCCGTTTCTTTGCCGAGTTGAAAGATGTCACCGGCAAAGAAGCGGATGTGCGGATCGATAGATGGCTCGGGAAATTGCAGCTCAGCGATTGGAAAGAAAAGCGAACTAAAGAACTGTCGAAGGGAATGCAGCAGAAGATCCAGTTTATCACTGCGGTGCTTCACGACCCCGACCTATTGATCCTCGACGAACCGTTTTCGGGGCTCGATCCCGTGAATGTGGACATAATGAAAGACACGATCCTTGAGCTGCGCAATAGCAACAAGACGATCATTCTTTCCACTCACCAGATGGAGATAGCTGAAAAACTTTGCGACGACGTCTGCATGATCAACCGCTCGCACAAAGTTTTGGACGGGAAGCTGCGTGAGATTCGCCGCAGCTTCGCGCGCAACGCCGTGGCTTTGCAGTTCGAAGGCGACGATGCCTTGCTGAACGATGCGGAGTTGGTGGCGAGTACGCGGCGCGTCGGTGATGACGTGGAAGTGTTGCTGGCGCCCGGCGGAAATCCTCAAACCTTGCTGAAACGTTTGGTTGATTCGGGAATTATGGTTAGCAAGTTCGAACTAGTCGAACCCAGCTTGCACGATATCTTCATCGAAAAGGTGAGGGAAGTCGCATGAAAAAACTCTTCGCCGTCGTGAAACGCGAATATGTGCAACGCGTGCGTACGAAGTTTTTCGTGATCGCGACGATTCTTGGACCACTCTTGATGGGCGCATTCACGGTTGTGCCCGCCTTGATGTTCGGGATGAGGTCGGGCGGGCCCACGCGCGTCGTGATTATCGATCAAACCGGCAAGGTGTACGCGCGCGTTGCGAAGGAATTGGAGACCGGCCGGGAGCGGCCCAGCAATCGTAAGACCCCGCCGCCCGCCGGACCGTTGGTTGTAGGGCCCGGCGCCTCTCAGGAACAAATTAAACAAGCCCGCCGGATGACGCCGTCGAGTTTTGTTGTCGAACAGGCACGCCTCGGCGACCGATCAACTGAAGACGCAAAGAAGGAGCTGGAGTCGAGAATCCAGAGGCACGAAATTGATGGTTATGTGATCCTTCCGCCCGACCTGCTGAAGGACGGCCGGCCTGAATATAGGGCGCGGAATGCCGCCGATCTCTTTACCAAAGAGATCATTGAAAGTTCTATTGGCAGGGCCGTTCGCAGTCAACGATTGGTCGAGGCCGGAATCAGGGAGGAAGCAGTTGAGCGTGCTTCAGAGCCTGTGGACCTGAAGCCCATCGGCGAAACGGGGCAAGAAAACAAAGGGGAAGGTAGCTTTTTCTTTGTCTTTGGATTGGGTCTGTTGATTTATATGAGTGTCCTCCTCTACGGGCAGGTCGTCCTCGGCGCTGTGATCGAAGAAAAGGAAACGCGCATTGCGGAAATTCTGTTTTCTTCAATGCGATCATTTCCGCTGATGATGGGAAAACTTATTGGCGTGTCGCTGGTGGCGGTGACGCAAATGGGAATCTGGGCCTTGGCTTTTCTGGCATTTTCTACGTGGGCGGCCGGTGGTTCGTCAATTAATCTGCCGCATGTGGCGCCGATGGTATTCGTTTACTTTGGTTTGTATTTTCTGATGGGCTACTTCATTTATTCCACCGTGTACGCGGTGGTGGGCTCGATGGTGACGACGACGCAGGAAGGTGGGCAACTGGCAATGCCGGTAGTCCTTTTATTGATAGCGGGCTTTTTCATCTCGTTCAATATCATCAGCAGCCCAAATTCGACGCTCGCGTTTTGGGCATCGATGTTTCCTTTCTTTGCGCCTATAACGATGTTGGTTCGCATAGTTACTGAG
This sequence comes from Pyrinomonadaceae bacterium, assembly GCA_046262835.1. Classification (GTDB taxonomy): domain Bacteria; phylum Acidobacteriota; class Blastocatellia; order Pyrinomonadales; family Pyrinomonadaceae; genus UBA11740. The sequence continues at coordinate 24,329 of JBHELZ010000032.1, forward strand.
ACACCGCCCCTGTGGCAAATCCTTCTGTCGCTGGCAATCGGCTTTGCGACTGCCACCGGATTGGTTTGGGTGGCGTCCAGAATCTATCGGGTGGGCATGTTAATGTATGGGAAAAAAGCGACTATCCCCGAAGTCATCAGGTGGATAAGACAATCGTGATCATTTCCGATCTTTGATTTCCGATTGCCGATTGGGCCGCGTTTTCGAGTAGTGTTCTAACCTTCACATGCCGATCGAAATTGAAAAAAAATATCGCCTCACAAAAGAGCAGCGCCGCGCGATTGAGCGCCGCATGCGCGATATGTCGCTCGCGCCCGCGGAACTCGAGCATGAGGAGAATACGATCTATCGCGGGGGCCCTTTGGACCAACCGGGTCGGGCATTGCGTCTGCGCCGGGTGAATGGCTGCGCCTATCTGACCTTCAAACGCCGTTTGCCAGGCAGGTCTCCGATTAAACACCAGGAGGAGTACGAGGTCGCGATCGCCGATCCGGATGGACTGGAATCGATTCTGAAATCGCTTCAGTTCACTCCCGGCCTGGTTTATGAGAAGCGGCGAACGCCCTGGCAAGTCGGCGAAGCCAGAGTCGTGATTGACGAATTACCCTTTGGTTTGTTCATGGAAATCGAGGCTCCGGTGTCAGAAATTAAGCGCGTGGAAAAACTTCTCGGGGCCGAGAAGATTCCCGGAGTGATGGACACTTACCCGAGCCTGACTCGTGCATTGGGAACTAAGCGGCGGGGAGTGGTCGAGGCTAGATTTCCGTCAAAACGGCGGCGAGCAGGCAGGGCGCGCATGTAACGATGTTGTCTTGCGCAGACTGATAATTCGGAGCACCGCGTTTCCCTGAAACGCGGCTTCAGCCGTCAGTAGCGTCTCTGCCGCACTTCAACTCTTTGAATCGAAAACACGACGCGCATAGTTTCCGGGCGGCGATCGACTGAGGCAGGCACGAAAGCCGCATCCTGTCGCAAAGCTCGCTCGAAATCCTGCAGCATGCGCCGGTCGCGTGGGGCTTGCATCACGTTGGCCAGCGAAGCCGAACCATTGGTAAAGACGTCAGCAACAATCATCATATCGTCCTGACCCTTCGCGCTCGGCTGCAGTTCGCGTGGCGCCCAACTCAGCATTGCCAACGCGCCGCCGGGATTCAGGCTTGGCGACTCGGTGTTATAAGGCGTGCGCAGCGCGGCATAACCCGCCGGAGAAATTGGCTTCGTGATGTCGTATCCGGCGGCGAACAAATCATCCGGCCCACTTGTAATCTGCAGTTTCTCAAATGCCAGGGTGGCTTCGCGCAAGGCGATCATATGCGGACGCAACGCCGCGAAGACGGCCGTAAAAATAATTATCGAGGCTAAAGAACTAAAGGCATAACGCATCGGGCGAGGTTGCAGCCACTTAAGGGCCCAGTCATTAACTACATCCATCGTGGTGGCGTTGCGACGCGCGCGCTGCTCGGCCGCGCTCGCCGCCAGCGCGGTATTGATCGCGGGAATCAAATCAGCCGGCGGTGGGGGCGTCGAAAGCATGGCCAAACTGCTGCGCAAACTTCGTAATTCGCCGACACGCGCGCGACAGACGGGACAAACCTCGAGATGTTGATACGCGGTCAAACGCTCGTCAGGCGTCAGGCCATCATCAACATAAAGCGAAAGCGATTGTTGTATGTCTTCACAGCTCATAGGCATTGCCAGGTTTCGATTGCTGATTGCCGGGTTTTTCCTAACATTACTGCCTGAATCCTTATGCCAAATCCAAACTCGGCAATCGACAATGAAATCGAAATCCGCGAATGGCTCGCCAGCCCCGACCCGGTTTAACTCAGCCTGGGAGCGAAGCGTTGCGGTTGTTGCCGGCCACGTGACTCACGCTCCCCTCGGCTGATCGCCCGGCCTGCTTCGAACGTCGTCACTTCGACCCAACTTGGCACCGAGTTTTTGTGACGCCGGGGCAGGCCAGCCATTCGCGTTACAAAGATCCCTCTAACTGATGCCGCAGCTCAAGCCGGCCGCGGGATATGCGTGACTTAACAGTTCCAATGCTTATCTGCAGCGTGCTGGCGATCTCTTCATAACTGAATCCTTCCACATCGCGCAAAATAACTGCCTCGCGATAAGATCGTCGCAAACCTTTAAGTGCCTCGCGCAACTGCGCTTCGCGTTCACGCGCCAAGGTTTCCTGCTCGGGACTCGGGGTATTCTCGCTGGGCAAGGTCGTCGCGAGCGGCCTGTCCCGGTGCTCATCGGTGGCATCGAGCGAAACCGTCACGTCGCGCTTTCGTCGCCGCCACCAGCGCCAACGATTTCGCGCCTGATTAATGGCGATACGATAGATCCAGGTTTTCAAAGATGAGTCGCCGCGAAACCGATCAATATTCTGGAAAGCGCGCAAAAAGGTTTCCTGAGTCAGGTCGCGTGCCTCTTCGGGGTCCGTCGTCAGCCGGTGGAGCAGCGCATAAACATCACCCGAATGCTCGGCGACCAGGCGCTCGTACGCCAGCGCCTCACCACTCCGCAGTTTTTCAAGGAACTGATCTTCCGCCGGGCCGCGCAGTCCAATCTCCGCTGCCGAAGCAACAGTCTCAAGATCCGCATGCCCGCGGAGGGCGATTTGCTCTCCGTAGCCCATCAACCACTCCCCCGGTCGAGAAGTACGCAAAGCGTCGTGCGACGTTGCTTCTCGCACTGGCGATGACTTAGACAGCCGGTCGCTCGGGTTTGTTCCCGCTTACCAATGTGAAAAAGGGTTCGCACGTCAATATCTTTGATGATCGCCGGCCAGGTTGCGTTGCGGATGTAGCGCAAGCTTGACAACATTGTGAGTGGTCGCTAAATTCGCTGTTTCTGCGATCATACACCAAATTGAACGCATTTCACTGTGCATTCTTGCAGAAGGAATTCGATTGGCTAAATACAAGAAGAAGCGCGCTCGCGAGCTGAAACACGATCGGTTTCGGGACGCCACCATGTTGTTGGCGGACCGCATGGCGGATCGCGTTGCTGGTCGCCGCACCCAAATCCTGTACGCCCTTATCGGCCTGGTGATCCTCGCGGCAGGCGTTTTCGCTATTGTTCGCTGGCGGCAGAAACATGCCGAGGAAGCCCAGGCGGCGATGGGTCGGGCCATCGCCATTAACGATGCGGACATCGCGCCGACTGCGCCGCCGGGCTCGACCGATCCCGTCTTCACCAGTCAGCAGGACAGGTCCGAACACGCGATTCAGGAGTTCGAAAAGATCTCTGCGAAGTACGGCGATCCTTATCGCACTGAGGCGCGTTACTTTATCGCGACGAACAAGTTGGTCACTGATCGTTTGAAGGCTGAAACTGATTTGCAGAACCTGGCGAATGGAAGCGGGGACGTCTCGGTGCTGGCAAAATTTGCCCTGGGCCAGGCGAAAGAATCTGACGGCAATCTCGATCAAGCTGCGGCGCTTTACTCTGAGATCGCGAAGATAAATTCTCGGGTGGTGACGCCCGACACCAGTAACCTCAGACTTGCGATTGTCTATAGTAAACAGGGAAAGAAAAAAGAAGCTGCTGACATCCTCTTCAATATCGTCTCAACGGCACGCAATGCGAAAGACAATAATGGAAAGCCCCTTTCTGAATCGGCAGCTGCGCGCGAGGCGGCCCAGGAACTTTTGAAGATCGATCCCGCGCGCCACGCGCAACTGCCTGCGCCGCCTTCGGCTCCTGGTCTTTCATTCTGAGATTTTCAGATTGGATAATCTCGCGCATTCTCTGCTCGGCCTGACTTCCGCGAAGGCCGGGCTTGAGCGATTCTCACCTTATTCAGCGACTGTCTGCGTGCTCTCTGCAAATGCGGCTGATGCCGATTTCGTGTCCCTGTTTTTCGGCGATCGTTGGACCTTGCTGAAACATCATCGGGGCATAACGCATTCGGTGGTGGGCACGCTCGCAATCGGGATATTGATTCCGGCAGTCGCTTATGTGATCGATCGGATGGTTGCCGGCTTGCGCCGACGCGCGCCGCGTATCCGGTTTCGCGGTTTGTTGCTGGCGTCGATGATCGCCGCGGCAACTCATCCCCTGATGGATTGGACGAACAATTACGGCGTCCGCCCGTTGTTGCCCTGGAGCGCGCGTTGGTTCTATGGCGATCTGGTTTTCATTGTCGATCCCTACATCTGGCTGGTGCTGGGGGCGGTTGCTTTCCTGCTCACCAGCAATACGAAACGGAAAAGTTTCGGGTGGTCCATTATTGGACTGATTGCGACGTTAGTGATCGGTTTGGCCAGCCGCCAACCCGGTCCCGAAGGAAAGGGGCTCCGCATCGCTCTGGTAATCTGGCTGGCCGGCATCGCGCTAACAATACTTTTACGCCGCTGGTACGGGCCGCACCTCCTGGGCCGGCGGAGCGCACTGGCGGCCCTCGCGATTATCGTGGTGTACTGGGCCTCCCTGGCGGTGGCGCATCAGGTTGCTTTTTCAAATACGCTTGCAATCGCCAATAAGCTTGCTGCATCCGGCGGCGAGCAACTGTTAAGGGTTGCAACAATGCCCACCGCCGCCACACCTTTTCGCTGGCAATCCGTCGCCGAAACTGATCGTGCCATTTATAAGTATGTTGTCACTACCGGCCAAGCTTCGATGTTGGAGACGCCTGCTCGATATGCGAAGCCAACCGGCGCGGAGACAAAGCTAGTCACGGCGGCTGACGAGGATCGACGAGCCCAGGCGCTGCTCGGGTTCGCGCGCTTTCCGCTGGCGCGAGTAAGTGCCGATAACTGCGTCGGACAGGCGCTCGTTCAATTCGCCGATTTACGCTACACTGAGCCTGGCGCAGCAAGCGGAAATTTCTCGGTAAATATTCCGGTTGATTGCCCGAGTCCCTAAGCCCCGAGAACTCTTTTGAAAGAAGCATCACAAACACAGTCGCTTAAAGAATTGGCGGGTGACGTAGGCAAGCCTTCACGAGCAAAAACGCTGGCTTCGGTTCGGATGTCATCTGGCGGCTATCTGGCGATCGCCGCAGTGATGACGTTTGTCGCGCTCATTTGCCTGCGCACCCATCGAGATCTCGCCGCCCTTATTATTATCTTCACCACCTGGAGTGCCGTTCCCGCCCTGGTGCTGACGGATCGATTGACGTTTGACGGCCTCAGACTGCGACGAACGGGACCGGGCCGTTTTGTTTCGCGCATCCTTTTTCATCGTGCGTTTGATATTGCTGTTGCCGACATCGAGAGCGTCGAAGTCGCCAGTCTGCGCACCCTGCGGCGAGGCGGCAACGTTCGTTACCGGTATCGCGTCGATATCGCGGCCGGCGAATCTTCACTTACGTTCTCGTCCGGCCGGCGCTTCCGCCACATGGTCCAGGAGTTGTTGCCGCGAATTGCGGAGCACAAACTCGACGCGCGGGCTTGCGAGTTGCGCGATCATCTCGTCGATTTGAAGGTCGTCCGCGCCGAAGCTGCGCGACTGGGAATTGCGTCGTCCTCTCTTTTAGAGAACACCAGGGAAGCTGAGCGGAGGATCGAGAAACATAGGCGTGAAGGGTCGTCCGGCCCTGCTGAACAAGACCTCGAGCGAGCGGCACTCCTGCGCAGGTGCGCAAACGATTTGCGAATGGCTGGCTGCCTGAAACAGTCCGCCGAGGCGTTTCGGCGAGCGTTATTGATAGCGCCGCAAAATGGCCGGATGATTTATGAATATGCGCGGTTGCTGAAATCCCAGGCGTCAGCTTTTAGCAACGGGCGCCTGCTGGGCCGCGCCTGCGCGGCGCTGAAGTTGGCGTCAATGCGGGCGCCGAACGAGGCGCGACTGTTAGAGAGAATCGGCGAGACCTTTCTTGAGTATTGCGATCCCGTGCGGGCGGCAAAATCTTTTCGGCGTGCCCTGGAGATTGACGAAAACTCTTACCGCGCGCAGGTTGGCCTGGCCGAAGTCGCCCTGGGCGAGGGAAAACTCGCGCATGTGATTCATCATTACAATGACGCGGTCCGAATTGCGCCGGACAAAGCTGCTGCGCGGTTGGCGCGACGCGAAGCTGATTATTATTCGCGGTTGAACACAGATGAAGACTATCTCGCTGCTGAGTTGCGCCGCATGAATTGGTTGGAAGGCGCCGGCCGAGTTCAGCGCGTGACCGCGCGCGTTAGTTTCTCGGCGTTGCTAATTGCTTTGGTCGGTTCTTCGATCGATCAAGTCGTAGCCGGTTTAGCCTGGGCGCTCGCTTCGTCTTCGATCATCGCCTGGTCAGGGGCGCTGATAACCCGGAAGTTCATGACCACGCGCCGGCGCGTCGCCAGAGACGCGTGAAAGCTGTGCGGCCGCTGCCGTAATCCCCCAAACAACGATACGACAATCTCACGTCGTGGCTTCCTTGGACAGATCTTTCTTAGCTGAAGCTCGCGACTTTGTTGCGGCGCGCTTCTCGCCCATAGTTTTCGGGCTAACCGTGCGCGGTTTTTGATCGGCGACTGAGGCCACGGCTTCAGTTCTTATTGCCGGCGGATTCAGAAAGGCATCCCACCTATAACGTGCCTGCCCGAACCTTTCATTCAATCGCTTGAAGACTAAATTTGTGACAGCTTCGGTTACCCACTGGTGATAGAAGGGCCCGACTGATTGCAGCTCGGCGTCGGGGGCGGGATTCATGAAATCGATCGCGTAAGGCACGCCATCTTTAATGGCGAACTCGACCGTATTGATGTCATAGCCGAGGGCGGAACAAAGGGTCCGCACGTCGTGGACCACGCGGGCTGTCAGCTCGGGGGAAAGGTAATTCGGATCAAAGACGTACTGTTCGCCGGAGAGATAAGGCTTACGGGGATCGTAGGCCATAATCATTACGTTTTCCTGTCCGATGCAGTAGCAACGAACAAATTGATCGAATTCGACTGATTCTTGCAGCGTCATGCACAACGTCCCGGTCTTGTCGTACTCGGCGATCAACTCTTCAATTGAATTTACCTTTGAAACATTCTTCCAGCCGCCGCCATCGAACGGTTTCATGAACGCCGGAAAGCCCACGTAGTCGACGATGGACTGCCAGTCGAGCGGGAACTCTAGATTGCGCAAACTCTCACTAACAATTCCGGGAATGTAATCCTTCTGAGGCAGCAGTACGGTTTTGGGGATTGCGACGCCCAGCTTGCGGGCGAGTGAGTAATTGAAAAACTTATCATCGGCTGACCACCAGAAAGGATTGTTGACGATAACTGTTCCTTCCAACGCCATGCGCTTCAGCGTGGCGCGATAAAAGGGCACCTCATGCGAGATGCGATCGATCACGAGATCATATTGCGGCGGTGCGTCGAAACGAACGCCACCCAGCGTGATGTATTCAGCTACTGTCTTCCCGTTGCCGCGCTCAGTGATGTTTCTAATCAGAGCTTCGGGAAAAGTTTTTTCCCGGCCCACTAAAATGCCAACCTTCTTCATTGCCATACGTTCCTCTCGCGTCTTTAGCAGTTGCGCAGCGATGCCCGTTGCCGAAAAATCAGCTGCATCGATATGAGCCCATTAACGTGTGTTTTGTTGGCCTTAGTTAACGCGGATGCCAACTGGTTTGTCAAACCTGCGTTCGTAAGAATTAGCAATGGTGAAAGTAGCCCGACCGCAAGGGAGAGATGCAAATGTGCAACCTGATCAGTGCCTTACCTGCGATCCGGCTACGGCGCCGGGTTACCATCACGCATTCACTACCTGATGCAGCCGTTAACTTGCCCGGCAACTGCCAGTTTGGCTTTCAAAGATTTCTGGAGAATCGTTTCGGAGAGCATCCAGATGCGCGCCCATTGCATCACTGATAAGGTGAACTCTGTTTGCAAAGGCCTTGTGCTACAATCGCGACGATCCCGAACACACGAGTCAGAGTTTGGTGCTCGGAAAAACAAAGCCGACAAAGTCTTTAATATGAATTCTAGGAACGCCCCTCTTCGCTATTCGACATTAATCCTCCTGGCTCTCGCCGCGCTTGGCGGCCGTCTCACTTTTGTTTCATCGTCCCGCGCGCAGCAGTCGAAACCCCAGGAACCCAAAGCTTCTGATCAACCTAAACCGCAACCAAAACGCGCGGATCAGCCGAAAGAATACACAGCGGAACAGATCGCCGAGAGTGCAATTATTGTCGCCGGCAGCGGTGGCGGGCGGGCCCTGCTTTCGCAGATTAGAAAGAACGGACTTGAGCGCGGTCGCGAGACGCGCACGGGTGCCGACGGTCGCGCGGAAGAAGTCCGATACGAGTTGCGCTTTGTTCATGGCGAAAAGCCGGACAAGGACAAAGTGCGCCTCGACAGTAAGACACCCCAAGCAGAGTACTCTTTGGTATACGGGGAGGGTCGCCTGTTTGGGATTATCAATGGCGCGACGTTTGCGCCGCGCGCGGACACGGCGGCCGATTTTATCGCGCAGCAGGCACACAGCATCGACGCTTTACTTCGTTACAAAGAGACCGAGTCGAAGATCACCTCTGCTGGCAGAGACAAACAGCAGGGAGTCGATCTCTACGTGATCGACCTCGTTGATAAGGCGAATCGAAAGACGCGCTACTTTATCAGCGCCAAAACCTTCCGGGTGCTTTCGCTTGAATACGAAGAACCTCGGCCTGGTTCTGCCACGCCGGTTAAGTACGTGAAACGCTTCTATGATTATCGACTTGCGCAAGGCACTCTACTTCCTTACCGCACAGTCCTGCTTGAAGACGGAAAGCAGATCGTCGAGACCCGCATTCTCACAGTCCAATACGGGATCAAAATGGAAGATTCGCTGTTTCAGAATCCGGAAGCGGCCGCCTCAGCCGGTAACCCGTAACGAACTGGCCTAATCCCCTCCGGTCGCCCCGGTCTACTCTCAGAGTTGGGGCTGACGGCTCGCAACTTTCCGGAACTTTCCGCCTAAAATAGCGTGTCAACTGCCGAGGACCTCGCGGGCCGATGTATAATTCGCCTGTTAGACCCCCGGCGCAAGGCGGTAACTGCGTCGCCCAGAGACAAACGCGCTAATTGCCAATTGGCGCCACTACGAGAGCCCTTCCTGCCCGATGAGAACGTTAAGTTCGATTGAGGATTTGAATTTCGCCGCGGCCATGCCGGCGCCGGTCGTAGTTCAAAAAGCGTCAGATCACGCGCTGCTGGAAGAGACTCTGGCGGGTGACGAGGATGCGTTCGCTGAGTTGGTGAGCCGTTATCGAAATCAAATCACCAGTTATATCTATCGCATGACAAACGACTACGATGGCGCGGTGGACCTGGCCCAGGAGACGTTTCTGCGCGTGTACCGCGCGGCGAACCGCTACCAGACAACGCATGCGTTCTCGACTTATATCTACCGCATCGCTACTAACCTGGCGATTAGCGAACTGCGCAAAAGAAAGCGCCGCCGGTTAGTGTCCTTAACCGGACTGCTGACGTCAGGTGAGGGCGACGAAGTTCGAGATTTTGATGCCCCGGATGAAAAGCCTTTAGCAGACGCGAACCTCGTAGATACCGAGCAGCGACGAGTTGTAAAGAAGGCCATCAGCACGTTGCCGGAAAAGTATCGCGCGCCGCTGGTGCTGCGGGACGTTGAAGGAAAGAGCTACGACGAGATCGCAACCATTTTGCAAACGAGCGAAGGAACAGTTAAGTCGCGCATCAACCGCGCGCGGAATTTCTTGCGCGACAAAATGCGCAATTACGTTTAGGTGGTGAAATCATGAGTGGGAAAGTTTGCCGCGAGACGCGGCGGGAGATTGATCAATCCGAACTGGGGCAGAGCCTGAGCGCGCAAGCCGAAGGGCATGTCGCCGAATGCCGTGAATGCGCAGCCTTTCGCGACGAACGTTTGCGCCTCCGCGAGTTAGTTGGCGCTTTGCAACCTGTGGCGGCGCCGGCTGATTTCGACCTGCGTCTGCGCGCGCGGATGGCGCGCGAGCGCGACAGTCGCAAACAACCTTTCATTTTTCGTTTCGTTATGAGTACCCCGGCCATTACGGTCGCTGCCCTGTTTGTGATGCTTGCGGGGACGACTGTATTTATCAGCCAGAGAAATACGAAAGTGAATCCGTCGGTCGCAGCAGGCGGTGAAGAGAAACCCGCAGTCGCCACTAACGCCAACTTGCCCGCGGCGCCCGCAAATACCGATAACCCGACTCCGATTCAAAATCCTGCGGTTCCCGGCGTTTCTGAATCTCCCCGTCGTTTAAATGTCGCGCAAAGTACCACGAAGACCGAAACTGCAAACACGACGGAATCTCAGGTTAAGGATCTCGCTACCATGCGCGCCGAATCATTTCGACTGGTTCCGGATCGCGCCGGCGAAGTATCCGTGATAGCCCCCCTCAAACCGATGGTCGTCACGATGTATGATGAGCACGGGGGAACACGCAAAATTCAGTTACCGCCGATCAGCTTTGGGTCGCAACGGCTGACGGACAATCGCATGCCGGTGAGCATGACAAATACTCGAGATTGGTAAACCCTCTACGAGAAATCATGAGCAAGACGATTTCATTTCGCATTTCAACTTTAATGATGATAACCCTGGCTTCCGCGGTGGCGGCGAGCTCGCAAACGCCCGCGTCCCCAACGCCGGTTACGCCGGCGGCGGTCCAAACGCCTTCACTGCAGCGGGTGACGCGGAGACCAGGGCGCCGAGTTCCTACGCCGCCCGCCCGGGTGACCGTCGTTCCGAGTCAAACCCAAATGGCTCCTCAAGTGGTAACCGTGGTGCACCGATTGACAGGAGTAAAGCTGCTGCGCATGTTGCAAAGACAAATTGGCGAGAACAGCATCATCGAAACAATCGATCCGGGATCGCTGATGACGGATGCTCATGCCAGTATCATTGCCGGCTGGGCCCTTGATGACGGGAAAACGATTGCCGCGCGGCTGCCGCAGGCGGTTGCGGAGATCGAAATCACTGAAGTTGCAGAGACGCGAGGTCGGCGCCAGTTGCGAGCTGCCACGCCCGCGCCTTTCACACTGCCGCGATCGCGGATTGAACCCGACCTTACCGTAATCACGGCTAACGGACAAAAACTTCGCGCGCATTTGATTGGGCTGGACGGCGAGACCGGGCTGTCGGTGCTCCAGGTGAGCGGTGTCCTGCCCCCTTTGACCCCGATCAAGTTGAATGAATTGACCCCCGGCCAGAGCATTCAGATTTTTGCGCCCGAACCGTTACCGCGCGAAGCCGAGACCCTGTCGCCTAACACTTATGTAAAGCTGGGAACGATTGATGCGACTATCGCCGCTCTGGCACAGGCTAATTCCAACCCGCCTTCCAAGCTGACCGTGCGCGGCGTTAATTTTGCGCCTGACGTAATCGGCGGCATCGCATGCGATTTGTCCGGCAATACTCTGGGCATCGTGGAATCAATCGAAGGAGACAAAGCCAGTATCCTGTCCGCGCTCACAGTTCGCGCGGCGACCCAGCGGGTGCTGGCCCGGCAGTCGAGCGTGCCGCGGCCTTTGCTGGGCGTGCGCGGTGAGCCGATCGTACTTGCCGGACCCGTTGGCCTGATGGCGCACGGTTGGCCAGCAGATCAGGCAACCGATTTAATCAAAAGCGAAATTGGCATTCTGTTGATGTCGGTGACACCAAAGACGCCGGCCTCGCTGGCTAAGCTGCAGGCCGGGGACATTATCGTGCGTGTCAATCATAAGGACGTGAAGAGCGCTGAGGAATTTTCTAAATTGCTTGGTAGTGCCGGAAGTGGCGAGCAGGTGGAATTTACTGTGAAGCGGCCCAATGCCACGACTCCGCTGGAAGTTCCGGTCACTTTGGGCAGTTCATTTGCGTCGACGTTTGATCTTCCGGAGCCGGGGACACCGTTCTTCGGTTTACAGCGCCTGGGAATTCAGACGATGGGGCTGACAACAAAAGCAGCGTGGGGATTTGGTGCCCAAAACGGCCTGATTGTGGTCGCGGTTCGGCCTGACAGCGCGGCGGCACGTAGCGGCATCCGCGAGGGCGACGTGATCGAATCAATCGACGGCCGAACGATTGGGCGCGGCGTGTGGACCACCGGGCCCGCTTTTACGCGCCAGCGAAAACATATGGTTTCGATTGTTCGCGATCGCGAAAAGAAACAGATCGTGTTGGAAGTCGAAGAGTAAATCCTGTCGAATGTCACATTTGAAATTTCGGATTTGAAATCTGATACTCAATCAACCTGAAAACTCAATTTCTGTGAAGCACTTGTCTTCGCGAGTCGATCGATGACGGTCACTTGCAAGACGTAGGCACCCGGTTGCAATCCGCTTAACGAAATATCCGCGGCGTAAGGAACGCGCTGCGCATCTTTTGCACCTGCGGTCTGAATCTTGTGCAAGGGGGCGGTGATTACCGGTTCATTGTCCCGAAAAATCTGAACCTGCGCCGCCAAATCCGGCGCTGCCAGGCTTGCCGTGACGGCGGAGATGTTTTTGTCAACTGCAGAGTCGTGGGAAAATTGAGCACCGGCGGCTGCACTGGTCGCATTGTAAATAAAAGTCAGAAACCGCAGATAAGATGAAGCCGCAAAGTGATGGTCAACGTTCACGACCACTTGCCTGATGGCCGCCGGCTGCTCCGGATCCTTTGAATTCGAATCCACCGGATCGACTTCGTTCTCAGGTTTTTTTTCGCCGATAATCAAACTGCTTAACGTCAATTGCTTGTTAGCAACATTGGGAATTTCAATCCATTGATAGGCGCTGCCGCGCGCGCCGGTCTTAACATCGATCGCAGCCACGCGAACCTGGTAAAGGCCCGGCGTGATTAGCGCGAAGTAATTGTAAAGAATTGTTTCGGGTGGATTGCCGTTCGGATTGCTTGCGCCGGCTCTGATGGTAAACCGCTTGTTAAAGCTGCTGACGGATTTGCCCTGATCGTTCAAAACCAGGCCGGCCATATCCAAAACTGCCGTTGGAGTATCGCCCTGTAGTTCCAGCGTCAGCGAACTGGTGCCGACCTTTATCGACGTGGTCAGGGTGGCGCCGTTTTGTGCGGTGTCGAGAAAGCTGAGTGAAATAGCCACCGGCATCGAGGTCAGTGGATACTGCGCGCGCAGCGCGGCGTTAATTTCATCTGACGGTGTCTTGCGAACCGGGAGTGTCTCGTTCTCCTGATCTTTCTTCTTTGCCGTTTCCTCGGGGGGCTCGCCAAATCCGCGACGAAAACGAACGACGAGATCCGGACGGCCGATGACGCTGACCTCAATGCGACGGAACTTTGAATTACGCTGTTCGTCAGTTTCGGGACGCCACGCCACCAGGTAATATGTCGAGGTTTCCTTTAGGGCGGTCATCACCGCCCCGGCCATCGAATTAGTATTGAAGAACGCCCGCCCGCCGGTATCGCTGGCCAGGGCGTTCAAACCATCCTGAGAAGCTCTGACTTCGCCGAGAGCTCCGCGCGTAAGTTTGCCCGTTGGATCAACCGGGAGTAGCAGACTGGCATCTGGTAGTCCCGAGGTTAAGCCCCGCGCGTCAATCGAGTAGATGACCGTGCCGGCCCGAGCGGCCGCACTAGTAATCCGCTGCAAGCGATCCGTGGCATCTGAGTGATTGCGATCGAGAAAAAAACCATCAGAGATAAAAAAGATGAGCTTTCTTCCCGGCAGGCTGGAGGTGTTGTCGATGAACGATTTGAAATTGGCCAGCGACCGGGTTGTGATTGAAGATGACTCTTCCATGATTTGCGACGCCCGCATCCGCACCATCTGCTCAGCATTTAGACGCGAAAGCCCGGGGGCCTCCTTAAGGATTGCATTGACAAAGAATTCAAATACGTCAGTGTCTTGCTGCTCGATTGACAGTGCGTGGTATTCGCTCATCGGAGGACGCTCAGCCGACTGCAACATCGAATGCTGTTGTGTTTTGAGCCTATCGATCGCCGCCAGGATCACGTCGCGGTTATCGGTGAGTTGTTGCAGAAAACCCAATTGGCCGGTGGCGGTAACGATCGCCGATTGATCGTTCTGGCGCATCTGCCGCTGGACGAAGCTTTTGAGCATTGCCCGGGTCTGGCTCATGGTTGCCTGCGACAAATGCAGATCGTCAAGGAAAAACATGACCGTGCGTCCACGATCCAGGGGGACCGGCGGAGCCTTTACGCCTGTTGCCGGGTTGCCGCGAGCCGCGGCAAGTTGCGCATCCTCACTGCGGCTGCCCGCGGCGATGCGGTCGAAAAATGAGATTGGCCGGGGCTTGCCTTCGATTCTCAAAACGAACTGGTCGCGCTTCAGGTTATCGACAAAGTTTCCCTGCTTATCAAAAACCATAAAGTCCGTTTGCACGAGGGAGGTTTCGACGCGCACTACGTCATCCGGTTTTTGCTGCGGCCTTACCGGGAATGCGAGCGCACTGTAAACGGCGATAAAAGTGATGATGCGCGTGGCGAAACGGGCAGTTCTCATGGCGAGCACGCTTTCGCTTCTGAACGCAGAGGTGGACCGGAAAGATCGGCGAGATGATATCATGAGCCGCTCTAATAACGTCGTATGAACGGCCGACAAAGACGATGGACCAACTCAAAAAATTAATTCGTGAAGTGCCGGATTTTCCCAAACCGGGGATAAACTTTTATGACATCACGACACTACTGAAACACCCCGCCGGCCTGCGTCAGACCGTGGACGCGCTCGCTGCCGAATTCGAAGGGATGAAGATTGATGCGGTGATCGGAGTTGAAGCGCGCGGATTTATCTTTGCCCCTGCTCTGGCTTATCACGTAAACGCGGGATTTGTGCCTGTGCGCAAGCCCAGGAAATTGCCCGCCGATCGGGCCTCAATCTCGTATGACCTCGAATACGGGCAGGACACGCTTGAGATCCATCGCGATGCAATCGGTAAAGGTGACCGGGTGATCATCGCAGACGATCTGTTGGCCACGGGCGGAACTGCGCGGGCCGTTGTCGATCTGGTCGAAGGGCTTGGAGGTAAAGTCGAAGGCCTGGTGTTCGTCGTCGAATTAGAATTCCTCGCGGGCCGCAAGCGGCTGGAAGGTTATGACGTCCGCTCTTTAATTAAGTATCAGTCGTGAATGAGCAAATCTTGCGCGCGATCAACCCCAAGCGGGTCTGGCTCAGAACCCATGAGTCCGATTCGCCAGATGCGTCCATTCATCGGGCCCTAAAAGAACCTGGTTTCGAGGCGCCGGATCTGTTCCCGAGTGGACAGGTATTCCTGCTCTCGTTTCTCATCACGCTGATAGAGGCCGTCCATTTGTGTGGCGACCTCGTCAAACCGTTTACCTATCTCAGTTCGGAAAGGCCGAACCTCAGCTTGCAACTCCTCCCGAAGAATCAACCGCATAGCTTCCATTTCGTCCTCGGTGATTGCCATGCGCGCGTATTTATCACACCAGTAGCCTTAGGGCAATCAAGTATGGCTGACAAAACAATTACAATCGTGCGCATCTGCTTTTGACAGGACGAAAAATCCAAAATTAATTATGAGGCCGATTTTTCGACCCTATTTGTTGCCCGCCTTACCGTTCATTCCAAGAAGAGATGATTAGGCAGTTCGTACGAGAATGGAGTGACGGAATAGTCTCTTTTTGAACAGCTGCACTGATTAGACGGCTAAAGCGTCTTTGATCGGGGGGGATCCGTTTCTTCGCGCAGAACCCGGGCCACGCGTGGTTTTAGCCAGAATATCGCCAGCCCGGCAGCAATTACATTGCAGAGCACCGCACTCCAGAATACAGGGGTCCAAGAGCCGGCTTTGACCATCAGCCACGCTGCCGCCGGCCCTCCGAGAATTGATCCGACGCCTTTCGCCGTGTATTGAATCCCGTAATTAGTGGTCGCGTGTTTGCTGCCAAAGATGTCGGCGATCGCGGCCGGAAACAGTGAATAGATGTCGCCCCAGGCAAAAAACATCAAACCTGAAATTGCGATGAACCAGAATGGACGCCCAACCACGAGCGTCAAGACGGTAATCGTGACCGCCTCGATGACAAACACGATGGCCATGGTGTCGTAGCGCCCGATACGATCTGATACCCAACCAAAGAACGGCCGCGCTGAGCCATTCAATACCTGATTCAGGGAAGATGCCAGAGTCAGAACTGTGTAGCCTCCGAAGAGGGCATACTTATCATAGCCATAGGTCACGCCGATGGGCTTCAATTGCGCGGTCAACATCAAGCCGCTCGCTGTCGCCAGCGTCATCATCAAATAGAGCAACTTGAATGATCCGCTGCGCAACATCTCTGCGGGTCTATAGTCACGAGCCGACTGCTGCACCTTCGTTTGGACTTTCGCTTTGATCACTTCCCATCGCGCCGGAAGCCAACCCGACGGAGGCATGCGCAGAAACTGGGCCGCCAGCAGAACGACCAGTCCTTGCAGAGCCCCGAAGACTATGAATGCGGTGCGATAGCCGTTGTGTTCAATTAGATAAGCCACGGGACGGATAGTGAGCGCCGTGCCGAATCCATACGAACCTGCCACAATCCCAACGCACAGGCCCCGGCGATCCGGAAACCATTTCATGGCGACACCTACACAGCCGCCGTAGACAGCGCCGGCGCCGACGCCGCCAATCGCATAAACAAGATACAGAGCGGGCAGGGAATTGACGCGACCAGCTCCAATCCAGCCGATAGCCACTAGTACACTTGCCAGAGTAACCATCAGCCGCGGCCCGAAACGATCAATTAGATAGGCGTTAATAGGGAAGAGCAGAGTTTGCGCTATGACGAAAAAAGTCAGAGTCCATTGCACCGCATCGAGCGGCGCATGAAGGGTTCTGGTGATGTCGGTAGTGAAGAAGGTCCAGGCATACTGTAAATTCGCGATCGCCAACATCGCGAGGATGCACGGCAAAAGTATGGGCCAACGTTTGTTTGGGTCACCTGATCGAGTCGTCATCATTGAGCGTCTGCGACTAGGGCGATGCAGAAACCCGACCCTTAGGGAGGCGTATTCGGATGGCGGCGCCGTGGCTAACGGTCTGGTACATTCGAAGCGTCGCGACCATGTCTAACCGTCGGCTTTCCGCCCGAACGTTTCAATCACGTCCGGGTAGAAGGAGCAACGTCACGAACTTATAAATATTTCCTGGTTAGATATCAGTGCCGCGCTTGCGCTTCCAGCAACTTAACGCACGCATAAACCGATTTCGTGTTTGGTAGGGAAAGCTCGAGCTTCTCTCCAAGCTCGATCACGGCGCCCACTATTGCTTCCAGCTCAGTCGGCTTACCGGCTTCGATGTCCTGAAGCATGGAAGTCCTGTGCTGACCCACCTTTTCGGCACCTTCCAGCCTTTGTTCGATGGTAACGCCTATGTCGATGCCGAGTTTCTTCGCGACCGATTCAGCTTCGCTCATGATCGCGACTGCGAGAGCGCGAGTTTCGGAGCACTGAACTATTTCGATCAGCGTCGCGCGAGTTAACGCGCTAATTGGATTGTAGGCAACGTTACCCATCAACTTTACCCAGATGTCATGGCGAATGTTGCTGCGAATCGGGCATCGCAAACCAGCTTTGATGAATGCGTCGGCGAGACTGCGACACCTTTGACTTTTCGATCCGTCCAATTCGCCGATCGCGAACCTGGTTCCTTCGATGTGTGAGACGACGCCTGGTTCGACAATCGCGGTCGAGGGATATACGACACAGCCAATCACGTGCGCTGGATTGATGTTTTCGCTAATCCTCCCGCCAGGATCAACGCTTTCCAGCCGCGTGCCCTCCCACTCACCGCCGTGAGCGTAGAAGTACCACCAGGGAAAACCATTTTGCGCCGTGAGTACGGAAGTGTTCGCGCCGATCATAGGACGTAGGCTGGCGGCGATTGCCGGCACGCTATGCGCCTTGAGCGTTAGCACGACGACATCAACTTCGCCGGCGGTTGCCGGATCGCCGATCGCTTTCACCGAGACTTGAAAATCCCCGATTTCGCCGCGCACGCGTACACCGTGTTCTTGCATCGCGCGGAGATGTTGACCACGCGCGATCAGCGTGACGTCTTCGCCGGCGCGCGCCAGCATCGCGCCTAGGAAAGCCCCGATTGCGCCCGCGCCAATGATCGCGAATTTCATAGTTGAATTTGGTCGTTTAGAGTCGGGTTACTGCCCGACTTGTTTGGAGTTCCGCCTTCAGGCGGGCGGGA
This sequence comes from Pyrinomonadaceae bacterium, assembly GCA_046262835.1. GTDB lineage: Bacteria > Acidobacteriota > Blastocatellia > Pyrinomonadales > Pyrinomonadaceae > UBA11740. Next base: position 42,385 of record JBHELZ010000032.1, read on the forward strand.
TTATTAGATCGCCGAGGACCGCCTAAAGCCGGAACTCCGAACCAACCGTCGATCACTGACGATTGGCTACCGCCGCTGCGACATTGCGCCTTTGAACTTTGCCGGTAGCCGTGCGCGGAATCGAATCCAGAATGTAAATCGTCGTCGGACATTTAAAGGCCGAGAGCGACGCGCGCCAGTGCGCAATCAACTCTTCCTCAGTCGCAATCTCGTTCAGGACGACCGCCGCCGCAACACCTTCTCCATAGACGCGATCCGGAATTCCGAAACAGCACGCTTCGGCGACTGCCGGATGGCGCAGCAAAGCTCCGTCGATCTCGCGCGGTGAAATTTTTTCGCCACCGCGATTGATCAATTCCTTGATGCGGCCAACCAGCGTCAAATAGCCGTCGTCGTCCAACGTTCCCTGATCGCCGGTGCGAAACCAGCCATTCGAAAACGATTCTGCATTTGCTTCAGCGTTTCCTTCGTAACCGCTGAAGACGTTCCGACCCTTAATCGAAACTTCGCCGGTCGCACCGCTGGTCAAAATTTTTCCTGTTTCATTAAGAATAGCTATTTCGACTGCCGTCCCGCGACCGACAGATCCGGGTTTGCGCTCAAATGGCGGCAGAGGATTCGAAGCCATCTGATGCGCCGCCTCGGTCATCCCATAGGCCTCGAGTACTGGAACTCCAAAGGCTGATTCAAGATCACCCATCACCTGTGGGGCAAGCGCGGCGCTACACGAGCGAATGAACCGCAGTTGCTCAGCGCCCGCCGGGCGAGCACCCCTCGCTCTCGAGAGAAGCACCTGATGAATAGTCGGAACGGCTGAATACCAGGTTGCCCGCTGTTCCCTGACCGTCGACCAGAATGAAAGCGGATTGAATTTCGAAGGCACGACCACGGTCCCGCCGGTTGCAAATGTTGCCAGGGTCGAGGCCACCAAACCATGAACGTGAAAAAGGGGCATGACGCAGAGCGAAACATCTTCCTCAGTCAATTGATAAGTGTTTGCGACGTTGCGCGCGGATGTAAGTAAATTGGCGTGAGACAAGGGCACGCGTTTTGGACGGCTGGTGGTGCCGCTCGTGTGAAGTATGAGAGCGATGTCGTCGTTGGTGGTTGCGGCGCTCGCTGTACCGGACAGTCTGCCATCTGACGAGAATTGCACGCGGCCGCGTTCATCGATACCTGCTTCAATGATCAGGATGTTGCGGTCGCTGGCAGCGGCTCTTGCCTCGTTAGAATTATCTTTAGGCAGAATCAGGACGCGGGCTCCCGTGTCTTCCAAATAAAATTTGAATTCATCCCGGGTGTAGGAAGGATTGAGTGGCGCCGCCGTTCCAACGGTGGACGCGGCAAGAAATGCGGCAATCACCTCCAGGCCGTTTGGCAGGGCCATAGCAATACGATCACCCTGGCGCAAACCGATTTTCGTCAGGTACGCCGCGAGATCATCAACCTGGCCGGCGAGCTCCTGATAAGTGATTGTCGCATTCAATCTGCTAACGGCAACGTGCCTGGGCCGGCCGTTTTCTAGAAGGCTTCGAATAATCATCCGCGGGACTTCATTGATTTGTTAACTTGTGAAAAGCGGTGCGCAGCCTATCACAAAAGGGTGGTCACTGGTCAGTTCTCGGCGGCCAGTGGTTAAGGTTAATCGCAGTCGCGGGTCTGTCGTGGGATTTTGAAGCTTAAATTTTAAAACTTAGATCCTGGCGTCACGAATTGGCTTTGCCCCAAGAAGTCACGCGACGCCAAAAAGTCACGCGACGGCAAGCCTCGGTCTCATAAGTAATGAAGTGTGGAAACCTTTGCGTGGGACATAATCACTTAATGAGCTGCTCCGCAGCGAAGTTGAGGTTTACTCGATGTCGAAAACTTTTTTGGGCAAAGCCTCACGAATTGAATGCTGAGCTCTAAAAACCAAGCTTTGTCGCTCGCTACTGACGACTGACACGTAACCATTGACACTGGCCTGCCCTCACACTCAGGTTTTACTATTTACGATTCACGATTTACTATTCACGCTTCTGTGCTCCCGTAGCTCAGTTGCATAGAGCGTCCGCCTCCTAAGCGGAAGGTCGCGCGTTGGAATCGCGCCGGGGGCACCACTCCATAAAGTCGTCCTGATAACCTAGTATGGCGGCGGCCGTCGGAATTCTCGCTCTTCAGCACCACTCCGAACATTTCTGAAAGTTGATTGCCGCCGCCTGGCGCGGCCTTTCAGTCCCGCAACGCTCGAGGGGACTTATGCTC
>JBHELZ010000033.1:0-44464 GCA_046262835.1 Pyrinomonadaceae bacterium
GACGTTATCATTCGACAATGTGAATCGGTGGGCGTGCAACCTCGGCTAATAGAGTCACCGGATCGCTCGTTTGGTGGTCAGTCGAAGTACGGCGAACAGTTTCAGACTGGCCGCTGCGAGGCAACCGCAGATGGACGATGCACGCTTGCGTTCAACAGCGGCACGGCAACTTCTGAAACCGTCACCGTTGCTCTTCGCGGCCGGCATCAGCGCATTAACGCCTTAACGGCAATTACTCTGGCTGAAGTGCTGCGGGGGCATGGTTTCCAGATCGATGATGAAGCGATTGTTCGCGGAGTCGAAACTGCAAACCATCCCGGCAGACTCGAACTTTGGCCAGGGTCTCCCCGCTTTCTCTTCGATGGAGCACATAATCCTGCAGCCGCACTGGCGCTTCGCGAATACCTTGATGAATTCGTTAAAGAACCGATCGCGATGATCTTCGGCGCGATGCGTGAGAAGGAGTTGGAAGAGATGGCGGCCGCATTATTTTCCCGGGCTGATATCGTGATTCTGACAGGCCTCGATAATCCACGCGCCGCCTCGGTCGACGCGCTAGTTGCTGCGGCTCCGGAGAATTTCGATCGGGAGAGAATCCTGCGCGCCTCGAGCCTCGCAGAGGCTATTCAACTCGCCCGCAGGGTCACGCCGGCAAATGGTTTGGTTTGTGTCACCGGCTCGCTTTATCTGGTAGGTGCAGCGCAACAGGTTTTGAAGCAATAAGCTGCAGAGGCGCTTTATGGTGGATTCACACAATGGTTTTAGTTTGAGCTGCCGGGACTCCTTCTGCGAATCCCTCGCCATTATCTCGGCGTTTTTTACTTAGCTGGGGATTAATGGCAATGTTTCCTGCATAAGATTGATGGCTCAGTCGCTTCACATTACACTGTGCATCTACAAACATGTCCAACTCACAAACGCCTGAATTTATCGATTCGAAGAAAGTCTTTACCGGCCGGGTCTTTGACGTCACGGTTGACACTGTTCGCGAAGCCGATCGCACTTACATTCGAGAGGTAGTCCACCATCCGGGTAGCGCAGTGATCTTGCCCGCGTTCGACGACGGCACGATTGCGCTGGTGCGACAGTATCGCCATCCAACTGTAAAGTATCTGCTCGAATTGCCGGCCGGCACCCTGAACGACAAGGAACGCCCCGAAGAAGGCGCCGCACGGGAACTCGAAGAAGAATTGGGCCTGGTAGCAGGCAGGCTTGAGAAGCTTTCCGAGTTTTTTGTGAGCCCTGGTTTTTGCGAAGAAAAGATGTGGCTCTTTCTGGCGACCGATCTCACTGAGACGGCGCAGCGCCTTGAGGATGACGAATTTATCGAGATCGTGAAACTACCCATCGATCGTGCTTTGCAAATGATTACGGACGGCGAGATTGAAGACGCGAAAACGATTATCGGGTTAATGCTCGCCGCTCCACGATTAGGCGCTTCGCTGCTCGAACCCTTCTATCCGGCCGTATAGACTGCGTTCTCTTCGAACACGCTTGTCCAAAGCAAGCGAGTGGGATATCTTGAGCGCGCCAAGCTTCAGTTCTCTGCCCTTCAATTTATGAAGAAATCACTCGTGATCGTCTTTTTAGTCGGAATTCCGTTTGTCGCGTCGACACGCGCGCAACCATCGCTGGATGCCATGGTTGATCGCGAGATCGGGCAACTTGTCAGCACTTACAAGATGCTGCACGCGGCGCCGGAGCTTTCGCATTACGAAGTAAAGACCTCCGGATTCCTGGCCGCGCAGTTGCGGTCGTTCGGCTACACCGTGACCGAGCACGTCGGCAAATATGATCGGCCACAGTACGCCGGTTATGGCGTGGTCGCGATGATGAAAAACGGCGACGGCCCAACCGTCCTGGTGCGCGCAGACATTGACGCGCTGCCGGTTGAGGAAAAGAACAATATTCCCTATGCCAGCAAAGTGAAGACGAAGAATGAGGCGGGACAGGAAGTTAGTGTCATGCATGCGTGCGGTCACGACGTGCACATCACCAACCTCATCGGAGTCGCGAAGATTCTGGCCGCGCTTAAAGATCAATGGCATGGCACGTTGGTGTTGATTGGCCAACCCGCCGAAGAGACCGTCGACGGAGCAAAGGCGATGTTGGCGGATGGCCTTTACACCCGTTTTCCTAAACCTGATTTTACAATTGGCTTACACGACAGCGCAGACGCTGAGGCAGGCAAGATACTTTATGTCCCGGGTTACGCCATGGCCAGCTCTACCTCAGTCGATTTGACCATTCGCGGACTTGGCGGCCATGGCTCGAAACCTGAAGCCACCAAGGACCCGATCGTAATCGCCTCGCAAACCGTTCTCGCATTGCAGACAATCATCAGTCGCGAAAACTCGCCGCTCGATCCGGCGGTAGTAACAATCGGCTCGATTCATGGCGGCACCAAGCGCAACATCATTCCGGACGAAGTTGTCCTGCAATTGACAATAAGGACTTACCGAGAGGAAGTGCGGCAGCACATCCTGACTTCGATTGACCGCATTGCGAAAGGTGTGGCGATGGCCGCCGGGGTTCCCGAAGATCGCGCGCCAATTCTCAAAATCATCGAAAGCGAGAATGCGCCCTCGCTCTACAATGATCCACAACTGACTGAACGACTTACCACCGCGCTGGCCAAAGCGATGGGTTCAGACAATGTAATCAAGTCCTCACCTTTAATGGCGAGTGAAGATTTTGGCCATCTCAGTTTGGACCACCAGATTCCATCATTCTACTTCTGGTTGGGGGCGATGGCGCCCGAGAAAATTGAAACCAGCCGCAAGTCCGGCAAGCCTCTGCCGTCCCTGCACTCAAGCTTGTTTGAGCCATTGCCGGAACCGACACTGCGAACCGGAGTCAAAGCCATGACCACAGCTGTGCTCGAGTTGATGAAGAAGTAATGTCCTATACTTTCGCCGGGTGTTGAGCCGAGGTAGCGGGCGGCGATTCGACTAAATAGAAGCTTCCGCTCGACTAAATTCTATTTCAGCAGAATGGGGAGATCGTTTAATGGGTAAAGGAGATCAGCGTTCCCGACGGGGTAAGATTTGGCGTGGTACTTTCGGCAAGCGCCGTCCGAAGAGTATCAAACGGGCTGCGCCGGCCACCGCCCCGCCCGCACCCGATGGTAAAAAGCCGACGAAGAAGGAAGTTGCCGCCGCGAACAAGGATAGCTAATGCCTGGCCGTGCCACCGTGCGCGAACGTTTGCCGGAACGCGCTGAACATTTCGAACTTGGTGCGCGCGGCGAAGCGCTGGCGATAGATCATCTCGAGCGGTTTGGTTACCGCATCGTGGCGGCAAACTTTAGTCTGCCCATCGGCCGCAACACGCGCGATGTCATAGTCAATGCGGAGATCGACGTAGTTGCCTACGATGGCCCAATGCTGTGTTTCGTGGAAGTTAAGACGCGCGTCACCGATGACTTTGCTTTGCCGCAGACGAACGTCGACTTACGGAAACGCCGGCAAATAACGCGTGCGGCGCGCGGCTACCGTCGCCTGATGGGATTGACCGGCGCGCCGTTTCGGTACGACGTAGTAACGGTAGTCGCGAAACCTGACGATGCCCGTCCACGTATCGAGATCTTGAAAGGGTTTTGGACTGACGCTCAACTGCGGAAACGTAATCGCCACGATCAATATTGGGATTGACTCAGTGATGGTGTTCAGCGGCGCTACTACTCGCCGCAAATGGAACCGTCGAGCGGCAGGCTGACTTTGAAACATTCGATCTATGACACCCCTCGAACATTACGTCGGACAAATACTCGACGATAAATATCGCCTTGAGCGTCTGTTGGGACAGGGCGGTATGGGCGCGGTGTATCTGGCCACCCATTTGGGGACTGAGCGCTACGTAGCTCTGAAATTGATTGCGCCGCAATTCATGCGCAACGAAGAATTTGTCGAGCGCTTCAAACGCGAAGCACGGGCCGCCGGACGTTTGCGTCATCCGAACGTAGTGGATGTTACAGACTTTGGATTCTCGAGCAGCGACACTGAGCGTGTTGCCTACCTGGTGATGGAATACCTCGATGGCTGCACGCTGAGCGATGTGTTGTTCGAGGAGAATCAGCTGCCGCTCTATTGGGTGGTGGATATTCTTGAGCAGGTTTGCTCGGCCGTGCATGAAGCCCACCAGCAGGGAATAGTTCATCGCGATTTGAAACCCGACAACATCTGGCTCGAGCCGAACGGCCTCGGCGGTTATCGAATCAAGGTGCTCGATTTTGGAATCGCGAAACTCGGTGAGACGGCTGGCGTGGAGGTCGAAAACTTGCCTGCGGCATACGGCGCGGAAGACACAGCCACGCTTGTGCCGTCGTCCCAGCCGATAATGGCCATCGCGCCCGCAGGCCAAATGGGGAAAACTATCGCTGCTCCGCTCGAGCAGCTCGAAGCCCCCACCTTGATTCAGCCCTCAAACGTGAGTGAAGAACCGGCCGGAGATTTACCGGATAACGGCGCTCAAGCCACGCGCATGTTTCAGGCAGCGCGCCGCACAGTCGCCGAGGCGCGGCTAACTGGGTTGCCGTTATCGAATCTGGCCGGCGATACGGGTCTGACCAGGTTCGGGGCAATCCTGGGAACGCCGCTGTACATGTCGCCTGAGCAGTGTCGCGGCGAACATCTCGATGCGCGATCCGACATTTACAGCCTGGGCATCATTGCTTATCAGATGCTCACGGGCTCGCCGCCCTTTTCTGGAGATACCACGGCAATCATTCGCGCACACAAAGAGACTCCCCCAACTCCAATTCGCGATCTGAATAAGAAGTTGCCTAAAAGGGTTTCGCGAGTGGTGATGTCCGCGCTGGAAAAAGATCCTGCCGCGCGGCCCCAAAGTGCGAGTGGGTTCGCGAACGCGATCCGCGCGAATGCGGACGGGCTCGGCGTTCTTTATCGCCGCGCTTTCGCGCTTTACAGCGAGTACTTTCCGAAGTTTTTGCGGCTCTCACTCGTCGCCCATATTCCCGTTATTGTGCTGACGCTGGTACTGGCGGCGCTCCAGATAGCTCAACCCCGTTTGTCGCGAATTGCGTTTGGCATCAGCATGGGCGTGTTTGGACTGCTGCAGATACCTGCGACGCTGTTTGCCGCATGGATTATCTCTTCAGTCACCGCAGTGATCGTGACGCAGCTGGCGGCGGCTCCACTGAAACCGGTTGAATTGCGTACGGGGTTTAATGTATTGCGTCAGCGATGGCGTCCCTTCCTACGCACCGGGCTGCGTGTGTTTCTGCGGATTCTCATCGGATGGATACTGTTGGTCATTCCCGGATTTGTGATGACTATCCGCTACATGTTTTGGTCGCCGGTTGTGCTGCTGGAAGGCATCCAGGGAAAACCGGCCTTGAAACGAGCCCGGCAGCTCGCGGCCCGCTCGTGGTGGACCGTCATCATCGTTTGTATTATCCAGCTGATCGCGCCCTCGGTGGTAAACCTGCTAATAGTGCGTTTACTCGGCATAAGCCGGGGCGTGAAGGTAGGACGAGGTGTGAAAGTGACGGGCCAATTTACAGCTTTGAGCACAATCTTTGTCATGCCTCTGCTTTCGATTGTGCCAGCGTTGGTTTACTTAAAGATGAGACAGTTAGGCGGCGAGACCCTTGGGAAAGTTATGAGTGAGATCGAAGAAGCAGAAGGCGCGCACAGCAAATGGCAACAACGCATGCGTTCGCGCCTTACGGTAACTCCGGCTACGCGCACGCCACACCACAGCAGAAACTCTCACCCAACAAATAAATAGACTCGGGCACGTCCTGGAGACACTCTTTGCATTAAATTAGACGCCGGCCTGATCTACTGATTGTCTGCGGTCTTGTCGAGGCGCCGCGGTGGCGCGTTCTTTACCCACTTATCAAACCAGTTAATTCGTTCGGCCAGGATGTGCAGCAGCGTTTCTCTGCCGGCGTAGCCGTGTGCTTCATACGGCAGCGTGATGTAGCGAACCGTTGCGCCCTGACCCTTTAGTGCCATGTAAAAGCGTTCCGACTGAATTGGGAAAGTGCCTGAGTTGTCATCCGCCTCGCCGTGCATTAACAGGATTGGATCCTTGACCTGGTTCGCGTACCAGAAGGGCGACATCTTTGCGTAGAGATCCGGGACTTCCCAGAACGTCCGTCGCTCGCTTTGAAAACCGAACGGGGTTAACGACCGGTTGTAAGCGCCGCTCTCAGCAAAGCCTGCGCGGAACAAACGGGAGTGGGCCAACAGGTTCGCAGTCATGAAGGCGCCATAGCTGTGGCCGCCCACGCCGATGCGATCGCGATCGCCCACACCCATGTCAACGACTTTGTTGATCGCAGCTTCGGCGCTGGCTACCAATTGGTCGACGTAATGATCGTTGGCAGTTTCACCCGGGCCGATAATCGGCATCGTTGGATTATCGAGCACGGCATAACCCGACAACAGTAAGAACAAATGCGAATATCCGCTGACGATTGTAAAGCGATTAGCCGAGCCGGTAATTTGGCTGGCGGAATCAGGATCGCCGAACTCGCGTGGATACGCCCACATGATCACGGGCAAACGCGTTCCCGGTTTGTAACCTGGCGGCAGATAAAGCGTCGCTGACAACTTCACGCCATCCTTACGTTGATAAGTGATGAACTGATGAGTTACACCGCGCAACTGCGGCTGGGGATCCTTGAATTCGGTTACCGCGCGCCGCGAATTATTGCTCAGGTCGCGAATGAAATAGTTCGGCGGGTCAAGCGGAGTTTCGTAGCGAGTTAAGACCGTCTTAGCGTCATCGTCAAGAGGCGCGACGACGGTCTCATAAGCCTTCGGGTCGCTCCGAAACAGGCGCTCACTCCCCAGCGTTTTAAGATTCAAACGATCGATAAACGGACGATCGCCTTCGGGCGAAGAACCGGTACCGGTTAAAAAGATATTGTCACCCGTCTGCATAATCGGGCCGCCACCGGCGCCTCCAAAGCCACCACCGCCGCCGCCACCAAAACCGGCGACCCCGCTGTCACGACGAACCACCGGCGTGCCTGGATTTTCATAGGCCGCGTCCTGCCGGCGATCCCAAAGTTTTCGCGGCTCTGCGCCGGGCTCGAGAATCCACGTGCGAATATGGCGCGACAGACGATCCGTTTCACTCAGCAGCGCGATGCCCTTTTCCGTAAACGAAATGCCGGCGTAACGCCATTCAGTCTTTGCAATCTCAGCAGGTGGAGCAGCGAACGGCGCTGATACCGCCAGAACCTTATCGCGAAATGGCACCTTGGTTTTCAGATCGCCACCGTCGAGGGCTTCGACCCAAAACACCGTTGCCGGTTGATCCGGCCGCCAGCGAACGCCACGGGGCCCCATCTGCACGCCAGTGAGCGAAACCCCTTCACGCGACGGAATGTCGGCAATCTTTTTCGCAACCTGCCCGCTTCGCGACCACACTTCGATGTCCTCCGGAAATCCATTCATCGGAATCAGGTGCGAGAATGGCCGTTTGATTTTCGCGACCAGTAGATACTCACCGCTGGGCGATGGGCTGACGTTGTCAAGAATTGCTGGTTTACCAATAAGCGTTTTACGGCCGGTCACCGCATCGATCGCCGCGAGCTGACTGGTAAAATAGTATTCAAACAGCGCTTCGTCATGAACGGTCCTAATCATGTCTTCGTAAGTCGCCGCGGGCGCTGCTTTGCCGTGGGTTTCCTGAATGTTCGGCCCCACCGGCACAATTGACTCGGTTGGGGCGGGCCCTCGCGACGCCGGCACTAACTGACATACCAACGTCTTGTTATCACGCAACCAATCACAAGGATCACCCGTCGTCGCATTTAATCGATCGATTCCGCTCAGCAATCTCGCGCGGCCTGTAGCCGTATCGGCAACCCACAATTCGATGCGATCGTCCTTCCGATTTAGAAAAGACAAGCGCGCGCTATCCGGCGAAAAATGAACGTTGGAAATATTCGCTTGGGGTGGGACCATCACTTTAATTTCGCCGCCGTCCGCGATCTTCTTTAAGCTCACGGCGTAAATATCAGCGCCACGCTGCGGCCCATTGTTCCTTGGGTTAACGCGCGCTCCCGCAAGTCGCAGGATCGGCTGAGCCAGCTCAGTGATCGTCGGATACGGGTGACGCCACGTTAGCGCCAGCATCTGTTTTGAAGGGCTCAGGATTGCTTGCGGCAGCGGAGGCGCATCGAACGCTTCGATGATTTCCCTGGGCGGTAATTGATAGCGCGGTGCATCGGCCGGAGAGAGAGTCTGCGCATAGACGACTGCGTTGCCGGCGAACAACAGCAGGGCAGCGAGGGCAAAGTTAAGTTTTCGCACGGGGAAACCTCCAAAGATGTCTTTCGTATCTAGCTCACTGAGACGGCGGATTCTATCAGAGTCGGAAGCGCCTCGGGTAGGGACACGGGTGTTCATCGCTCGAACGTTTGCACACCGCATTTATGCGGCATCGAACTCATGGACATGCCCGGCGTATCAACCGACTGCCGGAGTTTCAACCCCTCGCGAATTCGTAAATGATGTGTAGCGTAACCGCTGAGGGAGTTACTTCGGCACGGACCTCTCTGGCCCTCAAGCGCAGCGCACCGCCCGCGGGCTGAATGTCCACTCGGGTCGAAAGCTTCTCGAGCGTTAGCAATTCAACCGGGTTATAGCGACGGTCGATTGTTCCCTGAACCATTCCCAGCAACGGCCCGTTCAGAATTGCGGGCGTATTATTTAGATGAATGTCCCGGACATGAAAACGCGCGACCAGCGCCCGGCGCGACCCATCATAATCAAGATTTACTTCCGCATCCGCCCAGCCGGTAAATTCAATGCAACCCATCAAACTCGCACTGTAAGCGCCCGCGAAGGCGAGCGAACCGACAATTCTTCCATTCTCGAAATGAACGGCAGTGCGAGTCCCGTTAACCTCCCGCTTTAAATGAATCTCACTCGCGCATTGCGGAGTAGATTCGGCGCCGCCCATAGTGAGAGGCATCGAGGGTTCATTCAGATTGTCGAACATCGCTGTGAGAAAAGAATTCAAAAACTGTTCATTCACGGTAACCGTCGCTTCCGCCGCAGGGGAATTGGCGACGCGGCGATCGCGACTTGCCGTTTCCTGGGCAAGCGCATAACCAAATGAAGAAAGAAGCAGGAAGCCCGCCGCGAATAATCGGCTGAGATTAATCAATGATTTGAGTTTCATATCGGAAATATTTCTGCGAAAGCTAACGGACCGTCTTTTACGCGAAACTAATTCACAAACCGCTACGGACAATGTCGTGCAACCGGATTAGGCCGACACAGGTGCGATTACCGTCAACGACGGGCAGCACACTGATCTGAGACGGCCTATCCTCCATTAGCCGCAGGGCGTCAAACGCAAGCATCTCCGGGTTTGTTACGATCGGGCCCCGCGTCATAAGCTCGTCACACGTGATATTGCCAAAAGCAATCTCGCCTGGACCTATTCTTTGCAGTGAGCGTCGCAAATCACCATCAGTAATAATGCCTGCGAGCTTGCCATCACCATCGATAACGTTTACTGCGCCCAGGCCGAAGTGCGAGATCGTCGAGATAATCTCCATCCACGCCGCGTCCGCCGCAATCATCGGATTTTCCGGACCGCTGTGCATAAGATCAGCAACCCGCAAAGTCAGGCGCTTGCCGAGCTGTCCTCCCGGATGATTGGACGCAAAATCGTTCTCGGTCAGGCCCTTCGCGCGCATCAGCGTCATGGCCAGCGCGTCGCCAATCGCCAGCGCTACCGTGGTGCTTGTTGTCGGCGCCAGATTGAGCGGGCAGGCCTCCTGATCCACCGAGGCGTCAAGCACGGCGTCCGCGCGTTGCGCGATTGTCGAATTCAACTTACCCACGATCGCAATCAGCGGCACTTCCTTCCGCTTGAGATAAGGCAGCAACTCTACCAGCTCACTTGTCTCGCCACTATTGCTCAACATCAGGACGGCGTCGTCCGGGGACACGATGCCCAGCCCTCCATGCAAAGCATCTGATGGATGTAAGTGGATGGCCGCCGTGCCACTGCTCGTCATGGTCGCCGCGATCTTCTGCGCGATGATGCCCGATTTGCCCACGCCCAGCACGATGATCTTGCCTTTGCATTTCTTGAGGATCGAGAGCACCAGCTCAAGCTCCTGAGCTTGCAGGCGCGAAGCGGCCTTGGCGATCGCATCGGATTCAACGCGCAGCAATTCGATGACATGCGAATGGTCTGTCGGCTGACTCATGCAGTTGTGATATACGACTAGTGTAGGCAATTGCAAGCGCACCGGTAATTTCCGACTGACAGCCCCCTGCATTATGTTTCTTAAGTCTATTTTTTGTAACACTAAGTTAAGGTTCAGGGTATGGACTTCTCACCGCCCGTGGGCTATAGTCCCAGCCTTTCGCAGCCTTTAGCAAACAGCCGCTAATTTCGCAGGAGCTAATTCAATGCTATTCGCAAAACTACTGCCGCGCGAGGAACAATACTTCACGCTGTTTGCGCAGATGACTTCGTACATTAACGATGCGGCCAAGACACTCGTAGAGATGCTGGGCCATCGCGATGGGGATTACCAGGAATACGTGCAGCGGATTAAGAGCATCGAGCATGCCTGCGACGATCTAACCCACAACGTAGCAACGCGTTTGAATCAATCTTTCATCACGCCTTTTGATCGCGAAGACATTTACATGATGTCGAAAGCCCTTGACGACGTGGTCGATTTGATCGACGGCGCCGCGCGCGCGGTGGTCATGTATGACATTCATGAAACGACCGAGCCGGCCAAGCAACTGGCCGGGGTCCTGCAACGGATGGCGCTGCAATTGAACGAGGTGGTTTCGATCCTGCAGAAGCCGAAGGGCGTGACCGAGCGCCTGATCGAGTTGCACCGGCTCGAGAACGAGGGCGACGATATTTATCAGCGAGCTGTGGGGGCGTTGTTTCACGAAACTCGCGACCCCCTCGAGGTTATCAAGTGGAAGGACGTTTACGAGAAACTCGAAGCAGCCATCGATCGCTGCGAACAGGTAGCAAATATCATTGAAGGTGTCATCATTAAGCACTCCTAACAGCTGGAATCGGTTGTAAATATCATTCACAATTGGGCTCGACACATTATCCCGGCTCAGCAATTCTTTTTTCAGCCATTTCCACAATCTTCTAATGAAGAAGGCATTTAGCTCTGCGCGAACCAGTTTTGACAAACTACGCCCGCATGCTAGCTGCGCTCTCATCGCTATGTTATTTTTGAATAGTCCCCCATGCCCGCGTAGCTCAGTGGATTAGAGCGTTCGCCTCCGGAGCGAAAGGTCGCAGGTTCGACCCCTGCCGCGGGTACCAACTCTCGCCCTAGCTCTCAAAAACAACCGATGGATCAGACTGTCTCAATCCATGTCGCGAACGCTTTACCCAAGATCTTGCTCGTTGAAGACTTCGACGACACGCGCCTGATGATGAAGATGTGGCTGGTCAAAATCGGCTACCGCGTGATTGAAGCTGAAACAGGAGAACAAGCGATTATTCTGGCCCAAAGCGAGCGACCCGATCTCATCCTGATGGATATAATGATGCCGGGGATGAACGGCCTTGACGCAACTCAACGAATACGACAGGATGGCGCTCTGAGTCGCACGCCTATCGTGGCCGTTTCAGCTTACGGCGCGGAAAAATATCGAAGCCTGGCGCTGGAGGCGGGCTGTAACGATTACGTTTCGACGCCGTTTGAGCCAGCGACGCTGGCAGATCTCATCAGTGCCTTATTGCAGGTCGAAGAATCAGCTCATTCGAATGCCCCGGCAACCAATCTTAATCATTAAACTCCTGCTCGCACTGCTGATCACGATCTTTTGTGCGTGCGCCGGGGTGACTGCCCAATCCCCTAACTGCTCGCTGAAACCAGACCAATTGGCGAACGCGCCAGAGTTGTTTGGCGTCCGCCTCGGCATGACGCCGGCCGAAGTGAAGACGCGTTTGCCGCTGGTCCAGTTCGGCGGCGCCGATCCGTTCGGCGTCATGAAAACGAGTTTTAATCCTCACTTCGATTCTCGTATTGATAACACCGCTTTCCCGGATGTGCGCACCATCTCTCTGGACTTTCTGGATGGCAAACTGGTAACGCTCTGGATTGGATACGAAGGTACATTTAAGTGGCCGAAGCTGGATCTGTTTGTGGCCAACTTCAGCGAGTCGCTAAGCGTACCCGCCGAGTGGCCGGTAAAAAGGAACGGTAGAGAACTGTCCTGCGATGGCTTTTCGCTTTTCGCATCGATAATCGGCGGCGGGCCAAGCATCAAAGTTAGCGATGACACGGCGCAAAACATAATCGTGGCCCGCGTCGAAGAAGCCCTCCAAAACGAAGAAAACGAGGTGATGGGGGACACTCGAACCAAGAGTTATTACCCGGCGGATTGTGCGGCCCGGGACCGCGTGCCTCAAGCCGGCCGAACGATTTTCAAGAACAAAGAAGAAGCTGAGAAAGCGGGATATACCCTGTCGAAGGATTGTCATTAGTTGAATCGAAGGAGAACATCGTGCTGAAAGAATTCAGGGAATTCATCGCGCGCGCCAACGTGATCGACCTGGCGATCGCTGTAATTATCGGCATCGCCTTTGGAAAGATAGTCACTTCATTGGTTGAAGGGATTATCATGCCACCCATCGGTTTGATACTTGGCAAAATTGAATTCTCGAGCTTGTTCCTCGTGCTGGATAATTCGAAGGGCCAGCCGATTTCGCTTGCCGACGCAAAGGCCAAAGGCATTCCGGTCATCGCTTATGGCGCCTTCTTCAACGATGTAGTCAACTTTGTAATCGTCGCGTTGGTGGTTTTCCTGATTGTGAAAATCATTAATAAGCTGCGGAAGAAAGACCCCGGCAAGAAAGATTGTCCGTACTGCTTGACGCCAATTCCAATCGCCGCGAACCGCTGCGCAGCCTGTTGCGTCGATCTAACAGTCGCCTAGCAACAAAAACCGGCGGTTTTTTCTTTGCGGCCCCTGCGCTTCCCGCGTGAAACTGTTCTAGTAAAAAAACAATCCCGCGCAAAGGACGAGAAGGCCTAAGACTACGCAAACGCAAACTGCGACACTACCAAAAAGACCAGCTCCTTGACGGCGCGGAGATCGGGTTCTTAAAATGAACTTATAACCCCGCAGAATCGTACAAGAGTTCTACCGAAGTGAGGAGCATATTTCATGAGCACATCTTTTCAATCACAACCGGACGATTTAGACGCAAGCGACGAGCTGTTAGTACACGAACATGAAGCCCACCAGGCGGATGACCGTTCGACCGTAGGGTCATCAGTGCGCGATATGGCGGCGCGTATTCCGGAACAACTATCGGCTATCGGCCGCGACATCAGCCGCACGATTGAACGGGCGATTTCCGCCAAAGACGATTACATGCTGGCAGTCAAAGTCTCGCAGGACGCGCAGATCAAATTAGGCCAACTGGTCCAGGCGGGCGTGTTCGGCACCCGCGCAGAGGCTGCGGCTTTCTTAATCGACGAAGGAATCAAAACCCAGGGACCGTTGTTTGAGCGTGTTGAGCAAAAGCTCGCAGAGATTGAGCGATTGCGCGCTGAACTGCGTGGGCTCGTGGGTCACAACAAAATCTAATCTCTCTCTAACCTGCATCAGTAGCGTACAAACGAACCCGCTCCATTGTGATTGAATAACGCACACACAATGGAGCGTCTTTGTTTATCGGTTGATTCCGCGCTAAAATCTTTCGTAATTTCCCCACGATCTTCAAACAACCACGACGCGAGGATTGAATCGAGCAGCTGTGCAGAAAACTTTTGACGTTCCACACACACCTATCGAAGAATTAACCCTGGAGAACGGGCTGCGCGTGGTCTTGAATGAAGACCACTCTGTGCCCGTCGTCTCCGTCGCCGTCTATTACGATGTCGGTTCGCGAAACGAGCGCGAAGGGCGCACGGGTTTCGCTCATCTGTTCGAGCACATGATGTTTCAGGGTTCTGAGAATGTGCCTAAGGCCGCCCACTTTCAATATATTTCCAACGCCGGCGGAACTATGAACGGCACCACTTCCAGTGAACGGACAAATTATTTTGAGACCTTGCCCGCCAGCCAGTTGCCGCTCGCGCTCTGGCTGGAAAGCGATCGAATGCGTTCACTCGCGGTGACGCAGGAGAACCTCGACAATCAGCGCGAAGCCGTCAAGGAAGAAAAACGTTTGCGTTACGACAATCAGCCGTACGTTAACGGGTTTTTGCGGCTGTTCGAAATGAGTTTTCAGAACCCCGCGAATGCGCATTCAACTATTGGCTCGATGGAAGATCTGGACGCAGCGACGGTTGAAGATATCCGTGAGTTCTTTCGCATATATTACGCTCCGAACAACGCCGTGCTATCGATCGCCGGCGACTTTGATCAGACCGAAACGCGCTCTTTGATCGACAAATACTTTGCGGCAATCCCGAGCCAGCCGCCGCCGCCGCCGGTCAATGTGAGCGAGCCTCTGGCCGTGGCCGAACAGCAGGATGTTTACCTCGACAAATTAGCGCCGGTGCCGGCGTTTGCTCTCGGATGGAAAATCCCGGCGCGTCGAACGCCAGAGTTTTATGCTTTATCGCTGGCAAGCCACTTGTTGTTTGAAGGAGAGAGTGCGCGGCTGTATCAGAAACTGGTGAAGGGCGAAGAATCCATTGTGCAGATTCAGGGCGGCATAGACGAACGCCGCGGGCCGTCAGGATTATTCATTGTGGTGATCCCGAAACCGGATCGTGAAGGCGACCAGATTCGGCAGGTAATATTCGACGAGATTCGACAGTTAGCGACGGATGGCCCAAGCACTGAAGAGATGGAAAAGTTGCGCAACAACCTTTTTAACGCCGCTGTGCGTAGCAGGCAATCGTCACTTTTTCGCGCTCAGCAAATCGCGGAGTCCGCCCTTTACGATCGGGAGCCTGAACTTTTCAATACGGACTTGCAGACTTATCTCAACGTGACGGCCGAGCAAATTCGTGATGTGGTGGCGCAACATTTGGATACCGACAATCGCGTCTTACTGAATATTGTGCCGGCGGGCGAAGAGGCCGCCTCCGCCGCGCCGCATGAGCCTGGCGAGACTAATCAACCAACCGCCCCCTTGCCACAAGTGCCTCCGCCGGACGAGTCCCCGGCGGGTACGGCACTTCCGGTTGCGCAACCGCAACCAATCGAATCGAATTGACCGCTTCCCGGCTCAGGGTTTACAAATGAACACAACCATGCAAGCCGAAACCTTTCGTCGCCAGATGCCGCCGCCGCTGGCGGCGCGTCCGCTGAATCTTCCCGAGGCCTTTACCGCCACGCTGCCAAATGGGCTCGGATTGATGCTGATCGAAGACAGGCGCCTGCCTTTGATTAGCTTTCGCCTCGCGTTCAGATCCGGCGATGCCAACGATCCCGAGGGCTTACCGGGATTGAGCGACATGATGTCGCATCTCTTGTCGGAAGGAACTGAAACGCGGACGAGCCGGCAAATCGCCGAAGAGATTGAACGACTCGGGGCTGCCTTGTCAGTCGGATCGACTTCCGACTTCAGCACCGTCGCCGCTTCATCGCTATCAATTTACGCGGATGAAGTGCTTGAACTATTAGCAGACGTAACGTTGCGCTCCACGTTTCCGCAGAACGAAGTTGATCTGGCGCGTGAAAACATGAAACAGCTGCTGATTCAGCAGCGCGCGCAACCCAATTTTCTTGCCTCAGAGCGAATGGCCAAGGTAATTTTTGGCACGCATCCTTACTCGTCGATATCGCCGACTGAGGAGATGCTGGACGCTTTAACCCGCGACGATCTGCTGTCGTTTCGTATCTCAACATTCACGCCCAACAACGCCGAGTTGATCGTCATTGGCGATTTTCAACATGACCCCATCATGGCGCGAATCGAAGAATTGTTTGCCGGGTGGGGCCGCGGCGATAGTTCACGCGTGCCGCCACCGCCACTCCCGAAGCGAACCGCGCGCACAATCTATTTGGTCGATCGTCCGGGCTCAGCCCAATCAAACATAGTGATTGCGAATGAAGCAATCACCCGCACCAGCCCGGACTATTTTCCGATGCTCCTGATGCACACGATTCTTGGCGCTAACGCCTCGTCGCGACTCTTCATGAATTTGCGCGAGCATAAGGGATATACATACGGCGCCTACTCGAATTTGGATGCGCGACGCCTGGCGGGAACTTTTCGGGCCACCTCGGAGGTGCGCACGGCGGTAACCGGGGCTTCGCTGCACGAGTTCTTTTACGAACTGGATCGGATTCGCAACGACGCGGTATCCGACGATGAGATCACCAACGCCAAGTCTTACTTGACCGGCGTCTTTCCGATTCGCATCGAGACGCAGGATGGACTGATTGATCAGCTTGTGAACATCAAGATGTTCGATCTGCCGGACGACTGGTTGCGCACATACCGCGATCAAGTCAACGCCGTCAGTACGGCCGATATTCAAGCCGTCGCGCAGAAGTACGTCAATCCGGACCAGGCGGCAGTCGTTATCGTCGGGGACTCGGCAGAGGTAACTGAGCAAGTCAAATCTTATTCAAACAAGATCGAAGTTTACGACACCGAAGGAAAGCAAAAGCGGTAAGCGCAAAACGCAAACCGCCGAGCGATTACGTTGAGTTTGTCGCCTGGCTCCGCCGCTCACTCTTCGCGTGATTTCAGGCCGCTCCCTGCAAGCGCTCAACATCCAGCACGCCGGACACGTTCTTCACCGAACTCATGACTTTGTCCAGGTGCTTCACATCGAACACTTCGACAGTGACTTCGATGCGGCCTTTCTGATCCGGCCCGATGGAGGCGCGGGCGTCGCGAATTCCGGTTTTCATGTCGGAAATTGCGCCGGTGATTCCGGCGATCATGCCGGTGCGATTTTCAGTTACAGCCAGCAACTTAACCGCATAGGCAGTCTTTTCGGGCTTCGAAGCCCATTCCACCGCCACTATTCGTTCGGGATTAACCATCAACTGTTTCACGTTTTTGCACCGCGCCGTGTGAACGGCCACGCCCTTGCCGCGCGTGATGTATCCGATGATTTGCTCGCCGTGCAGCGGATTGCAACAGCGGGCGCGATTAACCATTAGATCTTCAACGCCCCGGACGACAATCGCATCCTCTCCCGTAATCAATCGCTTGACCGCGCGCACGCCGGTGCGCAGCCGCGATTCCTTTTGCTGGTCCAACGCCGCGAACTTTTCCGGTCCCAGATATTTTGCGATGACATTGCGGGGCACAATCTTGCCGTATCCGATAGCGGCCAGCAGATCGTCAGGGCGCCCGTAGCCATACTCGTTCGAAATTCGCTTTAGATCGCCGTTGGCGTCGTGCAGCATTTTCTTGATTGAAAGCTGGAAACGCGCGCCCTCCTTTTCCAGCAACTTGCGGCCTATCTCAATGGACTCGGTGCGTTGCTGATCCGCGACCCAGTGCCGCACGCGATTTCGCGCACGCGAAGTCGCGACGAAGTTCAACCAGTCACGCGACGGATGCGCATTCGAGCTGCGCACGATTTCCACCACGTCACCGTTTTGAATCATGGTCCGCAATGGGACCATGCGCCCGTTGACCCGCGCGCCGGTGCACGTGTTGCCGACTTCCGAGTGAATCATGTAGGCAAAATCCACCGGAGTCGCGCCGCGCGGCAATTGAATAACTCGGCCCATCGGGGTGAACGCGTAAACGTCCTTCGGATAGAGGTCGAGCTTCAGCGCGTCGATGAATTCGCGGGAGTCCTGGACTTCCTGCGTCCATTCGACCAGCGATCGCAGTACCTTCAGGGCTTCATCATCATCCCGCGGCCCGCGCTTTCCTTCTTTATATTTCCAGTGCGCGGCGACACCTTCTTCCGCGATCAGGTGCATCTGCTCGGTGCGAATCTGCACTTCAAACGGCTGACCCTTGAAGCCAATTACGGAAGTATGCAGCGATTGATAAAGGTTGTCCCGGGGGGTGGCAATCCAGTCTTTGAATCGTCCCGGGACTGGTTTCCACGAGTTATGAATGACACCCAGGGCGCCATAGCAGTGGCGAATCTCGTTAGGAGTAATGACCCGGGCGGCGACCAGGTCATAAACCTGATCGATATCGATCTCCTGGGCGCCCAGCTTTTTCCAGATCGAGTAAAGACGCTTGACCCGCCCTTCGATGCGCGTGAATGGCACCTCGGCTTGCCGCATCTTCTCTTCGATCGTGGTCGTGATGTCGTTTAGAAAAGCCTCGTTGGCAGCGCGGCGCTTTTCCAACTGCGCGGTCAGTTCGCGATAGTCCTCGGGATGAAGGTTCTTAAACGCCAGATCCTCGAGCTCGCCGCGCAGTTTGCCCATGCCCAGGCGATGCGCAATCGGGGCGTAGATGTCCATTGTCTCTTGAGCGATCCGGCGACGCTTATCCGGGCCGAGGAATTCAAGCGTCCGCATGTTGTGAAGCCGATCGGCCAGCTTCACCAGCACGACCCGCACATCGTCGACCATCGCCAACAGCATTTTGCGAACATTCTCGGCCTGCTGCTCTTCACGCGATAGTTTGCTGATGTGCGCAATTTTGGTGAGGCCTTCCACCAGGTGCGCCACTTCTTCACCGAAATATTCACGGATGGTACTGGCGTCCGCCAGCGTGTCCTCGACCACATCGTGAAGTAACCCGGTGGACACAGAGACTGCGTCGAGGCGCATGTCGGCAAGTATGTTTGCGACCTCGAGCGGATGGACCAGGTATGACTCGCCGGAAGCGCGCTTTTGCCCGCGGTGTTCGCGCGCGGAAAACAGGTAGGCGCGGCGCAGCAGATTCAGATCCGCCTGGGGATGATTGCGCCGGACTTTATCGCAGATTTCTTCTATGCGAACCATGGCAAATTGGTGCTTGGTTCTTTGTGCTTTGTACCCGACGGCCGCGGTCGCAGCTTGGCTCGGGCTTTGGCGAACGCAAAACACAAAGTACAAAGAACGAAGGCACCGTAATGATTATAGCAATAAGGTGACGCGCCACTCGAAGAGTCCGCGTCACCTCGCTTAGATGCTCGTAACGAGCGTTGGTGTGTTGTTAGGGGGTGCTAAGGGGTCGGCGAACTTGCGGCTTCCGCGGCTTCTTCTCTCTTACGCCGCTCGTCAGACAGGGCCGCAGCGCGCTTACCAGCTATGTCTGCTTGTTTCTCGTACTGGCCCTTCTGGTCCGCTTTACCGTCCATTTCGGCCTGCTTGGCGGCTTCGAGCAGAAGGTTAGTCTTATAGGACCAGGCAGATTCGCTGTTGGGATCGTACTTGATTGCAGTTTCAGCTTCTTCCAGGCCACGCACCACGCACTTCTGGATGTTTTCAAAGTCTTTTTGGTCTTTCTTCTTGTAAGTGACCTTTGCCGAGCCGCCTTCGGTTGAAGTTGTCTTTACATCCGGTTGCTCAGTGATCTTGAAAGAACAATCCCAGTCCTTGCCGGCAAGAATGGCGTAGGCTTCGGCGCGCTTCTCGTTCGACTGATTGGGATCGGTGGCCCGCTTAGTAATCCAGGCTCGCAGATTGTTGTCGTCTTTGATTGCCGAGTACAGGACGGTGATTGCTTTGTAAGCTTCCTCGTTATTCGGATTGCTTTGCAAGATCCGTTGATAGGCCTCGATGGCATCGCGCGCGCGCTGGACATTGTCAGGCGAATCGACGCCAGGCTTGTATTGTTGGTGGATTACTCGGGCAATGAAAATCGGGGCCGTGGGATTATTCGGATCAAGATACAGGGCCCGCTTGGCATGCTGTTCGGCTTCTTCGAATTGTCCTGCTTTATAAGACCGCGCCGTTTCGTTCAGTTCGTTCTTGGCTCTGATTTTGTTGACGAGGCTGCAGCCCGCGGAGGTGGCGACAAACAAACCCAGGATCGCGGTCGCACCGATTCGGGACCAGGAGAATCTCATTCTGTTAGCTCCGTTAGAGAAGATGATGCCGCGGCCTTGGTAAAGCGTAAATGTCATTCCCGCAGGAATCGCCGCCGAAAATCGTCACAGTTTTTACTACGGCAGATCGTCAACCTGCAAGCCAACCGGATTAGCGCCGGCTCCTTTGATGGCGTCGATGACCTTTACGACATCACCATAGTGCAGCGCACGGGGCGCTTTAACGAACACGGTTTTCTCAATCCGCTGGTCCTCCTGGATGTTCGTCGCCGCCTCCATTCCCACCTTGTAAGCATGCTGCTCTTTTCGCTGCTGGAAAGTTTGTTGCAGTTTGGCCGCCAGGCCGGTCGTGTCGTTCACCGACCCCATCGAATCCTGATTAAGTTTGAGCGAGAGATCCGGCGAAATCGACACCACCAAAGTAAGCGGATTTGGCTTTAGCTTGCTTACGTCTTCATTCGGATCACGCTGCGTTGGAATGTCTGCCTTGAATCTGCTGGGCTTTAGCGGTGTGACCACCATGAAAATAATTATCACGACCAGAAGCACGTCGATCAGTGGGGTAACGTTGATGTAGGGGACAGCACGATCACTTCCCCCGGAACTCATTGCCATAAACTTTCCTCATCATGTCGAAACCGCCTGCACTAGCGGGCGGGTAATCAAAATCAAAGCGTATCTCGAATCAGATTGGCGTTAGGTCGCGGGCGCGGCTGCTGCGGCCTTGCCTTTCTTCTTGTCGGCCACCAAGCCGATCTTATCTACACCTTTTTCGCGCACGGCGTTGATGACCTTCACGACTTCTCCGTAACTGACGTCGATGCCGCTCTTGATATAGACAATCTTGTCTTCTTCTTTCTTATTGGCCAGGGCCTTCTCTACTGCCACTTTCAGATCGTCAACATTAACTTTCTTTTTCCCGAGGAAGTAATCGCCATCCTTCGGGACCGAGATAATCACCGCGGACTCTTTGTTGATGGCCTGATCTTCGTCTGGATTTCTCATCTCGCGCGGAATAGCGACTTGGATGCCTTGTTGCAGGAACGGCGTGACCACCATGAAGATGATCAGCAGTACCAGCATAACGTCGACCATCGGCGTGACGTTAATCTCTGACTGCAATCCGCCGCCGCCGCCTGCCTGCATTCCCATAACTCAAAACTCCTTTTTCCTTGAGCGGGGCCAAGAACTCTTTATCCGCGACCCCATTTTCGATCGCCGACCGTTAGGGATTCAACTGCTTCGTGCGATTCTTGATGAAGTAATCGACGAGTTCAGAAGCCGAGTTGTCCATTTCGACAATGAAGCCATCGACCTTGCCGGTGAAGTAGTTGAAGAGCCACACCGCGGGCACCGCGACAACCAGACCGAGCGCAGTAGTAAACAGCGCCTCAGAAATACCGCCGGCAACCGCCGCAATACCGGCCGTCTCGGCATTCTTCATTCCCCGGAACGCGTTGATGATGCCGAACACGGTGCCGAACAGCCCGACGAACGGCGCCGTCGAACCGATAGTCGCCAGACCCGACAGGCCACGACGAAACTCGGCTGTCTTGATAGCGATAGCCCTTTGCAAAGCACGCTTCGAGGCTTCGATTTCCTCACCCGAAATATCGCTCGACTGTTCATGGGCCCGAAACTCCTGGAGGCCGCTGTTGACCACCATTGCCAGGTGCGACTTGCGATGCTTGTCGCTGATATTGATGGCCTCTTCGATACGGTTATTCTTCAACGCCTGGGCCACACGGGGCGCAAACTCGCGAGATTGCTTTTTAGCCGCCGTATAGGTCAGGTAGCGCTCGACCATGATCGCGATCGAGTACACAGACATGATCAGAAGAATGATCACGACGGTAATGGCCACGGGACCCATGTTCTTCACCATCTCTGTGAGGGTGAATTCGGTGCCGCCCCCAGCAGGACTAGCGGCGGGGCTGGCTGTTTGCAAGAGAAAAAGAAGAAAGCCCATTGCTTTCGTTCCGAGGACGGTTGTCAGAATAGTCACGGTAACTCCTCCAAAAGTTTTTGATTACGTTGATTCCTGCCGGCTATAAGACCGAGCGCTGGTAGCTCTCGGTTTCGTCCTGGAGCAAACCAGCGCCGGATTGTACTTACTGCGCCACAAAGTTATAGATGATTACGCCATTGACCTTCACCGGCTGGCCGGAAAGTTTCGTCGGCGTAAATTTTGATGCATGAGCTGCCGCCACGGCTGCTGCTCGCAAGAGCGGATGACCGGAAACCGCGTTCGCTGAGATTACGTTTCCGTTTTCATCAATCAGAACCTGGACCTGGACCGGACCTGAAGCGTGGGCGCTGCGCGCGATCGCCGGATATGGCGGCGTCACCAGACGGACCGCTTTACCGTTCAGCACGCCGCCCGAAATGGGCGCATGCGGCGTCGGCTTCGGGGTCGGCGCGGGCGCCGGCGGCTCGTCCTTGATTTCAACTCTCTCCGGCTGGGAAATGATCGAACCAGTTCCGGCGCCGGGCGCCATGGGCGTTACCGCATTCGAGTTGCTGGAACCTTGCATCGTCACCACGTTGCTGCGCACGGGCGGAATGTCGCTGGCTTTTTTGCCAATCTCTTTAGGCACCAGATCGGGACGATCGACATTTGCGATCAGTTCTTTGCGAACGTCAACGTTCTTCGCGAGTTCCTGCTTCTCGGGCTTCGCTTCCTGCTTTTGCTGTTGTTGCTGGGGCACCGGAACGGGGGCAACCAGCGCGGTAAGTTCCAGCGTCTGCGCATCAATATTGGCCGAAGCCCACCAGATTCCGGCGACGAACGCAGCAGTCAGCAAGATAGCGTAGATTCCGAACGTGATCAGAATAAACGAGCCTTTACGCGCGTTGTCGTCTTTGTGCGACGAAGACTCAACCAGATGATCGAACATTTTCTCAGTCCTCCCAAAGCGGCGCCAATTGGGTCAGGGTTATTGAAATGGATCAAACCACTTCAAAAGATCACTCAAGATCGTGACCGAACCCGCAACAGAGAAGGTAACATCAGGGGGGGTTGCGTGTTTCCGTCGAGCCCAGCCACCTGCGAAACACAAAAAACTGGCCAGTTCGACGTTACATGCGTCCCTGCGTTCCCCTATCCGTGAAGCAAGGGCACCTTGTACGAGCTATTTAATTGGCCAGCAACGGCCGCAGTCTATGCCGCAATCGCGCACAAAGTCAAGGACAAATCTGTTAGCAAAATGAAGTCCCTGGAGCTCAACCGCAACCAACGCGGACCAGTTAAACGCGATTGATTAGACGCCCCCGGATTATTTTTGTTCCCGCGCCAGCGCCGCTCTCGAAGGCTTCGTTGTAGCATCACGAACGCGCTCGGGCCGCGTAGGATTTCGCGAAGTTTTCGCGCCAGCTTTAGCGACCACCGCCCCCTCAGAAGCGGCGACGCGCTTCTCCCACCAAACCATCAGCGGTCCGGCCACGGCGATTGTGTCGTAAGTACCGAAAATAATTCCCATTAGCAGTGCCAGCGAGAAGGGCCTCAGGGTTTCGCCGCCCAGCAACACTAACGAGACCACCGACAGGAATACGAGACCCGAAGTAATCACCGTCCGCGACAGGGTCTGGTTGATCGAGAGATTCGTCACATCGTACAGGTTCATGCGCCGGTACAGTTTTCGATTTTCGCGAATCCGATCGAAGATTACGATCGAGTCATTGACGTCGAAACCTACCAAAGTCAGCAGCGCGGCAATTACAGTCAAATTGATCTCAATTTGAAAGATAGAAAAAAGACCAAGGGTCACCAGCACGGTGTGGAATACCGCGATTACCGCGGCCGCCCCGTAAGTCCATTCGAACCGGAAGGCTATAAACAGCAACATTCCGATTAGCGCCGCCACAGTGACCGCGATGGCTTGCGTGCGCAGTTGCTTACTGGCTATCTGCCCGACAGCGTCCGTGCCTTCAATCTTGTAGGCCGCCTGTTGATCTTCTTCGAGAGTCTTCTTTGGATCGGACTCCGGACCGAAGGAGTTCAAAGCCTGGCGGGTCTTGGCCCGGGCCGCATCTACCCCGGCCTGGCTTTCGGAACCGACCTCGTCTGAGCCCTGATGTGGAACTTTGATGAGGAACATGCCCGACTTATCGAGCACTGGCTGAATAATCGCGTCTGGAATGCCGGCTGCGTTAACGGCCGAACGAAGTTGATCGACGGTGGGCGGTTGTTTGAACCTCGCCGTGACCACCGTTCCGCCTTTAAAGTCGACCCCTAGATTGAAAGCGTCGCTGCCGCCGGGATGAAACTTATGGCGGTAAAGTGCGGTGCCCATTCCCGCCAGCATAAGCAGAATCGACAGACCGATAAAAAAACGGCGCTTGCCGAGCCAGTCGATCTTTACGTCATGAAATAATCGAACCATGAAAATCCACTTCAAAAAATCAGATGCTCAACGATTCGATGCGTCTGCCTTTACGAGTGAGCAGCCACATGAAAATCGTGCGCGAAACATAAACTGCGGAGAACAGATTGACGAGCAGGCCAAGGACCAGGGTTACGGCGAACCCACGAATCGGGCCAGCGCCAAAAGCATACAAGAACAATGATGAAACAATCGTCGTCACGTGCGTGTCGATAATGGTTACGAAAGCGTGGGCAAATCCCTGTTCAATTGCCGAAGGTATTGTCTTTCCGGAGCGCATCTCTTCGCGGATACGCTCAAAGATCAAAACGTTCGAGTCAACGGCCATGCCAATCGTCAAAATGATGCCGGCAATTCCCGGGAGGGTCAGCGTCGCGCCGAAAATAATAAGACCGGCGAGCATGAGCAACATATTGAGCAATAATGCGACAATGGCGTTAACGCCCGAACCCCGATAGTAAAAGAGCATGAAGAACACGACCAGGCCCAGTCCCAGCAATGACGCGCGCACCCCGGACCGGATCGAATCCTGGCCCAGGCTGGGTCCGACCGTGCGTTCTTCCTGATACTCAATCGGCGCCGGCAGCGCGCCGGAGCGCAGCGTGAGTGCCAGATCGTCAGCAGACTGCTTCGAGAACCTTCCAGTGATTTGTCCAGAGTCAAAAATCTGACCTTTAATAAACGCGATCGACTTCACCTGGTCATCCAGTACCACTCCCATGTATTCGTTGATGTTCGATCCCGTCCATTCACCAAATTTCTGCGCGCCGACTTGCTTGAGAGAAAAATCGATTTCGTATTCGTCAGCACCGGCGCGGGATTGGTTTGCGGTAGCGCTGCGGAGTTGAGCGCCATCAATGATTGCCGGGGACTCCACGATTACCCATTTTTTGGCCGGTTGAGCATTCGTGTTTCCATTCGCATCCTGACCGCTCAGCTCAGCCCGCTCTGTATAAGGCATGATGCGACGATTCGCAGGCACCTTTCCGCCACTATTCAGCGAAGCGGTTGCTTCCTCTACGCTTGAATATGTCTGAAACGGGGATGGGCTGGCAGGACCAACGACATGTACGAGTTCAAGGTGCGACTGGCCCTTCAACAACTCCTTCACGCGCTCAGGATCCTGCATGCCGGGCATCTGCAAAAGGATTTCATGAGAGTTTTGACCGCCATGACGGGCCAAAGTCGGTTCGGTAACCCCATAGGTATTAATGCGCGTATCGATGATCTTCATCGCCTGGTCTGTCGCAGATTCCGCCAGGGTGCGTTGCGCGGCTCCGGTCAAAGACCAGCTCAGCGTGTTTCCGGACAATGAAAAGGTCCAACCCGCTCGATCGCTGAGATCGGCTTTCTTTTCAACCGCATCGCGCAGCTCCTGCAATTTCGTCGCATCACCGACCTGAAGCACGACCCGGTAATTTCCCCCGGAAGTTTCAGCGTGTCCTTCCTTAACGTCGAAGCCGGCTTCCTTGGCGGCATTCTGTGCGGCGATCGCGCTGTCTTCGGTAAGCTTCTGGAAAAACTGTTCAACCTTCACACGCATCACCAGATGCGATCCGCCTTTGAGATCGAGACCGAGATGAATGTTATTCGCCAGGTTTGCCTTAATGCCCGACCACCTGAGATCGCTTAAGTGCGGCCGTCGCCCGTGAGGTCCAATCACAATATAAAGACCAGCAACGGTAACGAGGCCGATAATGATCGCGCGCTGAAGTAAATTTCTTTTCTTCATAACGATTGTTCAGAGTTCAAGCTTTAGCTTGCAAAACACAACCTTGATGGTCGGACTCTAAACTACTGTTTCTCTTCGCTGTCCACTCCTGCAACGGCAGATCGGGCAATCTCCAGGATTGTCTTGTCCGCACTTCTAATTAAAAAACTCGTGTCGCGAACAGCCGTTATCACGCCGACGATGCCGCCGGTAGTGACCACTTTGTCACCCGCCTTTAATTCGGCAATGGTCGCCTGGAGTTGTTTCTGCTTTCGCTGCTGGGGTCTGATTAGCAGGAGATAGAACACACCAAATACGAGGATCATCGGAAGGAGAAATCCGAAACCACCCGCGCCGCCTTGAAATAGGAGTATATGCACAGTCAAATCAGTTGTTTTTGTCGCCTGAGTTCACTCGTCACTTCGCCGGCCGGAGCCCCCGTGATCATTCCAATCCACGGTGCAGTTGCTCAGTGAACTCTCGCTGAAATTTCGCGAATTGCGCAGAACGGATAGCTTGCCTTACGCGTTTCATGGTGTCAAGGAAGAACGCCAGATTGTGGTGGGTGAGCAGGACACTCGCGAGCATCTCTCCCGATTGGTACAAATGGCGGATAAACGCGCGCGTGTGCCGGCGGCACACTGAGCAGCGGCAATTTTCATCCAGCGGCTGCTGATCCGATGCATAGCGGGCGTTCTTGATATTGAGCTTGCCTCGGGAAGTGAACGCCTGGCCGGTTCGTCCGTTGCGTGTCGGCAGCACACAATCAAACATGTCGACACCGCGCGCAACAGCTTCGATTAGGTCTTCAGGCGTGCCGACACCCATCAGGTATCGGGGCTTCTCGGCGGGCATGCGAGGCGCAATTTCTTCAATTACCTCCATCATGAGGCTTTTCTCTTCGCCTACGCTCAAGCCCCCGATGGCATAGCCATCGAAATCGATGGCTACCGTTCGGTCCAGGCTCTCGCGGCGCAAATTCAGATGTGATGCACCTTGAATGATGCCAAAGAGCGCCTGGCCGCGTCGGAAACTGTCAGCTTCCTCATTACCTGACTGCCGCAAGCTGACAGCTTGCGCGTGATCGAACGCTTCCTTAGATCTCTTTGCCCAACGGAGGGTTAACTCCATACTTTGTCGCGCTTCATCCTGCGTAGCTTCACCCGGCGCGCACTCATCGAAAGCCATCGCAATCTCGGCATTAAGCCCCGCCTGAATTTCCATTGAGATTTCAGGTGAGAGAAAGCAAAGCGATCCGTCAATGTGCGATCGAAATTCAGATCCGGCTTCCGTGATTTTGCGGAGCGCTCCCAGACTCCAGACCTGGAACCCCCCAGAGTCAGTCAACATGGGCCGATTCCAGCCGATGAAGTTGTGCAGGCCGCCGCAGGCTTTGATGGTTTCAATTCCCGGCCGCAGCCAAAGGTGATAGGTGTTGCCGAGAATAATGCGCGCATCAAGTTCCGCTGATTCAAGCTCTTCAAAGCGAATTCCCTTCACTGTCCCAGCCGTGCCCACGGGCATGAAGACGGGCGTTTCGATGACACCGCGTCGGGTTGTGAGCGTGCCGGCGCGGGCCTCGCCTTCACGCGCGTCAATGTCAAAACTGAGGCTAGAGACTGGAGACTCGAGGCTAGGCATTGCGTCTCTTTCTCACCTTGTGTCGCTCGATAATTCTGATCGGGGTCGCAAAGAAATCAAACTCTTCCCGCAGACGGTTCTCCAGATGTCGCAAAAAAGAGAAATGTAAACCCGCTTTGCCGCCCGACGTGAACACAACAAATGTCGGGGGTTGCACAGCGATCTGGGTGATGTATTGCACATGAAGTCGTGAACCGGCATGTGTCTTTGCCGGCGTGATGCCTGCGCGCTGCCTGACTTCTCTTTCAAAAAATTCATTCAAACGCGAGGTAGCAACGCGGGTACGCCGGGCCTTGCCGGCGCGAAGCGCGAGCGGTAATAGTTTCTGAACTCGCTGCCCGTGCAGCGCTGAAATAGTTATGACCGACGCCCAACTCAGAAATTTCATCTGGTCGCGAAGGTCGCGTTCAAACGCCGCGGCCGTTCCCGTCAGTTTATTCTCGAGGGCGTCCCACTTATTAACTGCCAGGATAATCGAGCAACCGGACTCGACGGCGTAACCGGCAATTGCGGCGTCGAGCGCGGCGATTCCCTGCTCGGCATCAAGGACCACGACCGCCACATCCGCTCGCTCCAAACTCTTCCGCGCCATGACCACGGAAAGCTTTTCCGCCATCGCCGTCGTTTTGCCTTTGCGGCGAATCCCCGCTGTATCAATGATGCGAAAGGTCTGTTCCGGTGTTCTTAAGAAAGTATCGACCGAATCGCGAGTCGTTCCGGCGACCGGCGAGACGATCGCGCGCTCTTCGCCGAGCAATCGATTCAGGAGTGATGACTTACCAACGTTGGGACGACCGACGATCGCAAGATTAAGTTCGCGGCGTGCATTCTCTCGACTCACGCCGTTCCTTACGGTCGCGCTATCGTCCCGCTGCTCTTCTGACTCAAGTTTCCAGCTCGCGCTGTCCACCAACGCATCCAGCAGCTCGCCGATTCCATTTCCATGCTCTGCTGAAATCCCAAATACATCATCAAATCCAAACGCGTGAAACTCGCCGGCGTCACTTTCCCAGTTGACTGCATCAGCTTTGTTCGCCGCCACGATGACGCGTTTGCCCGTCCCGCGTAACAAACGCGCCAGCTCTTGATCCAGCGGCGTAACTCCTTTGCGCGCATCCACAACCCACACCAGCGCCTTCGCTTCATCGATTGCAAACGATGCCTGTTTCAAGATGTTAGCGGGAATGACGGCCTGGTCGTCCGGCACAATGCCGCCAGTATCGACCAGCGCAAATCGTGACCCATTCCATTCGCCTTCACCGTATATGCGATCGCGCGTGATGCCCGGCTCGTCACCCACAATCGACCGGCGCTCGCCAATCAGGCGATTGAACAAAGTTGACTTGCCCACGTTCGG
Organism: Pyrinomonadaceae bacterium; assembly: GCA_046262835.1. GTDB lineage: Bacteria > Acidobacteriota > Blastocatellia > Pyrinomonadales > Pyrinomonadaceae > UBA11740. Next base: position 28,956 of record JBHELZ010000033.1, read on the forward strand.
CCGGCCAACGATGGCCACCAGCGGCAGCGCGTCAGCTCTTCTTTTCTGTTTTGGCGATAACGACATTTGTTTGCGCGCCCGATGATATCGCAAACGGTTGCGGCCTTGTACCACCGTGCGGCATAATCGCGCCGCTTTAATTCGACAACGTCCGCACGAACTTAATGAGGAAATTACTATAAATGGTCGAAGAAAATCCGAACGTCTCGTATGAAATTCGTGTTTCCGCGGGCAAGAGCGGAAGCGATTTGAACCAGCCGGATTGGGAAGTCGCAGAGTTGGAAAATGGTGTGGTAATGGACAATGCCGATATTTATGACAACCTCACTTACGCCGAAGCACAACAGATCGCCGGAATGTGGACCAAAAAGAAAGAAGAAGCCGAAGGCGCCCCTGAATAAAGTGAGAAGCCCGGGCGTAAGCGAGGGCAACTGTACTGATAATTAGCGTCCCCTCACGGTCGGGTTTCTGACACCACAAAACAAAGAGATCTTTCCATGACGCAACGACTCGCCGCGCTTATTAAAACTGCTGTCGATCCGAACCCGATCCGCCAGTTTGCAAAGTGGTCCGACGAAGCGCGAGCCGGCGGCGTCTCGGAACAGGATGCCATCTCGATGACGCTGGCAACTGCGACGCGTTACGGAATGCCCGCCGCCCGCATCGTGCTCCTAAAGAGTTTTGACGACGACGGATTTGTTTTTTTCACCAATTACGACAGTCGTAAAGGAAACGAGCTCGAGGAAAACTCACGCGCGTGTTTGCTTTTCTATTGGTCTGCAGTTTGGCGACAAGTGCGAATCGAGGGTTCCGTGGAGAGAGTCTCTTCGGAAGAGTCGGATCAGTATTTTAATTCGCGGCCGCTCGGCAGCAAGGTTGGAGCCTGGGCGTCGGAACAAAGTGCAACGATCGAGAATCGCACCATGTTAGAAAAGCGGTTCAAAGAGTTTGCTTCGAAGTTCGGCGACAAGGTTCCGCGGCCCCCGCACTGGGGCGGCTATCGCGTGAAGCCTGAGGTCATCGAGTTCTGGCAAGGCCAGGACAATCGTTTACACGACCGTTTGCGTTATTCGCGGCAGGAAAATGGCAGTTGGTTGATTGAGAGATTGGCGCCTTAATGTCGAACGCACGCCTCCCCCGTGCTAATGCATCGTCCACAACCGCTATTCGCTGTCCAGTCTGTCGGTTCCTTACGGCCGGTGCGGTCCAACTCCTTATTACTCATAGCAGTGCGCGCCTCAAACACGCTATCTATCACGATTGCTTCAAGCACGCCGGGGGCGATACGTCGCTCACAGCGTCGGATGTTTCGCTACAAAATTCACCAAAGCTTCCACGTACTCCGGAAACCTCGGGCAGCGAATGCCATGAGGCGCCAACAACTGCTGAGCACGTGCTGTGTCATAAGTTTGTTCGAGAAAGAAATACGGCACTGCTGAATGCGGCAAGCCTGTAATCCGTGGCGCCAGCGGCAGCATCAGAACCGGGTAGACAATCTTTGCCGGCACTGTCGCAAACGAATCGCGGCCGCCGATAGCTTTCGAAATCTCATCGAATAATTCTTTGGTAGTGAGTGGTGAGGGATCGGCAAGTTGCACGGTCGCACCTACGGCGCGATCGTCGTTCGCTAAAGCGACCATGGCTTCGATCACGAAATCAACCGGCACCAGGTTAAGACACACACCCCGATTCCCAATGTTCAAAAGCGTCAGCCCGCCCGGCCACCTCCGCAGGTAATGAATCAGGTAATAAATGCCGTCATATTTTGCCGTTTCTCCGGTTTTTGAATCGCCACAAACAACCGCCGGCCGGTGAATCGTAATCGGCAATTCAGATTTCAGCGTCTCGACTTCCATCTCCGCCAGATACTTCGTCTCTTCATAATGATTGCGAAAGCCGGCGTCATGATGCAGCTCGTTCTCTTTGATCAGTCCCGGCCGCTTGCCGGCTACGTAACAGGTCGATACGTAATGATAGCGACGCAACCGTTCGACGCTTTTCGCAAACTGATTCATGTTCAGCGTGCCTTCAACATTTACCCTCGCGGCAACGTCCTCGGCTACTGCCAAATCGTAAATCGCTGCCAGATGAAAGATCGTTCCCGTTTCACGACGCGCCTGGGACAATGAATCAGGCGACAATCCCAAATCTGATTGAGTAATATCGCCTTCTACAAGATGAAAGTTCGCCGGCGGCAAGCCCGTATCGCGGACGATTTGCTGAATTGCGTTTCGGGCGGCCGCGTGAAATGCCGGCTGCGTCAGAAGAATGAATCGCGAGCCTTCGCGGGCCAGCCGCTTCACCAGGCGGGTCGCCAAAAAACCGGGAAAGCCCGTCACAAAAATCGTTTCGGTCTGAATCATAAGAACGTTTAGAGTTCAAACTTCGAGATCCTTCGAGGACTGGCTAAAGCTTCAACTCTTAAGTAAGCGGTGAACGCGCGGCTTGATGATTCCTCCCTTACGGTCGGGCTAACGCCCGTTATGATTACAATTACTGACTTCCAACTTTCTCAATCATATCGCTCGCTCACAACATCTTCAGTATAATCCGAAAGATTTTTTACAACAGTCCCCCTTTGATGCTCAGAGTACCGAAGAAAGGTCTAAAAATGTTCCTTAATCGTCTGGCGCAAACGAACAAACCGTTTGCGCTCGTAACCGGCTTATCACTTCTCGCTGCATTCCTCAGTTTGCCGCCGACCGTTTCGGCGCAGGCCGGCGTCGATCGCGATCTGCTTTCAGAAATAATGAAGATTCGAGCGATCGACAATCACGCTCATCCGCTGAAGTACGTCTCCGAAGGCGAGAAGGCGGACGATGAGTTCGATGCTTTGCCCCTGGATGCGGTCGTCGCGTTTCCTTTGCCCGTGCGCTTGAATCCAACGAACCTCGAATTCATTCGCGCGTGGCACGACCTCTATCGCTATTCGCACAACGATATGAGCGAAGCGCACGTGCGTGAGCTGATGAATGCGAAGCAGGCGGTTATTAAAGTGCGCGGCGAAAACACGCCCGCCTGGATCCTGGACCAGCTCAACATCGAGACCATGTTCGCCAATCGGGTGGCGATGGGACCGGGTTTGACGGCGCCGCGTTTTCGCTGGGTGGCGTTTGATGATGCGCTCATTTTCCCGCTCAATAATGAAGCGCAGAAGCGTTTTAACCCGGATTACAAAGGCTTCTACCCCGGCGAAGAGAAATTGCTGAGGCGCTACCTCAACGATTTGAGAGTTTCGGGTCTGCCGCCGACGCTGGCTGCTTATTTGAAAGCAGTAGTAACGCCAACGCTTGAGCGGCAGAAACTAAACGGCGCGGTGGCCGTTAAGTTTGAAGCGGCATATCTGCGCAAACTTGATTTTGACAATCCCGATCAGACGAAAGCGCGGCTAACCTACGCGCGTTACGTTCACGGGGGTGAACCACCGCCGAGCGACTACAAGGCGCTTCAGGATTTTCTTTTCTTCTATATCGCCCGCGAAGCGGGGCGATTGGGTTTGGCAATTCATATTCACTGCATTGAAGGGGCTGGCGGATTCTATCGACAAACCGGCAGCAATCCTTTGTTGCTTGAATACGCTTTTAATGACCCTGATTTACGAAAGACGAACTTCGTCGTCGTTCACGGCGGCTACCCCTTCACCAAAGAAATGGGATCGCTGATGAGCAAGCCGAATGTTTTTGCAGATTTCTCAGCGCAGACCTTCTTCACTTATCCGCGCGAGTTGAGCGAGATTCTGCGTAACTGGCTGGAGGCCTATCCCGACAAGATCTTGTTCGGCACGGACGCTTTTTCATTCGGACCGGCGGTCGACTGGGGGGAAGTCGCGTGGCTGTCCAATAGCACAGCTCGCCAGGCGCTGGCGCTGGCATTGACCGGAATGATGAATGACGGCGAGATCGATCGCGCGCGCGCAATCGAGTTGGCGCAGATGGTTCTGCATGATAATGCGGCGAGGCTTTATAGATTAAGGTGATAACTTAACAAGCGATCGTGTCAGTAGTCCGACTGTCAGGGAGGGCAACACGAGCGGCCATGCATATGGCTAAGACGGACTGTATACAAGACAACTAAGGCGGGCATGTTTGTTGGACGCGCAAGTGCTGCCATGGTCGAGACACGGAAGCGCCCCATATCTCTGGACGGATGAATACTTACAGAAAAGCGATCGATTATGTAATGAAGGACAAGGTGAAAAACCTTTTACGGTGGATGAAGAACGATCACGAGACTCGCCCTCCCTCCCTGACGGTCGGGCCCCTGACAAAATCAGCGGATCTCGATTTCCACTGGTGTGCGATCGTGCGACTCGAATCCTTCCGGCCAGTTGGAGATATTTATTCCGTAAAGCCAATCTGAAATGGGCGTGACGACAAAGCGAATCGTCAACGGCAGCCCGCGCGCGGCGCGCAGACGCGGGCCCCATGAGTCAATCTTCCATTCCTGAATCAACGGCGCCCTGGGATCTTCCCACGGAATCAAACGCGAACCACAGTCCTTATCGTTCACGAATAAAGTCACGCGCGTCTTGATCCACGATGGCTGAGCATCTTCGGGCAGCACCGGTTGAATGTGCGCGTGCACGACGATCGCTCCAACTTTGCGGCGGTCCTTGCGCGCCGGCACAACATATTCGAAAAAACCCGCGCCTGCTCCCCAGATGTACCCCAACCCGCCGCCGATTTTTTCAAATCTTCCGCGCACGACGGCGTTCGGCGTGAATCTATAGAGAATCGATTTGTCATCCGGCTCATCGCGAAAGATTATCTTCGGCTGCACGACATCAGAGCTTTCTGGTCTCTCAAAAGCAATTTGATGTGGAATCAGGTGTCGGCCCGGATCAGCCAGCTCTGGCGGCGGCGAAGCATTGACCAGCGAAGCGAAAAGATGCGAAGCGCCGCGTATTTCAGCAAACAATTGTTCGTCGCGCGGCGATGAGTACGTAACGCCGTAGGGGCGTTGCGCGTCCGGCGTAATGATCCAAAACATTGCGCCGCCCGCGCCGTCACGCGCCGCATTTTCGAAGTATGACCGGTACCAGTCTATTTGGCTCGTGCCGTTGTAGCCGTTGCTACCCATGCCGAATTCACCAAACACCAAAGGCTTTTTAATCGAGTAAGCCGCCGCCACGCGGTTCTCGATAAATTCATTAAGCGCTTGGGGCGAATCAACAGAAATATCTGTGTCGTTGCGCGGATAATGGTGAACATCACAATAGTCGATATCCGCAACCGTATGGTCAGCTAGCCATTCGCGCCGCTCTGCGGCCGAACGATAACCCCAATCGCCGGGCGTGATCAGGTGATCATGATCGAGCGATCGTAGATAACTGCTCATTTCGGCAAACCATGAGCGTCGCTCCGCCCAGCGCCCTGTCAGGCATTGAGCTTCATTAATCAGTTCATAACCAAAGATCGCCGGATCGTCGCGATACAAAATCCCGGTTATGCTGTTGCGGCGGGTCACTATCTTTTCGACGTGCGCGCGATAAAGTTTGCGCGCTGTCGCATTGGTATAAAACTGCATCGCCTTCTCGACATTGATGCCGAACGGATACTTGTCGTCGTCCGCGCCATTGACGCCCGACCAGCGCAGGTATTGCGTCACGCCGCCCGTATCGCGCCACCAGTTCGCCAAACAAAGTTGCACCCGCAGGTTGTCGCGCGCCGCTTCGGCCAGGACCTGGTCGAGAAAAGCAAACTCTACTTCGTTCCATTCATCGGGTTTATTCCGAAAAGCATGCGACCGCGGCCAATCCTTGAAATCGGCGATGGGCTTCACATCATTTGGCCCGCCTTCACCGGAGGCCCAGACGCGCACGACCTTGATGCCCGCTTGGGCGGCTTGTCGCAGCGTTTCGGGCATCCGCGCGCGATCGTCATCGCGATACATCACGGCGACATTCGCGCCGACGAACCGGAACGGCTGGCCGTCGATCATGAACCGTCCGGCCCGTGCCTGGACAAACCCAGCGCGTCCGCGGTCTCGCCAATTCGAGATCGCCAAAAAAACTGCCGCGCCCGCAATCAAAGCGAGCACGGCGAAAAGCAAACGCTTCCTGTCCATAGAAACTTTTGGAGTTGAGCCTTTAGGCGCCTGGTTAACACCTTCATCAGGGGCTGAACTGAAGGCGGAACTGCGCACCCGTCATTGACGCGGATTTGTCAGCCTCACAAAGCCCATGATCGCGCAAATCGCCCCCAGCACGACGAAGATATTCAAGAACGCGCCAAACTGAAGCACTGAATCGAAATCATTTTGCTGGGCACCCATGAACGTGACGAAACCAAGCAATATAAATTGGATGTGATAAATCAGCAGGCACACCGCGGCAAAGCTGAACCAGCGCGTTGAAGCGCCAAATGCGCGCGCGCGCGCGAAACCGAGCACCGCCGCAATTAGCCAGCCGATGCCGCCAATAATCAATAGCCCGATGAAGACGAGCGCAAAGTACGCTGGTTGCTTGGCAGTCAATCCAGTTTGCAGCGAAAGGAATGTAACGAGCGGGTGCATCTCAGTGATGGCTCCTTAGGAAAATGTTGCAGCGAGACGAGAACCGCGAGCGAACCTGGTGCCCGCGGGCAGCCGCCGAGGTGGTGATTGCGTGCGGATCAAGGACTCAACTATTCATGACGGTCTTTACGACGACCAAATTCAGTGTGATTGCCGCGCGGTAAGTCTTTATTCCGGCTCGCTCTCGCTCGACGATTTCAATCGCTTTTCGCCCGGCGATTCGGAACTTCCAAAAACAGAAACGCCATTTGCGCAGGAGCATTAGCGCGGGCGCAAACGGCGTCGCTCGATTAAACTCTCAACACCGGTCGTGACGCGGCGAGCTTCGCGCCGGCGAAAACTTTAGCGCAGGTCTGTCGCAAGCAATCATCCATGTGCGGAAGTGATTCTTGCCAACCAACTGTTACTGGGTAATATGAATCTCCTCTTCCTTGTTTACATGGCGCAGGAACAATAACAACGCGCAAGCGCAAAAAACGATGGCCAGCACCAGCGCAAGAACTCCCTGCCACTTGAAGACCCCGTCCGGGCGAGTAAAGGCCCAGAATTCCCAACAGGCTCCAAGCAGCGAGGCCAGGCCTACAATTGACAGAAGAAAGTCAACCATAATTAACCTCCGGCTTTCGCTCAGTCTTCCGAAATGAAAGGTTACAGATAAAGCCGCTGCGCAAAAAAACGAACTGTTTTGGACGGCTGCATGTTAACGCCGGGGGTGGATTAAGGCAAGCGGTTTACGCGACCTACGGTTGATAGATAGTAATCGCGTCAGGCGACGTCCATGCGATTTGTCCATCTTTAAGACGGAGCTTGTGGGCCGCGGCAAAAGACCGGCATATTCATTCGGCTTCATCAATCGTAAGCGCGCCAACCAGATACACGATTTCGCCATCGCTCGATTGCAGCACCATGCTGTATTCACCGGCAGGAGTATTTCGCGCTACGTTGATCTCAAAACTGATTGCCGGGTAAGGCGTTTCGAATTCCGCGTCGCTTACGCTCTCCGGGTCGATGCTGATAAAAGGCGAGGTGCTCGAAATACCGCCGGGCGGTACTTCATCGACACCCTCACCCGCCACATACACGATAATTTTCCGGCCCGGTTTCAGTGGCAGAGCTACGGTCGAGAGCTCGCCGTTCATGCCGATGAGCCTCGGCGTGAGCGCCGGCGCAAGATTTGGCGAGACGAAGAAGCCGAGCGAGGTTGTTTTGTCGGCAAACACGGGAATTGACTGGCTCGCAGAACGCACGGCCACATGGGTGCGAAAAGGCGGGGTAGTATCGACCAGGCCGGCATACGAGCCGTGCGCTGTCGCGATTTCATCTGCTTCAACCGGACCGTCGAGGCTTTGACCAATCACGTGATAGCTGCCGCGCGGCAGAGCATCGATGCGATAGTCACCGGAGGGAAGGGTGATGCCGCCGGCAATGACTCTTCCAGTCAATGCATCTTCAGCAAACACGTGCGCGCCAAAAATCGGTTGCGACTGTCCCGCGATGGAATTCGCGATCAATCTGCCGGACAACGTTCCGGTTCCCGCCCGCGCTCCATACTGGGATCGAGCTCCCGCGATGTCATCTTCCGACAATGTTCGTTGTGTGAATGCCGGCAGATTATAGAGACCATTCATCGCCTGCCGCGGTTGCATCGTCGCGCCCAAAATCGCCGAGTGTTCCAGCCCGATGAGATGGCCGACTTCGTGCGTGAAAGTAGATTCCAGATCGTAGGTGCCTGGCGTTCCGTCACTCGAAAAAAGTACATTGGGATTTAACGCAATGTCAGCTTCCGTGATCGAGCCGGCATCTGAGAATATGCGTGTACGGCCGGGATTGTCCTGCGAATCAAACCCGGAGGCATTATCAGAAGAGACCGTGATCAGATTGATTCGATCGCCGGCAGCCGGCGAACTGATTGCCTGTAGAGAAGAGCTGGTTTCGAAAAACTGGACGTTTGAAACACTGGACCAGCGCCGCAACGCGCGCCGAGCCGCGCCGATGACGTCCGTGCCGGCTTTGATGTTGGCGGGTGGCGACTGCAGCGAAGTGGAAAACGCGATGATAATCGGTTGGGTCAGCCAACGCCGGGCCACGATGCCTGAGCTGTCACGATACTGGACCGTATAGGCGCGGACGGGCGCATGCACGCTGGACAGCGCGAGCAGTAAAAGGATGGCGCTCAGTCGTTTCCCAGTCATCCGTGGAACGGGGGCGGCAGCCCGACCGTAATGAGGCCTTTTATCTGTGTGTTCGCCCGCGCGTTCACGCGAGCAAAAAATCGATAATTCTTAAAGACTGCGCGCGACCGCGGCGCGCCATTGCCGCTAATCTTACCACGCCAGATGGCCAACGGCGTTACATTTCCTGTTTGGGAACGATTTGGGTTGGAAGTCGCCAGCCGGCGTTCGGAGTGAAGTCCGGTGGGGGGCGACCGGGCTGGTGGGTCTCAGCTGTCGTTCGACCAATACGTGCGGTATATTTGTTGGCCTCAAGACAGCGCCAGACAGTCGGCGCACCCAGGGCTTTTCAGAAGTGACAAATCCCCTACTTCAGTTTCAATCCAGAACCGCTGGCACGGGCGTTTTAAAGCCAACGATTTTCTCTTGCCTGGTGCTGGTGATTTTGGCCGCGGCAGTCCTGGTGCCTCCCCGTTCGCGTGCTGCTCGTTCGCTTTCCCCTGCGACTGACCAGGGCAAGCGCCCGCGGCCTGATTTTGTTCCCGGTGAGGCGCTCGTGCGCTTTAAGGAGAATTCCGCTTTTGAAGGGCAGACCATCCTGAATGCAATTCAGGCGGACTCCTCGCCGTCCGCACTGCAGACAAAAGATGCTGAGCCTATTCCCGTCCAGGTTGATCGCTTCGAAGGATCGGATCTGGTCGAGGGTCTACGAATCGCGCGTGTGGCCGCGAGCGACACCCTCAAAGCTGTCGCCGCCCTCAATCAGCGCGAGGACGTGCTGTATGCTGAACCCAATTACATTCTGCGCCTTGACGTAACGCCAAATGATCCGTCGTTCACTCAGCTCTACGGTTTGAATCTTATCGGCGCACCGCAAGCCTGGGACGTCACGACCGGCAATCGAAATGTCGTGGTCGGAGTCATCGATGAAGGCATCGATCGCACCCATGCAGATCTGCAGGCGAACATCTGGACCAATCCAAGCCCCGGATCGATTGCCGGAATAATGGGTGATGTAAACGGCTATGACTTTCGCGACAACACGGGAACAATCACTCCGGAGTTGCACGCAACGCATGTCGCGGGAACGATTGGGGCAGCCGGCAACAACAGCATCGGTGTTGTCGGCGTCGATTGGAACGTTAGTTTGATGTCATTGCGATTCATTTCCGCTGCGACAAACTCCGGCACGGATGCGGACGCGATTAAAGCCTACAACTATGTGAAGCAGATGCGGGACCTCTGGGCCACGTCCGGCCATACAAAAGGCGCTGATGTTCGGGTAATCAACGCGAGCTATGGTGGCGGCGGTTACTCCCAAGCTTCGGCGGACGCGATCAATGCGTTGGGCGAGTCGGGAGTCCTTTTTGTGGCGGCAGCGGGAAACGAGACAACCAACAGTGACATACACCCTCACTATCCGTCGGGTTACTCACTGCCGAACGTGATCTCTGTTGCGGCGACGACCAGCAGTGACACCCTCGCCGGCTTTTCCAATTTTGGCGCCCACTCTGTACTAATTGGTGCGCCCGGCTCAGGCATCCTCAGCACTCTTACCCCGAGTCAAACTTGTCCCGCTCCTTGTTACGGCACTCTCAGCGGCACATCCATGGCCGCGCCCCACGTTGCCGGCGCTGCCGCCTTGTTGTGCGCGGCTAATCCAACGCTTGCAGCCAGCCGGTTGCGCGCGTTGCTCGCTTTCAACGGAGACCCGATCGCCGCGCTTCAGGGAAAATCCCTGACCGGCCGCCGGCTGAACGTTTTCAAATCGTTGCAAGCCATGAACGAGAACGATGTGACGCCCCCTGGAACAGTCGGGGCGTTTCAGCTGAATTCACAAAATGGCCGGCAAGTGAATCTTTCATGGAATGCCTCGGGCGATGATGGCCCCTCAGGTAAGGCTTCGCTTTACGACGCCAGCTTTGTGGATCAGTCCACGAACAAAATAGTGCCGCTGACTATTGTCGCACCCGCGCCGTCCGGGGCCGCGCAAAACATATCCGTTAATCTCCCATACCGCCATACCGCGGGAACGATTCAGTTGCGCGAATTCGATAACGTCGGCAATGAAGGAACACCTGCCAGCATTGCGGTGAGTGTGCCGGCGAACTTTGCCGATCCTTACACTACTGCCCTGAACGCGCCCGCCACGCTGTCCACCGGCGGGGCGCCGCTCGGATTAACTTTTGACGATCGTTACCTTGAAAACTATTCGCTGCCCTTCTCGTTTTCATTCTTCGGGCAGCTCTATAACTCGGTAACGGTCTCGACCAACGGCAATTTGTATTTCTCGGCCGCGCCCAAGCGAGCCAACGGCGATGCTGACGATGTACCCAGCTCAATTTCGGATCTGGCGAATTCGAAAATGATTGCGGGCATGTGGGACGATTTGGATCTGAGCACGAGCCGTCGCGCGGATGCGGATGTCTATGTGGTACAGCCGGGGCCGGGCCGCATCATATTTCGTTGGCAGGGTGTTGAATTCGGCGACGGCACAAGCGGCGATCAGGTAAATTTCGAGGTCGAGCTGCGGTCCGACGGCAGCGTCATCACGCGTTACGGATCAGGCAATACCAATCTTTTGCCGGTTGTCGGCATCTCCGCCGGTGAAGCCGATCCTTATGTGATTGATCAACTTACTTCCGAGCTTAGTCCCAGGACGTTGACGAACGCGCAAAGCGCGACATTTCTGCCGCGCGCGACCGTGCAACTAACGTCGGCAAACTACAGTGTCAATGAAGCGGCCGGACACGCCGACATCACCCTCAGCCGATCAGGCGATCTCACGAGCGTTTCGACTGTCAGTTTCGCCACGAGCGATACGGCCGGCGCACAGAATTGCGCAACGTTTAATGGGAAGGCATCTTCCCGTTGTGATTACACGACCACTTTTGGGGTCGCTCAGTTCGGAGTGGGCCAGAACTCCACGACCATAACCATTCCGATCGACGATGATCGTTATGCTGAAGGTGATGAAACTTTCACCCTCACGATTAGCAACGGACTGGGCACTTCGATTGGCCCGCAAACGACCGCGACCATCACAATTATTGACAATGACAATGCGAACGGCACCAACCCGCTCGGGGTTACCGACTTTTTTGTTCGTCAGCAGTATCTGGATTTTCTCAATCGCGAGCCCGACGCCTCGGGCCTCCAGTTTTGGAGCAATAACATCAACGGTTGTTCACCACAGCCTGGTTGCATAGACGTACAGCGCATTTCGACCTCCGCATCATTCTTTCTTTCGATCGAATTTCAGGACACCGGGTATCTGGTTTACCGGTTTTACAAAGCCGCCTACGGCGATGCCCCCTCGACTTCCAATCTGGGGGGGACTTCGCACCCAATAAGCGCCCCGATAGTTCGATTCAGTGAGTTTGTGCCGGACACGCAAAAAATTGGGCAAGGCGTGATCGTACTACAGGGGAATTGGCAGCAGCAGCTGGAAGATAATAAGAACCTTTTCGCAGAAGCGTTTGTCCAGCGATCGAGGTTTACGAACGCCTTCCCTGACACCCAGACAGCCCTGCAGTATGTCAACACCCTGAATGCGAACGCGGGAAACCCTTTGTCGACATCTGAGCGCGATCAGCTGGTCGCGGACCTCAACTCGGGCGCCCGCGACAGGGCGCAAGTACTGCGTGCCGTCGCTGAGAATGGGAATTTGGCTATTGCCGAGAAGAATCGAGCTTTCGTTTTGATGCAGTACTTCGGTTATCTGCGTCGCAACCCCAACGACCCGCCGGAACCTACGTCTGACTACACCGGCTACGAGTTCTGGCTCAACAAGCTCACTCAATTCAATGGCAACTTCGTCGACGCCGAGATGGTTAAGGCCTTCATAACTGCATCCGAATACAACCAGCGTTTTTCTCAGTAACTTTTACCGGCCAAAAAGGCCCGCAAACCGTCTGAATACCCGGGGGGAGAAGTCGCCCCGCAAGTCGCGTCGCGCCCGTTTAATCGCGTGGACGATGCCGGTGCGAGATCAAACTGACCCATACCGGGCTTGGAATAAGTTATTGACAGGCCCCAATACCGGCGGCTAAACTCGAAATTCCTCCAACGGTGTCGCGAACACCATCCGGACCAGAGCCGGCCCCGTTTCTGGTTGAGTTTCCATCAAGCATCAGGAGAACAGATGAAACTAACCATTGCCACCTTAATCGTCGCGATTGCCGCCCTGGCGGCTTACGCACAGGCGCCGACTTTGCAAATTGTTACGTCTGACCCGAATCTGCCGTCCGATCTTTTTTACGGCAATGTGAGAGTCAAACCTCTTCGCGTCAGGCCGGGGACGAACCCGCCGCAATTCATCACGATCGACGACGCTGACTTTTTCACCCAGGAACAATACATCGATTTTCTGAGTCGCATGCCGGACTCGTCGGGATTTCAGTTTTGGCTGGCCCAGATTACCGGTTGCGGAAACAATGCTGCCTGCATTGGACCGCAGCGCGTTAATACTTCCGGCGCGTTCTTTTTGTCGATTGAATTTCAGGAGACGGGTTATTTAGTCGAGCGAATGTATAAAGCCGCCTACGGCGATGCTAATCAACAATCAACGTTTGGCGGATCGCATCCGATTGCCGTTCCTGTCATTCGATTCAGTGAATTCGTTCCGGACGTGAAACAGATCGGCAATGGCGTGATCGTGAACCAGGGACAGTGGCAACAACAACTTGAGGCTAACAAGGTTGCGTTTAGCCAGGCTTTCGTTCAGCGGTCGACATTTACGAGTGCGTATCCCCCGGCTGCGACCACGCCCACTGCGTTCGTTGACGCACTTTTTCAAAAGGTTGGGGTAACACCTTCGGCAACAGACCGGACTACTGCCATCGGCGAATTCAGCGGCGCCGCGAATATTAGCGACGTTGCGGCGCGCGGACGCGCGTTGCGTGACGTGGCTGAAAATGCGACCCTGCAACAAAATGAGTTCAATCGCGCCTTTGTGTTAATGCAGTACTTCGGCTACCTGCGTCGCGATCCCAACAGCGGCCAGGACACTGACTACACGGGGTACGACTTCTGGCTGACGAAATTGAATCAATTCAACGGCAGTTTCATCAATGCCGAAATGGTAAAAGCGTTTATCGAATCTTCGGAATATCGAGGCAGGTTCTAACGCGTTTACACACGGCGGGCAAAATGAGAAGGCTAACCTTGAGTTAGCCTTTCTTATTTTCAGATACAGATGCTCTGTGTTATGTCTGTACCTGCGGCCAACTGTGATGAACTAACTGCAGAACCTGAGAATCTCCTGAGAACCATCGCGCCTTTGTGTCAATGCCTGACCTCAGCATTGTGATCCCGGCCCTTGATGAAGCCGAGAACCTTCGACTGCTGTTGCCGCTGATTCGTCAAGTGATCGACGAACTCGGCCTGCGCGCAGAAATCATTGTGGTCGACGGCGGATCGAGCGATGCATCGCAATCAATTGCCCAGCAGCTTGAAGCGCGCGTCGTTGAACAGACTGAACGCGGGTATGGCGGCGCACTGCTCGCCGGATTCGCCGCGGCCAGCGCGGCTTACGTGGCCACGATGGATGCTGATCTTTCGCACCCGCCAGTCTTTCTGAAAGATTTTTGGCGGGAGCGACCAGGCTCAGATCTGGTAATCGCGTCACGCTATGTGCCCGGCGGGCAGGCGGACATGGCGAAAGGGCGTCGGGTGCTCAGCACGATCTTAAATCGTACGTACGCGCTGTTGCTCGGCTTGCGGGTGCGCGATCTCTCGAGTGGGTTTCGCATGTACGATCGAAAAGTGTTGGCCACACTGGATTTGCATGCGAGGGATTTCGACGCGCTCGAAGAAATATTGGTGAGGATTTACTTAAGCGGCGGCCGGATTAAAGAGGTGCCGTTTCATTACCAGGCGCGTCAATCCGGGAAATCTCACGCGAAGTTAATAAAGTTTGGCCTCGCGTTTTCGAAAACGCTGTTGCGCATGTGCCGGTTGAGATATTCGAAGTGAGGTTTCCCTTCGTCTTCCTGGAGCGCAATATCTGGCGAACCTATTCAGAATAATTGTTTTCCAAAACAGATGAAGCGGACATACCTGCAAGCAGAAGGGTTGTCAGAAAGTAGCCGGAGGTCCGAGCAGACTGAAGACGTCAGAGAGGCAAGTTAACCCTTCGCACCGAAAGGGCCCACTCTTATGAATTAAGCCCTTCAGGCCGCCAAACGCTTAAGCAACGACGCTTCGATATACCTCATACGTGGACCGCGCTGCTTTCTCCCAAGAGAACCTGGCCGCATGAATTGGCCCGGCCGTAATTAATTTCGTTCGCAGTTTCCCGTTTTGACAAACATCAGTAATCGCCGCCACCAGCGCATGAACATCCAGCGGATCAACCAGCCGCGCTGCGTCACCAATCGTCTCTTCCAATGCCGGGATGCGGCTGGCAATCACCGGCGCGCCGCAGGCCATGGCTTCCAGCGGCGGCAAACCGAAACCTTCGTAGAGTGAGGGATAGATAAATGCCCGGCATGACGAATACAGCGCGCGCAACTCGTCGTCGTTGACATAGCCAATCAGCCTTAAACGATCGCCTATTCCCGCGCCGGTGATAAAAGAAAATGTCTCCTCCATCAGCCATCCCTCGCCGCCGGCAACGACCAACTGGCTCCGGCAGGTGGCATCCCGAAGAACCTTGGCAAACGCCTTTAAGAGCGTCAACAGATTCTTTCGCGGCTCCAACGTTCCCACGAACAAAAGGAAATCGTCTTCTACCTTGAGTCGCTTTCTGGTCGCGAGACTTTCATCTGGCGACATCCGGCAAAAGGATTTGCGCGGCGCGTCAGGAATGGCGGTCACTTTCTT
>JBHELZ010000034.1:0-27273 GCA_046262835.1 Pyrinomonadaceae bacterium
ACGGCAAGCCGATCGCGGTCATGGCCATGGCCAGAAATATTGCCGCGTAACCCGGCATGACGTGCGACAGGCCGCCGAACTCGGAAACCTTGCGCGTGTGACGGCGTTCATAAATGATTCCGACCAAAAGGAACAGGGCGCCCGAATAGATGCCGTGATTGATCATTTGCAGTACGGCACCATTCAAACCATTCGGATTCAACGCGAACAAACCAAGCATCACGATGCCCATCGATGAAACGGACGAATAGGCGACCAGCTTTTTCACATCGCCGTCCTTCTTCACCACGAAATACATCGCCGCCAACGCGCCATAAATAATGGAAACGATCGCCAGGAAAATCATGATGCTGCGCACGCCAAACTTGCCGAAGAACGCTTCATCCATCGACGCTTTAGGAAACATCGGCAGGTTGAAACGATAAAAACCGTAGGTTCCAAGCTTTAGCAGGACACCCGCGAGAATTACCGACCCGGCCGTGGGCGCTTCGACGTGAGCGTCGGGCAGCCAGGTGTGGAACGGCCACATCGGCACTTTGATCGCAAAGCCCAGCGCAAAAGCAAAGAACAAAAGCACTTGCAGAGTCCCCATAGGTAGGACTGAGCCAACTGCCTGCAGGTAAAGAATGCTGAAGTTTCCCGTGCCGTTCTGCGCGGCTTGCTGAACTGTCGATGCCACCATCGCGGTTGCCTTGGGATTACCCGCAAGCAAATCCAGGGTGGCTTGGGTTACTTTGGCAGTCAGGGCCGTGTCCTGCGTCAGGAAATACATTTTCAAAACGCCCAGCAGCATTACGACGGATCCCACCAGCGTGTAGAGAAAGAACTTGATGGCTGCGTACAACCGGTTGTCGCCGCCCCAGATTCCGATCAGGAAATACATGGGCACGAGCGACACTTCAAAGAACAAATAGAACAGGAAGAGATCCATGGAAGAGAAAACGCCCAGCACCATGGCCTGCAAAAGCAACAAGAGCACGTAGTATTCCTTCTCGCGCTTTTGTATGTAGTTCCATGACGACAATGCTGCCAACACACCAAGGAATGTCGTCAGCACCAGCAGCAACACCGCCACGCCGTCTGCGCCCATTTGATAGCGCGCGCCGATGACTGGAATCCACTGATGATCTTCGAGAAATTGAAAGCCGCCGATGCCTCGATCGTAACCGAACAGCCACAGTGAGATGATGAAATCAAGCGCCAGCCATGCGGTCGCGAATTTCTTGATGATTTGAGTCTGCTCTTTTTTGAACAGACCGAGGATTAGGATCGCGCCGACCGCCGGCAGCCAGGTGATGATTGAGAGAAGGTTGTTTGTGAACACGTCTGTCCTCGTGCTTGTTTCAAAAGTCCGACCGTTAGGGAGGGCCGGTTGCCCTGAGAGTTGCCCTTGCTCACGCGCGGGCTTCTGACACTAAAAGATCTTTACGAAATAAATTGCGACCGCTACCAGAAGTCCAATCACCATTACCAGGGCATAATTCGCGGTCAGCCCCGTCTGGGCGGCGCGCACGATTGGCGACATTAAGGTAACTACAAAACCGGCAATCGCGTTGACCAAACCATCAACCAGATACTTGTCTGTGCCGCCGGTGATTTTGCTTGTCAAACGGGTCAGCCATGCGGATCCATTCACGGCGCCGTCGACTACTTTCGAATCGAACGCAAACACGCCGCGGGCCAAATCCATCGTGCGACGCGTCACCGCCCAGCCGTAGAATTCATCTATCCAGTATTTGTGGTAGCTGGCTTCATAGAGGGGCCGCAAACGTGCAGCCCAGATATCCGGCAAACTTCTGTCCTTTATATAGAACAAGAAGCCGAGTCCGATACCGATGCTCGCAACGATTAGCGAGATAATGATAAAGACCCACTCGGCCGCGGTCTCGCTGCCGAGTTTTGATTCCACGGAATGAGCGAGGTTGAAGCCTGCATGACTCGCATTTTCCCGGACTTTGGGTGCGTCTGTGCCCGGCAGCTCGCGGCCGGTTAATACTCCCGGGTTACCCTCTTCGGACTTTCCAAAGAGTCCCGTACCTGGATTCCAGATAACCGGATTGAGCCAGGTGACGATATTCATTCGTCCGCCAACTTCTTTGCCGCCGGTGAACGCCGTGCTGATGCCGACGAAGCCGCCTACAGTCGCAAGTATTGCCAACACGACCAGGGGCACCCACATCGATTTCGGTGATTCGTGTGGAATGTGCGCGTGATGTTCAGGTGTCGGATGTTCTTTTTTCTGCGCATGGCCTTCATGCTCCATGCTGTGTTCGTGCGGCGGGAATCTTTCTTTGCCCCAGAAGGTCATGGCCATCAGACGCGTCATGTAAAAAGCCGTGCAGGTCGCGGCAATCGTGCCTACCAGCCACACTAGCCAGCCGAGCGGAATGTGTGTGGTTGAAGCGGCGTTCCAAAGAATCTCGTCTTTGGACCAGAAGCCGCTGAAGGGAATGATGCCGCAGATTGCCAGCCACCCGGCCATGAAGGTCCAGTAAGTGTAGGGCATGTACTTCCGCAGGTTGCCCATCTTGCGCATGTCCTGCTCGTGATGCATCCCGTGAATAACTGAGCCCGCGCCGAGGAACATCAGCGCTTTGAAAAACGCGTGTGTCATCACGTGAAAGATTCCAATGACAAACGCTCCGACGCCGCAGGCGAGAAACATGAAACCAAGCTGCGACACCGTCGAGTAGGCCAAAACCTTCTTGATATCGTTCTGCGTGATGCCGATGGTCGCGGCAAAGATCGCCGTGAACGCGCCGACCAGCGCCACGACCAGCATCATCGTCTGCGAATGTTGAAAGATGACGTTGGTGCGCGTCAGCATGTACAAGCCGGCGGTCACCATGGTCGCGGCGTGGATTAAGGCCGAAACCGGCGTGGGGCCAGCCATCGCATCCGGCAACCAGACATGAAGCGGAAACTGCGCTGACTTTCCGCAGGCGCCAATCATCAGACCCAGAGCGATCCAGGACATCAGTCCCCAATGACCCAGCGATTCGACAGGATACTTCGCCGCTTGCGCCACCACGCTCGCGTACTGCGCCGTGCCGAAGGTGGCAATCACGGCAAAAATGGCGAGCATGAAACCAAAGTCGCCGACCCGATTGGTAATGAACGCCTTGCGCGACGCGTTTGCTGCTTCCTGTTTATTAAAGTAATAGCCAATCAACAAATACGAGCACAGTCCGACGCCTTCCCACCCGACGAACATCATCACGAAATTCGATCCCATCACCAGCACGAGCATCGAAAACATAAACAGGCCCATGTAAGCGAAGAATCGATAGAACCCGGTTTCGCCATGCATGTAGCCGGTGGCGAAGACGAAGATACACAGCCCGACCCCGGTAATAATCAGCATGAAGATTGCCGACAAGGGATCGAGTTGATAGCTCCACTCAATATTGAGCAACGATGCGCGCGGCGTCGGGACAGTTACCTGCTGATTAGCGACCGAGATCGTTTTCGCATCGGCCTGGCCTAATGTCTGCTTGACTGTGCCCGCGGGAATCCAGTTGAAGGCGGTTTGGGTGGTGACGTAAGGATTCGGCCATTGCGCATCGCCGCCGAAACCATACGAATAGACAGCGGCAAGGCTGATCAGAAACGATAAAGTTACCGAT
The DNA here is from genome assembly GCA_046262835.1 of Pyrinomonadaceae bacterium. Taxonomy (GTDB): domain Bacteria; phylum Acidobacteriota; class Blastocatellia; order Pyrinomonadales; family Pyrinomonadaceae; genus UBA11740. Next base: position 3,627 of record JBHELZ010000034.1, read on the forward strand.
GCGACCGCAATTCCGCCGATCAGTTTTTCTGAAAAGCGAAACCAACGGCCGAAGATGCCGTTGAGCGCCGCACCCGCGAGTGGCAGCAAAGGAACCAGCCAGATGTATTTGTACATCAAACGTTTTCGGTTAGCGGCGAGCTACTGCCGCCATTTTTTGCGAACCTCGGCGAACGGTCGCCCGCCGGTAAAAAAGCTGATTTACCACTTCATTAAATCAATCTCATCCACCCAGATCGTTTCGCGATTGCGATAGAGCGCGATCACAATGCCGAGACCAATCGCAGCTTCAGCTGCCGCAACTACAATGATAAAAACCGTGAATATCTGGCCGCTGATCGGATCGCCGCGGCCCGTATCCTGCAAATAACGCGCGAACGCGATGAAGTTCAGGTTCGCCGCATTCAGAATCAATTCAATCGACATGAAAATGACAAGCAGGTTGCGGCGCGTCAGCACGCCGGCCACGCCGATGATGAAAAGAATCGCCGCGATCACGAGAAACTTCGACAGATCAGGATGCTTGATGCTTTCGATCGCCGCAGTCCCACGGCCCACTTCCTGGATCAAAATTGCCAGCGATGTCGAGAGATGGTTCATCGGCTTCTCGTTCGGAGTCCCGCCTTCAGGCGGTGAATAAGTCTCTTGATCCCGTTGCGGGATACCCGCCAGTCATTCTGTCTCGGCTATAGTTTCCGTATCCACGTCATCGGCGGCGATTTCCTGTTTCAGCGTCCGCGCGAGCATCACTGAACCAATGATGGCGACCAGCAAAAGCAGACTGGCGATTTCAAACGGCAGCGATGCAGTGGTGAACAGCGCTTGTCCGACGCGCTGGGTTTCTGTCGAAAGGCGACTAACGCCGGTCGCCGCAGTTGCAAGTTTGGTTTCCGTGGCTGCGCGCCTGGCGTTTACCTGCTGCATCGCTGCTTCATCGCGCTTTTGCATTGCCTGATAACCGCGCGGAATCGCGTAGATGACCAGTATTCCAGCCAGCAATGCGAGAAAGACCAGAGCCGCCGTTACCTGGGGCGGCCGGTTGAAAATCGGCGCCCGGCCCTCTTCTTCCGCGCCTACGTTGACCAGCATGATGACGAACAAGAACAGGACCATCACGCCGCCCACGTAAACCAGAATCTGCACGCCGGCAATAAACTCAGCGCCCAGCAGGATGAAAAGAGCAGCGACGGAAACCAATGATGAAATCAGAAAAAGCGCAGAGTGCACGGCGTTCCGCGCCATGACGGTAAGCAGTCCCGCCAGTATCGCAGCGATGGAAAAGATCCAGAAGAAAACGCTTTCCCAACCAGATAGGATCATTGCCGATTTCCAATTGCCGATTGCCGATTTGAAACCATTTCTTACGTGGCTTGCGATTTTCTTGTCCGTGCCAATGCCTTTGCAGCAGATATGCGCGACTGCGCCATCATCTTCTTATTTCGCTAGCTTCATTGAGCAGTGGCTCAACTTGTCGTGGTTTAAGAAGTTCACCTTCAATGATTAATTCCATCCAGAATGCGCTCTGGTCAGCTTCCTCTTCGACTACACCTAACTTCGCCACGAACTCCGCTCTTGATCTGCCACGACACGCAGCCCGATAGTTTGAACCGACCGAAGTCCCCGAGCGCACCAATTGCCCACCGATTGCTCTCCCAGCGACGGTATTCGGCAGTGCAGCAACAAGCTTGAGAACTCGCAGCGCAAACCGCTTCGTACGCTTCTTAAGATCATCAGAGTTCATGGTTTTGGGAGAACAACCACGTTCCTATTCAAAACATCGATCGGAAATCGGCAATTGGAAATCGGAAATCTCTTAGCTTTCGTACTTCACTGTCTCTCTTCCCTGCTCGAGCATCTCGCGATTCCAGACGAACCCCGCGCGTGAATAAGTCGCCAGCTCGAAATCCTGGGTCAGCTCCAGACAATAAGTTGGGCAAGCTTCCTGACACAACGCGCAAAACATACAACGCGAAGTATCGAAGATAAATTCATCGAGGACTTTCTTGCGACGAGCTTTGCCGGCGACGACAACCTCCACGTCCATGGGAATGACATCAATGCAGTCTTCGGGACACGCGAGCGCACAGAGATTACAGGCGATGCAAAGCGTATCGTGCGTCTCGGGATCCATATTCAAGCGGGGCGCGCCGTGAAATCGCGGCGCCACATCGGGACGCACTTTTGGATATTGTTCTGTATAAATTCCTTTCCCGGCCACGGAATCTCTATCTGTGAGCGCGCCGATATTGAAGCCGAGGGTTAGACCCATTCCTTTTAATAGATCGACCATGAAGAAGCGCTTGAGCTTCTGCATGAAGGTTGCGTTGGGAACAGGTACTTGTGGCATCTTGAAATCTCGAATCTAAAATCCTGGATCTGAATCAACGTAGCCGAAGCCGCCGGGCAAGCAAGGGCCAGGTGCCCTCCCTCACGGTCGGGCTTCGGACACAATCTCTACGGGCGCAACCGCGGGCGTTCCCTTCGGCAAATCTACCAAACGAATCTGGCGGCGCTGTTTTTTCAGATTGAAGTCGCGTGAGCGCCAGTTGATCAAAGACAAAATACCCGCTGTCAAAAACAGGTTTCCAAAACCAAAGGCAATCGCGATCCCCTTTCCGCTCCCCGTCAGCGCCAGTCCGTTAGTCATGGATCTGATTGTCTGCATTCCATTCCAGCCGTCAAGACCCTGAATTACGGTAACGCCGATTGCCGAGATGACGATATTGATCAACGCCGCCGGCAGCATCCACTTCCACCCGAGATCCATCAACTGATCATAGCGAAAGCGCGGCAGCGTCCAACGCAGCCAGAAATATAAATAGAGAAGCAGGCCTGCCTTTCCGAGAAACACAACCAGACTGAGCGCCACGTAAAGGTTGTGATACCCGTGCGCCTCCGTCAATCGATACACAAATGGAAAATACCAGCCGCCAAGATAAAGCGTAGTCGCGACCGCCGTCACTACGACCATGGCGGCGTATTCAGCCATGAAAAACAGCGACCAGCGAAAGCCTGAATACTCGGTGTGAAAACCGGCCACCAGCTCTGACTCCGCTTCGGGCAGATCGAAGGGCGCGCGGTTATTTTCAGCGATCCCGCTAATCAAAAAAATTACAAAACCAATCGGTTGATAGAAGAAGAACCAGATCGAATTCGAAGCCTGCGCCCCGACCACCCCGGACAAAGACAGCGTGCGCGCGAACATCAAGGCGCCAATAATTGCCAGGCCCATTGAGACTTCGTATGAAACCATCTGCGCACTCGAGCGCAGCGCCCCGAGCAGGGCGTATTTCGAATTCGAAGACCAGCCCGCCAGAATTAGTGCCAGAACGCCGACACTCGAGACCGCGAGCACGAACAGTACGCCGATATTCACGTCAGTAATCACGGCCCAATCCGGACCAAAAGGTACCACAGCCATGACAATGAACGCGGCGACGACGGCTATATAAGGAGCGACGAAGAAAATCCAACGGTCGGCGTTCTCAGGCACGAAGTCTTCTTTCACCAGCAACTTTAATCCGTCAGCAATTGGCTGTAACAATCCCCAGGGTCCAACACGCATCGGCCCCAGGCGCGCTTGAATAAAGGCGGAGATCTTTCGTTCCAGATAAGTCGCGTAGGCCACCCAACCGGCTGTAATTGTCACGACCGCGCCGACTTGTATCAGGGGCCAGATCGCATAGTTCACCGTCTGCTCGCTGAAGAATCGCAACAGCAGGCTGTCGATGAATGTGGGTGCGGCTAAAAGAGCTAACATTCGAAAATATAAACGAGCCAACCAAAACCCGCGCCGCGGGTGGAATTAAACTCTGGGGTGGAGCGAAGCGTAACCCCCAGGATTCCGAACCATGATGATCCCGAGCGCGCGAAAGCTCGAGATATTACAACTTATGATGAAATTGCCGTCGGCCGCGGCGCGCGCTCAATCTCTTATCCAATGATCGTCGGGTTGCGCTTCACTTCACCCCAGGCTTCACGCGGTCCACCCCGCTTCGTCGGCCGAACGGATCATTCCGGCAGATAAATTTCATCTATCAATTTCACCTAACACAATATCAAGCGTTCCAATAATAGCAACGACGTCCGCGACCAAATGCCCGATGCTCATCTGTTTCAAAGCTTGCAGATTAATAAACGACGGCGGACGCACGCGGACACGCCACGGTTGCTGGGTTCCGTCGGAAACCAGGTAGCAACCAAGCTCGCCTTTGGGCCCTTCGATGGAATGATAGTAATCGCCCGCCGGCGGCTTAATTAGCTTCGGCACTTTTGCATTCACCGGCCCGTCCGGCAGATTCTCGATCGCCTGTTTGATGATGCGGCGCGACTGGCGCATCTCTTCCATCCGCACCAGGTAGCGATCGTAGGTGTCGCCGTTCTCACCCAACGGCACGTCGAAATCCATCTCGCCGTAAGCAGCATATGGGCGGGCCTTGCGAATGTCCCAGGCGACCCCAGACCCACGCAGCGCGGGGCCGGACAAACCGATCGCCACCGCTTCTTCACCGGAGATCACACCGATGCCAACTGTGCGACTCAACCAGATTCTATTTTCTGAAAGGACGGTTTCGTATTCGTCAAGCCGGTGGGGAAAATTATCAACGAACCGTTTTACGTCTGCCGCGAAATCATCATAAGCATCGTTGGGCATGCCGCCAATGCGCCACGCGTGACAGGTTAATCGCGCGCCGAACTGGCGCTCAAAGATTTTTAGAATTTCTTCCCGTTCGCGAAACGCCCATAAGAGTATGGTCACGGCCCCGATATCCAGCGCGTGCGTGCCGAGCCAAAGCAAGTGTGACGCGATACGATTCAACTCGGTCAGAATCGTCCGTATATAATGAGCGCGACGCGGCACATCCAAACCGATCATCTGCTCGACGGTTTCAACCCAAACCAGACCGTTTGACACGGCCGCGATGTAATCAAGCCGGTCCCAGTACGGCGCAATCATCGTGTACATGCGGTTCTCGGCAATTTTCTCCATGCCGCGATGCAGGTACCCGATATCGCAATCGAGATCGATTACCGTCTCGCCGTCAAGTTTCAGGATCACGCGCAACACGCCATGGGTGGACGGATGCTGGGGCCCCATGTTGAGCGTCATTTCCGGCGCATCCATGAGGGACTGGCGGGTGGTGGCGATTTCTACCTGGTGCATATGGGAACGCGGACATGCTGCCCCGCACGGGCGGGCAGTGCCCCGCCTCTAGACGTTCACCGTCGAAGTGTCATTCGGGAGGTAACATCCTGTTACCTTCCACGGCTCGATCACGAGACCAATCTCTTTCACTTCCCCTTTTTCTTTCTGATCGCGCAGCTTCAGCATTAGCGATTGCGCGGCGCTTGCCTTGTTCCAGACGTTCCGCGGCTCATGTATTTCCGTCAAAGTGAAGCCGGCACTCGTCGCCGCTTCGGGAGAGTCGAAAACTTTGGCTTCGTAATGCGCGGCGATTTCTTTTGGTGACATGGATCTTGTTTGGAGTTCCGGCTTCAGGCGATCCTGCTTAAGCACCGCCTAAAGGCGGGACGCCGAACTTCACTTGTCTTTCGGCATCACTTCTTTTCCGCTACGGAAGAGATTGCGCACTTCGCGTTCCTCGGGCACGGACAACACCTCTAATCCGTACGCGCGCCGCTGCTCCAACTGCTCTCTCTGCACGTCAGTGAATTCTGGCAGATGGTTTTCGGTCCAGCGGTTCTCGACGAATTCGAGCGGGTAATCTTTCCGTAAAGGGTGGCCTTCCCAATCGGGGGGCAACAGAATGCGTCTCAAATCGGGGTGGTTATGAAATGCCACGCCGAACAAATCGTAAACTTCGCGCTCTGGCCAGTCCGCCGAAGGCCAGAGGCCGGTCACACTTTCGAGTCCTTCGCTGTTTGTTGCGACCTTTAATCGCACGCGCTCGTTTTTCGAAATCGAATACAAATGGTAAACGACTTCGAAGGGCGCCTCTCGGTTATCTGGATAATGAACACAGGTCAAGTCAGAAAGATAATTGAAAGGTGTATCAGCTTCATTTTTCAATGCGTCGCAAACTTCAACAATGCGCGAGGCCTCGATGCGAACCGAAAGCTGGCCCAAAAACTCTGACGCTTCGAGCACCGCCTCAGCGCACTTCTCTTTCAATTTCTTGACCAGTGGATGACTCGCTGCATCAACGGGTTTCGGGCCTTCTGCTTTCTTCTTTATTGGCGGCTTAGGCGCGCCAGGCGCAACAATGCCGGCCTTTTGCGCAGCATCTTTAGCGGCGACTACGCGAGCTTTCGCAGCTTCGACTTGTGCATCTTTCTCAGCGTCGGCGGAAACAGAAGAGGGTGAAGTCGCGCCTGCATCTTGCGAGCGCGAGTCGCCAGGTACGTCAGTTGGCGGTCCCGAATCCGGGGGTTTACCTTCCGGTGACATAAAACGCAGTTAGTACACTCTGAGTTACTACGCTCTGGCTTAACGCCACGGGCGCGCGGTTGATCAAACGCAACGCTCACGTGTAATGCATTTTTAGAGCAGGACGGACGAAGCTGACTTTTAGCACGCGATTTAGAAGCTTGTCAATCGAGTGAATCAAAGAAACGATCGAGCGCTGGCTTTCAATAAGGGCGTTAGCGCACGGGCTTTAGTCGGAGTAAAACGAGCGGAAAAAGCCGAGTGAAGTCGGCTTCTCCCAACTGCGGGACGAGCAGCAATCGCTTGACGATGCATATCTGCCACTCGTATCATAGGTTGTTTGATTGAGGCATTGATTTGAAGACTATATAGGTGACGAAGAAATGAAACCCGGAATTCATCCTGAATACAAAGAAATGACAGTGACCTGCGCTTGTGGCGAGACTTTTAAGACACGCTCGACGCGCAAAGAAGATCTGCACGTGGAAATTTGTTCGGCCTGCCATCCGTTCTTTACCGGCAAGCAGAAACTGGTTGACACCGCAGGTCGCGTCGATCGATTCAATCGGCGATATGCCAAGAAGACGGCGCCCGAAGCTGCGGCCACTAAATAACCTAATGGCGATCAAGCATTAGCGGAATTCTATCGATGCCGGCGTTACCGACGCTGGTCATGCGGGATGCATCCAGGCACCCGCGGCCAGCATCAGACCGCCGGCATTGTTGTAAGTACAGTTCGCAGTCGTGTTGTAAGTAATTCGCAGTTCCGTCTTTAGGGCCGAAATTAACAAAGAGGTGGTTCCGTTTTAAGGCGGGACTCCAAAACATATTTATGAGTACCAATGAAAGAGACTTAATTGTAGGCGGTCAGGCTGTCATTGAAGGCGTGATGATGCGCACGCCGAACGCGTATGCGATAGCGGTGCGAAAAGCTGACGGCACGATCGTCAATACCGCGGCCGCGCTGCCGAAGTGGAGCGACAAGGCGCCGATATTAAAGTTGCCAATTCTGCGGGGTGGCGCTGTACTAATGCAATCGATGGGATTAGGGATCAAAGCGCTGAATTACTCAGCCAGCGAAGCCTTCGCCGAAGCACAGGAAGCTGAAGCCGCGCAGATTGAAGTCGCGCTGACACCGGCCGTGATCGAAGGTGAAGGCGACTTTGCGGGAATTACTGGCGGCCTGCCCGGGCTGTTTCCGATTGCCAAAAAGAAGCGATCGAAAGATGAATTAAAGAAAGGCGGAACGGCAGCGGCGGCGAGCTCGATCGTGTTTGCCCTGATTTTTAATGTGCTGCTGTTTATCGCGGCGCCATTGCTTTTGACGAACGCGATTTTTGTGGCCGCGGGTTGGGCACCCCAGGCGGCCCAAAGTTCGAGCGCGACGGCGGCGGCAAGCAATGATGCCGGTAAATCCACGGCCGACACGCCCGCGCTTCGCCGGACGTGGAATTCCGTGCGGGGCTATCTGCATCCCGTGCGTCCTACGGTAGGGTTTAATTTGCTTGACGGAGTGATCAGGATGAGTTTCTTTCTGATCATGATCATCGGGTTTTCCTTGCTGAAAGACATAAGGCGCGTCTTTGAATATCACGGCGCGGAACATAAAACGGTTTTCACCTGGGAAAAAGGCCTGGATTTGACGGTCGCTAATGCGCGTCCGCAACCACGCCAGCATCCCCGCTGCGGCACAAGCTTCCTGATGGTCGTAATGCTGGTTTCGATCCTGCTGTTCTCAGTAATCAAGTTCGATTCCCTGCTCTTCAATTTCCTGGTGCGCATCGTTTTGATTCCGGTCGTCGCGGGGCTCTCATACGAGATAATTCGCCTGTCGGCGCGAAAAGAAAGCGGCGCCTTCTTCAAATTGATTACGCGACCGGGCGTTTGGCTGCAAAACGTGACGACGAAAGAGCCGGACGATTCGCAATTGGAAGTCGCCATCGAAGCTTTGAAAGAAAGCTTGAAGTTGGAACCAAAGACGAATGAACCGGAAATGGTGCCGCTGTCTTAGATCGTACTGTCTAGAAGTGGGCTACCGCGCCTTCCGATCCCTACGAACCGGCGGCAGTACGCCGCCGCTAAACAATTACGTTTTTTTGTAATTTGGATGATGCTCGACAAACTTGCACAAATTGAAACGCGTTACGAGGAGTTGACGAACCAGCTCTCTTCGCCGGAGTTGCTGTCGGACCCTTCCGCCTACGGAAAGGCTGCGAAGCAACATCGCGGCCTCGGCGAGATAGTCGCAAAGTATCGTGCCTGGAAATCTCTGAACGAACAATTGACGGGCGCGCGCGAGCTGGCGACGACTGACGATCAAGACATGCGGGAGTTAGCGCACATCGAAATTGAATCGCTGCAGGCACAGCTTGAGCAAACTGACACGGATCTTAAGCGCCTGCTGATTCCGCAGGACCCCAACGATGAAAAGAACGTCATCCTGGAGATTCGGGCCGGGACCGGCGGCGATGAAGCATCCCTGTTTGCGGCCGATATCCTGCGCATGTATGCGCGATATGCTGAGCGCCAGCGATGGAAGATGGAGATTCTCGATGCGTCTGAAACCGGAATCGGCGGCATGAAGGAAGCGGTCGCTTTGATTGAAGGGGACAAAGTCTTTTCGAAACTAAAGCACGAATCGGGTGTACACCGCGTGCAACGCGTGCCCCAAACTGAAGCCAGCGGCCGCATCCACACTTCGGCCATTACTGTCGCGGTCCTGCCTGAAGCGGAAGAAGTCGACGTTAAGATCGATGCCAAGGATTTGCGCATTGACACCTTCTGCTCTTCCGGGCCTGGCGGACAATCGGTAAACACCACTTATTCAGCGGTGCGCATCACCCACTTGCCCACGAATGTCGTGGTCTCGATGCAGGACGAAAAATCGCAGATCAAAAACCGCGAGAAGGCAATGCGAGTGCTGCGGGCTCGTCTCCAGGAGATCGAAGAGCAGAAGCAACACGACGCCATTGCAAGCGATCGACGTTCGATGGTTGGCTCAGGGGACCGTTCCGAAAAAATCCGCACCTATAACTTCAAAGAAAATCGTGTCACCGATCACCGCATCGGACTGACTATTCATCAACTCGATCAAGTCATGGACGGAGCGCTCAATGCGATCATCGAAGCGCTCACGACCCACTATCAGGCTGAGAAGTTGAAAGAAGAATCTCTGACCCCGGTCGAGGTTTAAGTCTTTGAATGCTCGACGCTTGGTTCCTGATGAGGGCCAGGCGGCTCAGTTTTTGAAAGCAATGTTTCACTTTACTGTCTTCGGCTTGCAGCGAGTTAGAGACCCTTGAATTGAATGGAGCGCAACGGCACTGGTTGCAGCGGCGCCTTAACAGAACCTCATGCAAGCGAGGACGCTTGCGCTCCAGTCTATGACGATACTGACTTCACTTTTCCCGGCTTTCCTTTTACCGTGTGCGCATGCCGCGCGTCGCCGTCGTCCCTGAACCAAACGCTCCGATCGAAATTCGCGAAGTTCAAGAGCCTCAACTTGAACCGGACTCTGCGCTGTTAGCTGTAGAACTTTCTGAAGTTTGCGGCACGGACGTCTACCTCCAGCAGGGACGACTACAAGGCGTCCCGTATCCGCTGGTCCCCGGTCACGTGTCTGTCGGTCGCTTAAGCAAAATTCGCGGAAATTTATTCGACGTTGACGGCCGCGCCTTTCATGAAGGTGATCGCGTGACTTTTCTCGATGTGCATCGAACCTGCAATGCTTGCTGGTATTGCCTGATCGCCAAAGCGTCCACTCGGTGTCCGCAACGAAAAGTTTACGGCATCACTTATGGGCTCGACGACGGATTGTGCGGTGGTTGGGCGGATCAAATTTATCTGAAGCCCGGCACACGCTGCATTCGTCTGGACGCCGATGCCGAAAGCTTTATGGCAGGAGGCTGCGCGCTGCCTACCGCTTTGCACGCGGTTGAGCGTGGCGAAGTGGCAATCGGCGACACAGTCCTGGTATTGGGCTCCGGCCCCGTCGGCATCAACGCAATTATTCTCTCGCTGATGCGCGGCGCGCTGAGAGTACTTTGCATCGGCGCGCCGGATCGTCGCCTGGCAGCCGCGGCCGAAGTCGGCGCCTCGGACGTGCTCAACTTTGAAAAGCAAACCGAAGCTGAGCGACTGGATTGGATTTCAGAAAGAACCAGCGGTCGCGGCGCGGATGTCTGCATAGAAGCGACCGGTGCGCCCGATGCAGTTGTGCAGGCAATGCGTTACACCCGGGATGCCGGCCGCGTAGTGATCGTGGGCCAGTATACGGACCATGGCCCCGTGTCGTTCGAAGCCGGGTTCAATCCGCATCTGGATCTTAATAAGAAACATCTGGACGTTCGCGGATGCTGGGGCTCAGATTTCTCGCACTTCTATCGCGCTGCGCAAATCATTTCCAATCCTGTGCGCGCAGCACCCTGGGTCAACCTTAAAAGCAGACTATCTCGCTATGGTTTAAATGACGCGAATGATGCCTTGGCCGATGTTGCCAAGGGGCGCGTGCTGAAAGCCAATCGACCCGCGATAAGGCCCCGTTTATTTGCGTGCCGCGGTTTTCGTTTTGCCACTGCCGGTATCCAGGTCCGCAGCCGGCGGGTAGCCTTTGCCCTTCAGGGCCGCAATCTCGATTACAATCTCTTTCTGACCGCTGGCAACCCGAGTTTGTTTCTTCGTCGCGTTCGATTTTGGCGGGTTTGAAGCATTGCTCGAAGATCCCGCTGATGATGCTGGGTTAGCCGCCGGCCTGTTCGCGTTGCCTGGCCCCGACATTTGCGCTAAAGCATTGAGTGCGTGAACCCGCTCTTCATCGCTCAAGTCCTCCAGCTTGACGCCGCTGGCCTCGAGTACCGATCGCAGATTTTCCTCTGTGTTAGTGCCCTCATCGTAAACGTCACGATAAATATGAAGTTTGCCATCTTCAACGACAATGGTTTCGTAACGCAGCTCGACGGGCACCTGCCTGGTCAGTTTTAGTTGCCTGGTTTGGGTCGTGTCGCGACCAAATTTCGCCAGGTCTTCGTCGGTCAAACTTGCGCCACCGATCCGGGCCAAAAGTTTGGCGAAATCTTTCACCTGCGGCGTTGTCAGGCCGACGCAACCATGGGACGCAAAGGTCCCCAGCTTTGCCGGTGATTTACCGCCGTGAATTAGCGACGGACCGCCGATGGGAATCTTTATCGGACCAAGCGGATTCAGTTTGCTGCCGGCTTCTACTTTTTCGCCCGCGCTGACGTTTTTCATCTTGGCCACCCAGGGCTCGTCGGGGGGTGTCCAGGTCGGATTGAAAATGATTACACTCGCTTTGCGCAGTCCCGCCGGCAGCGGAAATTGAGGGTAGCCGATTCCGATCTTGTATGACTTAATCAGCCGACCTGCGTCAAAGACATCCATCCGGTAAGCGGGAGCATTTACGACGATACGCGAGTCATCGGGCACCCGGCTGGCCCCTACACGCCCCGACTGCGCGGAAGTGCTTTGGCTCCTGCTATCCGCCGCTCCCGTCTGGCTCGAAGCATCTTCCGCGCCACTGCTGCTCCAACGCTCGCGCAGTAGGGCGGCAAGCTGCACAGCTTTGTCCTTACCGATTACCGCACTGATCTTTTCTTCGGCTGTCGCCCGCGCCGCGAAACTTTCTCCCTCTTCTTTGCCCGCATTGGCTTCGTCCAGTTTTGCCGTTTCCGCGTGGGCGAGTTCTTTCAACTTTGCAATCTGTTCATCGCTAATGCTGAGACGCGTTTTGACCAACGTGGAAAAACCTTCATCGGCAAAAAAAGCGTCGAGCACGGGGAGTGGTAACGGTCCAGCATCCGCCGCCGGTCCGGACGCAGGCGATGGCGAAACGCTCGCTGCCGGCGAAGCGGGCGGGGCCGTATTGTTGTTCGTTTGATTGGTTGACACGCCCACACAGCCGGCGGCCGTCAACGAAACCATAATCGCAAGCAGGTTTTGCAGGGACCGTCTCATACTCGTTACTCCAGAGCGTTTCTCTTTGTCCTTGGAATTGAATACTAATTCGTGGCAACGCTTGCAATGAGTGTTCCTCGTCATCGCGATGCTGCAATCGGATTCTGAAGCAGAAAATTGAGAAAAGGCGTTTAAGCGCTTGCACGATTAGCGAACGATGCAAACTGCGCATCGTTCATAGCAGAACGAAATGTCATGCGGGACGGCCGGCGCTGAAACGTCGACTGACTTTACTTGTGAAGCAAAGGATACGGGTTGATGTTGATGCCCTGCCAATACTCCTTCGGATCAGAAACCGCGGCGATTGAGAAATGCAGATGATAATTCCCTGCTCCCGCGTTCCCGGTATCGCCCACATAGGCGATAGTTTCCCCCTGCCGGACGAAGCGTCCGTCTGCGAGGCCTTCGGCATATCGATCGAGGTGAGCGTAATAAAAGATGAACCGGCTGTCAGTGCTCGATTGATAAATGGTCGTGCCCCCGGGATCGCTGTGAAAGAGTTTAACGATGATTCCGTCGGCCGCCGCGACGACGGGAGTTCCCAGCGCCGCGGGAATATCGATCGCGTCATGGATCCGGCCGGCTGCACGCGCGTCGGAAAACGTATCCCGTAGTTGATCAGGCCGCACACCAGCGACTGGAACAATCAAATGCGCGGGCCCCGTAAATATGGGCGACGATTGATCTGTGGTTGAGGGAATGCTTATGCTCGCCGAAGAAAATGGTAATGGCGAAACCGGTCGATCTGTTGATGGTCTTTCTTTCGATGTTCTTTCGGACGGCCCCGCCGAAGAGAGGTTCGCGGATGGTTCGTTCCTGGACCAGTTAACTGTTTTTTGATTACCGCCCTGAAAAGAGGGCCGGCTCAAGCGCACCACGAACGTGGCAATGGCAATAATTGTGGCCACTGCCGCGAGAGCCAGTCGGGCGCGCGGATTCAAGCCCCACCTCATCGCGCTAGTTTACACGGCCAGGCTGGCTCGGCAGTCATTGGGCTAAGGCGCGGACGCAATGACGTTCGCAATGTTCTTATCGCGCAGCATACGATTGAAGCCGTTGACGTCCCCGCTGACAAGCGCGTCGAGTTGTTTGCGCAATGATGCAAGTTGCGATTCAAACATGGTCTTCACTTCCTGTTCCTGCATGTTCGGGGGATAGTCGCCGTCGGCGACGTCACCCGCCAGGTATGTAATCCGGCCGATCAGCTTTACCGGGAAGCGCGTTGTGTCCTGACCCTGCCCGCTGAACTTGCGTTGCACCAGATTGTCTTCAATGTCGGTCAACTTCTTTTCCAGATCGTCGGCCGCGGTCTTAACCGAGGCATCGCGAATCCACTGACGCAAGCCGCCAAGCTGCGCGCGAATGCTCTCGATCTGCATGGTCATATCGGCGGCCGATTCCAAATCTTTGCGCAGGTCCATGAGCATGGCTGTCTGCTTTTGAATGTCCCCATCGCTGCCGCCCGCGTTCGGATCTTTCAGCACGGTCAGCGGCTGACTGTATTCCTGCCCATCGACTGTCAGCTTGACGGTGTAGGTCCCCGGCGGCATGAGAATCGTCATGCGCCCGCCTTCCGGCAAGGGCCGCCATCCCTCCGCGTTGAGTCTGATGTCCGATCCGTACTCGGGCGTGGTGCGAAGGCGAACCTCTTTGGATTGCTCGTTGCGCAGGTTCCACCACACCCGATTGATGCCGGCGTTCCCGGAGCCCCGAATGGTCTGGACCGTTTGACCTTGTGCGTCAGTAATCTTAATCGAAACACCTCGCGCCGCCGACTTCAAATAGTAGTTAATTGCAGCTCCATAGGGTGGATTTTGCCCCGTAGTTGGATCGTCACCTGAGGCGTACGGCACGGTGATTCCGCGCAGGCGATAGGCCGGATGAATGGTGAAGAGGTGCGCGTTCTGGTTCATGACGTCCGCAGTTGTCTGCTGAATCGGCGTGATGTCATCAAGAATCCAAAAGCCGCGGCCATAGGTCGAGATGACCAGATCGTTAAAGTGCTCCTGGACCGTGATCCAATAAACCGGCGCATGCGGCAGGTTCATCTGCAGCGGTTGCCAGTTCGCGCCGTCGTCGTATGAAACGTACAAACCGTTTTCTGTGCCGACATACAACAATCCTTGCCGCACGGGATCTTCACGGACGCAGTGCGCATAGCTCAACATCGAATGCGGAATGCCGTTCGTGATCTGGGTCCACGTCTTTCCATAATCCGTGGTCTTGTAAATCCATGGATCGCGATTGTTGACTTGATGGCCATCAACGGTCAGGTACGCAGCGCCCGCGTTGTAACGCGAAGCTTCGATGTTGCTGACTGTTCCCCAGGGCAACATATTGGGAATGTTCTGGGTGACGTTGGTCCAGTTCTTGCCACCGTCCCGCGTGAGCTGCACCAGGCCGTCGTTCGTGCCCGCCCAAATGACTCCGGCCTGTTTAGGTGATTCAGCAATGGCGAAGACAACGCCGGCGTATTCAACACCGATGTTGTCACCGGTCAAACCACCTGAGAATCCCTGCCGGCTCTTATCATTCAAACTCAAATCCGGACTGATCACTTGCCAGCTATTGCCGCCGTCGGTTGTCTGATGAACGAACTGACTGCCGACGTAAACCTTGTTGTGATCATGGGGCGAGATCGTCAGCGGCATGGTCCATACAAAACGATATTTCAAGTCCGCGGCGACGTTGCCGCTGGCGTTGTCCGGCCACACTTCCACGTTGCGCGCCTGTCCGGTCTTGATGTTGTAGACCTCGACGATGCCGCCGACGCTGCCCGAACCCGAGGCGCTGGACCAGACGATGTTGTTATCGACCGGGTCAGGCGTCGACCAACCGCTCTCGCCCCCGGCAACGTTAATCCACGCGCTACGCGGAATTATCCCGCCACCGCCGCCGAAACCTCCGGCGCCGGTCCGGCTTGGTCCGCGATAAGATGGGCCGTCCTGGCGATTGCCGTATACGTAATAAGGAACCTGATTATCCGTAGTGACGTGATAAAGCTGGCCGTTGGGTAATTGAATTCTTTGCCACGTCCGGCCGTGATTGACGGTTAGGCTGATGCCGGAATCGTTGGCGATGGCCTGCCGGTTACTATCAGTTGGATCTATCCAGATGTCGTGATTGTCGCCGCCGGGGCTAGCTCCGGCACCGCCGCCGCCGCCTCCTCCGCCACCGCCACCGCCGCCACGGGCCAGAGTTTCGCCGCCATCCAGAGAAACTGCGTACGGGTTCGTCAGAAAGTGAACTTCGTTTTCATTGTCGGGCGACACTTCAAGCCGGAAGTAATAATGCGTGCGGCCGCCCATGCCGCGATCGTAACTGATGAGGCGCCAGTTTTCGCCACCGTCATCCGACCGCCAGAGTTTCCCGCGATCGGTTTCCTGACCTTTATAAGGAACCGCATCCCCCGTCTCGATCATTGCATAGATTCGATTTGGGTTTGAGCGCGATATTGCCAGCGCCCACTTGCCCGTCATGCGTGTCGGCAATCCATGCCCCGTCAGTTTTTTCCAGGTAGCGCCTTCATCCCGCGACATATAAAGTCCGCTGCCCGGCCCGCCGCTCTCTCGGCCCCAGGTGTGAATCTCAAGCGGCCACATGCCCGCAAACAGAACGCGAGGGTTAGTGGGGTCCATCACGATATCTGAACATCCGGAGTTTTCATCCGTGAAGAGCGCGCGCTCCCAGTGCGCGCCGCCGTCAGTCGTGCGAAACACGCCGCGCTCCTGCTGCGGTCCGTAGGCATGACCGAGCGCGCAGGCCATCACGATGTCCGGATTCCGGGGGTCGATGGCCAGGTGTCCGATGCGTCCGGTCTTTTCCAGCCCCATCAACTTCCAGGTCTTGCCGGCATCGGTCGATTTATAAATCCCCTGGCCCACCGAGATGTGACTACGAATCCATGCTTCCCCCGTTCCCGCCCAAACGATGTTCGGATCCGAGGGCGCAATCGCCAAAGAGCCAATTGACGAAACAGGCTGACTGTCAAAGATAGGCTCCCAGTGAATACCGCCGTCAGTTGTTTTGAAAATGCCACCCGACGCTGACCCGGCGTAATAAATATAGGGTTGGTGCGGCACGCCCACGACCGAGGTCGTGCGATTTCCAACCGGCCCGATATAACGCCAGCGCATTGCGTCCGTATTTGCTTGCTGCGCTCGCACGAATCCCGCCAGTGTTGATGCAAGAATGAAAACGGCAGCCGATAGTATGCGGAGCGACGGGCGACTAATCATTTCTAACCTCCAGGGAAGACGAACTGTAAGTTTTCGACGAATTGTCCGTTGATACAGCAGAAGCGATTTGGCGGGATGCTTCTATCGAGAATCAGCCCCAAAGTCAACAAAAAATTCTTACGCCTTTGCACGAAAATCGGCGGAGAGCTAATCTAATATGAAATTGTTGAGCAGCAGACCATCAACTGTTTGGATCAGGAATTAGCCCGACTCGAAGCTTTATGAGGTGATTCGTGTCCGATATAAAAAAGAAAGCCCTGATTGTAGTGGATGTGCAGAATGATTTTTGTCCGGGGGGCTCGCTCGGGGTGGCGCACGGGGATGAAGTAGTTGCGCCCTTGAATAAACTGATGAAAGAGTTTCTCGACCGCCGCGAACCGGTTTATAAGACTCGCGACTGGCACCCGGCAGAAACAAAACACTTCGCCGTCTCAGGCGGAGCATGGCCGGTTCACTGTGTGCAGGACACGACGGGCGCAGACTTCCATCCTGATTTGCTTGATGATCCCCGCATCACGGTCATCTCGAAGGGTGTCGGTCCTGGCGCGGATGGATATTCAGGGTTTGACGGCACGAATCTGGGTCAACTGCTGCGGGCGCAAGGCGTAACCGAGGTATGGGTGGGCGGCCTGGCAACGGATTACTGTGTGAAGCAAACAGTATTGGATGCAATGCGGCAGAAATTCGAAGTTAAAGCGCTGGCGGATGCGATGCGGCCAGTGAACGTCAATCCCGATGACGGAAAGAAAGCGGTCCACGAAATGCGGCAAGCCGGCGCGGAAATTGTAGGGAACGAGGCCAAGGCGGCCGGATCGCGAAAGTAGGCCAACCACGGCGTCGCCGCGCCTCACGCAGTCAATATCCCCGCACCTCAGGCAGTCAATAAAGAAGGCGTCCTATTGCAAAAACACAAACGCCCCCTGTTGCCCTCGGCGCCCTAGCTGCTTACTTATGTTTACCGGCACCGATGCTTGCAATCGTCTTTCGCTTCCTTCGCTCTGCGTTCGCACGTCTTCCGCGCACCCTTAAAAGGTATGAGCTTACAAGCATCCTTCTTTATGCGATAATTGTCGGCGCAGTGATCGGTGCACCGGTTTCCGCCCCCGGCGGACACACTTGAACCGGCGATCCATAGTCCCGAAAAGAACACCAACACCGCCGCTACGCCAGAAATTATACGAATTTTCATACGATCCTAATCTCCTTCCACTCATTTTCAAGCGGGGAGAGCAAATTTTGATTGTGCCGGTCAGACTGCGCCGGAACAAGTTCGGAGGGGATGTGGCAAGCATACTACCGAAAGGGGCGCGGCGAAAAGCCAATAAGCGTTCGCCGAATGGCAGCCGCTAGTTGCCTGCCTGTCTTTGACCCTCGCTGCCTCGTCATATCGCTGCTTTACTAGAACAGTTTCAACCAAAGGCGCAGAGGCGCCGGAAAAGCCGCAAAGACATTACCCGCAATTAATTCATTTTGGCCAGCCGAAATGCGGGAGTATTATGCTCCGGTCGATGGGCACGCTGAATTTCGATCGCTATCACGCCGCCATGGGCGATGCGTCTTACAAAAAAGAGACGCGCGTGCATGGTAAACCTCTCAGCGACATGGTGGCGACGTTTTACGTAACGCAGCGCAAATTGCCCTTCGCGCCGGTGCTGGGTCACGAGCGATTGATTCGCTTGCTGTTTGACAGCCAGATTGATCGGCCGCGCCTGCGTTTTCTTGAGCAGGATCGCGGCGGGTTGCAGCGATTCGCCAAAGCGATTGAAGACATTCAATTTGCCGGCACTATTCGCGCAGTTCATCCGGGCACGATCATGTTTCCGCAGCAGCCCATCGCAGACATCAGCGGAAAATTTGGCCTCACGCAAGCCCAGGAGATCAAGTTCGAACACGCATTCGATCTGCCCATGACCACCGCCAGCACGGCCATGCAATTTCGCATGGCCGCCGGCGCTCGTTGGCTGTCGGATTTTTCTTTGCGGCGCAACGGCGATATCGAACGCGCAGTCGATATTGCGACTTATGCTTTCATCGGCGGCTTTAACGACACCTCGAACATGGAGGCGGCGCATCGTCTGGACATTCCTGCCGTCGGCACCATCGCGCACTACTGGCAACAGGCTTATCTCGAATACTTATACGAGCCAGAAATCGAACCGCGAACGGGACAACCGAAACACTTCGAACAAGTTGCTTTTGAGCGCTGGCTCGACGCCAATCCAAACGGCACGACGCTGCTGCTGGACACGGTCGACGTTTATATGGGCGCCGTGCACGCGGCTATGGCCGCGACTTCAACTGCCCAGCGCCGCAAAGCCTTCAAAGGTTTCCGCGTTGATTCCGGAGACCTGGCTGAACTCGGCAGGTGGTGTCTCGAGTTTTTTGAAGCCAATGGACTGCACGGCTTGCGACCGAATTTGACGGGAGACCTTAACGTCGAACGGGTTAGTAAAATAGTGGCGGATTTCCCCGAGGTCAGCGGCTTCGGAATCGGCACGAAACTGTCCAGTGAAGTAAGAAATGTCGCGGGGGTAATCTTCAAAGCGAGCGTCATCAATGGACTGCCCACATTGAAGGCGTCGAACTCGATCGACAAAACAACGCTGCCCGGGTACTTGCAGGTATTTCGCGGAATTGATCGAGACGGAAATTACGTCGCTGACGTGACCGGATTAGATGTCGAAGAGATCGAAATTGCGGGGGCCGTGACTGTCCGGCGATTAGTGGAACCGTTCTGGGAGAATGGCCAGCACTCGCCGATTCCTTCGATCGAAAAGCAGCGAGCGTTCGTCGCCGATCAGATGAATCGCTTTGGCGATTTGCACAACTACCCTCGCAGTCTGAGCGCCGGTCTGACGAAGCTTCGGGACGAATTGACGGAGAGAATGCGCGCAGATAATTCGGGTTGGGAAAAGATTCTGAAGTTGCCGGAAGAAGTGCCGGACGAGCTTGTTCAAACCAGGTAGCCGGCCCCTGGCGTGCGATGAAGAGGCTAATTTCCACTCTCTCCGTAAGCTTGTGCCTCGCTTCCTTTACCGCCAGCAGCTTAGCTTTAAGACTGACTCAGGAGGGGTTTCCTGCCCCACCCAACGATCTCACAAAAGTTTATTATCTAAGTGACCAAAATGACCTGCGCACTTTGCCATTCGAAGCTGGCATGACTGCGGTAAATGTCTTTCAGCCGGCGCTCGAAGACAAAGTAACGCGGGTGCGGGTTAATGAATCAAAAGCCGAAACAGTCTTGCGGACCGAGAACCTGCGTTTCTTCGTTTCTGTCGCGGATAGGATGAATCCGCCTCCTCATCAGTTGGTAAGACTAACGGCCGGCAAGTCCGAGCGCTCAATTAAAATTTCGCTGATTAAAGGTCGGAAGGGGTACGCGCCGTTTGATGTCGATAATATTCGGTTGGCGCGGCGAATATTGCAGCGCCTGCGCGTACAGGCAGGTGCTACCGGGTTTCTCTTTATTAATTACATGGAACTTCGTCCGCTGCAGCCGCTGCCGGCGGGCGAGTACGCCATCATTGGCGATTCCCTTTCGGATATTGCGACGTTCCGGATTAAGTAGGCGAAGCACGATATCTCACTCGCACTTAGAATCAACCTTTGCTTTCCCGTCTCTAACTTTCGCCAGACACTCGTTCGCGCAAGTCACCGTCACATAATCCATCAACTTCTTGTCCTTGAAAATAGCTTCTTCTTTCGACGGTCGCCCGGCGGCTTTCCCTGCAGGTGAGTCCAGCCAGACTCCGTACATGGCCTCGTAACCAGGATCGGCTTCGCGACAATATTTATTGCAGGCGAAGCGTGTGGCCTCGCCAGTTGATGCGCCTTCGCCGGCGAATGTCTTGCCATCATTGGTGAGCGTCGCGGTGCATTTTTTAGCGGATGATCCGGAGCTGCAGGCCAGCACCGCAGCCAGCAGTAGCGAAAATGTTAGGAAAGCACCAGCGACAATTCGGGCGTTCGATTTGCGGTTCTGAAATGACATTTTCAATCCTTTCTACAGGGAAGGTAAGAAACGCGATGCAAAACTATTTATAGAAGCCACGCTTGTCAAATTTTCAATTGGGCAATCAAACGTGACATGGCTGAAACCTTACATCAACGTCAAAAAAACCGTCACAAACGCGTTGGTTTTTCAACCTGAGTATCCGGAGTCTCTCGAGGCCTGCGTGATTTAAATACGACGAGAGCTATGTTTGGAGTGAATGACGTTGCGCGCTTTCAGCGCCCGCCCCGGGGTACTGTTTGACGGGCCCCTTGCCAGTTACCCAGGCTATTGCATTTTCGCGCCTTCGGTGCTTACGACCCGAGTTTTAATCCAACACCTAAGCGTATTAATCGTCGGTGTGCAACGCCGCCACGGATGACGGCGGTTCCACTTCGGCTAGCGCCTCTCCTCGGCGGGTGGGTGCAATGCGCCGGACGATGCTGGTCATCGGCGCGGTCAATCTTCCAGTCGCAGTCGCGAACCGGCGCCATCTGGCTGTCGATCTCATATCATCCAACAGAGAATAGACAACCGGCGTGGCGATCAATGTAAGCAGCAGAGACAGGGATTGCCCGCCGATAACAACAACCGCGATCGAACGGCGCTCTTCCGCTCCTGGTCCAGTGCCCAGCGCCAGGGGCGCCATGCCGGCAACCAGCGCCAGCGTCGTCATTAGAATCGGACGCAGGCGATCGCGGTTTCCTTGAAGAATCGCCGCCTCCCGCTCCATCCCGATCTTGCGCAGATTGTTCATGTGATCGATTTGCAGAATCGCGTTCTTTTTCACGACCCCAAACAAAACCAGCACCCCGAGGGCCGAATACAAATTCAGCGTATCGCCCATTAACCAAAGCGAGAGCAACGCAAACGGCACCGACAAAGGCAGGCTGAGCAAAATTGTGAGCGGGTGAATCGTGCTTTCGAATTGCGATGCCAGGATCATGTACATAAAGACTATCGACAGCAGAAACGCCCACAGAAACTCGACAAAAGTCTTTTCGAGCTCGCGACCGCGGCCGGCGACGGTGGTCGAGTAAGCGGCCGGCAAATTCATCCCGGCTACTGTCTTGCGCAGAGCGTCAAGCCGATCGGCGAGCGCGAACCCGGGCGCAATGCCGGCGCGCATCGACGCTTGCCGCTGCCGATCCAGCCGATCAATGCGCGAAGGGCTAATGCCTTCTTTTATGTCGACCAGACTATCCACCCGAACCAAACCGGACCGGGCCGAGGAAACGTACAGGCGGGAGATAGTTGCGGCGTCTTTGCGATCAGATTCCGCCAGACGAAGTTGCACATCATAATCTTCGTTAACCGAGGGATCTCGAAAGCGAGATACGCGATCGTCGCCGCCCACCATCAAACGCAACGCCGTCGAAATGTCGGAAGTATCGACGCCAAGGTCAGCAGCGCGGTCCCGGTTGATTGACACGCGCAACTCGGGCTTGTCCAGTTTCAGAGTGGTGTCTGCGTCGACAATCCCTTCGATTTCTTTCATGGTCTTCAAACGCAGGGTCTCGGCGTATTTTGCCAGGGTGTCAAGGTCCGGACCGCGAAACACGAAATCAATATCGTTGTTACCGCCGCCGATATTGAATGACGGTGCGTTACGAACGCTGGAACGTATCGGCGCATATTTTTGCAGCCGCCGCCGCACTTCCTGCATGACATCACGTTGGGTGTAATTGCCCCGAAAGGCCGCCAGAGGATGGCCCGCTTTGGCTGACTCCCACAATTTGGTCAGCGAAAACACCCTTTCTTCGTGCGGGGCGATGCGCACATAAATGCCGCCCTGGTTGACCGCGCCCAGAAATGAGCCTCCCGACGAAGACTGAATCAAACGCACGCCGGGTGTCGTCAACAGATCCTGTTCAACGGATTGCATCGCGGTGTTCATCGCCTCGATGTTCGTCCCCTCGGGCGCCGTCAGATTCACATCAAACTCAGCCTCGTCAACGTCAGTTGGAATATATTCCTGCTTAACTATGCGATAGAGAGGAATACTCGATAGTGCGACGGCCAAAGCAATGACGGCCACCGCCACGCGGTGACGCATGGCGAAGCGGAGGAGCCACGAATACGAACGGTCTATGTAAGAATAAAATCCGCGCCGCGATGAGGCGGCGGCGACCGCGTCGTGATGATGATGATCGTGCCCACTGCCGGCCGCCGCATCCTCGGTCCGCAGCAGCCGCGCGCTCATCATTGGGGTCAGCGTGAACGACACGAGCAACGAAACCAATACCGCCACGGCGGCGGTAATGCCGAATTGAAACAGGAAGCGCCCTGAGATCGATGACATGAAGGACACGGGCAGAAAAATCACGACCAGCGAAAATGTAGTGGCCATTACCGCGAGGCCGATGTCCGCAGTGGCTTCCTTTGCAGCGCGCATGGCCGTCATGCGTTTCTCTTCCACGAAACGAAAGATGTTTTCGAGCACAACGATGGCGTCGTCGATCACCACGCCCACCATCAGGACCAGCGCCAGCATGGTCACGCCGTTCAGCGTAAAGTTCATGGCGCGCATCATTGCGAAGGTGGAAATCACTGAACACGGAATTGCGATCGCCGCAATCAAAGTAGACCGCCACGAACGCATGAACAGGAGCACGACGAGACTCGCGAGGATACTGCCGAGCACCAGGTGGCGCGTGATTTCGTGCAGGGCTGAACCAATATAGCGCTCCTGATCACGAATCACTTCCAGCTTGATGTCCGACGGGAGCTGGGCCCTTACCCGATCCAGTTGTGCTTTGGCATTGTGTATGACTTCTACTGTGTTCGCGCCGGATTGGCGGCGAATCTCGAGAGTTACGGTCGGAACTCCGTTCAGCCTCGCGATGGATCTCTGTTCTTTAGTCCCATCTTCAACGCGGCCGATATCCCGAATCCTGACGGGCGCCCCGTTGATGTTTGTGACGACCAGGTTTTCCATTTCGCGCGGGTCGGTATAGCGGCCCAGCGTACGCAGCACCAGCTCGCGCTTGTCAGCTTCGACATTGCCGCCCGGCACGTCGGCATTCTGTCGTTGCAAAGCATCGCGTACCCTGGTGATCGG
>JBHELZ010000034.1:27283-42669 GCA_046262835.1 Pyrinomonadaceae bacterium
ATCTTGTATGCCGCTAATCGTTCCGAATCGATCCAAACGTTGATCGCCCGGTCCAGTCCGCCTACAACATCAACTTCGCCCACGCCGCCCGCGCGCTCCAACTGCACCTTGACGACTTTGTCAGCGTACTCGGTCAGCTCGCGAATCGATCGATTGCCGGAAAGCGCAACCGTGATTACCGGGGTACTGTCATTATTGAATTTCGCAATAACCGGGGGTTTGGCATCCGGAGGCAAATCGCGCACGACGGTCGCAACCCGATCGCGCACGTCCTGAGCCGCGGTGTCGATGTCGCGATTGAGATTGAAAGTGGCAAGCACAATCGAACCGCCCTGCACCGAGACTGAGCGCAGGTTGTCGATGCCGTCGACAGTGTTCACTACTTCTTCGATTGGTTGAGAGACTAGCGTCTCCATCTCTTCAGGAGAAGCGCCGGGAAGGTTCGTGCGCACGCTGACCGTGGGAAGATCGACCGAAGGAAAGCGATCGACGCCTAGTTTGAAATAGCTCGCCGAGCCGACGACGACCAGCGACAAAACAATCATCGCGGCAAAGACGGGACGACGAATACAAATTTCAGCGAGCTTCTGCATTCCTCTTTGGCGCTGTGTGTCCTCGGTGGTGAGGGATCATTGACCACAGGACACTGAGAAATCTATAACTCCGTCACTGCCTGCCCTGATTGAAGATTACCCGGATCGACAATTACTGGCTGGCCTACATTCACGCCGGCCCTAATCTCGATCCAATCCGGGCCGCGCCGCCCAACGGTGACGGTCCTCTCGAGCGCTTTGCCATTCTCCACAATAATTACTTTGTCGATGCCGGCGAACGTCACCAGCGCAGTTGTTGGAACAGTCACCGCAGTATTGGTTTGATTTGTGACAATCTCCGCCTTCACGAATGCCCCCGGCCTCAAGCGGCCGTTGTTGCGCACGTCGGCTTCGACGGCCAGCACTCGATTCTGTTCGCTGATTGTCGGACTGAGCCGTTTGATGTATCCGAGATACGAGTCGGGATCGCCTTCTACGGTGACGCGCACGCTCTGGCCCATGCGGATGCTGTGTGATTCACGCTCGGGAACGTCAACACGCAAACGCAGCGGATCGATGCGCACCACAGTGACCACCGGCGCCCCCGCGGCCAGGTACTCTCCGGCGCTCGCTTTCTTTTCCTGCACAACCCCATCCAGCGGCGAATAAACAGATGTGTCTGCCAGCTGTTGTTGTGCCAGCGAAAGTTCAGAACGTCTCTGCGCCAGCAAGCCTTGGCGGTTGCGAATCTCTTCCAGCGAATCCTGGTACCGGCTCAGTGCAACTTTGTATTCTGAATCTACAGTGTCGTACTCGGCGCGCGGTGTGATTCCCTGCTGGACGAGTTTCGCGGCGCGATCGCGTTTCAACTTCGCATCTTCGAGCACCGCCTTAGCTTGCCTGACGGTCCCTGTTTCTTCCGCGGTAACGCGATCGTCTCGGCCGTCGGGCGACAAACCAAGACGCGCCCGCGCTTGCGCTAACCCGGCCTCGGCCTGTTGCACGCGCAGCTTGTAATCCTGTTGCTCGAGTTGCGCAATCACCTGGCCCTTGCGCACGACGGTGCCTAGATCCACGCTAATGGTTTGCAAGCGTCCCGGCACTTTCATTCCAACGGTGGTTTGATCGTAAGCGGCGAGATTTCCGTTCACAGTCACCGTTTCCCCGATCGGCATTTCCGCCACTTTTACCGTCTTTACCGGGCGCGGCTGGGACTTGCCGTCGCCACTGACAGCTTTACCGGACGCCGGATAATCGCTCTTGCAAGCGGTCATGGCCACCAAAAAAGTGGCGGCCACGCATAACCAGGCGATTCGCCAAAGCTTCGAGGGATTAGATAAAAACATTTTCGAATTAATTGCCGGGCGGGACGTAGTTTAGCACGCTAAATATCAATACGCTTCGGGGTCTTAATAGGTTACATTTACGGGCAAAACCGCCGAACATAAATTAGTTTTCCCAACGCCATGCTGACACGATTAATGGATTCTGTGCTCTTTTAGACGGCTACTGCGCGCTCGCTTGCCGCAGGCCGCGCCGCTGCGGCGCATCCCCGGACAGACACAGACCCGTCTCTCTCATGGAAGAGACGTGCAGGTGGCGGCGCCCCTCTAACACATTCATACAATTATGAGAGGGGATGTTTGTCCCCATTGTGCTTCAAATACGAAGCTGCCGATGGGTTTTCGCTTTCGCGGACCTGTTTCCTGTTCGCGAAACGACTCAGGCAATATTTCCGCACCGGCCGCGTACCCGACCGCCATGGCTGCGACCGCATCGTAACCTTCCGGCACCTGGTAGGCCTCGCGCACCTTCTCAACGGAAAAGCCGGCCATCTGGTGGACGACTAGCCCCACGCCTGTGGCCTGGACGAGCAGGTTGCCCATGGCCAAACCGACATCGTGATACGCATGACGGTTCGGTTTGCCGGTCTTTTCAAAATTGAGCCTGGCGACGGAAACCATCAAAACCGGCGCGCGCTTCGCCCACTCCTGATTTTTCTCCATTAAACAACTCAACAATTGCGCGTGCTCTTCCGGTTTGTCTTTCATAGCCACGATGAATGACCAGGGCTGTTCGTTAAAAGATGAGGGCGCCCAACGCGCCGCCTCGAACAAACTCAACAGTTTCCCGGCTTCCACATTTCGATCAGAAAATGCGCGCGGGCTCCAGCGCCGCCGCAGCATTTCTTCAATTGGATAATCAGTCGGTGCAAATTTTTCCATCTGTCCTTTGAAGAGTGCCACAGAGATTCAGACAAACAGGGAGGTCAAGCCAATCATAAGGGCAAGCGACCTCTGATGCTAATAGGTGCTCCGCCGCCCCGGGGCTGCCATGACCGATTATCCGCCGAAGCTCTTTCGGAAGAGATAAGACATTTTGATGAAGAAGGTGCGGCCGTTTCGGCGAAAGCCGGGCTCGAGCTGTCCGGTGAAAGGGCTGAAGCCGTTGCGGGTAAGATCATCGTTATAACCCAGGTAGAAAGCGGTGCCGGGATTTGGCGTGTA
Source organism: Pyrinomonadaceae bacterium (assembly GCA_046262835.1). Taxonomy (GTDB): domain Bacteria; phylum Acidobacteriota; class Blastocatellia; order Pyrinomonadales; family Pyrinomonadaceae; genus UBA11740. Next base: position 30,324 of record JBHELZ010000034.1, read on the forward strand.
TCCGAATAAGAATTGGGCCCGGGCTTCCGATGATAACGTATCGTAATCGATGCGGGTGCGCGCAAAAACAAAGCGGCTGAATTGATAGGTCGATCGGAACGAATAGATGTTGTCCTGAAAAGCAAGCAAGTGAGTATCGTTGCGACGCAACTTGCTCTGCTCATAACTCAGGGACATGTTGAGTGGTTTGGTAGGCTGGTAATTTACATTGAAATTCACATCGAGGGACTTCCCCGGTCCTGCGTCGAGCGCAGCATCCGGATCGGCGAGCGCCGCCGGGCTCACCCGGATGAATTTTGGTGTTGCGCCAAAGTCATAGTCAAAGGAGTTCCACGAGTAACTCAGAAACATGTTGAATGAATATTTCTGGCTCGGCTTCGTATTGCCGTACATATAGACACCGTGTTGCCCCGTCGAACGCTCCGGCGGCCCAAAAAAAGCGCCTGAGTGCGTAGCCGTTCGCCTTAATCCAAATTCTTCTTCAAACAAACGCTCGTAACCCACGTCCAGACCGAACCCGAGATTCGTATTGCGCTGAAAATTCAGATTCATACTGGTCCCGTGGTAAATGTTTTGACTTAGACCCTGCCAGTTGAAGTTGGTCCCCACGTGGTCGTTTAAGCTCCAATTAATCAGTTTGGCTTTCGGTTTCTGTTCTGAGCTATAGCCGACGTAAGCGCCTGCAAAGTTAGTATTGAGCCGGCGCGTAAAACCCACATCCGCGCGATAGTTTTGCGTTTGGCCATTTCCGTTCGCTCCGTAATAAAAGTGGCGCCCGTCGCGGTTGTAACGAAACTGATAGGCGAGTCCGTTGCCGGTGCGATAATAGTCATTTGTCTGCGATGGCCGCGGCGTATTTCCGCTGCCTGAGTCGTATCCCACAAAACATCCGTCGGACGGACCGGGCCGGTGCGCATCCAGCGCCGGCTCGAAGAAACAACGGCGCGAAGCTGAACCCAGCAGCTGGAAACTAAAGGTCTTTTGCTTGCTGATCTGAAACCGCCCATCGATGCCGCCGAGCTGGTTGTGCTTCTCAATAAAGTTGTAGCTGGTCAACAACAAACCAATATAGGATTGCTTTCCGACGTCGCGCTTCAAGCGGAGAATCCCGACGTAAGCGTTCTTGTCGACGAATCGCGCAATGGCAGGAAATGTATTCACGTCCTGCTTTTCTTCCCTGGTAAAATTTCCTGGTGCATTGTCCGAGGCAAGTAAGATCCCGAAAGTATTTCTGCCGCGCTTGCCCGAAAGTTTTACGGCAATGTCAGGATCGACGATCGCGCGGGTATGCACCGCCTGAATCGGCGTCTGAAAGATGTCGATGCCTTCCAAAAAGAACGGGCGTTTCTCCTCAAAAAAGATCGGAAAGCGTTGATTAGCGGTAACCACCGTTTGGTCAGCTTCAACCTGGGCAAAATCGGGATTGATCGCGAGATCGAGGGTAATCGTCGGTGTGAGGCTGTACTTGGCGGTGACGCCAAGATCAAACTTGAGCGGTTCATTCAACATCCGGCCCGGATCGGGCGACGTAGGATGAGCCGCCAGTTGGGCCAGCGTCAACGCGCTGACCCGCTTTCCGGTTTCCGAGACGGTAACGCTGGGAATCACCTCCAGGGTGCGTTCGGTGGAAATGTTTTCCAGCCCGGTGATGTGCCCTTCCTGAACGAGTTCCGATGAGATGTCACGCGAAATTGGCATCCATGAATCCATCTCATCATTGAATCGATCAATGTTGCGCCAGATATGAATGCCCCAAAGTTTTCCTTTTCCAGCTTCATACCGCAGCGACTTGAATGGTATTGCAACTTCAAGCGTCCAGCCGTCGGCCGCCATCATGCCCTTTGATTCCATGACGATATCCACACTGAAATCGGTGCCTGAGCCCTCCGTCATGATTCCGTCCTGCTGAATACCCAGTGGATTCCAGCCCAACACATACGCTCGACGCTGATCGTTGAAGGTGTCGAGAAAAACGCGCACATTGTCTTCATTAAAGACGTCGTCTCGCTTGGCGACGCTCGCGCGAATTTTGTCCGGCTCGTCAAAACAATGGAAGGCAAAGTAAAACGTTTTGGCGTCGTAACCGATCATTGCTTCGGTTGGCTTTGAGGGCGCGATGTTGTCCCCGGGATCAATTTGATAGAAGTCCTTGAATATGGCGGCCGCCTTCCAGACTTCATCATCCAGCTTACCGTCTATAACCGGCGGCTTGTCGAAACGAGGAATCGAGATTGATTTGGATTTTTCGGCGGGGACGGCAATTGAATGCTTGGCTCCGTTGGAAGTCTGCGCAAACACAGGCGAGGCTATACCCACACACAAACAGAGCGACACGAAGAGAACGAGGCGGTTCACTGTCATCAATGTTCCGTTTAATAGACGTGCAGGGCGACTAGCCTGTTAACTCTCTTTTAATCAATTCGGAATGCGCCGCTTTAATGCTCAAGGCATTAGACGACGCTGCCAAAGCGCTTGTTCCCTTTATTACGCAAACTGCGGCGATCAGTTCTGTTTTGTTTAAGGAATGTTAAGGCTGTCTGGCGAAAACCCGACCGCGGAAAGTGTTCGCGGTGTGTGATCGGATGCGGGGGGCTGCCCGGCGGCAACTATATATTTGATTCGCTAATGCCGAACGCGTTCGTGACTGAATTACGTAGCCGTTCTCCGGTCGGGTTTCTTTCACTTTAGCCAAAGCTCTTACGAAACAGGTAAGACATCTTTACGAAGAAGGTACGCCCGTTGCGGCGGAAACCGGGTTCAAGCTGGCCGGTGAAAGGGCTGAAGCCGTTGCGATTGAGATCATCGTTATAGCCGATGTAAAGGGCTGTCCCCGGGTTCGGCGTCCAGCCAAACAGAAACTGTCCCTTGTAATTTGAAGCGATTGAATCGAAATCAATCCTCCCACGAGCGAAGATGAAACGGGTGAACTGATACGTTCCCTTTATTGAAACGATGTTTTCGTCAAACGCAAGCAGGCCGGTATCGTTTCTGCGCAGGCGTTGTTTGGTAAAACTCAAGTTGATATTCAACGGTGTAGAGGGTTGATAGGTAACGCCGGCACGGAAGTTGAATAAATTGCCTGGCCCTGGATCGAGGGGCGCGATGCAGACGGCGGGCTGCACAGGTCCGGCGCAAAGACCGGCGGCCGAGGCCTTGCGCGCTTCAACTGCGGGAATGCTCACCCGGGGAAAACGGGAGCCGGCGCCAAAGTCAAAATCCAGGCTCCCGTAGGCCTGGTCAGCAAACATATTAAAGTTGAATCTCTTGTTGACGTTGCTCTGAGCAAAGACATACAGACCACCATTCGGCGATGACCGCTCGCTATCACCTCCCCAAAACGTGCAAGTGTTTCTGAGCGCACAACCAGTCCCGAAGAATTTCCGGGTAGGCCCAAACTCTTCTTCAAAAACACGCTCGTATCCGATATCGAGGCCGACACCGATAGTTGTCTGCCGCTGAAAATTCCACTGGATCTGCGACTCGTTGTTGTAAACCTGCATCCGCCCCTGCCAATCGAAATTCGTTCCTACGTCGTCGTAAACACGCCATGAAACCAATTTAGCTTTCGGTTGCGGCTCTGAATTGTAGCGAACGAACAGATTATGATTGTTGGTGTTGGTGCGGCGATTGAATCCGACGTCAGATCGATAATAACGAGTGCGGCCAACAGTCGAATACTCATAACCGAAGTGGCGGCCCGACATGTTGTAATCAGTCGCGTAGATGAAACCATTCTGCGGCCGGCTGACTGTCTTGCCCTCATCAGGATAGAAGAAATTCTCGCGCGAATGCGTGACCAGTGCTTGCACGCTAAAGGTGGTGACCTTATCGACGCGCAGACGACTATCGAACCCACCCAATTCGTTATATTGATCGACGAACCTTCGATAAGTACTAAGTAATCCGATAAAGGAATCTTTCTTTCCAATATCGTGTTTCAAGCGCAGCACGCCCACAGAAGCATTCCTGCCAATCAGGCGTGGATTGGCTGTTAGTCGTTCTTCGGGACTAAAGTTGCCGGGGCCGTTGTCCGAAGCGAGCATCAACCCGAAGGTGTTACGACTGATCTTGCCCGTGAGTTTGACGGCGAAGTCAGGATCAATGATCGTGCGGGTGTGCACTGCGGCGATTTGGCTACTAAAGATGTCGATTCCTTCCAGAAAGAACGGCCGCTTCTCTGGAAAGAAAATCGGAAAGCGTTGATTTGCCGTCACTACCAACTGATCTGATTCGACCTGGGCGAAATCCGGGTTGATCGCGAAGTCGAGGGTCACATTGGGCGTGATGCTGTACTTGCCGGTCAGGCCGGGATCGAATTTAACTGGCTCGTTCACCATGCGACCCGGATCCAGAGCGCCCAACGCGGTTTGCGCGGGCGAAAGTGTGGCCTTTCGCCGGCCCGTTTCGGACAAAGTCAGACTGGGAATCAGTTCCAGCGTGCGCTCAGTTGAAATTCCTTCCAGGCCGGCCAAATGCCCCTCCTGGGCCAGCCAACTCGAGATGTCGCGATTCATCGGCATCCACATGTCGAGCTCGTTATTGATTCGTTTGATCCGCCGCCAGAAATGCGCGCCCCAGAGCTTGTCTTTGCCCGCTACATATCGCAGCGACTTAAAAGGAATCGCGGCTTCGACTGTCCAACCGTCCGACGTCAGCAGGCCTTTAGACTCCATCACGACATCCGGATTGAAATCTTCACCCTGTCCGTCTGTCCAAATACCGTCGGCCTGAATTCCCAGCGGACTAAAATCGAATTCATAAGCCTTGCGGCCATCGTTGAAAGTATCAAATAGGATCCCGACGTAATCATCATTGAATATGTTGTCCCGCTTGGGAATCGTGGCGCGCACCTTGTCCGGCTCGTCATAGCAATGGAATGCAACGTAGATGAACTTTGAGTCATAACCGAGCATCACCTCAGTCGGTTTCGACGGGGCGATGTTGTCGCCGGGCTGAGTTTGATAGAAGTCCTTCAGGACGATCGCGCTTTTCCAAATCTCATCGTCCAGCTTGCCGTCTATCACCGGAGGCTTGTCGAACTTAGGCACCTTCAAAGGCTGTGCTTTTTCCGGTGGTACAACGATCGATGCCTTGCCGCCGCTGCCGGCGTCAGGCTTTGTTGCGGCGGAGGGGGTGGCCTTTGGCGCGGGTGCAGGCGCCGGCTGACCGTGCATTGCGGTCTTCCCCAGGGTCAACAGTATGAGAATGAAAAGGGCTTGTTTCATACGACGTATTCCGCGCAAAGGTCGGGGGCCACAAAGCGGCAGATTCTTGAATTCCTCTTGCCGAGTAAACGCAGCAACGCGTTTGCGCTTCATCACGTTACCGTGAGCGTACGTGTGAACTGCGGCTGAGGTTCTTTAACATCCAAACGCTTTACAACTTTTTACAATTGCCCGCGTGCACTTACGCGACCATTACTCGCGCCGATTGTTCCTCGGGACGAGTGTCGCCGGCGAACAGGAGCTGATAACGCTTTATCTTCGCGTTGAGAGTCGTGTGCTTGACGCCGAGCAGCCGCGCCGCGCGCGCCTGGTTGCCTCCCGTGCGCACGAGCGCGGCCCGGATCAAATCCGCCTCGAATTTTTTTACTTCATCGTCGAGGCTGAGGCTTTGCTCGTTGCTTGAAGTTGTCTGCTTGAGATAATCAACGGCGTTAAGCAGCTCGACAGCGACATCTCGCAGCGAACTGAGGCGACTGTTAAAGGCTTCGTCACGCAGCAAATCGGCCGCTTGTCGCGGCGTTCCGGCATCTTCCGCTTTCCAGGTAAGTCCGTTCATGTCCCCCCTTTATTTCCTCTCCAGTCGAGGTGTAACGCAGCTAGTTCATTTCGCGAGCAGTTCTCGAAAAAAGGCGATCGCCCGCTCATCCCCGGTTTGTCCCAACATCTGGACCGCGATTTTTTTCACTTCAACGTTCGGATGATTTCGCGCCGTGCGAATAAGAATGGGAATGGCTTCGTCTTTCGGCCGGCGACCTATTGCCCTTACTGCTTGTTTCTGCAGCTCGAGCTCGGGGCTCGAATCAAGCGTGTTCGTTAAGGCACCCAGGCTCTTGTCACCCGCAATTCGACCGAGGCCGGCAAGCGCGCTTTTGCGCAGCTCCATCTCTTTTTCATTTTCGGCAACCCGAATCAGATACGTCGCCGCGCCGTCGCGATTGTCGCTGCGGGCAATGCCACCCAGCGCGTTACGTTTCAATTCACGCGCGGTCATCGTCTCGTAAAGATTTTCCAACAGCGGCAAAGTTGTCGCGGCGCGACTCATGCCCAAAGCAGCCATGGCCTGTTGCCGCGCATTACTGGATTCCCCTGTGTTGCGTACGATTTCTGCCAGCAGCGCGTTTTTCGACTGGCTCTCGGGCGTGTAACCCAGCCAGTAGATGGCCCGGTTACGAATCGACTCAGCAACCGGTCGTTTGATGAGCTCGGTAAGCAGCGGCTCGACCTTCGCATCGTCGTGCAAGGCGATCGCAAACGCCGCGCGGTCACTCAATCGGTTAACTTCCGGCGCCGTTGAATCAATTATCGATTTGAGATAAGCGAGACTCTCTTCGTTATTCGCATGGCCGGCCCAATAGACGGGATAGCTGCTGAACTGGTGCTCGCGGCGCAGGTTATAAACCTCGGCGCGCGTAAAGCTTTCGCGCTGGGTTTCAAAGAGAAGGAACACTCCTAACTCGCGCGTTTCGTATCGCGAGTCCGACATTATCGACAAGCCGTCGTTAGACCAGGAGATGGTGCCGTCGGTGCTGACGACTTCAAAATCAATGGCGACCCCCGGGCGGACCTCAAATTGGTAGCCCACCCAGAATCGGCCACCGGGCGCGCCGGCCTTGCCGGTGGCAATCGCCTTATCGATTCTGGCTTTCAGGGTCGCGCCTTCAACCGGTGTGAAATTCTTCGTCTGCGCGGTCGCGATCGTTACCATCGCTAAGGCGACACTGATTACAAAGAATGTCCTGGGGAATTTATACACAAGCATCCTCCGCTTTTCCGGACCTCAAGCTTCGTTACTGCCGGCAGCTTTCTGCCCGCCGAGCCGGGCTGCCCGCCCGGCCCTATGTTTGGTGGACTTGCTGTACGCTTACTGTTTCAAAAGCTCCTCAAGAAAAGCGAGGACCTCGGGATCCTTGCTGCGGTTACTTAACAGCATGATCGCCCGTCTTCGGCGTTCAATGGGTGTCTGGGGATTTCTGGCAATGGCAATGAATTTGCGCGTCACTCTCTGATCGTTCGAAAACGACAGCGCATTCATGATCTGATCCTTCAGCTCTTCGTTCTTTTCAGAATCATAGAGAGCAGTGAGCGCATCGACGGCCGTATCGCCGCCACGACGGCCGATTGCGCTGATGGCAGCTTTGCGAAATTCGATGTTTTCTGCGCTGCGGGCAATCTCCATCAACTTCGTTCCCGCTCGCGGGCTCTTGCGTCGCGACAAGCCGGAGATTACTGCCTTACGAATTTCCAGCTCCTGGCTCGAGTCGTAAATCCTGAAGAGCGCATCTACCGCGGCTTCACCTTGCCGGCCTGAGATGCTTGAGATGGCCATTCTTTTTAGCGATATTGGTTTGTTGCTTACGGCAATCTCGCCCAGCACGGTTGCGGCGCGGTCGCTGGTTATCTGACTGAGAGCGTAAATTGCGGCTTCCGAAATCTCGGTCTGCTGTGAGTTCAGCCCGAAGTCTCGCAAAGGATCGATAAGGCTGTCGTCATTCATTGAACCCAGAAGTGAAATCGCCGTAGTGCGAAGTTTCAAGTCGGTTTCGTTCTGGGCCACGCGCAGGATTGTCGGCATGACTGCTTTGCCGCCGTGACGCGCGAGCAGTCTCAGCGCTGCGCGCTTGCAGGTAACTGTCTCGGTTGAGCCTGGCTTCAGCCAATCAGTCGCCACAGAGATTCCACGCTGAACATCGCTCTGAAACAACGCCTGCAGGACAACAATCTTGAATTCGGATGGATCGTCATCTGCCGAGCCTTTGTCCTTACCGGAGAAATCGAAGTCAAAATTAAAGTCGTAGTCGAACTTGTCTTTCATCTTCTCCTGCGCGTCGCGCACGCGCTCCATCGTGCGCTGCTGCGCTTCCCGCGCGCGCTCTTCAGACCTTGCCTGCGCCTCGGCCATTCTGCTTTGCGCCTCTGCCAGCTTCGCCTGAATTTCCGGCGTCTGCACCTGGACCTCACCGGGATCAACCTTAACGGACACCCCCGGCGCACTCACCGACACCGGATCGATTTTCAAATTCACCTGCCCCGGAAGCTGTGCCCGTAACAACTCGGCATCTTCTTTCCACTGCGTCTTCTCGTAAGTCTTCAGCAGCTTATCGATCGTTTCCTTCGATTGATTGAACTTGCGCAATTTGTATTGGGAGTAGGCCAGCCAATACATTGCCTGGTCCAGATTCTTCTCCTGCGGAAAAGAAGAGATGTATTGCGCGAATTTTTGTTCGGCCCTGATCCACTGCGCGTCGTCGATAAGATCTCGCGCGCCATTAAACATCGCGTTTGCCGCAGAGTTGTTGCTGGTCTGTTGAGCAAACGTTCGTGCTTTGGGGCTGATTGAAAATTCTTGTGCTGACGCGACGCTCACTAAGGTCACGAGCACGAATGCGGCCGCCGCAGCAAATCCCGGCATCTTCATCATTGATTGTTCTTTGTTTACGTTGTAATCCATCGTTTCATTCCTTCAGAGTTGAAAATTCTTTAGTAGCTTCGCAATTCGGCTACGATTTCGGTTTTCTGCACCCGGTCCTTGATTTGACGCACGTCGTTTGGTGTCGCTTTGTCGGGAAGATTCGCAATGTCAATCAAGAACGGCTCTAAACTTCCCAGCACGGACTTGGCCGGAAACTTGCCGGCCATTTCTGCGTCCCGACGCAGGACTACATTTTCGTTCAGCAGTCGCCGCGACTCGGCCTTTTCATAAGAGACATCGACTTCCTGATCGTCGTCTGAGTACTTAATGTTCCTGATCGAGACCAACAGGTTCTGGGCCTGCTCGAGATGGCTCGCTGTGTCGCGATCGTCGATGTCAGTGGACGCCGCATCGTCGGTGAAAAGAACGTCGGATTGACTGTCCGCGCGACGATTCTTGTTTTCTGCTCGCTTTGTTATTGCGGCGATTAGCTGCTCCGGTTGTTTGCTCTCCTGAATCTCAGGAAGCCGCGGGACCTGTGATGGTTCCTTGGGTACGGTTGCGGTCGGTGCCGGCGGCAGAACACTGTCAACCTTCGCTATCTGGTCTGGTTTCAGCGGCTGAGGCCGCGTTCGCCAATAGGCAGCACCAATCAGCACCGCGATGGCCACCACAGCAACTGCCGGCATCGCGAATCTCAACGAAGGCATCGCAAACAAACCAGCGAACCACTCACGAAAATTGGAGTTTGGTTTCGCCCCGGACGGTTGATCCTCGACTGCGATGCGCGCCGCAATCCCGTTCCAAATTGCCGGAGAGATTTGCAGATCGCGAGCGTAGCGCTGGTACACTTCGGCTTCCGCCGTCAAGGTTTCAAACTCGCGGGTGCACCCCTCGCACTTAATCAAGTGCGCGCCCACTTCCTCGGTATCGCGACCGCCGGCCTCGCCGTCCACGTACGCTTCCAAAAGATTTAGACACTCATCACACTTCATGACGTCTCTCACAACTGGGTCCTCACGTATTGCCCAACGCGTTGGCGCATTTCAGTGCGCGCGCGATGTAAATCGGTTTTCAATTTCGGGATCGAAAAGCCGGTGATCTCGGAAATCTCTTCATAGCTGCACTGCTGAAAAACCTTCAGCGTAAACACCAGGCGCTTATCGTCATCCAGGGTCTGCAGTGATCGCTGGACGACTTCGTTTAGTTCTTTATTCAGTAAGTTGCTCACCGCAATTGGGGCCTGATCGCTGAGATCGAGCACCTGTTTATCGTCCAGATCAACGTGCTGATTGCGACGAATCCGTGCACGCAATGACTCACGCGCGACGTTCTTGGCAATGCCGAACAACCAGGTGGAAAGCTTTGTCTCTTCGCGCAGCGACTTCAGGCTGCGATATGCGCGGACAAACGTCTCCTGCGCCAGCTCTTCAGCCAGATCGCGATCGCTGACCTGATCGTAGATGAAACTGATCACCGGTCGCGAGTACCTCTCAAAGATCAGACGGAACGCTTCCTGGTCGCCCTGGCACGCACGCATGACTAGGTCTACTGAACTATTCATCAGAGATCCTGCGAACGCACCGGGCTGGCCTTCTATTGTGATTTCGCGTGCCGCCAGCGGTTTCATCGTGTACTCGGTGTGTTAGTGAGCCCCCACGCTAAAAGGTTTCAGGTTTTTGGAACAATTGCGAAACTCGACGGATCAAACGGCCAGGGGCGGAAGTCAGTTCCGATAATAGCGCAGAAAGGGGAGAGAGGGCGCAGGCCGGCGAAAAGGGTGCGGCGACGGTTCCGTATTGGACGCATCCGCCAGACAGGCATGGCGAACCCGGCGCCCCGCAGCGCCTTAACAATTGGACAACAGGTTATCGAACACTGGGAACAATCCAGGACTTACGCCGCTTTCATTGTGTTGCGATCGCCGAGCAACCGCCGCACCGTGGAAAGAAAGCTTTGCGAATCGATGGGCTTTCGCTCGAATGCATTTGCGCCAAGCTGCAACGAGAAGGTGGCACTGCCGGTTCCAAAAGCCGTCGTAATGAGGATCGGTGTCTTATCGATGGAAGCAGTATCGCGCACACGCCGCACAACATGAATACCGTCGGCGCCCGGCATGCGAATGTCAGTAACAATCAAGTCGGGTTTCATAAACAAAGCGGTGTCATAACCGCGCACCCCGTCTTCCGCAGTGGCTACGTTGTATCCATTCTGCTCGAGGGTCATGCGCAATAATTCGCGCATTACATCGTCATCTTCAATTACCAGGATTGTTTTTCGCATACCTGTACCCGAAAAGTGAATTCGAAGAGCGGGACGCTGCTTTTTATTTAATTCTATTAAAGGTTGATTGGCTCCTTCATTCCGCGATTAGCTCATTTACCGAAGACACAAAAAAAAGGAGTTGAAGCCTAAGCCTCAACTCCCGGTCACCGCGCCATGAAGATTTGATTGTTTTTACTAGTTACGCTCCGCGCAGGCCGTCAGCGTATCCGTTCTGGTAGGCCTGCATGAAATACTGTTGATAGGTATTGCGATCACCCATCCGCGAATTGTAGTCCTTCAAAGTGTTCGGATTGTGCCCGGAATTATAGCGACCGCTGCGTCGATCATTCCGACCGGCCTTCAGCCCCTCGTTGTAGCCCGCGTTCAAGGCTGTCTGTCGCAGCTCGTAAGAGCCGCCCTGATTGCCGTAACCATCCCAGTTCCGTCCGCGGTAACCACGATTGTAGTAACCGTTCTGGTTGTTGTAGTAACCGTTCTGGTCGTAGTAACCGTTCTGGTTGTAGGTTCTGTTTGCGTGATAGTTACCATACTGATCGTACCATCCGCTCTGCTGCTGTTGCTGACGCTGTAGCTCGCGCTGCCGCTGCAGCTCACGCTCTCGCTGAATTTGCTGTTGTCTACGATATTGATCCTGACTCCAGGGATATTGGGCCTGGGCCGTCGTGCTCGATATCATCGTGATACCACCAAACAACAACAGTCCCAGGATTGCGCCTCCAAATTTTTTGATGCCGTTCTTTTTCATATCTCTACCCTCCACTGTTTACCTCCGCAATGACTATGCCATTCCCTTTATCGGCTGCAAGTGGTGATGAAAATCTAAATCTAAGTTATAGCTACTCCATATCGTGCTGTTCTAGACGACATGGGTAGCCCATACGCAAAGAAAGCAGCGTCCTCAGCAAAAAAGGATTCGAAGGCGAGACACAGCGAAACACTGTTTTAATACACCCGGCAATACCCGGCTTCCCAGGTAATTTCAGTTGACTCGCACTCCGATTTGGCGTAGAAGCCGCTTAATCCAATGGATACCGCAACTCAACACTCGGAACAATCAGTAATCGAGGTGGAACAGCAGGTTCGCCAATTAAATGATGAATGGGTTAAGGCAATGGTGCGAGCTGACGCCGCGACGCTGGAACGGATCATGGCGAATGACTTTTATTTTACTTATCCACTCGAAGGCGATGATAAGGCGCAGTTCATCGCAGATGTGACTGCGGGGGATCTGAAGATCGAACACATCAGCCGCGAGCAACTTAACGTGCGCGTGTTCGGCACCACCGCGGTGTTGACAGCGCGCGATTCCGCCACCTGGCTGTATCACGGCCGCGAGCTTGCCGGACAATACAAGATTATGAGTGTGTTCGCCCAACGCGAAGGTCGCTGGCAATTATGCGCGGTTCAGGCTTGCCCGATGCACGAG
>JBHELZ010000035.1:0-42546 GCA_046262835.1 Pyrinomonadaceae bacterium
AAACTCTACCGTTAGGTTGCTTCGGGTAATGTGCGGGAAGATTAAAAGGAGAATTTGATGTGACGACTGTTGGGACTGTCGAAAGTTTATGGCGTTACCCGGTTAAAAGTATGCGCGGCGAGGCGATGTCCGAAGCGTTTATGGGATTTTCCGGCTTTTACGGCGACCGTTGCTACGCGTTCAAAAACTCAGCCGCCCCCAAAGGTTGTCCTTATCTAACTGCCACCACACAAGCGCAAATGCTGCGCTATCATCCACGGTTTCGTAACGTCGAAAGAGCGGCGAAACCGCCGAATTTGATGGAAGCGATGAGCATTGCGCCCGGCATCACTCCGGCAAACGCCGAGCCGAACGACCTAATTTTGGATGTCGTTACGCCATCAGGTGCGACTGTGGCGGTTGATGACCCGGCGTTAATAGAAATGCTCTGTGAAGGATTGCGCGGTGAAAATCACCTGACGCTTGTGCCTTCATCAGACCGCGCCTTGACCGACTGTCGCCCGGTTTCGTTGATTAGCCTGCAAACCGTCCGGCAAGTAGAAGGGGAGTTGGGCGTGCCCATTGATAAACGACGCTTTCGGGCAAACGTCTATTTTAATCTCGCATCGGGTGACGGCTTTGCGGAGGATGAGTTGGTCGGGCGCCGTCTGCGTATCGGCTCACACGCAGAGATTATGGTTCTGGAACGCGACCCGCGCTGTAAGATGATTTCGCTTGACCCCGACACCGGCGAACACAACCCGGAAGTTTTCCGCAAAGTCGTCCAAGCACACGCTAACTTTGCCGGAGTTTATTGTGCGGTATTGGTAGAAGGCTTATTGAAAAAAAATGATTTAATCGAAGTGGTAGCCGAATGATTTTTAGCACTGTTGATAGCTCTCATTCAACTTTAAGAAAGACGAATTTTGTTTTAGTACATCACGGCTTTCCCCTGGACCAGAGAGACCATCGCCCTCTTTGACAGTAAAAGTATGTTCCGTCCCGCCGCCTCCGGTCCACATTCAGGCCGCAGCGCGTCCCGATCACTCTAACCGCGAACTCATGATGTTTTTTTTCCTGCGCGGCTTCATTCTTCGTCGGCTGGGACTGATCGCGCGCGGCATACGCGACATAGTTCTCATCGGCTCAAATCATTCGTTGGAAAGCTTTCGCTTAAAGAACCTCTACCCGCAATTATTAACCGAGTTTGAGTACCTAGAACGAAAGCCGAGCGCCAAGTTGGATCTCTCTGGGCGGTGTCGCCGCTTCGGTTATGGTTCCGAACTGCGGAGTATTCACGAAGCGATTGGGCGTCCCCAGATTCGTGTGGTTTAGCGCGTTGAAGGCTTCAGCTCGAACCTGAAGCTTAATCTTCTCAGTGATTGAAAACTCACGTTGCAACGCCAGGTCCAGCGTCTGCCGTCCCGGGCCATAAACCGTATTTCGTCCGACATTTCCAAAAGTGAATGCGGCCGGCGTGGCGAACCCCGCGGGATTAAACCACTCAGCTGCGGTATGTGTACCGGCGCCAAAAATGGGCTGGCCAGTGTAATTAGCACGGATCGGATTCTCGCCGAGCAGCGTCCCTGCGTTTGCGGTGTCGCCAAATACCGAGATGGTAAATGGATATCCGCTCTGCGCCTGGAAGATGGCTGAGACCCGCCAATCTTTAGTTATCTTATGCGCCAAACCGGATTTTCCAACCGATGGAAGGTTGTAGACGGTGCTTACCGAGAAGCGGTGACGGATGTCACAAGCGAGACCCTTCTCCGCAGCCAGGTCCGAATTGTTCTGGGGAGCGGCCGACTCGAACATCGGCGATCGAAAGTCGGGCGCATCGCTGAGGTTCTTTGCAAACGTATAGTTCGCCAGCATCGTCCACCCGCGAGCGAAGCGGCGTCGAATATTTGCGTAGCCAGCTTCGTACCAGCTTTGCGCGGAGTTCTCCAGCAGGTTGATGCCGCTCACCGGAAACGTTGTGTTGGTAACGGTAATGTTGGTCGGCAGAATCATGCCGGGCAAAAAGCTGAGCACCTTGAAAGGTCGGCGTGGTCCAATCGCTCCGGGTCCCGGAGCGGCATTATTAATGAGACGAGAACGCTGCAAATGGACACCATGCGATCCCAGATACCCAAGTTCAAGTGTCGTTTCTTTGCCCAGACTCTTTTCGACTGAGCCGCTCCACTGCTCGATGTACTGGGCCGGGGGATTGAGCTCGAAAGCGGCGAAACTCACGGTCGTTGTGCCCAACACCGCCGGCCCGAAATTGAAATGACTGGCGACGACGCCGGCCGCAGGGGTGAAGTTATCGCTCTGCTGCGTTTCCGGAAAAACATATGGCACGTTGTGCCGCTGGTTGCACCAGGTATTCATGTCCACCGGCGTAAAGAAAATTCCAAACCCGCCGTGCACAACGATCCCGAGACCTCTCAGGTGATGCGAGAAACCAAACCTCGGCGCGAATTTCAGTTTGTTGGGGTTGGTTAGTCCTTCCGGGTATCCCTGTTGACCGCCAATGAAGACAGACGGCGCCCCATCCTTGAACACAAGATTCGTATTAGCAAAGCGAATGTCTTTGAGCGGACTCATGTATTCATAGCGCAATCCAATTTGAATCGTAGTGTTACGGCTAAGTTGAAAGCTGTCCTGAACAAACGCATCCGTGTACCACTGACGCAGTTACATTTGAGGGACACCCGCCTGACGTTGTTTCACGGCCGGTAAGCCAAGCAGGTAACTCGCAAGCGCTGAGCCGGTGCCATCATTGGTCGCGGTTTGAGTAGTAAAGCCGTTCGTGAATTGATAGTAGCCACGGTTCTGAAAAAAGCCCCACATCGGCCAAATGAAATTGCGGTAGCTGCCACCAATCTTGAGACTATGTTTTCCAATCTGCCAGCCCAGAGTGTCACGTGCTTCGAGGATCGTGTCCCAGGCATGCATCGGCGTGGCGACATAACTGTCACCCATTCCCGAATAGCCCTGTACGGCAAACCATGGCGCTCCGAATGCTCCCTCGCCGCCAAAGCCAACGCCCGTGATTCCCAGTTGAGACACTATGTCGTTTGAAACACTGTTTTCGGAAGTACGACGCATCGCCAGCCGCGAAGCCGTAATCGTGGCCATGTTTACGAGCCTGGAACTGAAGACGTGGTTCCATCCGACAGTACCGTTTTGGGATAAGTTGTCGTGGATCGCGCCAAAGCCGGGCAGGTTCTGAGGCGTGAAACCGCGTTCGCTGTTGAACGAATACCGCGCAAACAAACTGTCTCCGCGTTTGAATGTCTGATCAAAACGGATCGTGGCCTGATCGGTGACGTGGTGCTCGTTACGCACATCGAGGTAGTTATTGCAGTCTGCGCCGCCGCCGACTACCTGCGGGACTCCCATCCTCGTCACGCCGCAACCGTTCGTACCCATGTCTATGTTTGGACGAGGGACGAACTGTCGTAGAAACAACTGGGCCTTCGAATCGATCAGGTTCTGCGGAATAACATTCCCGGGAAACGGATCGCGAATCACCTGGGGATTGGTTGGGATAACAGGTTTCGTAGCATCGAAGCCAGGATTGGGATGCGAACTGAACGGGTTATAAATCGTAGCGCCAGCCATCCTGAAGTCACCGTTGACTTCGTCTGCCGTGGGCACGGTGTCAATCATGCTCATCGACTGTGTATGCCTCAGCCCTTCATAGTTGAGAAAGAAGAAACTGCGCTTACCTCGGATCGGCCCGCCGAGCGATGCTCCGAAATTATTTCGCACCAGATGATTCGACGAGTCCATCTCGTTAAAAGCTCGCGCGTCCAAGATGTTGTTGCGCAGAAACTCATAGGCCGTGCCGTGAAAATCATTCGTGCCGGTTCGCGTGGCGATATTAATTTGACCGCCACCAGCACCTCCCATCTCGGCAGTATAACTTCCCGTCACCACCTGAAATTCCTGCACACTGTCCGGCGACGGGCTCAGGTTCAGAGTGTTGAAAGTAGGATCGGTATTCGTTGCACCATCCAACAAGAAATAATTTGCGTTGGGCCGATTGCCTCCGATGCTCACGGCTGAGCGTTGACCAGGGCGCCAGTACAAAGGACTCATGTCTCCGGCTTGCGCTCCATGGCTCTCATGGGCGCCCGGTACGGTCAGCACCAGATCGATGAGCATGCGGCCGTTGAGGGGCAGGTTGCGAATCGAAGTTCGCTCGACGACTTCACCAACGCTGGCGTCGGTAGTCCGCAGGACATTCATGGTTTCACTTTGAATGTTCACGGTGCCGGTGAGTGACGTTAGCGGCAGAGTCACATCACACGTCGTCTGTTGACCGACTTCGAGATGCACCGTCTGAGTAACAGCGGAAAACCCGCTCGCCTGAACGTTAAGTTTGTAGTCTTCCGGAAGGAGACCAGTGATTTGATAAATTCCCTGTTCGTTGCTGGTGACCTGCCTGACCGCGTGCGTCGTTGTGGACTTAAGTTGAACGAGGGCGTTGGGAACGGCTTGGTGTTGAGGATCAAAAATGGTGCCGCTCAAGCTCGCATAGTTGCTCTGTCCCAAACAATTCATCTGAAGAAACAGACAACAAATAGCGAGCAACATCGCTCTTGATATCTTTTGGATAGTCATAAAACGCTCCGATTGGCAGATCACTAAGTCTTAGACCCACGCACGTCATGGCGGCGCCAAGGCCACCTAATCCTGATGGCGAGGGCACTGAAGGCGCAGCCAAAGGATCAGAACGATGGGGGCGAGATCCCGTCTCGTCGCAGTTTGAGAGTGGCATGGACAGTCCCGCCCTTGAAGAAGCGCAAGATGTGCGTGCCACATCAAACTGCACCATTCCCGTCTTGTAAGAAAGATTGACTAGCTCAAACAGGGCCCTTGCGTTCGAGTCTTATGAACTCGTTGCGAACTGACCTTAACTAAAGCCTGAACCGAAACAGTTGGTATGAAAACTAAAGTTACCGCAGGGCCATTTGTTGCTTGCTAAGTTTAAGTCCCGGTCGCGGGCTCGATTACATGAATTAGAGGTCCCTAAGTGTGCAACAAGTTAGGTAGGAATTACGAGACCACCAATTCAACGAACCCGAGACCGGGGAATGTTATTACGCGGGCAAGGTAGCACGGGGTTTTACTTCTGTCATGGACCGGTCGATGGGTCTTCGTCTACAACTTTAGTTTGAGATGGCCCATCGAACCGTGGCCGCAGATTTACACAGATAGACGCAGATCAGAACAGACGAAGGCGACCAGGTTGCAAACATTTGCCGATTGTCTGTGCCGTCGGTGTGTATCTGTGGCTGGTTGGCAGTCAGCGATGACGCAACTACCGTAGATGAACGAGCCCACGCTGTAAGGCGGTGGTAGCAGCGTGGGTTCGATCGCTCACACCCAGCTTGTTGAGAATATTGTTGATGTGACTTTTGACGGTTGCTTCACTGATATTCAGACGGGCAGCGATCGCTTTGTTGCTATTGCCGGCCACGATCTGTTCGAGCACCTCGATCTCTCGGGCTGTGAGATCTGAGCTTCCCATTCTCTCTGCCAGCCTTTCAGCTACCTGAGCGGGAATCCAACGCGACCCGGCGTGCACTTTTCGAATTGCGTCTTCCAACTCTTCAAAGAAAACATCTTTCAGCAGGTAGCCCTGGGCCCCCGCCTGCAACGAACGATAGATGTCTTCGTCACCATCGTAGGTTGTGAGTACGATCAGACGAGCGTCCCGGAACTCTTTTCGAATCGCGATGATCGCTTCAACCCCGCCCATCTTTGGCATCCGCAAATCCATCAGCGTCACGTCAGGACGATGGAGCCTATATAGATCGACGGCCTGCTGACCGTCAGTACCTTCGGCAACCACAACCATATCCGCGACGGTATTAACGAGCGCCACAAAACCCTGACGCACGACCGCCTGGTCGTCAATCACCATGATTCGAATCGTGTTGTCATTCATGAAGCGTGTTGGACAACCTCAGCCACTGATCGGCACATCGACGAGCACTTCAGTACCTTCGCCCGTGCGACTATTTATTTTTAGAGAACCGCCAGTCTGCATTGCGCGTTCCTGCATGCCGACCAGGCCAAAATGTTTTCCCTCGCCATTGGACTTCTGCTGATCAAACCCATCTCCGTCGTCGCGCACGCTTAGTTGTACGCGCGCCGGATCAAATGTCAGATTCACCAGAATGTTTCGGGCTCGCGCGTGCCTGACCGCATTATTAATGGCTTCCTGTCCGATACGCAGCAGATTGCCCTCAATCGATGGGCTGAGGCGCCGGAATGTGCCGCTGACTTCCATCCGCGCGACAACCTCGGTATCGGCCGTCAGGCGTCGCGCCGTCTCGCTCAACGCTGACGGCAGATCATTTTTATCAAGCGCTTGCGAGCGCAAGTCCCAAACGTAGCGGCGAGCTTCCGCAATCCCATGCCGCACCAGCACCCTTACTCGATCGAGATGCGTCCTGGTCAGCTCAGCTGAAGCCGGCAGCGTGCGAGCTACCAGTTCCAACTGCACCGAGACGCCCAGCATCTCCTGCGCCAGATTGTCATGAATCTCACGAGCGATACGGTTTCGTTCCTGCAGTACCGCGGCGAATTGCAACTCTATCCGCTTAAGACGAAATCGATAAAGCTGCCAAGCCACGATCGCAAGCAGGAGCGCGCACAGAGCATAGAACCAATACGTCTGGTAGAAGTGAGGCCGCAAATATAGATCGAAGGTGGCACCTGTCGGACTCCATAGGCCATCATTATTCGAAGCGATTACTCGGAACTTGTAGCGGCCGGGCCGCAAGTTTGTGTAGTACGTAACGCGACGCGTTCCACCATCTATCCAGTCGCCGTCAAACCCTTCGAGCTTGTATTTGAATCGGACTTTTTCGGGAGCGACAAAACTAAGCGCCGTGTAATAAAAATCCAGACGGCTCTTGCCGGGCGCGAGCTCAACCGTTTGAGTTGGAGCAATAGGCTCATCATCGACGCGGATCTGCTCGATAGCAACCGGCGGTGGTAGATCGTTCAGCTTAATTTTCTCAGGATCAATCATCGCCAAACCCTTTATTGTCGAAAACCAGAGTTTGCCGTCAGCGCTCCGCCAGTCTGCGGGATGTCCGCCGCCACTGCATTCTCGCGTAATCATTCCATCCGCAGGCCCATAAAGCACCGGCGAGATCGAGTTGATGGTTCCATCTGCAAACGCGTCCAGCTCTTTCTTGTTCACGCGAAAAATTCCCTTATTGGAGCTTAACCAGAGGCGGTTCTGACTATCTTCCAGCATGCCATAAACAACATCATCGGGCAGGCCGTTACGCGTGGAGTAGGCAGTGAATTTGCCCTGCTTGAACCGATCGAATCCGCCGCCGCTCGTGCCAATCCAGAGCGCACCATCATTGTCACCGTGCAGGGAGATAACTACGTTACTTGAGAGGCCGTCCTTTGTCGTGTACGTAGTAAACTTATCGTCTTTGAATCTGCTTAAGCCGCCCAGCGTGCCGATCCAGATGTTGCCTTGCCCATCTTCGTAAATTGTGCCGACGAAGTCGTCAGGTAGACCATTGGCGGTCGTGAAAATATCGAAGCGTTCGCCTCTCAATCGCGTCAAGCCGCCGCGCGTACCAATCCAGAGATTCCCCGCGTGGTCCGTATAGACTGAACGCACAAAGTCATTCGCCAGTCCATCAGCCGAAGTAAATGTCTTAAACTTTCCGTCCCGAAAGCGATTCAGTCCATCCGGGGTCCCGACCCAGAGGTTGCCGTCATCATCGCCGGCCAACGCCAGGACGACGTTGCTTGATAGGCCATCTACAGTTGTGTACGAGGTCAACTTACCATCCCTGAACAGACTCAAGCCGCCACCGTTGGTTCCGATCCAAAGGCTGTGCCCCCGATCTTCATAGATCGATTTGACCAGATCGTTTCCGAGTCCTTCGCTGGACGTGTAAGTAGTAAATTTCTTGTCCTTCAACATACCCAGACCGGCTGATTCGCTGCCGATCCACAGGCTGCCTTCGTGATCCTCTAAGATCGAAAGAATGATTTCGCTTGCCGGTGCCTCGCCGGCACGAAAGCTGGAGAATTGCTTGCGTGCAAAGCGACTTAGACCACCCGCCGTACCGACCCAAACGCTTCCTTCGCGGTCTACCATCAAGGAGTTGATCCGGTTGTTGGGAAGGCCATCACGCTTCGTATAAGTCAGGAACCGTCCACGCTTGAGTTCGCTCAATCCATCTGTTGTGCCCACCCACATGGCGTCTTGATCCTGATCGATGGAGAGCACGGTGTTACTTTCGAGGCCATCTTGCGTCGTGTATTTGGCGACGGCCCCGTTCCGGTAGCATGCCACGCCGTCGGACGAACCAATCCAAAGCGCGCCGTCTCGATCTGCAAATAAGACTCGGACGCCATTTCCGGGAAGCTCCAGCTGCGCGCTAAATACGTTGCCGCTGAAGCTCGCGATTCCAGCCGCGGTGGCGACCCACAAAGAGTCATCCTGTCCTTCGGTTATGGCATCAATCACATTACTCGGTAACCCCTGTTGAGTGGTGAACGCCGTGAACTTTCCATCAACGAGTCGAACCAAACCGTCGGCTGTGCCAATCCAGAGCCCGCCGCCCCGGCGATCAGCTACCAGGACTCGAATATCGTTGCTCTTCAACTCAGGCGTATTCTGTTTGTCAAAAATAGTGAACCGCACTCCGTCAAAGCGTGCCAGACCTTCTTCAGTCGCAATCCAAACGTATCCGTTTTGTGTTTGTACAATCGAGTGAACCGAATTCTGTGGCAGGCCGTTTTCAGTCACCCAGACTTGACGATTGAATTGAGACAGATCTCGGCTTGGATCGAGGGCTAATGCCTGCCGGCAAAGGAAGCCAGTTAGCAGTAACGAACAAAGAATGCAGACAGATCGTCTCGTGGTTGGATTCTTCGAAATCGCACCAGACAGCATTGAAATCGATTATACTCAATAAACCAGCCTTAGACGCGCTCTCTTCAGAACAGTTTAGTGTTGAATCGGAGACTCAGTAATGCCATCCATTGTTCTAAACATCCTTTTTGCCTCGTCGTTGGTTCTGGCAAACTCCGCCGGCACGGCTCCAGCCCACCGCCCGCGCTGGCGAGCGGCCACTCAATCAGAATTGCGCCAGCTTATTCCGGCACGCGCGCCTGTCGTTAAAGAGAACATCGAAACCGAATTCCGAACCGCCTCAGGGGTTACCGACGGGCGCGGCAAATTCATTGCCGGCGTGGTCATGATTACGGCTGGATACTCGGCCGAAGGCAAGTACTCGCATTTCTTTATCACCCAATCGCGGCTAAGGGTCGGCACCATGCTGCTGGCACCGGGAGATTATGTTTTTGGGTATCAGCGAATAGACAACGATCTCATTCGGGTAAATTTCTATCGCGCCGCAAACGGTGAAGTTATGGGCACCGTCGACGCGCGTGTAAATCGTAAGAGCAGCCTGGTTCGTTCGTTGCTGATTAGTCCGCCCGTCGATGGCCGGGCTTCGATTCAGGTCGGACGCTTCGTTTTTGAATACAAAGTTGAGTGATTGAATTTTGGGGCGACAGGAGTGGCGGTCAGGACGGCAACTCAGACCGATGCGTGGCGGAGAGCCCAACGAGTCCGCGGAGTGGATGAAGGCATAAAGCCTGGGGTGAGCGGAGCGAACCTCAGGTGAGATTCACAGCCGACCGAAGAGCCCGCGAAGTGATCGGCGGCGCTCAAACATATCGCTGCCGACACGGTATGATCAGGCCATAGCTTAAGTAAGTGGAGATGGTCCGGCACGCCATTCAGCTCTAAACAAATCCCACCCTCACCTCGCACGGTGCCACCGATATAATCATAGAGTCTGATCGCGTACTCCGACGTGATTAGCGGCCGACGGTATTTCGTCGAAAAACTATGTGATAAAGAAGATTGGTTGTAAGAGTCAGGCGTCTATTTTATCTTCGCGCCGCCGGCCGCTTCGCGGGCTTAGTTTCATTTTCACGGGAACCTGGGGTTTCGCTTCGCTCCACCCCCGGCTCTATGCCGCCATCCTCTGCGCGGATTGGAAGACGCTGGACACAAGAATGCACCTCAGGTGCGATCGATCTCGATTCGCGACCCGGCCGCGCATCGTAAACGAAAAATCGGTAAGCAGAAAAGTAATGAAATTTGCAACGAGGACCACTACGGATATTCGGGTCTCCCGTCAACCTTCTAAAAAGCATCGACCAATGAAACTATCCTCAGGCGCTGCTTCAACTGAGCCAAATTTAGCGGGGCACGCGTGCGAAACTCCACTTCGACTTTCCTGCCCGGAACTAGATCAAAATAGTTATCCACGAAGAAGCCTGCGTAATTCGGCGCCGACAGATAAACGGCTCGGGCCAGCTTGTCCGACGACAGAGTGATTCTGAATCCTGTCGGCGTTCGTATCGCTGACCTGCTGATCTGCGGACGCGGCAACAACAGATTCTTGTACGGTTGAAAGAAGTGTTTGTTGCCCGATACCGGCTTACCGCCCACCGACAATTCAGCGAACAGAAACACACTCTTCGGATCCTTTCCTGCCAACAACTCGTTAAGCGAAACCCCCGCGTACGGTTTGCTGGTGAGGCCGGCAACCTGGATGTCCTGCCGTTGGTTCCACAAAGTATGTCCATCGAAGTCGATCAGGCTGACCTCGAGTTGCGCGGCAGTCGATTGGACACGATCAGAGACGACGTAGAATTCGAGTTGGCCGTTCTCCTCGTGTGGGCTGATCAAGATGTCGTTGTAAAAGCGCCGCGCATAGTACTGCAACGCTTTCCAACGTCCTGTGTAGTCGATGCTCGACCAGGATGCAACCGGCCAACAGTCATCGATCTGCCAGAAAAGCGAACCCATGTTGTGCGGCATGATGCGCCGCAGGTGTTCGGCGCCAATCTTAATCCCCTCAGCCTGTAAGACCTGGCTAACGTAGAGAAAGGATTCGAAGTCCTTCGGCTCGGGATACTCGCGCAGCATGTATTCGCGAATCAACTGATTGCCGCGCGGGTGCCGCTGGTGGGCCATCATCACCGGCGAGCTGACTTCGCGGTCCGCGGCCTCAGTGTAGGTGTTGACGGTCTCGAGTTGCGGAAACGATTGAAAACCATATTCGCTCATGAAGCGCGGAAACTGTTTTTCGTACTCGGTAAACGGAGCGGAAGCATGCCAAACCTGCCAGTAGTGAAGGTCACCCGTCTTCTGCGATTCCGGATCATCTTTCAGGTTTGAACTCGGAGAACTGGGCCAATACGGGCGTGAAGGATCCAGCGACTTGCAGACTTCCGGCAATACACCATAGAAAATCTTTAAGTAATCGTCCCAGAGTTTGGCCGGCAACTTTTCTTTCCAACCCCAGTGAAACCAACCTGATTCGATCTCGTTGTTGCCTACCCAAATCGCTATGCTGGGGTGATTACGGAGACGCTTCACGTTATCGACTGCTTCCTGACGCACGTTGCCGAGAAACGCTTCATCAGCCGGATACAGGCTGCATCCAAACATGAAGTCCTGCCAGACCAGAATGCCCATCTCATCGCATAGTGAATAGAAGTCATCACTCTCGTAAATCCCACCGCCCCAAACGCGGAGCATGTTCATGTTGCTATCGCGGACGGACTCAAGCAGCTTGCGATATTTATCCGTGGTAATGCGCGACGGAAAACTATCGGCCGGAATCCAGTTGCCGCCTTTGGCAAAGACCGGCACACCATTGATCACAAAGGTGAAGCTTTCGCCGGCATCGTCACGCTGTTGCCTGACCTCCAGGCTACGCAAACCAGTGCGACTACTCGCTTCATCAACGACCTTGCCATTGATCAGTAACCGCGCCCTGAAAGCGTAAAGAGGATGAGAGCCTAGCCCATTGGGCCACCAGAGTGACGGATGCGGAACACTGATGTTAATCGCAATGTGATTAGCGCCGGGTTTTAATTTAGCGCGGTGCTGCCCGGCTATTTTCTTGTCAGTCAAATCGTCAAGAATAATGGTGGCATCGACGTTCGCATCAGCGATGACCTCAACCTCAGCAGTCAGGTTGGCGACGTCCCTGCGAATCTCTTTGGTCTGAATGTGCAGATCGGAAACACGCGCGTCATCCCAGGCCTCGAGCCAGACCGGACGCCAGATGCCGCTGGTCACAAGCCGCGGGCCCCAATCCCAACCATATTGGTAGGGTGCCTTTCGGGTGTGCGGACTGGTCTTCTCTCCCTGATCATTCGCCGCCGGAAGTTCGTAGTTCATCTTTGCCATGACCGGCAGAACTTCATTAATAGGCGAACGAAAATGTATCCGCAGCGTGTTCGCGCCCACTTTCGCCAGTCCCTTTATGTTCGCCCGCCAGGTGCGAAACATATTATCCGTGCTTATCAGGGGCTGATCGTCGAGAAACACGTCGGCGTAAGTATCGAGTCCTGCAAAGAGCAACTCGAGATTCTTTCGCTTGAGCATCCCAGCCGTAAGGTTCAGGGTCGTCTGGTATTCCCAGTCGGTCTTGCCTATCCACTGCAACTTCTTTTCGTTATCTCGATAGAAGGGATCGTCGATCAGCCTGTTGTTGAGCAGGTCCGTGTGCACGCAACCCGGCACGCTGGCGGGAAACCACCTGTCTTTGCCAACTTCACGAAACTGCCAACCCGTCACGAGTCGGGTTCTAGTGAGTGATAGAGCCATCGGCGTGGTTTGAGATCGAGAAGGTCCGGGACTCAGAATTAGCAGGACCAGAATCAAAATTAGCTTGTTTATGCTGTTCATCTGCCGGTTCACCCTGCCAAAAATTACGTTGCTTAATCTGGTTGCCGCTGCTAAAAGAATCAGCATGTTGAAACGCTGGATCTTGATTTGGACCATTGCCGTAACTAGCTCTATTTTGACTCCGGTGTCAACTGCAATCGTGCCTGAGCATTTGACACTGCAATCCGACGTACCGGCTTCGAGACTTGCCAGGCTGCGTCACGGAATAAATCTCAGCCACTGGTTCGCGCAATCTGGCGATTACTCAAAAACTCATCTCGCAACGCATACTACGACGGAAGATATCGCGCTGATCAAAACCATGGGCTTTGATCATGTTCGCCTGACCATTGAGCCGGCACCGCTATTCAATCCAGAAGACCCATCAAAGCTGGGAGTTGAGTATTTGAAGTACCTCGACATTGCGCTCGACACGATTCTGGCGCGTGGGTTGGCCGTGATCGTTGATATTCATCCGTCTGATGAATTCAAGGCCAGACTCAATAGCAACGATCGACAGATCGAAAACTTCGCTGCATTTTGGCAAGCCCTGGCCCATCATCTTTCAACGCGCGATCCAGACCGTGTATTTCTTGAAGTCATCAACGAGCCGATGGTCGAAGATGGTTATCGCTGGCTCGGGCTGCAGGGAAAACTAATTGCCGCCATTCGTTCAGGTGCGCCGCGACATACGATCATCGCCTCGGGCCACCGGTGGTCGGGCCTTCCCGAGTTATTGTTCCTGACACCTTATAGCGATCGGAACATTATTTACAATTTCCACTTTTACGAGCCGTTTGCATTTACGCATCAGGGCGCAACCTGGGCGGGCCCCACCGTGCCCTTCTATAAGAACATTCCTTACCCATCTAATCCCGAAAGAGTGGCCCGGGTCCTCGACCCGATTCAGGATCAAGCTGCACGTCGTAATCTGCTTTCCTATGGCGAAGATCGTTGGGACGCCGGCCGCATTGAGCGGGAAATTGGAAAGGCTGCCGCCTGGGCTGCAAAGTATCGCGTCCCTCTCACTTGCAACGAGTTCGGCGTTTACAAGAACTTTGCGCCGCCCGCGGATCGCGCCGCCTGGATTAGAGATATGCGTATCGCGCTGGAAAAGTACGGCATCGGCTGGACCATGTGGGATTATGCGGGCGGCTTTGGTGTGGTCACTAAGCAAAATGGACAGGCGACGCCGGATACAGAAGTGGTTAAGGCTTTAGGCTTGGCTCGCCGCTCGCCAAGATAAATTCAACCCGTTACGGGCCTGGCAAAAAAATATTTCGAAAGGTCTGAGGCGAAGAATTCGAGGCAGGCGTTATCAGCTCCGCCAAAAGCTGAATGTTTATGGAATCGGAGCCCGGACTCATTTAAACAAAGCTTCCGGTAGCAACATGAGATTGGACCGGGCCTGCCGCAGTACTTTTTGTGCACGGCAAGTGCAATCACACCGCTCTCAATTCAACCGCTCTTATTTGTCAAACGGAAGCGAGGTCATGTGTTAAAGTCCGCGCCATGAAAATTCCCCGTCGAAATTTCCTGCTCGCTTCCTCGGCTGCGCTGTTGGCCTCGAACAAGCTTGCGTTTGGCTCTCACAAACAAAACGAAGGCTTCGAAAGGCCTCAAAAGGCACCGCGATTTTCCAGGTTCGGCAAAAAAGTCACGATCTATACCACGGCCGCGAATACTGATTACCGGATTTCGCGCACTGATACGCTCGCGTTCAAACAAGTGGGCCAGCCGAAGGAAACTCAGATTTGCGTGTTTGTCGATCCCAACCGCCGATTTCAAACCTTCCTGGGCATCGGTGGAGCTTTGACAGACGCCTCGGCCGAGACGTTTGCACTGTTGCCGAAAGAAAAACAACGGGAGCTTCTGAGCGCTTATTTCGACGACCAGCAGGGTATCGGCTACAAGCTGGCGCGCACAAACATTCACAGTTGCGATTTCTCAAGCAGCAGCTACACATACGTCAGCGAGGGCGACAAACAACTGAAGTCCTTTAACGTCGAGCATGACAAGAAATATCGGATTCCGTTTATCAAGCAAGTACTGACCGCCACTCGCGGGAAGCTCAACATCTTCGGCAGTCCGTGGAGTCCACCAGCCTTCATGAAAGACAACAACGATATGCTGCACGGGGGCAGACTCAAGCCGGAGTTCTATCAATCATGGGCGAATTATTACGCAAAGTTCATTAGGGCTTATCAGAGCGAGGGAATCCCAATTTGGGGAATCACAATCCAAAACGAGCCGATGGCTACGCAAAGATGGGAGTCATGTATCTACTCGGCCGAAGAGGAACGTGACTTTCTGAAAAATCATCTCGGTCCCACGCTTCGGCGGGAAGGCTGGGCTGACAAAAAAATTATTGCCTGGGATCACAATCGCGATCTCATTTACCAAAGGGCAAACACAATCCTGTCGGATCCGCAGGCAGCGAAATACGTCTGGGGCATTGGTTATCACTGGTACGAGCCCTGGAGCGGCGGCGAGCCGATGTTCGATAACGTCAAGTTGGTACATGAAACATTTCCCGAAAAGCAACTGATTTTTACTGAGGGCTGCGTTGACGCTTTCGATCCAAAGAAGATCGGGGAGTGGAAGTTTGGAGAGCAGTACGGGCGATCGATGATCAATGACTTCAACAACGGAACGGTTGGATGGACTGACTGGAATGTTCTGTTGGACGAAAAAGGCGGACCAAACCATGTAGCCAATTATTGCTTCGCCCCGGTGCACGCAAACACTAAAACGGGAGAGTTAACTTATCTCAGTTCCTACTACTACATTGGCCACTTTTCAAAGTTCATTCAACCCGGCGCCAGGAGAATTGCCAGTTCACCGAGCCGCAGCCAACTCCTGTCCACCGCCTTCCTCAATCCAGACGGAAAGGTGTCGGTCGTCGTTATGAATTCAAGCGAAAAGAATATCGCGTATTGGCTTTGGATCAACGGCGCGGCAGCGGAGGTGAACAGTTTGCCGCATTCAATTCAGACTCTTGTGGTCTGAGTTCATCAGGCCAAAACGTTTCAACGAAAAGGCTGTGTGAATTTCAAACAAACAGGCGCCGGAACCTGGACCGCCTGTCCTGTCGCCTTGAGGCGGCCAATTGTTTGATCAAGTCGAAAGACAACTATGCTGTCGGATTTTTGATTAGCGACCAGCAGCAAAGCGCCGGTTGGATCGATAGCAAAGTTCCGTGGGCTCATGCCTCGAGTCGACTCGTGACCAATAGCCGTCAGAGCGCCATTGCGCGGATCAATCTTGAAAATCGCGATGCTGTCGTGGCCCCGGTTCGAACAATAGAGAAATCGGCCATTCGGCGAAACATGAATGTCGGCTCCCGTGTTCGCATTAGTGAAATCCTTCGGCAGAGTACTAAGCGTTTGCAGCTCCTTCAGACTTCCCGTCTCTGGATTTCGTTCGAACGCGGTTACCGTCGAATGCAGTTCGTTAAGGACGAAGACGAATTTGCCGCCGGAATGAAAAGCCAGATGGCGGGGTCCCGATCCTGGCTTGACCTGCATCGAGGGCGGTATACCTGCAAGCAACTTTCCCCTTCGTGCATCGAAGCGAAAGATCATAATTTTGTCAGATCCCAAATCGCACGAGTAAGCGAACCGGTCAGTTGGATCCAACACGATGCAATGTGCATGCGGAGCTTCCTGACGATCTCGGTTTACGCTTGAGCCCTGATACTGTTTCACATCCGTAGGCGCGCCCAAACTGCCGTCCCGTTGAACTGCGAAAACCGTTACGTTGCCTCCGGTGTAATTCGCGACCAGGACGAACCTGCCGCGGGCATCGACGTCCACGTAACAGGGATCTGCCCCCAATGATGGTTGTTGATTCAAGAGCCGCAACGCGCCCGTCTTTTCATCTACGGCAAATGAGCTGACGGCTCCGCTCTTGCTACCGGCAAAGTCTTCGACTTCATTGACCGCATACAGATAGCGCTGATTAGGTGCGAGAGTGAGAAACGACGGGTTAATGACACCCCTGGTGATGGCGCCTTGCCTTAACTCTCCCGAAGAAAGGTTCAATCGATAAAGATAAATTCCCTCGCTCTTACCGGTAGTGTACGTTCCGACGTAGACAAGAAGTTCTTTTGCGCTCGCCGCGGCCAGTATCTGAGCAAAGGGAAGCTCGGTCAGCGTCAGCCCCAGCGCGCCAAGCGTGGCAAATCTTAAGAAGTCGCGGCGAGAAGAGGCGTTATCGGCTTTGAGGGAAATGTATTTGGGTTTCTTCACGATGAGTTGATGACAACGTCTCGCAAGTAGACTTGGTTTTTCTGGCGTGGTCAGATCTTATTTTTCGAAAGCGATGTTGTCGACGACTACTGTCCCTTTCTCCATGATGCACTTATCGCAATGAACTCCGAGCGTAACTGATGTTAGCTTCTTCAGAACATCCCGTTTGAGATCCAACGGCATGGCCCAATCTGGTTGATTGAAAGTATCGAGCTTCAGTTTGTAAGTATTGAAGCCTGTGGCCAGGCGAACGGTCGCCGCAGGATAACCGGACTCGAGATTCGCGCCCTGACCTCGAGTGATCAACTCCAGCTTTATGAACTGCGCCCCTTTTGCAAAAGCGCGGAACGTAATGAATTTATAGCCGCTCACATCGTCAGGTACGAGTTTCCCGTCTTTCTCGGGCTCTCCGAACACTTCTATGTTGACTCCCTCCCACTCGTTCGGGACGCGAAATTCATAGTCGAATGCAGCAGCAACGTCATCGGCAGTAACCCGGGCAAAAGCCGGCGCCGGCGAACTTGCGTTTTCCAAACCACGATACTGCGGAGGATTCGCTGAGTTCTGAGAATACACATTCAACCGCACCACGCCACCATTCTTACTGACCGGCCGGCCGCTCTGCACGCTTTGGAAGTCCGCATAGAGAAGCTTGTTACCGCTCGACTCGGCAGGTTTCGCAGTGTTCTGGCCAACAGAGAATCCGCCGGTCGAAAGTATCAACATGATCAAGATCCCAGCGTGCGAGAAGAATATTCTGTTCATTTGTGCCTCGAAACTTCCAGGTATCAGTAATCGCACGGTGATATCAACGCGGGCACCGGTGCCGGAACTGAATCCCGAAATCTAATCGATCTTCGTCGCAGCAACGCCACCTTCGCTTCTACCTCTTCAGGCGCGAGTATCTTCCCGGCCTCGTGGAACACCCAATCAATATCCTCCTGATAGTGGCGCACGAGAGTAGACTTCACCATCTGATCCTTAACAAACCAAAGATTGAAATTAATCGACATTAACGACCGGGGATAATATTGACCACTGTGCTCTGCCAGAGATTTGCCGTCGATGAAATACTTCACGTTTCCATCAGACACCTGCGTCATAAGTGTATGCCAGCCGGCAACGCTGCCGGTGCTGCTATTGAAGACGTTGTCTTTTTTCCAATTAGGTTCCGGACTGAAGGTTCTCCAGGAAGTCGTAAACAACGTCGGGCCAACGCTACCCCAACCTCCATTCGGAAAATATTCGAAGTCCAGCTCGCTGTAGTCGGGATCCATGGGCGCCTTCAGAGGACTGATGGTATAGAAGCTCTCTACCAGCTGGTCCCCAATTGGTCCATCCGTTGGTACGTCAACAAAGCGAACGCGAGCAGCGTATGTGCCCTCGAGGTACTTGCGTTGATGGCAAATCTGAGTTTGATGAGTATTCGGTCCGGTCCCGTCCGTGAAAGACGTCATGCGCAGCCAACGATTGCCGCGCTGATCCGGATCAGAGAGAAACGACACGCCATTGTTTCCCCACATCGCGCCGGGCACTCCCGGCCACCCAGCCGCTGTGCGAATGATCCAACCGTGCCTGGCGAGCTGCTTGGAGTTCAAGTAATTAAAGTCGTCAAAAAGGGTTGGAGAGGTCGCCTTCGTGCGGCGTTTCACTTGTGACACGACCTGTTGCCTGACCGTCAACTGGGGCTCAGGCACCTGAGCGGTGCCCGGCACGTTGGGGAGCAAGGCTCCTAATCCTAATAGAAGGCTAAGATAAATCCCGGTCTGTAATAAGATCACTGGTCCTCTCCTCGGTGCTCCTGGCCGCCGCTGTTTTGGCTAATGAGTAAGACTCTTCCAGGTCTCGCCGCGGGTCATCAATTTCAGTTACTCACGGTTGGCCCACACAGTCCTGAACCCTTGAATATATTTGCTCGATAATCATTCGTGCATCGACCTCGCTCTGTGCTTCAGCAATAACCCGGATGATTGGCTCTGTATTTGAACCTCGCACCAGGAACCATCCGTGCGGCAAACTTACTTTTACACCATCGCGCAGATCCATTTGATAAGTTGCATACTCCCGGCGAACCATTCGAAGGATAGTGGAAATTTTGTCGGAAGGACATTTCATTTTTTCTTTGATCATCGTGAAACGCGGCAAGCTATTTAAAAGCTCGGTAATAGTCTGACCGGTCCGTGCCAGCAGGTGCAGGATTAGGGCCATGCCAACCAAACTATCGCGCGCAAAGTTGAGCCGCGGATAAATCACGCCGCCGTTGCCTTCGCCTCCGATAACGGCGTTTTGTTTCTGCATCTCCTCAGTAACATTAACTTCGCCGATTTTTGATTGGAAGAGCGCGCAACCAAACCCGCTAACGACCTCTCCAAGCGCAGACGTGGTTGATAGATTTGCTACGACGGGCCCGCGTGTCCTGCCGAGAACGCCAAGAGTCGCAAGCAGCAGCGTGTATTCCTCGCCAATCGCGCCGCCCTCTTCTGAAACTACCGCCAGTCGATCCGCATCCATGTCTTGCGCAAAACCAACATCGGCGTGATGCTCTTTGACTGCGGCGCAAAGATCGCCGAGGTTCTCCGCCAGCGGTTCTGCCGGTCGCGGAAACGATCCGTCAGGCGTGACATTAATTGTGAAGACTTCCGCGCCCAGCGCTTCCAGCAGCTTTGGACCTGCCAACGAGCCCGCGCCGTTGCAGGCATCCAGAACCACACGCAGCTTTTTCTTGGTCGCAGGCAGCCCGCCCAACCCATCGATGATCGTTTGAATATGAAGATCAGTAGCGCCGGAGAGCTTGACGACTTCTCTCATCTCCGCGCCGCCGGCGCGCGTGTATTCTCCCTGATGATAAATATCCAGCAGCTCGCGGGCTTGCCCTGTGTTCAGGAAAAATCCGTTGCGGCCAATAAACTTCAATGCGTTCCATTCTGCCGGGTTGTGACTAGCGGTGATCGCGATGCCGCCATGGGCCCGATGCTGACGGACGAGCAGCTGGACCGTCGGCACAGGACACATTCCGATATCGACAATGCGACAACCGCTCGAAAGCAGACCCGCTGTCACCGCTTGCCTCACCATTTCACCTGAGGTGCGGGGATCGCGCCCGATGACCACCGTACGAGGGCCGATATAAGTGCCGAAGGCCTGCGCGAAACGCGTCAACAGTATGGGCGTCAATGACTCACCAACGACTCCGCGAACGCCGGAGATACTGATTTTTAGAGTCGGTATCGGTCGCATAAATTATGGAGACTTACTTATTCAATCGGTCGCGCGCCCAATCAAGCAGGCGACGCGCGTTCGACTCGTTTTCAGCTTCGACAATAACCCGAATCAGAGACTCTGTATTGGAAGCGCGAACGTGTACCCAACCTCCGGGTAACTCCACCTTAATGCCATCCGTCAAATCATAGGTCAGTTGTTCACCCTCGATTGCCACCCGGAAGTCCTGCAACACCGAATACAGATGATTGGGCTCAACAGCGATGTTGTGCTTCAACATGAACAAGATGGGAAGTTGCCCAACAAGCTCAGATACCGTTTCGCCCAAGCGCGCCAGGCCTTCGAGAATAAGTCCCAGGGCCGCGGCGCTGTCATGCGTTAAGTGTACTTGCGGAACCGTAACGCCCCCGCTGCCTTCGCCTCCGAGCACTGCTCCGTGTTCGAACATGGCCTCAGAGATATAAGTTTGTCCGACGGGCGTTCGCACTACGGAACTTTCATAACGCACGGCGACTTGTTCGATCGCGCCCGTGGTACAGACATTTGTGACGATTGTGCCCGGACCCTGGTCACAACGTATACGGGTGGCCAGAGCTACTGCCAATTCTTCTGATAGTCGCTCGCCGAGCTCGGTCACAATTCCCAGTCGCTCTCCGTCCGCGTCATGAGCGAAACCAATATCGGCATGGCCCGCCTTAACCAACGCACTGAGCTGGGCCATGGTCGCGGGTGTTGGTTCGGGCCGATGCGGAAAGATGCCGTTCGGATCGTCATTGATGGCGAGCACTTCGCAACCCAATTCGGCAAGCCATCGTGGAATAAGCAACGAACAGGCTCCGTTACAACAATCGACGGCAACCTTCAGGTGACGGCGCTTGATAATCTCAACATCAAAAGCTCGCTTGAGCAATTCGATGTGGTGTTCGATCGGGTCTTGATATTTGATTGCGGGTTGTATCTTGTTCCATGTGGCCTTGACGAACTCTCCCTGATGATAAATATCTAGAAGCTCTTCGGCTTGCTGGGGGTCCAAATAGAGGCCGTCGCTACGAACAAACTTCAATGCATTCCAAGGGGAAGGATTGTGACCGGCGGTGACGGCAATTCCGCCATCCGCTTTGAGCCAGGTCACGGCCAATTGGAGACTGGGCGTAGGACAAATCCCAAGATCAATAACCTCACAACCAGCAGCGAGCAGCCCGGCTACAACTGCTGACCGAACCATCGGGCCGGACGGTCTGGTATCACGACAGATCAGAATGCGACCGCTGTCGAGATAAGTAGCAAAGGCCTGCGCGAAACCGACCGACACTTCGGGTGTGAACGTTTCGCCGACAATGCCACGCACGCCGGTGATACCAATTTTTAGAGGTTTCATGACGCTCAGATATTGTACCGCGCACCGAGTGCTAAAGCGTCGCAAAAAACAACCAGCGGCAGGGAAGAAACTGTACCGAGAAACTAGTAATCTTACCTATTTCTGCGCCAGTATTGCTTGAATATCCCTTGTCAATAGACGAGAATAGCGACGAAGTTTTCTTCAAGCCCTTCCTGGAAAAGGAACCAATAATCCGATGAGAATAGTGGCCCTCGTGCTTTCCATTGCCGCCCTTTCACCATGGGTCGACCTTCCCACGGAAAAAGCGAAAAACACAAGTCCGTTGCCGGCTCAATCTGCCGAAAGAGGACCGGTGACTGCCGACATCGACGATAGCGATCTATTCTTTCAAAACACTATTCGACCGGTTAGACCACAACGCGACAACACGCAAAGGATCGAAGCTTTACTCCGGCGCATGACGCTCGAAGAAAAAGTTGGGCAGATGACTCAACTGGCCATTGGCATGATTGCAACGGGTCAGGATCAAACCATTCAGATCGATCCCGCCAAGCTCGATAAAGCCATCGGGCATTATGGCGTCGGTTCAATTCTTAACGTCCATGAGCAAGCACTGACTGTCGACAAGTGGCAGGAGATCATCGGACAAATCCAAACTGCCGCAAAGAAAACGCGCCTCGGGATTCCAGTAATTTACGGGATCGATTCGATTCATGGCGCAAACTACGTTCAAGGCTCAACTCTTTTTCCGCAGGAGATCGGCATGGCCGCCACCTGGAATCCTGAGTTGATGAAGCGAGGATCAGAAATCGCGGCCATGGAAACGCGCGCCGCCGGAATTCCCTGGAGCTTTTCACCGGTGCTGGACATCGGTCGCCAACCGCTCTGGCCGCGCCTCTACGAAACCTTCGGCGAGGATCCATATCTCGCAAAAGTAATGGGTGCGGCTTTCGTGCGCGGCCTGGAAGGAACCGATGTCAGCTCGCAGGATCACGTAGCTGCCAGCTTGAAACACTACATGGGCTACAGCTTTTCTTTTAACGGAAGAGATAGAACCTCAGCCTGGATTCCCGAAAATTATTTACGCGAATACTTCCTGCCCACGTTCGACGCTGCAGTCAAAACCGGCGCCCACACGGTGATGGTTAATTCCGCTGAGATCAACGGCACTCCCGGCCACATCAATCATCATATCCTGACTGACATCCTGCGCGATGAACTGGGCTTCAAGGGGTTTGTAGTTTCTGACTGGGAAGACATCAAGAAACTGGTAACCGTATGGCGTGTCGCCGCCAACGAGAAGGAAGCCACGCGCATGGCGGTGATGGCCGGCATCGACATGAGCATGGTGCCGCTCGATTACAGCTTCGCCGATTATCTAGTTGCACTGGTGAAGGAAGGCGCAGTACCCCAGTCGCGAATTGATGAAGCCGTGGGGAGAATCTTAAAGGTGAAGTTTGAGCTGGGCCTGTTCGAAAACTCCATGCCAGATCCCGCGCTCAAGTCAAAGATCGGACTGTCTGAATCGCGGCAGGCCGCCCTGCAAGCAGCGCGTGAATCGATGACGCTGCTGAAGAACACCGGTGATTTATTGCCGCTTACCAAGAACCGAAAAATACTTGTCACTGGTCCGACCGCTGACTCGCTGATCTCTCTTAACAACGGTTGGACCTATGTCTGGCAAGGCTCGGAAGAGTCGCTTTATCCGAAGGATCGTCCCACCATACGACGCGCCATCGAAGCCAGGGCCGGAGCGGCAAACGTCACTTACGTTCCGGGTACGAAGATCACCCGGCGTGAAGGATCTCCTTCGAACGGCTCGCCGACAAATATCGAAAGCGAAGTTGATATTCCAGCGGCGGTCCAGGCTGCGCGCGCAGCCGACGTCGTGGTGTTGTGTCTCGGCGAAGGATCGTACACGGAAACGCCAGGAGACATTCCCGACCTTAACCTTGGTGAGCCACAACGTAAACTCGCCGAAGCGATCGAAGCGACGGGCAAACCGGTCGTATTGGTGCTGGCCGAAGGCCGGCCACGAATCGTCAATGGCATTGCCGATCACGCGAACGCGGTGTTAATGGCTTACAATCCCGGCAACGAAGGCGGACAAGCAGTGGCCGACGTTCTGTTCGGCGACTTCAACCCCTGCGGCAAACTTCCGTTTACTTACCCGCGTTTTCCGAACGGCTTGATGACTTACGATCATAAAGCGTTCGAGACTGAAGGCTTTGACGGTGCCGGTATCAGACCGCAGTTTGAATTTGGCGAAGGCCTCAGCTATACGACTTTTAGCTATAAAGATTTGCGCGTTGATCGAAAAATAATTGGAGCGACTGATCAATTGTCAGTCAGCATTACGGTAACCAACAGCGGCTCCCGGGCAGGCAAGGAAGTCGTCCCACTCTATCTCAGCGATCTGGTCGCGTCTCTTTCCCCCGCCGGAAAAAGGCTGAAACGTTTTGCCAAGATTTATTTGGAAGCGGGCCAGAGCCGGACGCTGACGTTCCGCTTGCGCCCGGATGATCTTTCGTTTATCGGCGCCAATAATAAACCCGTGGTCGAGCCGGGCGAGTTTGAGGTGACGATTGCGGGATTGAAGGAGAGGTTTGCATTCAAGTAAAAACCGCCGTCCCCCGATAGAAATGAATAACTCATGCATTACCCAAATACTCTTGTGAAGAATCGTTCGGCGGGTACGTGGATGAAGTTGCTCGTGACGTGTGCCGTGTTCCTCGCCGTTATCCCGGTGCATTCACAAGACCAGAAGCCAAACAAGAGCGACGATCAGGATGTAATCAAAGTAACCTCGAACCTGGTAAGTCTTGACGTGATCGTCAAAGACAAAAAGGGCAAACCCGTCACCGATCTTAAAGCGGAAGATTTCATAGTTTCCGAGAACGGCGTGCTGCAGAAGATTGCATTCTTTGACTCAACCCTTACCAGCCTCGGAGTGACCGGTCAATCAGCGGACGCCATAGCCTCCCCCGAAGAAAGACCACAAAGTCCGTCGCGCTTTCCGCGAAATATTATTGCTCTGGTGTTGGACGGGCAGAGCACTGAGCTGGCGAACCTAAAGCACGTGCGGGAAGGAATGTTGAAGTACATTCGCGAGCGCATAACGAATAACGACTCAGTTGCCTTGT
The DNA here is from genome assembly GCA_046262835.1 of Pyrinomonadaceae bacterium. Lineage (GTDB taxonomy): Bacteria > Acidobacteriota > Blastocatellia > Pyrinomonadales > Pyrinomonadaceae > UBA11740. The sequence goes on from JBHELZ010000035.1 coordinate 24,670, forward strand.
TCTCAATCTCCGGCGGATTGCAACTGCTGCAACCCTTTACCCATGACAAAGGCGTCCTGCTCGCGGCGGTTGAGAAAGCCTATGACAGCTCGACCGTTTCAAAGACTTCTGAGGCGCGGGGGCTTTCGGAAAACATCAGTGCCCTTCGGGATAAAATTTCTGCCGGCCCTCCCGGCGAAACCGTGGCCTCGTCGCCCGCGGCCGGAGCCGCCGGCTCTACGATGGCCGAGAAGATGATCGCGCAACGGATGCTGGAACAATATATTCAGTTGCGATCGGCGTTAAGCACGCAACAAACGCGGCCGGTGCTGGCGGCGCTGGCGGCGATCGCCGAAGGATTGCGCTCTGTACCCGGCAAGAAAACTCTGGTGATGTTCTCGCAGGGATTCGTGGCCACTGAAGCACTCGATTGGCAAGTCCAAAGCACGATCGACATTGCCAATCGCGCCAATGTTGCGGTTTATATCATCGACTCGACCGGTCTCACCGGAGGTACCCCCACCTCAGGAGCACTGGTTGCTTCTTCGCCGCTGGCTGGAATCTCCGGTGCGCTGGACATGGAGCAGCGGCGCCGGGCGGCCGCGGGCGAAAGCGTGTTTGATATCAGCCGGCACGAAGGTCTAAACCGGCAACAAGATCTGTTGTATCGAATCTCGGAAGACACTGGCGGACACTTCCTTAAAAATACAAATGACATCGGCGCCGGCCTTGAGCGAATAGACACAGAAATCCGTTCTCGTTACACGCTCGCTTATCGCAGCACCGACGCGAACTTTGACGGCAGTTTTCGCAAGGTCAAGATTGAAGTTCGCCGCGCGGATACAAGCGTTCTGGCCCGCTCTGGTTATTACGCGATTCCTCCCAGCCAGATCGTCCCCATGTCGCCTGACGACAGAAAGTTGCTGGCAAACTTTGCCACCATCGAGGCAAATCCCACCTTACCGCTGTCCCTGGAATTGAATTCTTTTCGTTCTCGCGACGGCTTCTACATCGTGCCGTTATCGTTCGAAGTAGACCCAACCGTCGTGCAGTTCGATCGCAAAGGCGATAAGCAGCGTATGCAGCTGGATGTTCTCGGCGTCGTGCGGGCTGAAGGTGATGACAAGATTCTTTCGCGCCTGGGAGGAAACTTTGATGTCGCCTTGAGTCCTCAGCAATACGAATCGATTTCGCACGATAAGATTTTCTATCGGCAGGATATACAGCTATATGCCGGTAGTTACACGGTTAATCTCATTGTGCGAGATCGGATTTCAGGCAAGGTTGCGGCCAAACAAGAGAAGCTCGAATTGCCACTTGATGATGCGAGCTTCTCAACGACGGCAGCAGTGTTGAGTCGTCATGCCGACCAACTCAAGGGACCGTCCCGCAATAGTGACGTTTTCACCGAAGGCAGTGTACAGATTCGTCCATCGCCCAGTCGCGAATTTCACTCAACCGACAACCTGATCGTTTTCTTCCAACTCTATAATGCAGCCGTTTCCCGCGAAACGGGAACGCCGCTGGTGAGAGTAACTGTCACGCTGATGAAAGACGGAAAACCGGTGACGAGACCATTTGACTACCAACTGACCGAAACAGCAGCCGATCCAATACCTCATTTGACGTTAGCCAAATATCTCAAGCTTACTGGTCTGGCAGCAGGTAAATACTCAGCCATAATCGAAAGCCGTGACCTCGTGCGACAGAAGGTAGAAAAACAAGAAGCATCCTTCGTAATCGCACCATGAACGTCGCCTCAAACCACGCGATTTCACTGAGATAGCTTTAGACTCTCTGATCTTTTCTGAACACTGTTGCTTAGCTTAATAATCGCGAGCAGGTCTCGATCGGCGTCGGCTTTGTTTTCTTTGGCCTTGGCGACATCTTTCGAATTAATCGTCGCCGCGTTCTTTAGTGCAGGATTTTCGGTGAAACTATCGATCAGTTTACAGAGTTTAACCAACGCGCCAGTCATCTCTTCGCTCTTCAGTTCAGGTAAATTGTTTTCCTTGTCTGCCTCCGCGGCATGAGCATGCATGTAAACGTTCAGCCGGTTAGCACGTTTATTTATTTCCGCTGTCTGCTCAGAGATTAAACTGTAGTCGAGTGGTTTATGGGCCACCAGATTTCGGGCAATGTCATTCCGCAGGACTTGAATGCGGCTGAAGTCCTCTTTCATGTTTACAATTGCTGCCTGCACCAGTTTCTGGTTCTTTTCCTCGCCCCTGGCATCGGCCTCGGCACTTCTTAGTCTGCCCTCGTCCACTTGCCGCGCACGATCCTCGAGGTTTGGATTATTGTTTGGCGGCGGGCCGGCTCCGGCAGGTTTCTGGGCCACGATTGTGCCGGCGAAACAGAACGAGACGATTGCGGTTGCTAAGAGCCACGCGAGACTTTTGAAATTCATAATTTCTTCCTGCTGCTAGAGTCAGAATCACACCGACCGTTTATAGACGCGGACATAATCGACCTGCATCTGTTGCGGAAATATTGTCGTTGTATCAGGGTTTCCTGGCCAGCCACCGCCGACCGCCACATTCAAAATAATAAAGAAGGGATGATCGAAAACCCATGAGGTGCCGTGCGGCAGGTCTGCAGGAGTGCGCGTCTGATACAAGTTTCCGTCGACGTAAAAGCGTATGACGTTTGGCTGCCACTCGACCGCGAACGTATGGAAATCGTCAGAAAACTTCTGACTGTTGGGTAACGTGTACGCCGCGCTCACGCCGCTCCCGCCGGAGTATCCTGGCCCATGAAAAGTGCCGTGAACCATCGAAGGCTCCCGCCCGATGTTTTCCATGATGTCGATCTCGCCACAGTTCGGCCAGTGTGCAGTACCGATGTTGTCACCCAACAACCAAAATGCGGGCCAGATGCCCTGGCTAAAAGGAATTTTAATCCGCGCTTCGAAACGGCCATAGGTTTGGCTGAACTTGTTCTTCGTGAGCAGTCTGGCCGAAGTGTAGTTGCGAGTTGTGTTGTCAGCGCCAGTGAAAGTCTCCTTGATCGCATTGATGACCAGTAAACCCTTCTCAAGGTGCGCGTTTGCTCTCCGGCTGGTATACGTTTCAAGCTCGCTGTTGCCCCAACCGTTGCCGCCAAGATCAAAGGACCACCTGGTCGAATCAACCGCCGATCCAGTGGGGCCATTGAACTCGTCGCTCCACACCAGTCTCCACCCTGCCGGATTGCCGGCGGATTCGGCTGAAGACGTGAGCGCAGCAGAGCAGCAAATGATCGCAAAAAGTAGGACAGTCAGTATGCCAATGCCCTTCCTTGGGCTAAGCAATTCTTTCCCATGAAGAGAATCGTGGATGCTCTTTACGCTAGTCTGATGAATCTTCTGATTAGCCATTTTCGATAGCCGGGATCCGCGATGAATCAGCTACAATGCCCCTCGATAGATGCGAACCGATTATGTCACGATTTCGAAGAGAATAGTGCACCCCATTCGCCAGTGGGATGAGCCTAAGTGACTTGATCCACTGTCTCACCGGCGACGACATTATGAAGCATATCTCTTAACTACCAACGTAGTCTTTGCACTGATTAACCCGGCGCATTTCTTGCGGATCATCATGGAGTGGCCGCGCCGCGCTAAGGATTGTTTTTCCTTCTGATCACCGTCGCCGCAGAAGGTTTATGTTTTGGGCTCTTTGGCTGCTTCGGTTTTCGAACCGCCAAAGCAATGGTTGAAGCTCCGTAGAAGTGTCATGAAGACTGCCAAATTGACCCACTTCCTGCTGATCGCGATCAGTACCATGGGCCTGTCGATATACGGCCAGAATTCGACTACCAACATGATGGCGCCGACGCAAATGAATCTCATGCCTGTGCCTGAGTCGGTGCAGATTCAGACAGGACGCCTACCGATCACCAGCAGTTTCACTGTCGCAGCCACGAACTACACAGACGATCGTCTACGCGCCGGCATGGATCGCATGCTTAAACGCCTCGCGGGACGAACCGTTCTGACTTTGCCGGCTGGCCTGACAACTGACGAAAGCGCGGCCACGCTAGTGGTCCAATGCGAACGGGCCGGCGAAATCATTCCGTCTCTTAACGAAAACGAAAGCTACAGTTTGGAAGTCAACGACAAGCAGGCGCGACTCGTCGCGCCTACAGTCGTAGGTGCGCTCCGCGGCTTCGAGACTTTTCTGCAACTGCTTCAGGGCGACCGCGAAGGTTATTATCTGCCGGCTGTTAAGATCCAAGATCAACCGCGCTTTCCCTGGCGCGGTTTGCTGATTGATGTTGCTCGCCACTATGAGCCAATGGAAGTTCTCAAACGGAATCTGGACGCGATGGCCGCAGTCAAGCTCAACGTCTTTCACTGGCATCTGACAGAGGACCAGGGCTTTCGCGTCGAGAGTAAGAAGCTTCCCAAGCTCCACAGTCTCGGATCAGACGGTCTCTTCTACACCCAGGATCAGGTGCGCGAGATTATTGCGTACGCTCGCGACCGCGGCATCCGAGTTATGCCCGAGTTTGATATTCCCGGCCACAGTACGAGCTGGTTGGTGGCTTATCCTGAGATCGGCAGCGCCCCCGGTCCCTACAAAATTGAGCGCGGCGCGGGAATCTTCGAGCCCGCACTCGATCCTTCCCGCGAACAGACATACAAATTTCTCGACACGTTCCTGGGCGAAATGGCCGGGCTATTTCCAGACGCGTACATGCATATCGGCGGCGACGAGAATGAAGGCAAGCAGTGGGATCGCAATCCGCAAATCCAGGCCTTCATGAAACAGAAAGGCATCAAAGACAATCATGCGTTGCAGGCTTACTTCAATCAACGCATCTTGAAGATCTTACAGAAGCACCACAAGAAAATGATCGGCTGGGACGAAATTCTGCATCCAGATCTGCCCAAAGACGCAGTCATTCAATCCTGGCGTGGACCTGCGTCGTTGGCAGAAGCAGCGAAGAAAGGTTACAACGGAATTCTTTCATCGGGTTATTACATCGATTTGATTCTTCCTGCCTCCCAACATTATCTGGCCGATCCAATTCCACCCGACACGTCTTTAACCGCGGAAGAAGCGAAACATATTCTCGGCGGCGAAGCGACGATGTGGGGTGAGTGGGTTAGCCCGGAGACGATCGACTCGCGCATCTGGCCGCGCACGGCGGCGATCGCCGAGCGGCTTTGGTCGCCGCGGAACGTCACCGACATCGAAGACATGTATCGCCGGTTGTCGGTAGTCAGTCGACAATTGGAAGAGTTGGGGTTGACCCACGAAAAAAACTACGGAATGTTGCTGCGCCGTCTGACGGCGAGCGAGAACACCGGACCATTGCGCACGCTGGCATCGATAGTCGAACCCGTAAAGCAGTATCGTCGCTATCAAATGCGGCCACAGACTATGCTCAGTCCGCTCACTGGCCTGGTCGACGCGGCGCGGCCCGACAGTGAGACGGCTCGTCACTTCAACTCAAACGTCGACGCCTTCTTGTCCGACGCTCCGCGCTTTGCGCTGAATCGATTGGAACTCGAACACATACTGGCTGAGTGGCAAACCGCGGGCCGGGCGCTCGGACCCATAATCGATCAATCACCCGCACTCCACGAGGCCCGGCCTCTGGCAAATGATTTGTCGGCTATCGCGGAATCAGGATTGGAAGCGCTGGCGTACTTATCTTCCGGCAACGCGCCTACGACGGAATGGCGCCAGGCACAGTTAGCGAAGCTGGATGAAGCAGCCAAACCAAAAGCAGCGCTCGAGTTTGTGGTAGTTACCAGCGCGCGCAAACTGGTGATCGCAGCCGGCGAGTTGCCGCAGCTTCGATCGCTGACGCCGGCAGAATGGAATAAACGAGTGACGGCAATGACGAGTCCGCCGGCGCCCGCGAAGCCGTAGCTCCAGTAGCCGACCGTGAGGGAGGGCGTATTCCATCCAGATAGGGGACGGCCAGTGCGACGCCCTTGCTTACGCGCGGGCTACTTCCCCGCTCTGCGTTGCATTCAATTCGGCACCAGTCCTCCAGGCTTCACAATCCGGATCCAATGATCGGTGAATTTCGCATGGCCTCCCGGCAATTCGATCTTTGGCATGTGACAAGTGGTGCACCGCTGCTTACTCACCGGACAAGCAGGAGCCGAGCGTGCGTTAGTCTTCACCTCAGTACGGGCCGCGAGATGACAAGCCAAACATTTTGCCTCATAGAAACTCGGGTCTTCCGATAATTTGTCATGCGGGTCGTGGCAAGCTACGCAACTTATCCGCGCATCGCCGCTGTGTCCGCGGCTATTGAAGATTCGATAAGGCTGATAACGCAGGTTATTGCTGCCGCCCTGCTTTGGCATTAGCAACGCCTTTTCAAAATCGACGTGGCACGCACCGCAGACCTCTTGCGACAGTTCATCTGCATCCAGCTTTGCCGGATTAAAAATCTGAAGATTCTTATTGCCGGATTTGATCGCCGCGATATGTTTCTCGCCGGGACCATGACAACCTTCACAAGTAACGCCCGGCGTCAGGCGATTGAACTGTAGTTGCGCGGCGCTATCCGCCGCGGTTGAGTGACAGGCGAAACAACCTTGCGCCGCTTCCATCGTCATCGGACGGCCCAGGCCTTCTTCCAACGACTCAGGTACTGAGTGTGAATGCAGGATAGTGAAATCGAGAGCCTCAGTCTCCTGGTAGTAACTCACGCGGCTCTCATAAAAGACGCCCCTGTGTTGAAACAGGTAAGTCTGGCCGGCTTTGCCCTGGCCGAAGCAATAGAGGATGGGCTCGGAAATCGAACCCTGGCCATCACTGATTGTATAGATGCTGCGGTTCCCTTCGCGGGCAATTTGGTAGCCATAGGGACCGTTGCGAAAGTTCAACCTGGTATGAGTCCTGAGAATCTCACAACTTTCGACCGGCGCTAACGCGCGACTCATCGGATTTGCCAGACGCTTTGTAGTTAGCGGAGCATGACAACGGGCACAAGCCGCGCTGCCCACATAGTTCACTCCCGCAAGCTCGTGAGTCGGCCGCCATTTTGAGAATGCATCGCGCTGAGCTTGCGTACGGAAGGAAGCTAACAACGAAACAGTGATCGCGAAGCACATCACGCCGGCACCAAGAAGAGTTTTCTGAGGTGCTTGGGCCATCTTACTTCGCCGGGCTCGCTTCATTCTTCGCGATGCCCTCGCCTTCAATCACTTTTACATAAGTATTAATTGGCAGATTTGTGAGTTTGTCGATTTTGCCGCTGGGCCAGCGAATCTCGACATAGTCAATCTTTTTCGCGGTGCCCAGACCCAGTATTTCTCGGGGATCGTGTGAAGACAGATAGCTGCCGCCCCCGGTCTTCAAACGGCTTCGTTTCATGGCTCCAACCTGCCACGTGATAACCGCTCCGACCGCCGCCGGATTGCTCTTGCTCGCGACCAGCTGCAAACCAAGCCAGTTGTTCTTGTTCCCGCCTTCGTTACGCAATAGCAACGGAGCTTCGCCGTTATTTGAGATCAGCACATCGAGATCGCCGTCATTATCGAAATCGCCTGTAGCCATGCCGCGCCCGGAAAACTCTTTGTTGAAAACCGCGCCGGATTGCGCGCTGACGTTCTTGAAAGCGCGGCCGGTGTTCTCAAACATCAGCAGCGGCTCTTTGTACTTCACGCGGTTGGTGCGCATCTCGATGAAGTCGTCGGGATGTCCGTTAACCAGGAACAAATCGGGGTCACCATCGTTGTCGTAATCAAAGAACCGCAAACCCCAGCCGCTCAACATCTGTGTTGCCGTTCCAATCTCGCCCGGCTCATCCGTGAAAATTAGATCCTTCTGGTTGTGATAAAGACTGAAAAACTCACGATCGATATTCGCCACGAAAAGATCCTGCCAACCATCGCCATCATAGTCCGCCGCGTCAACTCCCATTCCCGACCGCGGCTTGCCTGCGTCGCTGTAGGCCACTCCCGCCGCCAATCCAACCTCTTCGAATTTTCCACCGCCCTTATTGATAAAGAGAAAGTTCGGCATGGTGTCGTTAGCGACAAACAGATCCATCAATCCGTCATTGTTAACATCCGTGGCAACCGCGCCAAACGATTTTCCTGGCGAATCAGCAATGCCCGATTCTTTGCTGACATCGGTGAACTTGCCGTTGCCGTCGTTGTGAAAAAGATGACTCGTGCGTGGTTTAAAAAGACGCGGCACACAATAGTAACGACGGCTCAATCCTTCATCGGTGCATAGAATGTTCAGAGACTTTTCATACACCACAAAGCTCGAGACGAAGAGATCGAGTTTGCCGTCATTGTCATAGTCAAACCAGACGGCGCAGGTGGACCAGCCCGGCGCCGCCACTCCGGCTTTATCAGTCACATCAGTGAACGTACCATTGCCGTTATTGTGATAAAGGATATTGTGGCCATAACTGGTGACATATAGATCAACCCATCCGTCGCCATCATAATCGGCGGCCGCGACCCCCATGGCGAAGGTGCGGCCGGCCACTCCGGCTTTGTCGGTCACGTCGGTGAACGTGCCATCGTGGTTGTTGTGGTAGAGAGCATTCCGCAGCGGCGCATTAGGAGTAAAGAAGTCTGAGGGACCGCTGTTAACCAGATAAATATCCATCCAACCGTCGTGGTCGTAATCAAGGAACACACAGCCCGCGCCTACAGTTTCAGGCAAGTATCGTTCAGACGAATGAGCGTTATTGTGAATCCAGGTTATGCCGCTCTTACTGGCCGGTACGTCTTCGAAGGTGACGTTCGGCTTCGTCGTCTGTGCCGAAGCGATGAGACGTACATGCAGAACCAGCAACAGCGGGAGTGCGAGTTTTAGATGACGGTTGTATGTTGGCATTCCCTTATCGCGGATTTGGTGCAGCCGGCGCAATCACAAAAGTATCGCCCTCTTTTTTTTGCGACTGATCTAAAGCCTTCAATCTCTCTACAATTTGCATCTCGGCCTGGGCTCGCTTGGGGTCCTTTAAGCGAGCATACAAGACAGCCAACTGGTAGTGCGCCTTCGAATCATCCGGATTCAGCTTTGCTCCCAGCTCGAGTTCCTTCTGCGCGCGCGGATAGTCCTTCAGCTTTAGATAGCTTGCACCAAGAGCAACATGGGCGTTCGCAAAAGACGGCGACACCAATATCGCTTTTTCCAACAACGCGACCGCCTGTTCGTCCTCATTCTCTTCCTGTACGATCAGACCCAGGTAATAGAAAGGTTCGGGAATATTTGAATCGGCCTTGATGGTCTTTTCAAGATAGGGTCTGGCTTCGTTGAATTTTTTTTGTTTGTATAAGACGTAACCCAGATACATTTGGGCCTGAGCGTTGTCCGGCTGAAGTTCAAGGGCGCGGCGAAAACTTTGTTCACCCGCAAAGAGATCGGGCTTTTTCAACCACGCGGCGCCAAGCGCGATCAAGTAGGCAGGTTCCTCAGGCTTCAGTTTTACGGCCTGCTCCAAATCCGAGAGGGCTTCGTCAAAGATTCCGAGACTCAGAGCAGCCACTCCGACTTTGTAAAGAAGGTCAGGGGAATTAGTGGCCAATTCTCGTGCTCGAGAAATATACGAGGAAGTAGTTCCAGTATCACCTCGGGTTTGCGAAACCTTTGCCAGTCCCAGAATGGCGTCGGCGTTGTTTTTCTGCGCCGCCAGCGCCAGCAGATAATTCTCTTCGGCCGTGCCGGCGTCGCCCTTTTTGAAATAGGCATCGCCCAGCAAGGTGAGAAACATTACGGGGGGAGGAGATGACATTTTCGCTTGCTGAATAACGACAATAGATTCGTCTATCTGCCCCCGCGATAATAGCAACCGCGCGAGTTTGTAGTTCGCTTCAATATTGTTTGGCTCAAGCTTGACGGCTTCCCTCAACTCGGAAATCGTTTTCTCGGGAACATTCTTGAGGACATAAAGAAAAGCCAGGTTCATGTGCACGGGCACGAAGGTGGGATCAATTTTCGCCGCACGAGTTAGAAGGCTTTCTGCTTCGTTCAGTTTTCCCTGCTGAGCGCGAATGGTGCCTAGCAGATTGAGGGCCGCCGCCTCGTTTGGCGCGGTTCTCAAAATGGCGTTCAGTTGCTGCTCTGCCTCTGCAATCCGATTTTCTTTAATTAGCGCGGCCGCATTTTCAAGTCGCGCTTGAAGATTATTTGTCTGAGCGGTAACAAACGAAATGGTTAAGAGCAGTGTCAGAAGGCCGGCCCTTAGGGAGGGCATCTTGCTCAACAGGCTCTCCCTGAGGGTCGAGCTTCCGACACTACTAATAGAAAACACAATCACTAATGGTCCTGTTTCTATGGTTGCTTGGCAGGCCGCTTAAAGTCTTTCTGCTCAATCAATCCCTGCCCCTCTTTGATCGTAAGAATCTTATTGGCGCTGATATTCGTAACTTTGTCAGTGCCGCCGTTGGGCCAGTGAACCTCAATCAAGTCTATCTTCGTTCGCTTCTCGAGGCCGAAATGCACCCGTAGATCGCTCTGCGAAAGGTAACTGCCGCCGCTGTAAATCTCGCTAATCTGGGTGAGATCGCCGGAGATAATTTTGACTCGAGCACCGATGCCATCGCGATTGCTTTTCACTCCGATCGTCTTGATCAAAACGGAATTGCTTGCGTCGCCGCCATCATTTCGCACCACCTGCGGAGGACCGTCAAGATTATTGATCACAACGTCAACGTCGCCATCGTTATCGATATCGCCAAACGCGGCGCCCCGGCCCGTGCGCTTCTCAACAAACGGGGCCCCCAGTTGCGCGCCGACTTCGGCAAAGGTCCCATCGCGGTTGTTGTGATGCACAAAGTTGCGCTGCCCGTAGGTGGGCAGCTGCGGGTAGACGTGACCGTTAACTACCAGTAGATCGGGCCACCCGTCGTTGTCATAATCGAAAAACCACGTGCCCCAACCAACGTAGGGCAAACTTACCCCCGCCACCTTGGCCGCATAAGAAACATCGGTGAATGAACCCTTGCCGTCGTTGTGATAGAGAGTGTTGTAGTCGTCATCGAAGTTGGTAATGAACAGCGAGAGTCTACCGCTGTGATCATAATCGCCGAGCGTGACGCCCATGCTGCCTTGCTCGCTACCGTTTTCGTTTACCGCCACACCCGCGGGAAATCCAATGTCTTTGAAGGTGCCATCGCCGTTGTTGTGATAGAGAAAGTTCGGTGTTGAGTCATTCGCGACAAAGATGTCCACCAAACCATCCTCATCAAAATCACTCGCAATAACGCCTAAGCCGTAATAGCCGTCCAGGTCAGCGACGCCGGCCTTCTTTGAAACGTCAGTGAAAGTCCCGTCGCCGTTGTTATGATAAAGAGAGTCGCCCGCGCCCTTCAGTCCCCTGGGTCCACACTGCACCGGGACTGCCTTAAACTGGCACGTGCGCCCTTTACCGAACTCGGGCAGATTGTCTACGTCAAAATCAACATAGTTGGAAACGAAGAGATCCAGCTTGCCATCGTTATCGTAATCCACGAACGCGGCGCCGGTTGACCAACGCGGATCTGCGACCCCTGCCTTCTGAGTTACGTCGGAAAACGTGCCGTTGCCATTGTTTCGCAGCAGATGATTCGGGCCCAGGGAGGTCACGTAGATATCGTCCCAGCCGTCATTGTTGTAATCGCCGATTGCCACCCCCATGCCCCAGCCGATGTCGCCGACCCCGGCCTTGTCCGTCACATCGGCAAACGTTCCGTCGCCGTTGTTGTGATAGAGGAGGCTGCGCGTTTTCTGCTTTGACTTCACCATGTCCACGGTCAGCGAGTTAACGAAGTAGATATCCAGATAGCCATCGTTGTCGTAGTCAAAAAGCGCCACACCTCCGCTCATCGACTCGACGATGTATTTTTTTTCGGGAGATGACACGTGCTTAAACTTGATGCTTGCCTGATCTGTGACGTCGACGAAATGCACGTCGATTGCCGAAGCACTTGCCGTGCATGCAGGCGCTCCCGGGATCAGGACCAGGAACGTCGCAATGAGGACCGGAACGATTCTCGAAGACAAAAATTAACAACCTCGCGCGGAGATTAAGGTTTGGTTTGTTGGCGCTCTTTCTCTTTCAGTTGGCGCGAGATTTCCAGATGATTCTCGCCTTCAGCTTTTCGGCCGGCGGCAAGATACGCTCTGCCCAGTTGATATTGAACATATGACTTGTCGGGTGCCAGTTTCGCTGCCGTCTCTAAATTAGCGACCCCGTCTTTGATTGCGCCTTGTTGCACCAGTGCTTTGCCAAGTTCGTAATACGCGTCTGCAAAGTCGGGCTTGGTTCGGATCACGTCGCGCATCGTTTTGATGCCGGAGGTGGTCATTTGCCGGGCAAGCTGCACGAAACCCAGGTGGTATTTTGCCTGCACATTCGCGGGATTCAATGCCAACTCACTTTCAAATTCCTTCGTCGCCTCATCGAACTTTCCGGCCTTGAGATAAACCAATCCCGAATAGTAATGAACCATCGGAATTTTACTATCGAGCGAGACGGCCGTCTGCAATTCTTCCAGGGCCTTCGCGGTCTCACCCTGTTCGTTGTAAGCCTGGCCCAGCAGAATGTGGAGTTGGGGAGTATTACCGCCGAGTGTGACCATCTGCTCAATCACCTGGTTAGCTCGCGCCTGGCTTCCTTCCTTGATTAGAGAAACCGCCAGAGTGTAGTAGACGCCGACATTCGATTGCTTGACCGCAATAACATCGGATAGCAATTGAGAGGTCCGCGCGTAATTTTCCAATATGAAGTAGCTCAGTCCCAACAACTCCTTAGCCTGGACATTCTGCGGATTGGCGATCAACTCTCTCTCGAGTGGACCAGTCGCTTCTTTATAAAGCTCGGCCTTGAATGCGGCCAGTCCCCAGTCGAAATTAAGGCCTTCAAGTTTGGAATCGGACTTACCTGCGAGTGCAAATTGTTCGGTCGCCGACTGGAAATCTCCACCGTCCGCCCGCAACAAACCGAGTTCCTGGTGTGCCTTCGCAATCATTCCTGAATAATAAGTCTCGCCGGCACTTAATTCCTGCGTGATGCTGGCGTCTGGTGATTTCGATTCCGCGATCACGCCTTCGGATGAATTTATCTCCGGGAACTTGCTGTTAGTTTCACGCAGGTTCGCAGCATTCAAATAAACCTCGTTCTTCTCCTTATCACGTTGTAAGGACTTAGACTTTAGGTCCGCCGCTACCTGTAGCTCTTTCTGCCCTGCTTCGATCTGACCGGCTTTCAAAAGAGACTGACCCAGCCGGTAATGCGCGGTCGCCACCTGATAATCATTGTGGCCCAATGACGGATTCAGCGCGATCGATTTTCTGAGTACTTCAATCGCCTCCGTGTATTTCTCTGTAGCCTGATACGCCTGACCCAGATGGAAATACGGATCAGGGTTGGCGGGCTCAATCAGAACCGCCTTCTGTAGAAAGCCGATCGCGGGCTCCCACTTTCTGTCCATCAAATAAACGATTCCCAGATAGTAGTTGGCGAAGAACTCATCGGGATGTGAATTTAACTCAATCTTGAATTCATGTTCGGCGTCCGGCAGCCTGGGGGCGCCGTCTTTGAGTAGATAGGTGAGACCGAGGTAATAATGAGCCCTGGGGAAATTAGCGTCGAGGGCAACGGCTCTCTTAAACTCGTCAATTGCTTCCCCCAAAAATCCCGTTTCACGATAGGCGCGACCAAACACGATATGCAGCTGCGGACGGTCGCCAAGCTGCGCGAGCATGCGTCCATAGATATGTTGCGCAGGAGGAAACTGGTGTTGCTTAAGATAGGCAAGGCCTAAAGTGTAGGCAATGTCATTATCGTTCGGAGTTATTCTCAGCGCTGTTTGCAGCTCGCCTGCGGCCTTATCAAAATCCCCAACCATAAAATAACTCTTGCCGAGCATCTGGCGCGCGCTGGCGCTTTGCGGATTGGCGGCTAAGGCTTTGTTCAATGGCTCAAGCGCTTTTTCATACTGCTCGGCGTTGAAGTAGGCGATCGCCAGGTCAATAAGCACCTCTTCCGAGTCAGGACCGTAAAGCCTCACCGATTCGAGGGCGCTGATCGCCTGCGGATATTTCTTTTCAGCCGCATAAACCTTTCCAAGTTTGCCGTATGCTTCGGCGAGAACGGCCTTATATTCCTTTTCTGCGCCGGCCGCGTTACCCGCACGTCGTTCGGTTTCGGCGGCCCGAGAATGTTTTTGAAGTGAGTCCTGAGGCGATTGAAAAACGAGGACCAGCAGAAGGAGAGGAACCAGGCTCGAAGGTAAGTACCCCACTTGAACTTCTATGACCTGCAAAAAGTTAACGGAGGGCTGATAAATCCATTAGCCCTCCGTCTTGATTTCAGCCGTGCGGCACTATATCAGAAGTTGAACTTAATACCGAACTGGATATTGCGCGGTCCGCGGTCACTATTCAGCCGGCCAAAGTTCGTGTTGGTAAAGCCGGTAAACTTGCCGGCGGTATTAAAGCCGGCGCCGAGACCCGGATCGAATCCGTTGAAGTTCGCATGATTGAAGAGATTGAACATTTCCGCGCGGAATTGAATGCCGTAGCGCTCCTTGATCTTCCAATTCTTCGCTACCGAAAAATCAACGTTTTTCAGCCCGGGCTGGCGCACGAATCCGCGCTTGAGATTTCCAAATGTGCCCGGCGCCGGTAACGCGAACGCCGCGGGATTCAGGTAAACGGTGTGGTCGGCGCCATGTAGATAAATCGGCACCCCAGTTACCAGGTTGGGACGGAAGCCGGCGGGGGCGTTGCTCGCCAGGCCGAAATAGGCGGCCGGCGCACCGGTCTGAACGTCCAGAGGCGTGCCGCTCAGCAGAGTAAGAATGCCGTTGATCTGCCAGTTACCAAGGACGTTGCTCGCGAGTGAGCCCCACTTCTTGAATGTGGGTAGCGAATAGACAGCGTTCGAAACGAACATGTGTCTGCGGTCGAGATCGGAATCACCTTTGTCCAAATTAAAGTTGAAAGGATCGGTGGTGGCACTCGTGAATGACGTCAAGGGAACGTTCGACGTGGCATGCGACCAGGTATAGGCAACCTGCCAGGACAGGCCCTTGGTGAAACGCCGATTGATCCAAACTTGTAGCGCCTTGTAATTCGAGAGGCCATTCGATTGGCTCATCGTAATGCCGCCCAGATTTGGGAACAGCCGATTGGCGTTAGCAATGTTTTGCACGTTGGCCTGACCGGTGGTGAATGCATTGACCACAGCCGCTCGGTTGGCCTGCGGGACCTCGTTAAAGTTCACGCCGCGACGCCAGATGTGCGAGCCATGATTGCCGATGTAAGAAACTTCGGCGACTGTATTTTTCAGAATCTCACGCGAGACAGTTAGGTTCCACTGCCAGCTCTCAGGCGGTCTGAAGTTCTCGTCGACGGCGTTGAACCCCGTGCTGTTACTGACGCCCGCCACTGCATTTTTTAGTCCGGGATTTATAGTATCAAGGCTACGGAAGGTTGGGTCGTCCGCAAGATTTGCTGTGCTGCCGCCCCAATTCGAGTTTACTACTGCCGTCCACGGAGGATTGCCGGACAATCGCAGCACATCCTCGATCACATTCGAACGGCTCATAAAGCGGCCGAATCCCGCTCGCACCGAAGTCTTGCCATCGCCCTTAACGTCCCAGGCCACACCCACTCGTGGCTGAAAGCCTTTGTTGTAGGGGTGCCACAGTGAGCGGCCGAATCCCGCCTGGCCAGGTTTTACTAAACCGCTAAGTGGGTTTTTGCCGTCATACAGACGAGGAAGGTAATTGCTGATGCGATCATTGTTCGAATAGGCCGGCGAGTATCTGGACCAGCGCATTCCCAGGGTGAGCGTAACTCGCGGGCGCATTTTGTAGGTATCGTTTCCGTAGAATTCGAAATCATGCCAACGACCAAAGGAAGTCTCGTCGTGGTCGATTTCGGTGTAGCATCCCAGCGGCAAATCTTTGTACAGAAGCTCGGCGATCGCATTGCCGGTACGCGAGTTAGTGCCGCAATACTGCGCGATGCCGTTAGCGCCCTGGGCCAATTCATTCTTGATGTTGTGGCTGACCAGCACGCCGAATTTCAGATCGCTCTTTCCAGCCACCTTGGAAAAGTCGTCTTTCCAAATAAACAGATCTTCATGGTTTTGCCACGGGGCCTGATGCCAAAGTGCTGGGTACCCATCCGCGCCCCAGTTTGTTGGCATACCGACGCCCGCAGCCTTCGGAAAGACCGTAGGAAACTTGGAAGCAATGTCGCTATTGAGAGCTTCGCCCGCCTTATTCGTCGTAATCTTGATGTCGTTTCCTGCCCGCGAGAACTGAAACTCATTAACCGACGTGGAGTTCAAGGTAGTCGCCAGCTTAACGGCGAAACTGTGGCTTGGCTGATCCCAATCCGAGCTAAGAGTTGGAAACGGAGAGTCGCCCCAGAAGTTGCCGGCCGCACTCCCGTGTGTCCAGGTCTCGTTGGTATATTTCACCAGCAGGCTCATCTTCTTGCTGATATTGATGTCACCTCGAACACTGTCCTGGCGCGTGTTGATCGGCTCCAGCAACGACGAAACCCAGTTGGTTGGACCAGTAGTATTGGGCAGCGGAAAGACCTGCAGGATGGCGAGGCCGGCCGGACTTAACTTGTTCGCCGGAATCTTATTGCCGGGAAAAGGCAGCCCGGTAAAAGGATCATGTGGCACCCCATCCGTTAGTGATCCGCTGAAATCTCCTATTCTTTCTGCCGCTGTTGGAACTTTAGAGGAGAGCACAACGCCGCGGCGCTCACGACGCCACTCTTCATTCCAGAAAAAGAAGGCTCGGTTCTTCTTGATTGGCCCACTGAAGTTGAAGCCATAATTGTTGTACTTCAACTGTGCCTTAGGCTGAGCTGCTCTGTTGAGAAAAAAATCGGTCGCATTCAATTTGTCGCTGCGAAAGAATTCAAATCCGGCCCCGTGGAATTGATTACTGCCACCTTTAGTGATCAGGTTGATTACTGCTCCCTGTGCCTGCCCGTACTCCGCGCTAAAGCTATTTCGTTCTACGCGAAACTCCTGAATCGAGTCGATGGATGGAAAGATCAGTAAGGTCGCGTTTGAGCCGACGTCCATGTTGTTGACCCCATCAACCGTCCACATGTTTGTGTTTGATTGATTGCCGTTCACCGACATATCGACGTGGGAATCAAGACCAGTACCCTGTGTACCAAACGCTCCGCCGGCGCCCGCTTGGGTAACGGGCGAAACGCCGGGCACCATCAGCGCGAGTTGCGCGTAGTTGCGTCCGTTCAACGGCAGCTCGGTTACTTGTTTCTCGGTGATGAGACTGCTGATTTCTCCGCTTCGCGTTTCTACCGGTGAGGAATCTGATGAGACGGTGACCGTTTCGGTCACCTGGCCGACTTGCAAATCAAGATTGACGACCTTGTTCTCAGCCACGTGTAGATCGACCGCCGAGGCCACCGTCTTCTTGAAGCCGTGAGGTGCGGTGGTGATTGTGTAGAGACCCGCCGGCAAACTGGGAACCAGATAAAACCCATTATCGTCGGAAGTAACAGAGCGCGATATTCCAGTGCCTTCGCTTTGAATAGACACTTCGGCCTTGGGAACAATGGCGCCCTTTTCATCGCGGACCGTGCCGCTGATTGTTCCGACTGTGGTCGTCTGCGCGTGAGCAGTAAAAAATAGAGCACCGACCAGTACCACCACGATTTGCACGCCAAGCTTCTTCAGCCCATTGGCGAACTTGCAGACGGCGTCGTGCAGGTCCTTGAAGGTGAGCCGGCGCACGTTGCTGCCGTCGGCGTTCATGATGTAGAGGTCGCCGGCGGCGTTGTCACGGGTGCTCGAGAAGGCGATCTGGCGCCCGTCGGGCGACCACCGGGGCGCGTAGTCGGAGTCGGGGTTGTTGGTGATACGGGTCTGGCCCGTCCCGTCGGCGTTCATTTCGTAGATCTCGAAGTTGCCGTCCCGGCCGCTCGTGAAGGCGATCTTCTT
>JBHELZ010000036.1:0-42381 GCA_046262835.1 Pyrinomonadaceae bacterium
CCAGCCGCTGCCAACCGGCGATCCGTTGAAGTAGCTTTCGTCCCCAACCAGATCACCTTTGATTCGTTTCACTCCAGCAGTGACGATTCGATCAGCAAGCTCGTTGATGCCTTTGAAATAATCGCCGTTATTGAAGCGCGCGGCTATGGACGGATCACCACGGCCATAGATGATTAAGTCGCCCTTTATTTTTCCGTCTTCGGGTTTTTCTTTCGCATAAACTGAAGTGATGAAATGAAAATCCGGAGTCAGACGATCGAACGCGGTTGCGACCGTGTAGAGCTTCATGTTCGAAGCCGGTCGCACAAACTTATTGGCGTTCTGCTCAAAGACGGTTTGCCCGCTATCCAGTGAAACGATCTTCAGTGCGAAGAAGCCGGGCTCGAGCGCCGGCTGGCGGCAAATCTCCTCGATTCGAGCTCGCAGTTCAGCCAGAGTTGCGGGTGCCTTAGGCGCGGGGACAACAGCTCGCGAACTTGTGGAAACGATCGGCGATTGCGCCTGGACTGAAACCGCAGCCGGCGGCCCGGCGATGACGAGCGCCAGCAGGCAAACTGAAGCGACAACAAACCAATTTCTTCCGTTAATCTTTTTCATTGAATTACTCGAACGAACCAAGAACTTCTTTCGCGGCCGCGGTGGCGGTCCCCAGTTTACCAACTACAATGCCGGCAGCGTGATTCGCCAGCACGGCCGCTTCGGTCATTGACGCACCGGCGGCGATCGCCGCGGCGAGCGTGGCAATGACTGTATCACCGGCACCGGTTACGTCGAACACTTCGCGCGCCGCGGTTTCCACGAAAACCGGATCGCGATCGCCTTCAACTAACATCATGCCGCGATCGCCGCGAGTCACGAGCACTGCGTCGCAACCCAGCCGCGCGCGGATCTTTTGGGCGGCCGCATGCAAGCCTTCATCTGAATCTTCTTCAGAATTGGTAAGCCGGAGCGCCTCGTGATGATTCGGCGTGACCAGCGTGGCGGGGCGATAAGCGTCAAAGTTTCGCATCTTAGGATCGACCAGCACCGGAACGCGTCTGTGCGCCAGAGGCAGGATTTCAGAAAGCATTCGCGGCGTGACCACGCCTTTATCATAATCGGAAATAACTAGCGCCGAGGCATTCTCTAGCGCGTCCTTCACCGCGCGAATTATCCGGGCTTCGATCTGCCCGTTCACCTGACCCCGGTGCTCGCGATCTGCGCGGACAATCATTTGCTGTCGGGCGATGATTCTCGTCTTGATAGTAGTCGGACGGTTGTCGTCGCAAACCAGAGTCTCGTCGGTTGCGATACCTCCGTTATCGTTCAAGGCGCTGCGAAGCTTCTGAGCAGCGGAATCATCGCCCACCACGCCGACAACCGTAGCGCGTGCGCCCAGGGCGGTCACGTTGGCCAGGACATTTGCGGCCCCGCCAAGCCGGGTGGATTCGCGCTGAATGTTAACCACGGGCACCGGGGCTTCCGGCGAAATCCTGGTCACATCGCCCCAGATAAATTCGTCGAGCATGACGTCGCCCACGATCACGATGCGACAGTCGCGCGCGCGGGACAAGATGTCTGCAACTCTTTTCTTATTTAGATCGAGCAAGGCAATTGGCGCGTGCGACTTATTAAAAAGTGGTTTCTCTCATTAACCGATCGATTGCCGCCACGACTCGTTCGACGGGAACACTGAGAATGCATTGCGCGGTTTCAAACTCGGCGCAGAAGTAACCATGACAAGGCTGGCATTTCATCTCTTCGCGAACAACCTCATTTTTGCTCGTGGTCCAGGGTCGCCAATGGGCAACGTTGGACGAGCCGAAAACAATAACGCAGGGCGTGTTCACGGCCGCGGCTATGTGCGCGATGCCGCTGTCGTTGCCCACGAACAGACTGGCGCGCGCCGCCAGCGCCGTCACTTCGGGCAAAGTTAAATCGGTCAATCCAATTATGGGCGCCGACGATTGTTGGACGACGGTCTCAAGAATCTGTGTTTCCGACGGCGAAACGATCACCACCGGAGTTAATCCGCGTGACGCCACTTCTTCCGCGACTCGGGCGAAATTGTCCGCCGCCCACCGTTTAGTCTCCAAAGCCGCGGCTGGGTGAAGTAATGCGATTGGCTCTGCTGCCTGAACCTGGTGGACGGCCAGTTTGGCCGCGACGGAACGCACCGCCGTGTCACTTACCGCTAATTGCGTGGCCGGCCGATCGCCGACCGGCACTCCAGTCCAGCCGATCAAAGCGAGTTGCTGTTCGACAGAATGCAATGTCGACCGCGCCCAAATCTCTTGCGCCGAAGGTGCGACGTGGTTGTGCAGGCGCGCGTATTGATAATTAGCGTATCCCACCCGATGACTAGCGCCGCTGGCGCGCGCCAGAAACGTCGCAGTCGTTCCGCCGTGCAGGTTGTAAACAACATCATAGCCGGTGTGATGAAGATCGCGCGCCACCCGTGCGCGTGCTGTTTTACTCTGGCGCGGAATTGAAATAACGCGGTCTACCAGCGGCGATCCTTCCAACACCGGTGCCACCCAATCTTCCAAAAGAATATCGATCTTCGCGTGCGGCAGGAATCTTCGCAAGGCAAGCAAAGAAGGCGTGGTAAGCACAGTATCGCCGATCGATCGCAACCGGATCACCAGCAGTTTCCGAACGCTGGACCAGTCCCAACGCGCGGGCGCGAGTGGCTGCGCCGCGTCGCTCTGAAAAGCATGCGCCAGACTGAGATGGCGCGCGCTCGGCGACGACTCAATTATTTGTCGCAGGCTGTTCATCTTCGATCGTCGCTTCGTCGATCAACATCACCGGAATATCATCGCGGATCGGATACACCCGCTTACATTCGACGCATTTCAATGCGCTGCCGTCCGGCTTCAACTGGACCTTGGCGCGACACGCCGGACAAACCAGAATTTCAAGTAGTTGTTCGCTAATTGCCATGACTTTATTCCTCAATGTCGACGCGAATATTCGCCCGTTTGAGACGCCGCGGGTTGAGTAAGCTTAGCAGCATTATCAGATTTCTCGTAGCGCATGGTGTACAATCGCCGTGCCCCGAAATGGCGCCTGAATTTTATCGTTCATAGACCGCAAATAATCTCTTATGGTGATTGAAGAATTTGGTCCGAGAGTCGCAAACGTTTGGAATCATTTACGCACGACGACGCGCAACCTGATTGAGAATGCCTGGCAATCCGCCGGTTCAGGCTCGGCGCCGCAGGTCCCGCGCGCGGCGCCGTATGACCCGCGGGCCGATCAGGAACTGGGCCAATTGCTGGCGGCCCTCGATGATCACGCGCAACAAACTGAAGTCTCTTCGGGGCGTGACGGTGCCCGCGAGTCGCGGCGTTTGGCGGATGCCTGTGCGAATGTCCTGAGTCAACAAACTCAGTCGGCGGAAGTATTTGGGCAATTGATCGAACGCGCCCATCAGCGGAACAATTACGCGCAGGTGGACGCCTTGGCCGCTCTGCTGCCGGAACGGCTCGCGCCCAGTGAGCTGTGCGAAATGGCCCGGGCCAGCAATGTCATCGTGCGGGCATTGGCCCACGAAGCGCTCACGCAACTGCCGACGTCCTTGTTGGGTGCCGTCTTGCGCGACCCCGTCGATGCCGTAATCGCCCGCCAGGCGCTGGAACGGCAGGCACACGAATTCGGATCGGAACAGGCACAACGGACACTGCGCGACGCCGTCGAGGGCTTCGATGAAAATTTTGACTAGGCCAATCAACAGTAATTGAAAAACAACACGTCGCCCCGGCTAAGAGGCGACGTGTTCGTGTCCACAGACCCGATTAGTGGCGGGCTATTCCGCCGGACCGGTGCAGGCTGGTCCATGCAGCGCCGGAATCTTTTGGCTGATAACCGGATAGTTCGGAGCTTCGTCAATATTGATCTGGGTCCAGTGCTGAAATTGCTCCGGCACGTTATTGTCAGCAAAGATCGCTTCGACCGGGCATTCAGGCACGCAGGCGTCGCAATCGATGCAGGTGTCGGCATTGATATAAAGACGATCGGGTAGTTCGTGGAAAGCTTCAACCGGACAAACCGCGGCGCAGTCCGTATACTTACAATCAACGCACATCTCAACGACAACGTAGGTCATTCGCAGAGGACTCCTTTCAAGATCGAAAGAAATGTTTATTATCTAACGCGCTGAATGTCAACTGGAAAATTTTATTGTATTGCATGTTCGTCGCAGTTCCCCCTGGACACGGGAGCTAAGGACGGAAGTCCTGACTCTCAGCTCCTGGGAACGTACGTAAACCAAAAATAGATCGCCTGGCCCACCCCGATCCAGAATCCAATTAGAGCTCCAAACAATTCGATCGTTTTCAAATGATGTTGCGCAACCGATAAAACGAGCGCTTCCAGTTTTTCGATCGGATAGTCCGAAACCTTCTGCCGCACCACCCCACCCACATTGAATTCCAGAATCGCTGCGGGCAAGCGCTCGCGCGCCGCGGCCACAATCTTTTCCGTGAGCGCAGCTGAAGCTTTATCGATCGCCCCCGCCGGCATGTGGTCCGCAAGTCGCCCGATTGGCGTCATCAGGAATTTTTCTATTTGTGAACTTAGAATTCCATTGATGGTCCCGGCAGTGTCGTCTCGCGCCAGGACCGTCAGCAAACTCCTGGTCAGAAAAGCTTTCACCCTCGCTGCAGATTCGGGATTCAGCATTTCGATTAATTCGCGCAGCGTGCGCGGCTGCAGCCGTTCCAGCGCGTCAAGCAGATAAACGTTGATCGAGCCCGCCAGTTCGGGGCTTCTCAGCATCGCCACGAAACGCGAGGCCGCCTGGTGCTTTATGTTTTCAAAGTTATCCGAAGGTATGTGCCCGATCAGATCGTTCAGCGGACGCTGCATAAAGCTGTCAACCGTGGCATTCAGAAACAGAGTGGCCTCGCGCGCGAACGCGTCGCCACGCAAATATTCTTCAACCCGGCGGGGCAGGTTGTTGTTAACCAGATCGTCAACCTCGTAATAAATGCGCTCGCGCGAGATAAAAATCTTTTTGATGAATGACAGGCGATCGTAGTAATCGTCTACTTCGTGTTTTATGAGCGCGCCGATGCGTTGGCGGGTGTTCTTGCTGGCCGCGATGTCCGCGAGGTTATGGACGATCGGCGGCACTTGCTGGTCGATGCGCTCTTTGATCAAACCGATCGTTTGCGGGGAAAACATTTCCGCCAAAGTCGCATCCGTGCGCGCCAGATCATCGATGCGCTCGCTGACAAAGAAAGTCACCTTCGATTCGAACTGTTCGGCACTAACAAAGGATTGATAACGCTCTTCGACAAACGATCGCAGGACCGCGAATGTGTCTTCGTTGATCGTTTCACTCAATCGCCTTTCCAGCAGTTTATCGATTTGTGCATCGACGAAAGTTTCGATCGCTTGGGCCGTCTGATCACTTTTCAGGACTGAGGCAATGTGTTCAGCGAGCCGGTATTGCAGCGCTGAAATTGTATCCAGCACCGGCGCCCGTGCCTCGCGCGGTAGCGCTTCGATCAACGAAGGGTGGACCGTCGAAAGCAATTCCTCCGTGTACGAGCTGACAAAGCCTTCAACCTTGCGATTAAAGAATCCGGTTTCAAAGAGCGCATCAAAAACCGTCTGCTGCGACACGAGTTCGTTACCGACCGCGTTGCCGATCGACTGCGCCAGGCGGGCGCGATGGCGAGGAATCATTCCCTGCGGCCAAATAGTGATGCCTAAGAACTTTACGGCCTGATAAGGATGAAACAGCATCCAGATCGCGAGCCACGCCGCGCCATAGCCATGCAAGGTCGCGATGACGATAATTGCCGCGCTGATCAGAATCTTGAAAGTAGTAGGGTTGATGGTTGTGACCTCAAACTATCGGAGCGCTGCTGATGGTCTTTTAACCAAACAGATTAGATCGATCATCGTGACAAACGTCAACCGCAGTGCGCTGGAGAATCGCCCGGCTCACTCATCAACATCACTTCTCCACCAAAGATCCGTCTGTGGCAGATTATTGAACTGCGTCTCGATGCCAGCCGCGCCAGCGGGTGCTTCGTAAACAATCTCGCCGCCGATGACCGTCATGAGGCAGTGGGTTTTCAGAATTTCCATCTCTGGAATTTTCATGATGTCCGCTGACAGCACCGTCAGATCCGCCAGCTTCCCTACTTCGATCGTGCCGCGCACATTCTCTTCAAACGCCACATATGCCGGCCAGATCGTAAACATCTTCAATCCCTGTTCGCGGGTAACTTTCTCTTCCGGGTGCCAGCCGTCGCCCGAGAACCCGCGAATATCTTTGCGCGCCACGGCTGCGTAGAATTCGATCATTGGTTCGCCACGTTCCACCGGCGCGTCAGAGCCTCCGGGAATAACTACGCCCGTCTTGAGAAAACTATTCCAGGCGTACGCACCCTTCAAACGATCCATGCCGAGGCGGCTGGGCGCGAAGTGCAGATCGCCAATCGCATGCGACGGCTGCATGGAAGGAATAATTCCTAATTTTGCGAAGCGCGGAATGTCAGCGGGATTCACGATCTGTGAATGCTCGATCCGCCAACGTGGCTCAGCGATCTTGCGCTGCGACTTCGACACCGCGCTCAAAGCTTTTTCGTATTCATCTAAGATAAAGCGATTCGCATAATCACCGATCGCGTGCGTCTCAACCTGAATTCCTTTTTGCAGGGCTTCTCTCAGCATCGGCATTAGTTCTTCATCTTTGACGCGCAGAAATCCCTTACTCTCGGGTGCGTCGCTGTACGGCGCGAGCAGAGCGGCGCCGCGCGAACCGAGCGCGCCGTCGGAAACCACTTTTATGGCGCGCAGGTTCAGGCGGCCGTTGTAGGCTTCAATGACCGGTCCTTCGCGCAAGAGTCGATCGGCCTCGGGGCCTGGTCCATACACAGCTTTGTAAATGCGAATCTTTAGTTTGCCTTCCTCGTAGAGCTTGCGGTAGAGAGCAATGTCAGCGTAACTGCCACCCGGATCCTGTACTTGCGTCCAGCCGAGTTGAATGCTGCGATTGTTGGCGAGGATCGCGGCGCGTTCGCTATCGTTGTCGGCCGTTTCCGGAATTTGTCTCCGCACAAATGACTGAGCGTTGTCGAGCAACATACCAGTCGGCTCGCCCGTCTGTTTGTCGCGCAGAATCTGTCCCCCGAAGGGATCCTTCGTTTCCTTTGTAACGTTGCCGATCCTTAGCGCCAGGCTATTCGCAACTGCACCATGTCCGTCGGCCCGGCCGAGAAGCACAGGATTATTCGGCGCAATCTTGTCCAGGTCCCAACGCGTTGGAAACACCGCCGGTTTCCAAAAAGTTTCAATCCATCCGCGGCCCGTGACCCACGCCCCCGGTTGGGCCTGATCGACGCGCTGCTTCACCTTTGCCAAAAAGTCTCCGAGGTTCGTGATGCCTTCGAGGTTCAAATTCATCTCGCGCTGGCCCACGCCGAGAAAGTGATAGTGCGCGTCTGTCATTCCCGGCACGACCGTTGACCCGTGCAAATCAATCACCCGCGTATTGCCGTCCTGGAATTTTTTCGCGTCACTGTTGGAGCCGACAAACACCACCCGATCGCCTTTCACGGCGATTGCTTCAGCATGAGGCCGCTTATCATTCACGGTGTAAACGTTGCCGTTGATGAAGACGAGATCCGCGGCCGCAGGTCGTGGCGCGGAAGGGGCAAAGGCAAAACTGAGAACCAGGGCAAGTATCAACAACATCGATTTCATAGTATCTCCTTTAACATCTGACGCGCGTGGCAATAGCCGATCTTTATACCACAGCCGTGAATGGCTCTTGTAACGGAAAATGTCGGTTTGCCGCCCGAACGAGAGGCCCGCATTACAATTACCGCGCGCGAACAGAAAGTCACCGCGCGCGCGATTTGTTCGTGATTACTGACCGGATACAATCGCTATGCACCTCTGAAAAGTTTCCTCAAAGAAAGGGGGTATTTCGATGAATGCGGAATCTTTCAACCTTTCGACATCGAACGGTGCGACAACAGCTTACGTGGCGCGACCATCGCACCAAACCGACCGGGGGGTAGTCCTCATTCAGGAATATTGGGGCATCAACGATCACATACGCGATCTCGCCGGGCGGTATGCGAAACAAGGCTATCTCTGCGTCGCGCCGGATCTGTATCGAGGAACAGTTGCGTCAGAACCAGCAGAGGCGTCTGCGCTAATGAATGCGCTGCAAATCGAGGATGGCCTGGAGATAATTCGTAAGGCGATCGAGGCTGCCCAGGATACTTATCATATAAAGCACTTCGCGATCACTGGTTACTGCATGGGCGGCACGTTCGCTCTGCGCAGCGCTTGCGAGTTTCCGGAACTGCAAGCTGCTGCGCCTTTCTATGGCGATATTCCCAACGAGCGTGTTCTGGCAAAACTAAGAGCGCCGACGCTATTCATCGCGGGCCTTCGCGACAAATGGATTAATCCGGGGAAGGTAAACGGGCTGAAAGAAGTCGCGAAGAAGTACAACTTACCACTCGAAGTTGTCAGCTACGACGCCGACCATGCTTTTTTCAACGACGCGCGTCCGCAGGTCTATGACGCGGAAGCAGCGACTGATGCATGGCGCCGCGTACTGGTCCATTTCAAAAAACATTTGGGAAGTTAGTTGTTCGTTTAGAGGCTGACTGGAGTGCAACCGTCCCGCCAGTGCGGCATTATCGAAGTCATGCAAGGGCAGCACGCTTTGCTCCAGTCCATTAACAACGTTCGCCAAAGACGAAAGTAGCACTATGGCAGTTCAAGTTTGTCCACAATGCGGCGCTAAGAATCGGGTAGATGAGCGCCGCTCAACCGTAAAACAACCTGTCTGCGGTAGGTGCGGCGCAAAGCTGCCTGAGCTAACCAGGGGAGCGACGTTGGATGCAAAGCCACACACCGTCACGGACGCGACGTTCGCGAACGACGTTGTCGTCGCTTCTTCATTGCAGCCGGTGCTGGTCGATGCGTGGGCCGAATGGTGTGGCCCATGCCGCATGGTCGCACCCGTTCTGGATCAACTCGCGGCGGAATCGAGCGGCAGGTATAAGATTGTGAAGCTGAACGTTGACGAAAACCCTCGCACCGCCGCTCAATTCAACATTCGCAGCATTCCTACGATGCTAATCTTCAAAAATGGCAAGCTTGTCGATCAGATTATCGGCGTGCAGCCGAAACAGGCGATCGCCGCGCGGCTCGCGGCACAGACGTAACTACTCTCCCCGCCCCTGATTTAACTGCGCCGGCAAAGGCTTATCAACTTTCGGACGAACGGGCAGATTAGCAACCTCCCACAAAGTCAGGTAGATGGTCCGCGCAACTTTTTCCATCTTTTCATAGTCGATCTTTTGCGGCTCGTCGCCCGGCCGGTGATAGTCCTCATGAACGCCGTCAAAAAAGAAGATGATGGGAATCCCTTTACGGGCGTAATTGTAGTGATCGCTGCGGAAGAAAAAGCGATTTGGGTCCTTGGGATCGTCGTAACGGACATCGTAATGCAAATTCAGAAACGACTTATTGACCTGCTGGCTCAGGTTTCCCAAATCCGTACTCATCATCGTCGAGCCGATTACGTAAATTGCATTGGGTGCGGTCAGTTCGGCATTGCGGGGATTCGTGTCGCCATCTTTTTTGCTGCGGCCAATCATGTCTATGTTGAGCTGAGCGACGATATTGTCTAACGGAATCGTCGGATAGTCGGTAAAATAACGCGAGCCCCACAAACCCTTCTCTTCGCCACAGTGCCACACAAACAGAATCGATCGTTTCGGTTTCTGCTTCGCATGAGAAATTGCCTCGGCCATCCCAAGTACGGCTGTCGTTCCGGAGCCATCATCGTCCGCCCCGTTGCAAATCGTGTCGCCATTTAAAGCCTGACATTGTCCGCTGCCCGCGGTGCCGATATGATCATAGTGGGCGCCGACGGCCACGTACTCATCTTTCAATTTTGGATCGGCGCCTTCCCAAACAGCTACCACATTCTGGGTCATGACGTGAGCCGGCACTGCGCCCACGGTGATGCTCACATTCTTACTGGTGGTTAAGTCGAACGGCGGCACCGGGTCCGGAGTTTGGGCCCGACTCGTTATTGTCGGCAAGTCAAATTTCTCACCGTCGAGCAAAGCAGTAGCCATTTTTGATGAGATGATTACACTCGGCACGACTACATTTTGGGGCGGCGGGTTGTTGGCCGGCGCCGCGGCCTGAAACCTTTCCACCACCGCGCGTGCCGGCTGCAGCGCTCGCTGGCGCTGAACGTCCCAACTCTGAGGGCCGGCTGGGTTGAAAATAGTCAGGATTGCTTTGGCGCCGTGCAACTGCGCGTAGGTCGCCGGACTAAGGACGGTGTTTGGCTGCGCGCCGCGCAGGTCTGCCTGGGTGACTCCTTGCGGGAAACCCTGACCAAACACAACCATGACCTTGTCCTTCACATCGATGCCCTTGTAATCATCGATGTTCTTTGACTGCACGACCCACCCACGTCCCACATAGACCAGGGGCCCTTTAATCGTCGCGGCGATCGGGTTCGGCAGAAAGTCATCGCCGAATGTGAACTTCTGACCGTTGATCTCGGCTGAAGTGTGTGCGGGATCGATCTGATCCCGACGCAAAGCGATCTTCTGAAAGAAAGTGCCGTCATCACCCGCCGGTTTGAATCCCCAGCGTGTCAGATTCAGCGCGATAAATTTTGCGACTGTGTCCAGGCCCCGCGAAGGCGTGTCGCGGCCTTCCATTTCATCCGACGCGATGAATGAAAGATAGGTCCGCAACTGTGCTGCAGAAATGGTATCGACGCCGCGATTCGCGATCGCCGCCGCACTGCTCGCCGGTTTCGCCAGGGTCGACCGCTTTTGCGCAAACGCTGTGGGCAGCCATGCCGATAAGCCGAGCAGCAGAATGAGTGAATAGATTCTTAATGTTTTCATCATGTTTGGACGAGCGGACAGAGTTAGATTTACGTAAACGCTTTACGCCGGCATTTGGTTACGCGTGCTGGACGGCACTTACCAATTTGGTCAGCGTTTCCTTCGCATCACCATAGAGCATCCCCGTCACGGGCTTGAAGAATAGAGGGTTTTCCAGGCCCGAGAAACCTTTGCCCTGCCCACGCTTGAGAACAATCACCGACTTGGCGTGATCGACTTCGAGAATCGGCATCCCGGCGATGGGACTAGACGGGTTGTCACGCGCGTCAGGATTCACCACGTCGTTTGCCCCGATGACGACGGCGACGTCGGTAGTCGCAAACTCAGGATTGATTTGCTCGAGCTCGTATAACTGGGAATAAGGAACATTTGCTTCAGCCAGCAGAACATTCATGTGCCCGGGCATGCGACCAGCGACTGGATGAATGCCATATTTCACCGTCACACCGCGGTTCTCTAAAACGCTCGCGAGTTCGCGCACTGCGTGCTGCGCCTGCGCCGTAGCCAGTCCGTAACCAGGAACGAAGATCACCTTATTCGCATAGGCGAGCTGCACGGCCGCGTCATCCAGAGAGACCTCGCGCATCTCGCCTTGCCCAGCGTCGCCCGCAGTCGCCGTGGCCGCGCTGCCAAATGCGCCAAACAAAACATTGGTGATCGAGCGGTTCATCGCCCGGCACATCAGGATTGACAGAATGAACCCTGAGAAGCCATCCAGCGTTCCTGCGATGATTAGAACATTGTTACCGAGCACGAACCCCGTCGCGGCCGACGCTAATCCGGCGTAAGAATTCAACAACGACATGACGACCGGCATGTCCGCCGATCCAATGGGCATCACCAGCAAGACTCCGAACACGAACGCCAGGGCCAACATCACGTAGAAGGGGATGATGGCCGTGGGTACGAAGATGAGATAGACGAACAACCCGATCGTCACCGCCAGCAAAGCCATGTTAAAGATGTTCTGCCCGCGATAGACCAGAGGCTTGCCGGGTACAATTCCCTGCAATTTTCCAAAGGCGATTAGACTGCCGGTCGTCGTGAGTGAGCCGAGCACGATCTCGAAACCCATCGCGCCCATCTTCACGTGGCCCAGATTTATGAGCGGCTTGAATCCATGCGTATAGCTGTAGTACTCGGCGATTCCCACCAGCGCCGCGGCGAACGCTCCGAAGGCATGCGACAAGGCAGTTCGCTGCGGCATTGCGGTCATCGGCACCCAGACGCCCATGAAGGCGCCCAGGGTCGAACCGAGCAGCAGTCCCACGATGATCCAGGTGTAGCTGACTATCTCGAAATGCATCAGCGTGCCGATGATTGCCATCAGCATGCCAAACTCGGCCATGTGCATTCCCCGCTTGGCGGTTTCGGGATGGCTCAGGCCCTTCAATCCAAGAATGAAAAGGATTGACGCCAGCAGGTAACTAAATTCTATGAAGTAGGTTTGCCAGTTCACTTGTTTGCAATCGTTGCTACGGCCCGCCCGCACCGCAGCCGGTTCTGACTATTTCTTTCTTTTGAACATGCGCAACATACGATCGGTGATTACGAATCCGCCGACCACGTTCGTCGTCGAGCACACGACGGCAATAAACCCGAGGACCATTGCCACCTTGCTGTGATGTGGGCCAGTGCCGCCGGCTATTACGATGGAACCAACCAGCGAGATGCCTGAGATGGCATTCGTCGCCGACATCAAGGGTGTGTGCAAGAGCGGCGGCACGCGCGAGATGACCTGATAACCAAGAAACGCCGCCAGCGCGAACACATAAAGCGCGGCGATAATGTTCCCGGGGGTCATCACCTCCGATCCTTCAAACATATAGAGTGAAATGACGTTAATAGGCATTCTCAGATGGCTCCGTTAGCTTTGCAGTCCTTTGCGCCTTGGCTCCTTGTGCGAAACGCCCTCGGGCTAATAAAAATGTTCGCGAAGACGAGAGGCGGCAAAGTTTCGCGAACTCTCAGATTCATGTCTCGTTCGCCAAAATCAATTTCCTCGTTTTGGATCTGCGCTTAACCCCAACTTTGTTCCGTCGCCCCGCTATGACGGGTGATATTCCGCCCGTTGTCTTCCATGTGCGTGTAAGCGGATTGCACGGCGACGCGGCCCGGCCCGTACAGTCGCAACCACAAATAACGATTGCCCCACGAACGCCACGAACTCCAGGTTCCCGCAGGACGCTCAATGTGCAGTCGCATCTGCACGCTTGGATCTTTAAAAAGCAGCGCCGTTGGTTTCACCAGAATCGTTTGGCCGGCTGCGAGCGAACGCACGAACGCATTTCCCGCAGAATGCAGCAACAACAGGCCCGGAGCGTTGGGCGTAAAGAAACGATCCATGAACATGCCTAACGGATAATGCGTCTCAGTCTCGTTTCCGCTTCTGGTCGTGAACCAAATATTTGTCTGAAACCAATCGTAGGTCACGTTGCCGTTAGCGACCAGAAAAAGATGTTCGCGGACATCGACAGCCTGCCCGGGCTGCAAGGGCAACGCAATCATCTCGCCCGGCGCGTCACGGGAAAACGCTATGTGCCCCGGTCCCTGCGCTTGCGTCATCACGAGGGGCATCCCGGAAAGAAGACGCTTCCACGCGCCCTTCAACGCCATTGTCGTAATAGTTACCTGCGGGTCTTTCCAAAGCAGCACGTGATGGGCAAAATAAACCCAATCCTGGGCTGCCAGACTCATATCCGCGACCGGCACATAATTTCCTTCAATCTGGCAAAAAGAACTTCCGAATTGAAGCTTGGCCATGTCCTTTCGACCCGGCAATTCGGCCCAGCCCGATTCAGTAACGACCTCGCGTGCGTCAATGGTCGCGCCGCACGAAGGACAACTGAGCGTCGAGGCATCAGTCGCCAGGCCGCACCACGGGCAAGTATGGGTTTTCTGATCGCTCATGGCTGAGAGTAATCAGTCCGTCGAATGATGCACGTACATTGATTGAATTCCGACCCGGCCCGGACCAGTCATCCGCGCCAGATTCATTCCCGTACCGCCAAAAAATCCCGTCGTCAGTTTTTGCGATTCGACATTCATCGTCACGGAAGAATCTTTGTAAAGAAATGCGCCGGGCTCGATCATGATGCTTTCGCCGGGGCGTAGGACTCGCTCAAAGACATTGCCGTAACCGTGAAGCAGCAGAAGCCCCGGCTGATCCGAAGTCACAAAACGGTCCATGAACATACCCTGGCCGCCGAAGAGAATGTTGCGCAGTCCCTTGATCCGCAAGTAAGAGTAATTGATGTGATGTGACGCGAGCAGAAAAGCATGTTCGCGCACATCCAACTCCATCCCCGGATGTAGCGGCAGCACCACCAGTTCGCCGGTGGCGTCGCGAGAGAAAGCGATTCGACCCGGGCCGTGCGCGATACTGATGATGAAGGGCATTCCGGCCAGCGCGCGCTTCACACCGCCCTGCAAAGGCATCACCGACATGGGGGTGTGATCGTCTTTCCAAAGCAATACGTGATGCTCAAAGAAGACGGCGTCGCCTTGACCGAGATTCAACTCCGCGACCGGCACAATCTCGCCTTCGACCTGGCAAGTGCTCAGGCCAAAGTGGATTTCAGTCATGTCGCGGATACGCGGGGCTTCGCGCCAACCGGATTCGCTCACTAAATTGCTTATGTCCAGAGGCGCGCCACAGGCGCGGCATGAAAGGGCGTTTTTCTCGTTCTGCGCGTGACACCATTCACAGGCGATGCGTTCGATCGCGCCCGTTGCTTCCGGAGCCGAAGCAACCCGCGGGGCTTCGGTCCTGATTGGCGTATTCATTGGCGCAGCCGGCGCTTCAGAATTCGCAGGGTCACTTACTAACTTGCCGCCGTCAAAACCACAGAAAGTTTCGTGATCGTCATAGGGCCGGTTGCATTTGGGACAATGTTTCACTTCGCTTCTCCTGCGGTTAACTCAGCATCTGGGCCACGCGCTGGTTCATCCACTTGCCTTGATGCGTCACGCACGATGGGCCGACAATGTTGTCTTCCATATCGACATGCAGCTCGCCGTCTTTAATTAACAGATTCAGAAACGATGTGACGTTGCGCGAGTAGAGTTGGCTGGCATGCACCGGCACCGTCGCCGGCAAGTTAGTGGGCGCCATGATTGTGACGCCGTCGCGCTCGACAATCTCATCCGGTTTGCTCCCGGTGACGTTACCTCCCGTCGCCCCGGCCAGGTCGATGACTATTGACCCGCGCTTCATAGCTTTGACCGCGGGTTCTTCCATCAGCACGGGCGCACGTCGTCCAGGTACCAGCGCAGTCGTAATGATCACGTCGGCGGTCTGAGCGTGCTCCGCGACGAGATCGCGGCCGCGCTGCAGCGCTTCTTCCGACAGCTCGACGGCATAGCCGCCCTTGTCTTCAGTTTGAATGCCGCCCAGATCCACTTCCAAAAATTTCGCACCAAGAGATCTTACTTGTTCGCCCGCGGCCGCGCGCACATCGTAAGCTTCGACCACTGCGCCTAAACGGCGGGCGGTCGCGATCGCCTGCAAGCCCGCGACCCCTGCGCCCAAAACGAGTACGCGCGCAGGCGGCACCGTTCCGGCGGCGGTCATTAGCAGGGGAAACATGCGCGGGATGCGATCCGCGCCAAGCAGGACCGCTTTGTATCCGGCGACCGTGGCCATCGATGACAGCGCATCCATGGCCTGGGCTCGCGTGATGCGAGGAACCAGCTCCATCGAAAAAGTTGTTAGTCCGTTTTCAAGTGCAGGAGTTAATTTCGCGGGCTCATCGAGCGGGCGGAGAAAGCCGAGTACAACGGCGCCTTTCTTCATCGAGCGCAAGTCTTCGTCCGCTGGACGACTAACACAGACGAGCACATCGGCATCGGCAAGCAGCGCCTTCCGATCCTTAATCACCGTCGCGCCCGTGGCGGCATAGTCTTCATCAGTCCGCGCCGCGCCCAGACCGGCGCCACTCTGAATGATGACAGATGTTTTCGCGGCGACGAGCTTCTGCACCGAATCGGGCATGAGCGCAACCCGCGCTTCGCCGGCTCCGGTTTCATTCAGCACCGCTATTTTCATTTGGATTTGGCCAGGCTCACCGTGTCAGAAGCCTGCGCGTAAGCAAGGCCGAGTTTGAAGTAAGTGGCCCTCCCTGACGGTCGGGCTTCTGACACTATTTCAATGAAGTAAGAATTGCGAAGGCGGAGTATATCATGCGTTGCGAGAAGCTAAATGTGACGCAGAGCACAAAGTTTAGAGCACAAACTTCAATTTGCCATGTGAGAGCAGGCTAGACGCCAAACTTTGATCACTGAGCTTGCGACGACCACAGGCCACATCTATAATCCCAGGGATCACCTGCGGCGCATTGGTGTAGTTGGTTAACACGCTGCCCTCTCAAGGCAGAGATCACGGGTTCGAGTCCCGTATGCGCTACCAATAAATAACCAGGGAATTGCCAGAGTTAGGGGACTGGAGCGCAACCGTCCCGGTTGCATCGCATGGATTTATTCGTGTGCGCGGTTTCCCGGTCAACGAATAAGTAAGAATTAAGTTTAGCCCACACAGCACAGAGGCTGCTAGAGAGAAAAATCAGAAGTATCCGGCTTGGGTAATGATGCTTGTTGGCGCTGTCACCCTGTATTCCTTGCGGCTTCTTTATTCATCACTTCCGTTGGCACCCGCAGCGATCGGATCATTCATTCAACGCGTCTGGCTTTGTCGTTCTTTGAACCAGGAACATAATAAGTTCGTTAACATTTACAGACGGATTGATGAGAAAGATAGGCAGCCCATGGCTGTCATCTGTGAGCCACAGCTCTTAATTAATTCAGGACGAGTGGCTTGACCGTGCAGAAGATGACTAGAACTCGGATTTTTCTGATGGGCGGCGGGGCGGTTCTTCTGCTCATAGCCGCAATCGTTTCGGCTTCCGGCCAAACGCCGCAATCGCCACTGCCGGCCCCCACCGGATACGTGAACGACTATGGCAGAGTGATCGACCAGGCAACGAGGCAGCAGTTAGAAACGACGCTGGCTAATCTCGATCGCCAGCAAAAGATTCAGTTTTCCGTCGTCACCGTTGATAGCACCGGCAGCCAGGAGATTTACGATTATTCACTGGCTGTAGCCAGAGGGTGGGGCATCGGATCGAAAGACACGCAGAAGCCAAGTCTGCTCTTACTGGTGGCGATTAAAGATCGCAAGTACTTCACGCAAGTCAGTCGTCACCTGGAAGGCGACCTGCCCGACGGGCTGGTGGGCCAGATACAACGCGAGCGGCTGGTGCCCGCGTTTCGCGCCGGAGACTATGGCAAAGGCTTAGCCGATACCATCGGTGCGTACATCACGACCGTTGCGACCAAGCAGGGCTTTAGCACCGATACGATTTTTGCGGCGGGCACTAAACCCGAGGCGGCCCGTTCGCCCGAAACAACCGGCAGTAATCCGGTAGGCACTTTCGTAGTAATAATTTTCGTCATCGCGATTGTTTTAATCTTTCTCGCGATAGCGCGGCGAAGCGGTGGCTCAGGAGGCGGTGGGTGCCTCACGTGGTTTCTGCTCAGCTCGCTGCTGAATAGTGGAAGATCGAGCGGTTGGAGTGGCGGCGGTTTTGGTGGATTTGGCGGTTCCGGCGGCGGCGGTGGTGGTTTTGGAGGTTTCGGTGGGGGCGGTGACTTCGGCGGCGGCGGGTCGGGAGGCAGTTGGTAAACGAGTTCAGAGGGTCAAGCTTTAGCTTGGGACTAATGAGAAGCCCAAAGGGCCAACTCTGAACTAAACTCAAGAGGAGAAACAAATGAACAAGATACTTCTTGTCGTACTTGGGGTCATTGTTTTGATCGTCGTGATCATCGGCGTTGTAATGTTCGGCAGCTACAACACGCTGGTGACCAAACAACAGGATGTTAAGGCGCACTGGTCGGAAGTTGAGAACCAGATGCAACGGCGCGCCGATTTAATCCCAAATATCGTCGCGACTGTAAAGGGCGTAGCCGGACTGGAAGAGAGGGTCTTCACGCGGATTGCTGATGCGCGATCGCAACTGCTCTCGACGATTCAGAACCCGAACAGCACCACCGAAGACAAAATCGCAGCCGACAGCAAGCTCACTCAGGCGCTTCGCGACGGCGGTTTACTGGGCACCGGCGGACGATTTCTTTCGATCACCGAGAACTATCCGCAGTTAAAATCCAACGAGAGTTTTATGAAGCTGCAGGACGAGC
This sequence comes from Pyrinomonadaceae bacterium, assembly GCA_046262835.1. Classification (GTDB taxonomy): domain Bacteria; phylum Acidobacteriota; class Blastocatellia; order Pyrinomonadales; family Pyrinomonadaceae; genus UBA11740. Next base: position 18,093 of record JBHELZ010000036.1, read on the forward strand.
TGGCTGGAACTGAAAACCGTCTGGCGACGTCGCGGCGCGACTACACTCTGTCGGCTCAGGACTACAACACCATGCGCAGCCGTTTTCCAACGGTGCTGATCGCCGGCTTAATGGGATTCAAGGAACAGCCGTACTTTCAGGCAGATCCCGGCGCGCGCGAAGCGCCGAAGGTGGACTTCAATAAATAAATCCGGGGAGTGACTGCGGTTCACGCTCCGCAATGAAGCCTTGGCTTTCGATCACCCCGCACGGCTGCCGATGGAGTGAACCCCGATCGACCGGTCTAATGAATTGGCGGCGGCCGGTATCCCGTCCTCGGAGAATGAATGGCTAATAAATCAAATTCAAAAGCGCTCGACACGCTGGTCGAGAAGTTGCGCGATGCTCACGGCGATAATCTGGCGGCCATCGTCTTATACGGATCGGTTGCCGCCGGCGATCATGTCGAACAGCATTCGGATCACAACCTGCTAATCGCCCTTAACCGCATTGCGTCAGAGGACCTGCGGCGGTCGCAAAGTGCGCTGCGTGATTGGCTGAAGTTGGGCCAACCCACGCCAGTTTACTTTACGGTTGAGGAATTGAATCGCGCCGCCGACGTGTTTCCGATCGAGTTCCTGCAAATGGAAAAGGCGCGCAAGATACTCTATGGCCGCGACCCGTTCGAGTTAGTCGAGATCTCACAGGCAAACCTGCGACATCAGACGGAGTATGAACTGAGGACAAAGTTAATTCAGCTTCGCCGTCTATACATTCCGGCATCGTCCTCAGTCGAGAAGTTATGCGACTTGATGAATGACAGCCTGGCCAGTTTCGCGGCCTTGTTTCGAGCGGTATTAATGCTGCATGGGCAGGAGCCACCAGTCAGCAAAGCCGACAGCGTGGGTGGGACGGTGCGTTTGCTGGGGTTGGACCAATCGCCTTTCGACCAGATTCTTCAGCTGAGAGCGAGGAACCGCGACACGCTAACTGAAGTCGAAGCGAACAACGTCTTCTCCGCTTACATGTCACAGATCGAGCGGGTGATTGAAGCTGTGGATCGAATCGATAGATGAAGCGGCCACTGCATTGGCCCCTGTATAGAGAGTCGTACTTTGCAGGTTTTTGTCGCGGCTTTGACCGGCTCCGCCACGTCGATGCGCGGCAAGTCTTTGACTTGCCGGGAAGAGATTCCCTCCTATCGGGTCTCAGACCGAGCTTTTGCGTCGTAGACGGCTCCGGTTTTAGGAAGGACTCTGCGGCAAGTCTAAGGCTTGCCGCGCAGCGTGTGGCAAAGCCATAGATAAGGAGCCTCGTAGTGAGGTCTGGCTTCTGGCGCGACTATCCGCGCGGAGCGGCTGGCCGACATAACATTCATGCTAAAATAACCCTCGCCCCCGCCATTCACCGCATCTAAATTGTCGCTATGATCATATTTCGCAAACACCGCTTCGCTTTCATTCTCATGAGCCTCAGCACAATTTTCGTCGCGCTTGCGCCACTGTTTCTGATTGCCAGTTGCCGGCCATTACAACAAACACCATTGGAGTTAAAAGCGCGCGAGACGTTGCGCACGATGACTCGGGGCGGCGTCCTTCCTTCGGAAGACGCGGTAACGCAAATCGAAAAAGATTTTCCCAAAACCACTGCCGGCGCGCTGGCAAAGATCGTTCATGCGCGTATCAGGCTCAACGCGAAGGATTATGCCGGCGCGGCGGCGCTGCTCAATTCATCGGTCATTTCTGACTACACCGTTATTGGCGACTACGCAATCTGGATGAAGGCCAACGCGCTCGAACAAGGGAACCGCCGCGCCGAAGCGCGCGCTGCGTTTGAACAGTTGGCCCGGGTCGAGCCGAATTCATTGCGCGCGCGCGACGCACTGCTTCACGACGCGCAGATCTTGATGCAGGACAATCAGGCGGGGGCAGTTCCAGTCATTTTGAAACCGCTCGTGGCCAGGGACGATCCCTCGGCGCTGTCGCTGGCGGGGAAGGCTTATGAGCAGACGGGAAACCCCGGCGCCGCGCTGGTCGCCTATCGCCGGCTGTATTTCTTCGCACCGAACTCGAGTGAAGCAGGCGAGGCGGTCGCCACGTTCGCCCGCCTAAATTCCAGTGCCAGTGCGGGCGGCGCCGAAGAAGCACTGTCTCGCGCGAAAAAGCTTTTGGCCGCCAGGCGTTTCAGCGAAGCTTACGAGGCTTACACAGACGCGTTCGTCCATTTTCCGGCAGGCACTACTGCTGAAGACCAGGCGAATCGCGCCATAGCTGCGGCTAATGCGCGCCGGTATCCGGAGGCGGGGGCGGCTTTGAATGCGATCCCGACGTCATCCGCAGCGCGCGCCGAAGCAATGTTCAATCTCGCCCTTTCGTATGCGCGCGCGAAACAATGGGCTCAAGCCCGCAGCACGACCGATGACTTACACCGGTCTTTTCCGAACAGCGCGTGGACCACTCGCGCATTCGTGCAATTGGGCCAGGCCGCCGAAAACAATAAAGACGAGGTTAACGCGAGCTATTACTATCGCGCGGCGATGAATTTTTATCCCGGCAATGCCGAAGTTACGCCCGCCCAGTTTTATATCGCGTGGGCGGCCCACGAAGCCAAGAACTTCGCGGAAGCCGGGCGGCTGCTGACTGAACATCTGGCGCTTTATGCGGGGAACAATTCTGATTTTCGCGGCAAGGCGGCTTACTGGGCCGCGCGCGACAGCGAACGGGCTGGGAATTGGTCGTGGGCCGAAACAATCTACGCCGCGTTGCAAAAACGATATGACGCAAACTGGTACGGCTATCTGGCGAAACAGCGCTATGAGGATCTCACCCGCTCGGGCCATGTCAATCAAACTGTTTTGATGGCCGGCTCGACGGAAGCAAAGGCCATCGCGAATCTCGAGACCGTCACGGTGGCTGAAGAGACTGCCGGCCCTAAGGAAGACGTACACATCGCGAAAGCCGATCAGCTTTCGATCGTGGGCACCGATGATTGGGCGCTCGAGGAATTGAATGCCGCTGCGTCGTCCGGGCCATTAAGTCCGCGCGTAAATCTGGCCATCGCGAAAATCTTTCGCGCCCGAAATGACAACGTGCAGGCCTTGAATTATCTGAAGCGTAGCTATCCCGATTACTCGCAAATGAAGCCGGAAGAGATGCGCCAGGACGAGTGGGATGTCTTTTATCCTTTGCAGTTCTGGGACATCATCAAGCAGGAGTCACGGGCGCGTGGACTGGACCCCTATCAAGTCGCGGGCCTGATTCGCCAGGAAACTGTTTTTAATCCGCGCGCAGTCTCATCCGCCCGGGCCTATGGCTTAATGCAACTTATTGTTCCGACGGCCGTGACTACGGCCCGGCAGGTTGGCGTCGATCGCGCGATCACCATGGAGTCGCTATTCGAGCCACGCCTGAACATTCAACTGGGCACCGCGTATTTCAAAAGTCAGATGGACAAGTACGGCCGTATCGAATACGTCGCCGCCGCCTACAATGCCGGTCCCAATCGAGTGGTCCAATGGCGCGCGTCATTGCCATTGCAAATGGACGAGTGGCAAGAGGCCGTCCCGTTCCGCGAAACGCGCCTCTACATCCAGGGCGTCGTCCGCAACACGCTGCAATACCGGCGGCTGTATGACGACAATGGGAATTTCCGGCCAGAAGTGGGCGCGCACGCGGTCTATCCTTCGCCGAATTCAACCTCATCTCCGGCAGATTCAACCATCAAAATCAGACGTGCAATCGGAGCGGAAGAAGAATAGAATCGCGTGGGCGCAAAAATCGAGCTAATTAGCAGTTATATTCGCGGACTCATTCCTTGAATCGTTTTAAGCGGAGGTTGGCGAAATGCTAGGAAGAATTGCGCTCGTAATGCTGCTTAGTCTGTGTGCTGCGCCTGCTTTCAACGCACAGGTCCCGGTCCCGGTGCTGCTCGATAATGTAACCCAGTTCGGAAACAAGATTATCAATTATGACGGTGACGCCAAGATTAGCGCCACGTTTGCCGACGACGTCTTCAAAGACGCGAAGCGAACGAGTCTGGCCGTTGACAAAGCCATTACCGCCGGAGTTGCCGCGTCACGAACGGTCACTTTAAATACCGGCAACAGCGAAAAGCCGATGTCGCTTTCAGACATCAAGACGATGTCCGGGCGCATTGCCAGGGTCGCCGCCTTCAGCAACGCTGCCCAGGCAATCGAGAACGCGTCCGTCTGGCCCAAATACATTGCCGATGGCACTATCAATGAAGAGCTGCAGGCCAAAGGCGCGCTTGAGGCGAGCAAGTTTTGCGTAGCGAAAGTGGACGAAGCGTTGGCGAACGGCGTGACCGAGTCGACTGCAGTAGAAGCGGGCAGCAATAAGATGACGCTGGTCGAAGCGCGCGACATGTGCACCTATGTCCGCGATGAAGCGCAGAAAGTTGTTGATAAACAAACAGCAGCGGAAGAAGCTCAATACGAACCATTCAGAAAACTTCTGAGCGGTGACAAGCTGAGTGTCTACAACAATCGCCTGAAGCGATATAAAGTTTATGGCGCGGGCGGCAGAGTTCTTCGCACACCTGAGGAGTATCGCGATTCTTCCCTGTGGTGCACGTCCGGTGTAAACCGCGATGGCATCGTTCCGGTATGGAGCGTGGACTGTTGGCGCTTTCAGGGAATGACGAAGACGGGTTCAGTTACTACACGCTCCGGTGATGGCGACGAAGCTCCTTCTTCGGCATTTCGCTGAGTTCCTATTTGTAGAAGCATTAACTGGGGACAAACCGATCGCGGCATGGAAAGCGGACTGTCCTACGACTCAGAGTTTCAGCAAATGGAAACGAGCATGGTCACTCATTAATGGTAATCGTGACTATGTGGAAAACCTGGCAATTAAGTCTGACTCAGGATTATCCACCCTTACTCGACGTCGATCATGGTTGCTTGCCGCATTCTTCTGTGGCTTAGTCGCAACCCTATTCGTCTGGATTGTGGCATTATGTTTTCCCTATGCGGCGTCTTTCCTGTTGTCAAATTTTATTAATTCAAACTTGCCACGATACGGCAACCTCATAAGCGTGCTTTTGATGTTGATTCCGTTCATGCCACCTTTTGTCTCGGCGTTTTCTCTAGGTAGTCTGTTTTTTGCCACTTCGCAAGCATCTGAGTTTCCCTCGGAAATGATGGCGGCCTCTGACTACACCCAAAAATCGAACACGCACTGGTTAATCCTTATAGTCGCCGGAATCTGCGGCGCCATGAATTGTCTGCTGCTTTTAATTGCTGTCACAAGTGCAACAGGGAATTAGTCTCTAAATACCTGAGTTCATTGGTTAAGACTACCAAATGCTCACACTCAAAATCCGTTCTCACCAACGTGAAGAGCTCGTCGAATTCACCAACGAGGTGCAGCGACAGCTCACAGACTCAGGCGCGCAGGAAGGCGTCATCGTTCTGTATGTCCAACACACGACCGCCGGTCTCACGATAAATGAAAACGCTGATCCCGACGTCCCACGCGACATGCTGCACGCGCTCCGCACTTTGATTCCGCAACATGGGATGGGGTTTCGCCACGGGGAAGAAAATTCTGACGCGCATCTCAAAGCCAGTCTGATCGGGCCAACCGTGACAGTTCCATTCGCTGATGGAAAACTATTACTCGGGCGGTGGCAGGGAATTTTTCTCTGCGAGTTCGACGGTGGACGCGACCGAAAAGTCGTAATGATGATTCGCTAATACGTGCTTCGAGATTTTTCTGCAAACGCCGCCTCGACATTCGTTCAGATTCCGGAACTCAAACAATGATGTGGCCGTCTAACCATCAGGCATCTGCAAATAAAATAGTAGAGGAGAACGACGCGGCAACCGTTAGCGGGAACGGCTTTAACAGTTACGATTTAAACGAAACTATGAACGCGGAAGCCACGAAGATGAGAACAACGCCGGTCTCCGCCGGATAGTTGGGCATTAAGTCGAACGTACAACTTATCGTCGAAATTGAAGGTTAATACTTAGGCTGCGTGGTACTCGCCGCGACAAACTTCTCAACTTCGGCGCGCGTTGTTTCCATGCGCCGGCGGCTCTCGAGATACGCCTGCCACTGCGGTGTCAGCGTCAGGGCTTTGGTAGTGTCCTCATCGAGCGCCTGGGCCATTAAGGCAATCAGATCGCCAACGACGCGCGTGTGATCGAGCAGCGATTCAATAATCGAATGCGCCAGTTCGGTTTGGTCGACGGCCCCGTCAACCGAATTGGATTGCTTCTCTTGGTCTGCCATTAATCGTAGCGCCCGTCGGGACGAACTAATTATGGAACACGCCGTATTTCGCCCCTACGCAGCTAAACCCTGGTACCAACTGCCGCGAACAAACGGCAGTTCAGTAACGACGCCCGTTGTGCCGGCGACTCGGATCCTCGTCCCCGGAGTCAGGTAATCGTACTTAATGTAAGCGAGTGCAATTGTGCGTTGTAAGCGGGGCGAAGCTGTGGACGAAGTAACTCTCCCGATTTCCTGATCACCATCAGATAGGATTTTTGTTCCGCTAGGCAGTTCGGCTTGCTCGTCCAGCACTATGCCTGTGAGTTTTTTCGCGACGTGCCCCCGATGCAGGATGCGCACAACTATTTCCTGACCGATATAACAGCCCTTCGTAAAGCTGACCGCATCGTCGAGGTTCGTTTCATTCAGGACAGTAGTCTCGTCCATATCTACGCCATACCGCGAAATTCCGGCTTCGATGCGCAAGATCTCAGAGACGTCTTCCCCCACGATTATCCCGCCGGCGTCAATCAGAGCGCGTTGCAATTCGGTCGCTTTGTCAACGTTTAGCAGAAGGTCAAAGCCGGCTTCGCCCGTATGTGTCGCCTGCAGGATTGTAACCATTGATTCCCGAAAAGGCGTGCTTAGTACTTTTGCTCGTTCCAAATTACCCGCCACATCGCCAAAGACGTCCGACACGATGTCTGCCGCAGCGCGACCCTGGAGGGAAAAACTCGCGATTTCCCCAGTCGCGTCCGCAACGCGAAAATCTCCGGCCAGTGTAAAGCGACTGAGCAGGTCGAAAACCTTCGAACGAGTAGCCGTCTCGGTATCGATCAGAAAGTGATCGTTTAGATTCAGGACCCGGACCACCGCCAACAACCGCCCTTGCACATTGGCGAAAGCCGCGGGCATCCATGAATTCGCGGCCAGCGTCTTCATATCGTTGGTGATCAAGCCGTTCAGAAAAGGGACCGCTTCCGAACCGCTAACGATAATCCGGCCGCGTGACGAAAGATCGATCACGCCCGCCCTACCATCGCGCACGGCGGAATATTCCGACTTAGCTTGTGTTACTGCTTCACTCATCCTGGATGGTTCGATCAAGTGTTTGATTGTACTGCGCCTGGGCCGCCTCTTGCGCGGAAAGGCTTTGCCGCTTTCCGCAACACTAAAAATTATTCGTGAGTCTACGGCGCCACCGGGCCGGGCCATCACCTCACAAAATCAAATTAGGAAGCTTTTTCGGTTAGCTGTCAGGGTCGCAATTCCGCTGGTCTGGGTTCTTTTCTTTCTTGCATCCCGCTGTTTGATTGTCTAAACTGCCCGCCTGGCTACCATACCGGCATGACACCCCCCGCTCAAAGCTTCGGCAGTATAAGTATCTTCTTTCCCGCCTTCAACGACGAGCAAACTATTGGTGAACTGGTCGAAGCGGCGCTCGAGGTTCTTCCCAGTTTAACCGATGACTACGAGGTGATCGTCATTAACGACGGCAGCGCTGATGGGACGGCCAGGGTCATAGGCAATTTGAGCAATGCACACTCGCGAGTCAAGACGGTTCATCACGCGGTGAATCGAGGCTATGGCGGAGCGTTGCAAAGCGGATTCGATCACGCGACCAAGGACTTGGTATTTTACACAGACGGTGACGGCCAATACGACGTCCGCGAAATAGCCCGGTTGCTACCGCTGATGACAACCGGCGTCGATGTGGTGAACGGATATAAGGCCAGGCGCGCAGATAGTTTTCATCGAGTTATTATTGGAAAGATTTATAACCGTTTGGCCAGAATTTTATTCCGGCTGCCGATTCGCGACGTTGATTGTGATTTTCGTTTGATCAGACGAAAAGCTCTACAGGGCATCGGAACGATTTCGACCAGTGGGGCGGCGTGTCTCGAGATGATTGGCAAACTAAAGGCTAACGGCGCTGTATTTGCTGAAGCCGAGGTTAGTCATTATCCGCGCATTCATGGACATTCGCAGTTCTTTACGTTCTCAAGTCTAACGCGCACCTTCTATGACTTTTGCGGTCTCCTGGGCCAGGCGTGTTTGTCAGCTTTTGCGTCGCGCCCGTCGCCATCCATGCCGGGCGCCGCGGAAGACAAGGAAGCAATATCACCTAAGATGCTCACCCTAAGTGAATGAGCACCCGCTCGCATCCAGGGTGAGAGCCTCACCGCAGTAGTAACTACTGAAGTTGATCTGAGTCTGTGATCGCGAAACGTTTGGACCGCCATGCTGAGATCCAAATCTCTTAGTGCCTATCGTGGACGCTCGGTGCTGATTACCGGCGGGGTCGGATTCATTGGCAGCAATCTGGCGCGAAGGCTGCTGGAATTTGGCGATGTCGAAGTTTCTTTAATCGATTCACTGGTCCCGGATCAGGGGGGCAACCTTTTCAACCTGGAAGATATAAAGGACCGGGTAACATTGCATGTTGCCGACGTAGGCGACAAATCAATCATCGGACATCTGGTCGGCGGAGTTGATTTCATTTTTAATCTGGCCGGCAACGTCAGCCATCTGGATTCGATGACGTCGCCCGAATGGGACATGGAGTCGAACTGCCGCGCCCAACTCAATCTGCTGGAGGCCTGCCGGCGTTTCAATCCGCATGTGCGGCTAGTTTATTCGAGCACGCGCCAGGTTTACGGGAAACCAGTCTACCTGCCGTTTGACGAGCAACATCGTTGCGCGCCCGTAGACATTAACGGCGTGCACAAGCTCGCGGCCGAGCATTATCATCTTTTGTACGATCGGGTTTACGGACTGCGCTCGACCTGCGTGCGGCTCACCAATACTTATGGTCCACGTCAACTGCTGCACCACAGCCGTCAAAGTGTCGTCGCCTGGTTCATTAAACAGGCTTTGCAGGGCGAGACGATCGAGTTGTTTGGTGAAGGCCGGCAAAAACGTGATTTTAATTACGTGGATGATGTAGTCGAGGCGCTCCTGCTAATCGGCGCCAATGAAAAAGCCGAAGGCGAGGTCTTTAATCTCGGTGGTTCTGAGCCCGTGCCTTTGTCGCATCTCGCCGCGGAACTAATCTGGTTGACGGGCCGGGGCTCGTTGTCTTACGTGCCGTTCCCGCCCGAGCGTCAACAGATCGATATGGGCAATTGCTATTCAAGTTATCGCAAGATACAGAGATGCCTGGGTTGGAATCCACGCACCTCATTGCGCGAAGGACTGAAACGAACCGTTGAGTTCTACACCAAATATGGCGAGCACTACTTCCATGCCGGAGCCGATGCCGTTTCTCGATCTCTTACGGGAATACCGGGAGATCGAGACTGAGATCAATGCGGCTCTGGCGCGAACGCTCGCTCACGGCAGTTACATTCTGGGACCGGAAGTCGAAGCTTTCGAAAACGACTGGGCCGCTTTCTGCGGCGTGGCCGCGGCCGCCGGCGTCGCTAACGGCACCGATGCGGTGGCGCTGGCATTGATCGCCTCAGGCGCTGTTCGGCCGGGCAGGCAGGACGAAGTCATTACTTCACCTCTGACCGCCGGTTACACGGCACTTGCGATTCAGAATGCCGGTGGCGTTCCGGTCTTCGCGGACATCGATCCGCAAACGCTGCTCATAGATCCGAAGGCGATCGAAAAATCGATTACTCCGCGGACCCGCGCCATCGTGCCGGTGCATCTCTACGGACAACTGGCCGAGATGGACTCGATCGTCGCGCTGGCCGCTCGCCACAACTTACTGGTAATCGAGGACGCGGCGCAGGCGCATGGCGCGATGCGGTACGGGAAGCGGGCTGGCGCCCATGGAACTGCTGCGGCTTTCAGTTTTTATCCGACGAAGAATTTGGGTGCGTACGGCGATGGCGGCGCGGTTGTCTCTAACAATCCGGATCTAATCAAACGTGTGAAGCGCTTGCGAACCGGCGGCCATCCCGCATCGGTTCAGCAGCACCTGACTGGAATGAACTCGCGTCTCGATGAAATTCAAGCCGCGATCCTGCGCGTTAAGTTGAAAAAACTGGCCCAGTGGAACAAACGACGCCAGCAGCTGGCGGGACACTACAATTCCGGGCTGGCCCGCGCGGGCGTGGAAATTCCGGTTGCGCAGATCCCCGGCTCACATGTTTATCATCTCTATGTCGTGCAACACTCCGATCGCGACGGACTGCGGAAGCACCTTGCCCAGGCCGGGATCGAGACACTGATTCATTATCCCTTTCTGCTTCACCAGCAGGCGTTGTTTCTTCAGCCTGTTTCATTGCCGGCCGCTGAACGAGCGGTTAAAAGAATCCTTTCGTTGCCGCTTTATCCTGCCTTGCACTCGCATGAAATACGCCGGGTGATTGATGCCGTTACCGAATTTTGAAAAGGATGACACCAGAAGGAACGTACGGGCGTTTGTAGACGATGTTCACGCCCTCCCCGTTTAGAGCGCAGGCAGAAGACGTTATTTACTTATCGTGATCTCGCGGGTCGTCGAATTGTAGCCGCCGTTGTCTACCACGTTCCCGTCTTTGCCGACGAGTTCAAGTTTCACGCTATGTTTGCCGTTAATCCAACCGCTCAACCAGATAGGCTCCCATTTCTCAAGAAACTTCGCTTCGCCGCCATCCACTGAGTAGCGCACCCGGTAATCACCGCCTTCACCTTGAAGTTTGCCGTTCATGAGCCAGAAATCGATCATGACGGGATCGGCATCCGCGGCTTTGTACTCGCCTTTGGGCCGGCTATACGTCAGCAGCGGTTTCGTTCGATCGATATTGCCAGCCTGGCTCGGGCTGTAATCCTTGCCTTCGCGTGAAGGTGTTGGCGTGGTGCTGGCGCTCTCGGATTTCGCCGGGTTGGCCATTTTCTCTCCGCTATTGGTCGTCGTGGGTTTGCTGGGGTCGCCCCCGCCCTTCACGGTGAACTCGACCATCTGGAACGCGCCGTCATTCTTATAACTTTCGTGCCAGGGCCGCGATGGAAACACGCGCAGCGTGTGCTTCCCTTCAGCAACATTGCGCAGCTCGAAAGCTTGATTGAGTTCGTAATACGCTTCGTAAGGTTGGTTGTCGAGAATTACGTGAATATGATTCCCTTTGCCCGTGGCCGGGTCTTTATGCGGCATGTAACCTTTCAGATCGCCGCTCAAATCCAACTTCACTTCCACCGTTGAGCCACTAATCGTGGCGTCCCTGGCGGGTGACACAATCCGCAGTGCCGGCGTGGCCTGATCTTGTTCGCCACGATCCTTCATCATCTGTTCGATCGTTTGCGGTCGCGGCACCTGAGTCAGTTTTTGTTCTCCCGGAGGAGTGGCCGAAGCAGTCGCAGTGGTATTCGCGTTTTCATTCACAGGTTGGCAGGCAGCACCAACCAGAATTAGCCCCAAAAGAATTGACAACGCCATAAATCGGATCGAGATCCTCATAGCTCCTCCAAACTCACAATATAGAAGACGAATCGGTCGTGCGCATTATGGCAAAAAATTAGCAGGGCCGTAAGCCCTGCCGACCGATATCAATCATCAATCGTTTAGGGTCGGGCTACTGTTCGACTGGCGGGCGGTAGCCCGCCTCTAAACATTTTCCCCAAATTAAGCGGCGAGCGGCTGTGCATGTCGATGCTGCAGTCGTCGCTCGAGCACGTTCCAATCAATGTTTGAAAAAAAGGCTTCAATGTACTTCGGGCGGTCGGCCGGTTTGTAATCCAATATAAATGCATGCTCCCAAACGTCCATTACCAGGACTGGCGCAAAGCCGGCGATGTTCCCGGTTTCGTGCAAAGTGATCCAGTGATTGGATAACGCGCCGTTCATTGGATTCTGATAACACACGGCCCAACCGACTCCGCGCATCTTGCCGATCCCGACGAACTCTGCTTTCCAGATGTCATAGCTGCCAAAACTTTTTTCAGCCGCCTGGCGGAAAGCGGACGTATTGTTCGGATCTCCGGTACCGCCACCGGTTTTCAAATTATCGAAGTAGTATTCATGCAGCACCATGCCGTTGTATTCGAAGCCCAGCCGCCGATTCAGCTCGGAATACTCCGCGAACTCATCCTGATCGACTTTGCCACCCTTGACGAACTCAGAGATTTTCTCGTTCAGCTTGTTTGTTTCCTTTACGTATCCTTCGTAAAGTTTGAAGTGCATTTCCAGCGTCTCGTCGGAAATCCCTTTCAGGTTATTCAGATTGAATTCTCTCGCTTTATAACTGTCCATCGCGGCCCCTCCTTCTCAATGGGTCTAAAAATGCGGAACGTCGCAGCGCTCGCATGTATTGAAGATAATTATTGTGACTGATTGTCGCCCGAAATTGTGACGAAGGAATGGTGATGAAGAGCCAATACTGTTGCAGAAGTTCGGAGTTCCGCCTGGCTTAAAAACTAGACACCGCGTAAAGGCGGAACTCCATAACTTTTAATGCCCGCCGAAGATTAACCAATCCCCGTGCGAAGTTCCCATGAAAAGAAGCATCGGCAGCGATAGCCACGTGTTGGTCCGCGAGGCCACGAACGCCTGGCGGGCAAGTTCCGGAGCTGCCGGAGGTCCGCCCATCAGCGCGCCTATCATTCGTTTATTGTTTGGCCAAATTATGCCCCAAACGTTCAGCAACATAATCACCCCAAGTGCTCCGCCAATGCCGATCGACAGCGTCTTGTTGCTTGCGAAGTGCTGAGCGTTGACTGTCAGACTTGAATCAAGCCACTTAAGGATCACGACCGACATGATTACTACGAGGATCAGCACGACAATTGCGAAGACGCGTCCGTCTTTGATCAGCGCGGGCACTTTTTTGATGATCAGAAACTCAATCAGGAACGCAACGATAGGAATCAAGAACCAGACGATCAGGACTGTCGTGCCGCTCACATTATGGCCGGTCGCATTCGCCAGTCCCACGTCAGGCCGCAGAATGTACATGGCGTAATAGCCAAAACCCGCGAGCACCGTTACCAGCGCGCCCCAGCGAAAATACCAGAGGGCCGGCAGCAACAGCTTCGGGTTAACCTTTTTCTTGGTGTCCGCATCGAGTTCTTTCTGCAGTGGTACATTCACCAGATTGAAAAAATAAAGTAATCCAATCCAGGTGATGCCCGCGACAAAATGAAGCCAACGCAGAATGATATGAGAAAGCTCAGCACCACTCGGCGCTTTGAAAACTCCGTCGAGAATGCCCATTGCCAGCCCGATCTGATGCGTCGATTCGATAAACATCGGTCCCTCCCAAACTGATCAGCAGTTTCGAGACTGCCTACATCACGGTGAAGTATGACAATTCGCGCAGAACTAATTCGGTTTCAGTATGTTTCGCGCGAAGATTACACCCAGAAGGCGTCGCGGCGCAACAGTATCACGATCGGAAGCGCACAGATCGCCTCGGTGGCGGGGGCGGCCCGGCGCATTGACTCACGGTGGAACGCCCGCGCGACCCTTGCGCATTACTGATCGTTCGGAGTAAAGGTAATAACAATGAAGGTAGTAACGATCAAGGTATTCGCGCTTCTTGGCGCAGGCTTTATTCTGTCGTGTAGCGTTGCCGGGGCCCAGCGCCCGCGAAAGGCGACAACCTTTGGCGGCGGACGAACAATAACCATTATCAGCGAGCCCAAAGCGATCGTCTGGATTGATGAAATTAGACGCGGTGTGACCGATGACAACGGTAGGTTAAGTTCTCTGAAGTTATCGCCGGGTGCCCATCACCTGCGCGTGCGCGCAATGGGCTTCAGGGAAAGTGCGATTCCGATTTCACCAGCGCAGCGAGGTGACACCACTGTTCGTCTGGTGCGCACGACAGATCAAGCGGAACTAGTTTTCCAGAAGGCCGAGGAGGCCCGCGAAAACGCGAGGGATGATAATGGGCGGCGCAGTTCAGCGGAACTTTATCGCCAGGCAATCAACCTGCGACCCGCATTTGCTTCGGCTCACGTGGGTTTGGCACGCGTGCTTCTGGATATGAATGATACGAATGGCGCCGTGGCTGAGATTGATGCGGCCCGCGCCGCCCGAGCGATCTATCCCGAGGCCTCTGCCGTGGAAGGCCGCATCTATCGCGAGACCGGTCAAACCGAGGAAGCCATCGGGGCCTTCAATCGCGCCATTCGCGAAGCGCATGGCTTTCAGCCCGAGGCCCACGTGGGCATCGGGCGCGTCTATGAAGAGAAAGGCCAGTATGAATTGGCCGCGCGCGAATTCAAGATCGCCATTGACCAACTTGCAGACACCGAACCGATTATCTACCAACTGCTCGGGGCGGCTTATGAGAAAAGCGGCAACAACGCGTCGGCAATCGCGGCTTATGAAAATTATCTTAGATTAGCGCCAAATGGATCGCTGGGGCCGGCCCTGCGATCGATTGTGGAGCAACTAAAATCTCAGCGACCTGAATGATCAGCCGCTGCTGAACGCGGACGGAAACAAATAGAAGTCAGAACCGGCGGCGGGCTGAATCAAAATGGACATGCCACTAATAATAAAATAACTTTTCTTTCGCTTTTTGGCCGATACCAGTTAAGTCAATTCTTATGACTACACCTGCACCTTCTATTTCTCGTCGCATCTCTCGCAAAGCGCGCCAGTTCACGGAGTCAGTCATTCGCGAGATGACTCGTGAAGCCATGAAGTATGGCGCCGTGAATCTATCGCAGGGCTTTCCTGATTTCGCGGCGCCGGAAGATATCAAGCGGGTAGCCATGCAGGCGATCGCCGAAGACGTAAATCAATACGCGATCACCTGGGGCGCAAAAGATTTTCGCGACGCTATTGCCAGGAAGACGAAGTGGTATCTGGGTTTTGACGTGGACCCTGAAAGGGAAATCACCGTCACCTGCGGATCAACGGAAGGAATGATCTCGGCGATGATGGCGACCGTCGATCCCGGTGAAGAAGTAATTCTGTTCGAGCCTTTTTACGAAAACTACGCTCCGGATGCGATCCTTTCTGATGCTAAGCCACGCTATGTTCCGCTCAAAGCGCCGGACTGGAATTTCGACCGCGACCAATTACGCGCAGCGTTCAACTCGAAAACCAAAGCAATCATCATCTGTAATCCCAATAACCCGACAGGCAAAGTGTTCGCCCGTGACGAAATGGAATTCATCGCCGGCCTTTGTCAGGAGTTCGACGCGCTTTGCTTCACTGACGAAATTTACGAGCACATTCTGTATCCGCGCGCGGACGCCGAGATCGCGCACATCTCAATGGCCCAGTTGGCAGGGATGCGCGACCGGACGGTGATCGTGAATTCGATGTCGAAGACTTATTCGGTGACGGGATGGCGCGTTGGCTATTGCATCGCGTCACCCGAAGTCACTGGCGCGATTCGTAAAGTTCATGACTTTCTGACGGTTGGCGCGGCGGCCCCTTTACAAGCGGCCGGCGCTTACGCGCTGTCACTGCCGCCTGCTTATTACGACCAGCTGCAAAAGGATTATGAAGCGCGGCGCGATCTTATTTTGCCCGAACTTCAGCAAGCAGGTTTTGGAACTTTCTCGCCAGACGGCGCTTATTACGTCATGACCGACATCAGCGCGTTTGGTTTCAAAGACGACGTCGAATTCACGCGTCACTTGATTCGCGAAGTCGGTGTGGCCTGTGTGCCAGGTTCCAGTTTTTACAGCGATCCAGCAAGCGGTTCGCAGCAAGTGCGCTTCTGTTTTTGCAAGCAGGACGAGACGCTGATGATGGCCGCTGAGCGCCTGAAGAAACTGCGCTGAAACGGACTTCGCCGGAACAATCCCGTGCGTCCCCGTGTCTGAGCTCCATATTCGATTTGGCTCAACCCAAAATTAGAGCTTACCAAACATACGAAACGACCGTTCGTCGTTGCGTTGTTAATTCTCGGCTTGTCTATTCTGCAGCAAACGCCGGCACAGGCTACTGACGCTGCGGGCGCATGGGCCGGTCCAATGCAAACCATGGCCGGACCCGGAAGCTTGCAACCGACACTGGCAGGTGACGGCGCGAACTGGAAAGCAACTTCAAATTCGTATTCAATCTCTGAACCTCGTCAGCATTCCCTCAATCTCAGCGTTTGGATCTTTTCAACTAATATCCACCGCAGGGCACAGGAGCCTGACGGTCCTTTGACGACACGCGACCGCATAAGTCTGTAGACGTAACGCGATCGCCAAACTTCAACATCCGGCCGATTTACGCGCGCCTTTCGCAATGATAACTAAGTCCGCGATCAAGCTATAAGGCCTATACCGCGTTGACAACAATGGACCTGCTTTGTAAGCTGACTCCGCTTACAACATTATCTAAGCACGGCGCCGGTCGCCCGCCCAGCGCCGGCATTATTGATCCTTGATGGACAATAGGACCCGCCATTTCGTGAAAAAATCATACTTTGCTGCAATCGCAATCTTAGCTTTGCTGGTCCTCGCGCCGGCTTGTCTCGTTCGTAAGCGCGTAGAGACGGAAAAGCTCCTGACGCCGCTAGCCACTGCAAGCACCTCAGATCTTATTTCAGTTGTAAACAGATTGGTTGGAGTGCGTTCAATTCACGGCCGCGTCGATATCCAGTTCGAAGATACTTCGTTCGCGACTTCCGGCGTCGCCGAAAAATATCGCACCGTAGATGGGTCCATAACGCTGCAACGTCCGGGAAAAGTCTATCTCATCATCCAGGGCCCGCTGGCGATCGACATCGTTCAGATGACTTCGGACGGCGATCATTTTCGCATTGCAATTCTCAAGGGCGATGAAAAGTATCGCAAGTTCGTGAAAGGCACGAACAACGCCGACTATGCAAAGCTGGATATGGATGGAACTTCGGACTTGGCTGAGAAGAAGAGCAAAGAAAATTCTGAAGCCCAGGCGGTAAATGCTCTGTCCAATCTGCGGCCGCAACATTTGACTGACGCGCTGTTGCTCAATCCGATTAACCCCGATGCGGCCGGCACCTTTTACGCACAGAGCGAATTCTTTGAGTCAGAGAAAGATCCGGCCAGGGTCGACACCAGCAAACGAGTTGTGCGTGGTTACTATTTCCTCGACGAACTGGTCATCGCCGGTGACAAGTCGGCCCGCCTGGCGAGACGTTTCTGGTTTGATCGCGTCGGTGGCATCCGTCTGGCGCGGTTACAAAGCTTCGACGCCAAAGGCGTCCTGGTTAATGACGTCGCCTATGGACCTCTGACTAAGTTCGGAACGGAGGGCAATGTCCTTTTACCTGCGAAGATTTCGCTGACGCGCCCACATGATCAATATAAGATCACAATCTCGTATCAAACACCCGAATCACTAACGCTAGATCATGAATATCCGCCCGATGCTTTTGTGTTAGCCAACAAAGGGAATCTTCCGGAAGTCGATCTGGACCAGAAAAAGCCCCCGCCGCCAAAGAATTAGCGCCCGCATTTACCGGTTCTTTTGAAAGCATGGAGTTAGCATAACCCGCACTCCTTGTATTAATATGGCGCGTTTGAAAGAGGCTGTACCGTGGATAGTCTAGTCGTTTCCAACATTCGACAGCGGCCATTGCGATCAGCCATAAGCATTCTGGGTGTCGCTCTGGGAGTGGCGCTGGTAATGCTTTTCACGGGCCTGGCCCACGGTATGTCCGATGATTTGCAAAAACGATCTTCAAACGTAAGCGCACAACTAATCTTTACGCGACCGGGATCCATTCAATTAACCTCTTCTTCAGCCAACGTCAGCACGAAATACGTGGAACTGCTGCAAAAAATCGAGGGCGTTGAATCGGTTACTCCGGTGATTCGCCATTTCTATCCCAGCGGGTCGTTCGGCGTCGATCAGGTTGAAGGAGTCGACTGGGATAGCTTCTCAAACATGAACAACATTCGACTGATTCAGGGTCACGTGCCGGCGTCCCCGGATGAAGTCGTGATTGATGAAACCAAAGCCAGCCGCAAACATCCGGTCGGCAGCGCACTGAAAGTTTTTGGCGACAAGGTGTATCGGGTCGCCGGAATCTATGCTCCTGAATCGGGCGCGCGAGTAAAGATGACTCTGGCTTCATTGCAGGACGAGCTCGAGGCGCCGAACAAATGCACTTTCATCTATGTCAAAGTGCGGAATCCCGGCGAACAAATTGCGGTGGCCCGGCGGATTGATCAGGCATTTCCCGGCAACAAGATCCAACCGACGCGAGAATTATTTGCTACCATCGAAAACTCGATTCCCGGACTTACGGTGTTCTTACGCCTACTTGTAGTCCTGTCGGCAATTGTGAGCGCGTTGGTCATCATGCTCGCGATGCATACGACGATCACTGAACGCACGCGCGAAATCGGAATCTTAAAAGCGATGGGCGCGTCGCGTGGTTACATCATTGGCGAGATTGAGCGGGAAGCTTTGTTGATTAGTTTCATGGGCTTGCTGGTCGGCTTTGTTTTGGCAGGCATCGCCGGATTCGGCATTCACAAAGCTACGGGATTGATTTTCGAGTTCGGCCTTCGCTGGGCGCTGACTGCCGCCGCCATTGGATTGGCAGGCGGAGCGCTGGGCGCGTTTTATCCAGCCGCGCGCGCCGCCAATCTCGATCCAGTAAATGCATTGGCCTATGAATGACAACTGAACGCCGCATCTTGCCCGTTTTCCGGCCCGCAAGCCCGTGACAGCGATCATGCGGTTTACTTAAGCTTTGTAATGGCGACAATCTTAAAAGCTGACAATCTCGAGAAAATTTATCGTATCGGCAAAGTCGATGTGCCGGCACTCCGCGGCGTGTCGCTGGCGGTTCAGGAAGGCGAGTTCGTCGCCGTGATGGGCCCATCGGGTTGCGGAAAATCAACGATGCTTCACTTGCTGGGCGGGCTGCTGACCCCAACCACGGGACGCATTCTGATTGACGGCGAAGATTTGACGGCGGCCTCAGACGCAAAACGAACAGACATCCGGCGACGAAAGATCGGCTTTGTCTTTCAGCGCTTCAATTTGTTTCCCACACTGACAGCCGAAGGCAACCTCCGGCTCGCCGAGCGCATTCACGGAAACGGCGCGGACGATCCTGATCGCCGCCGCGAGATTCTCAGAATGCTGCACCTCGAAGATAAGATGCATCACAAGCCGCTCGAGCTTTCCGGCGGGGAACAGCAACGCGTGGCGCTGGCGCGCGCGGTCGTGAATCGGCCCGCAATCGTCCTGGCTGACGAACCTACGGGCAATCTCGACTCTGAAAATTCGGAATTAGTCTTAAAAATGTTTCGTGAGTTGAACGATCGATTTAATCAAACGATCATAATGATCACACACAATCCCGAGGCAGCCGCGGCCTGCCAACGGATCATCCAAATGCGCGATGGTCATATCGTCTAGGCCTCGCGACCGACTGGCTCTCCGACGAAAAATATGGGACTCATCTCAGGCACTGCAAGAAAAGTTGTCTTTTGGAACTATTCGCGCACATCGTGGCAGTGGGATGTGCTATGCGTGTTGATCCTTGCTTTTATTTTTCTTACACCAAAAAGTTGGTTTGCGAGCAATCCGCCGGTGCAAACTACTGTCGTCTGGGCAGCTGATCTCGTTGGTACTCAATCAGATATGGGCGAGGTGTATCGTGTTGCCAGAGCGCACCTCAACCGGCCGTCGGGACAGGTGATGGCGCACCGCCCAAAGGTCGACGAATTTGGCAAGGTCATTGCATATGAGGTTGACATACGCTGATCATGGTTTATAATCTCGAGATTAATTTACCGTGAGGCGCATCAAACGAGGCGACTCACGGTTTTCCATAGGGCCCGCCGGGCCCTTAAGTTTTAGATAGGAGCTATGATGAAAAAATTTGTTACAGCGACACTCGCTTCCCTTGTCCTGGCGGGACTGATCGCTATCCCCCTTTCGAGCGCTAAAGCGCAAGCAGGCCTGGTTAGTTCTCTGCTGACCAAAATGGAGAGAAACAGACAGAGCTTGAAAACGCTGACCGCAGACCTCAGCATGGAGAAGTACAACTCACAACTCCAAATATCTGAGAAGTACTACGGAAACATCCGATACATTCCCGCCGCCAGGGGCGCGGCGTTGGTCCGGCTTGAGTGGAACAAGCCGCAGCAGGAAATCCTGATAATAGCCAATGGCGGATACATTCTTTATCGACCAAGATTGAACCAGGCCCTGATTGGCACTACGAATTCAGTTCGCAGCGCGAAAGATAATGACGTGCTGTCGCTCTTGAACATGTCAGCCGCTCAACTCCGCTCAAGATTCGGCGATTTTCAGGACGAGCGAGAAGAAACGCTCTGGGGTGGCATTCACACTACACACTTAAAAGCGGTCCCTAAAACCACCGCCAGCTATAAGTACATCGAGGTATGGGTTGACGACAGCGGCATGCCGGTACAGACCAAGATGGTCGAGAAGAATGACGACTCGACTACCATGCGCCTGAGCAACGTCGCTAAAAACAGCAACATTCCCATGAGTGTCTTTAAGCTGGATCTCGACTCGAGCGTGAGGAGAATCAAAGGCTAGTTTACAGACGAGCGCTTTTCTGAGAAGGGCTTCGGGAGACTGAAGCCCTTCTGATTTTGTAGCGAATGTATCAAAAGCCCGACCGTAAGTGAGGGCGACGCTGATAAGCATCGCAAGCGGGAACAGTTGCGCTGCTAAAAGGTGGGCTTCTGATACTGCGTTCCTATCAACTTGCGCTACAAACATCGTCATCATATTCTTCTGGTACTCTAACGCAGTGCGAACAACGACTTTTGTAAAACTAAAACTTCGTGAAGCGGCGTTCATTTCACGCGCGCTACTCTCGCCGAATCATGTGGTTCTGGCGCACATAATTCCCATGCGGCGCTGTAATCTCGCCTGCGGCTATTGCAACGAATACGATCACAATTCACAGCCGGTACCGCTGGAACTGATGAAAAAGCGGCTCGATAAACTTGCCGAGTTGGGCACTTCGATTGTGACCATTTCCGGCGGCGAGCCAATGATGCATCCGGAACTCGATCAGATCATTCGGCATATTCGGTCCCACGGAATGATTGCGGGGTTAATCTCGAATGGCTATTACTTCACTCCCGATCGGATAAAGCGATTGAATGAAGCGGGACTTGACGCCCTGCAAATCAGCATTGACAACGTCAACCCGGACGAGGTTTCGCGCAAGAGCCTGCGCGTGCTTGATAAGAAACTGCGTTACCTCGCTGAGCATGCCGATTTTCACATCAATATAAATTCAGTAATTGGCGGCGGGATTAAGAACCCCGAAGACGCTCTTGCTGTCGCGCAACGAGCGGTTGAGCTGGGCTTCTCGACGACCGTCGGGGTGATACATGATGACGACGGGACGTTGAAACCGCTCACTAAAAAAGAAAAAGATATCTTTCACGCGGTGAAAAAGCTCGGCAACAAGGACCACGCCCGGCTCAATTGGTTTCAGGACAGCATCGCCGAAGGCAAACCTTACGAATGGCGCTGCCGCTCAGGCTCGCGCTACCTCTACATCTGCGAAGAGGGTAAAGTTCACTGGTGCTCGCAACAGCGCGGTTATCCGGGGATTCCGCTTGAAGACTACACAATGGAAGATTTCAAGCGTGAATACAAAACCGAAAAGTGGTGCGCGCCCACCTGCACTATTCAGTGCGTGCATCAGGTCGGGATCCTGGATAACTGGCGGGATCCGCAAATGTCAGAAGCTGAATTGCGGAAAGAGAAGAAGCAGAAAGAAAAAGAGCCCGTGGGTCAGGTGTTGCGAGCAGAGTAGCTCAAACCGTCTCGTGAATATCCCCCTCGACCGTGTAAAGCGTCACTGAACTCGACAACCCCAGGCCCGAAAGTCTTCCAGCCATAATCACAATTGTCTCGCCCAAATCGACGAGGTCTGCACGCAGCAGTGCCTGCTCGCCGATCCTTAGAATTTCCTCTGTGCTCCTGGACGGCATAGTCTGCACTGATTCAACTCCCCAGATTAGTGAGAGTTCATTGATCACATCAGGCGAAGAAGTGAGGGCAATGATTCTTTGATCCGGTCGCAGCGAAGAAAGGCGGCGGGCCATCAATCCCGATTCCGTGAATACCGCAATCAGGCGAGCGTTCATTTCATCAGCGGCAAAGGCGGCGGCCTCGCATAGTGCGCGGCTGACGCGGCCGCTCTGACGGCCTACCAGCTTACTAACGATGGATCGATTTTCGCGGCGGGTTTCGGCAGCGTCGATAATGCGCGCCATCGTCGCAATGGCCGCCACCGGATAATTGCCGGTTGCAGTTTCACCTGACAACATCAGGCAATCAGATCCGTCCCAGACCGCGTTCGCCACGTCTGTGGCTTCAGCCCGGGTCGGCCTCGGATTCGAAACCATCGATTGCAGCATCTGGGTCGCGGTAATAACCAGTTTCCCCGCCGCGTTTGCCTGCTCAATAATTGTCTTTTGGTAAACGGGGACCAGTTCCACGCTGGTCTCGACGCCGAGATCGCCGCGCGCCACCATCACCCCATCAGCAGCGGCGATGATCTCATCGAGATGATCGATCGCTTCGGCTTTTTCGATCTTGGCAATCAGGGGCGCCGAACTTCCGGCCTGCTTGATAAGTTCTTTCGCGTCGCTGCAATCTTTGCCGCTCCGTACAAACGAAAGCGCGAAGTAATCAACCTTCTGTTGGGCGGCCCATTTCAAATCATCTCGATCTTTTTCCGTCAGCGAGGGAATTGGCAATTTCACGCCCGGCAGATTAATGCCCTTCCGTTCGCCGAGGATTGCGCCGTTGATGACCCGGGTCACCACATCGGTATCGGTCGTGCTTTCCACGCGCAACTCGATGGCCCCGTCGTCCAGCAGGATGCGCGCGCCGGGATGAACGTCTTTCGGCATCCCGTCATAGTTGGTGGCAACCTGCGTGTTGTCGCCTTCGATCGCGCGGGTCGTAATGGTGAAGATTTGTTCCGCCTTAAGTTCCACGGGTTTGTTATTTTTTAGCGCCCGGGTGCGGATTTTTGGTCCCGAAAGATCTACCAGGACGGCCAACGGCCGGTTCATTTTTTGCGCCGCCGCGCGGGCGCGTTGAATGTCCGCCGCCTTTTCCTCATGCGTGCCGTGTGACATGTTGATGCGCACGCCGTCGATGCCGGCGGCTAACATCGCTTGAAACACCTGTGGGTCACGAGATGCGGGACCGATTGTCGCGAGTATCTTTGCTCTTCTCAAAGTTGCTTGCCCGATTTATCGTTGGGGCAGTGATTGTGTCTGCCCAATTCTCTCACTACCGCCTGCCGATAGCGGGCGGGTCACGTATGTCAGTACCACCTGCGGTAGCGGGTGGGTCTTCTCTGTCAGTACCACCTGCGGTACCCGGGTGGGTCTTCTCAAATGAAAAACGGAATCACGGCCGGGACCTCATGTGCGTACTCATCAAATTCCCGGCCGAACATTTCCCGGAGAAGTTTCGCTTCACTGCGCACTCGTATGAAAGTTCCGATCGCAAAAACCGCGATCGCAATCACGAGTCCGATCCAATGGCTGACTGCCAACCCGGTGGCCAGCAGCATGCCGAACATTCCCGTATAAATCGGATTTCGCACAATACTATAGGGCCCTTCTGTCACTAACTTGTGTCCTTCGACCACGCGCGCGGCGAGACTCCACTGCTTTCCCAGTGTGCGGATCGCCGCGGAACAAAACCAGACCGACGATATCGCCAGAAACATGGTCACGAGCGCCAGCACAATCTCTAAAGAGCTGTTTGGAAACATCGGTGTGAACCAATCGCGCCGAATAATCCACACGATTGCAAAACCTAGTCCCTGCAAAACAATGCCCGCGACCGACGAAGGATCACGCTTCTTATCGGGCGGCGACGGAGGTTTTTTGTGAAATAAGAAAGTAAGGACAAACGCGAGCCACGAGAGCGCCATTACGACGAATGCGAGGGTGGGCCACAAGTTCAAATGAATCATAAGGATTGAATGACGAGGCCGATCCAATCGAAGTCTTGACGAAGAATTTAAAGAAATTCAACGCGTCAATCGTACGTTGACGGTCTCTCGCTTCGCGTCAATTTCGGTCTTCGATTTTTCTGCGCTGCCTGCCCATCATCGTGCCGTGGACTGACAAAACTACAGGGCAAAGCATATATGTAAACCCTGATACATCTGCGTAGCGAGCCCTGCCGATTGCAGCGATGCCAATCGAGAGCAGTCCTATGG
>JBHELZ010000037.1:0-42348 GCA_046262835.1 Pyrinomonadaceae bacterium
ATATTCCTGGTCGAACTCCGCGCCCGACATTTTCGAGAGTTTGTCCATTTCAGATTTCTGCTCCGAGCTAAAGTCAGCCGGCAGCTGGATTCCTTTCGGTGTGGCGATGGACTTCAATTCTGAATTAGCGCGCGAGTGATCGGCTACCATGCGCGCGCCGAATTCTCGTACAGAGGCATCCCCACCTCGCTGGGTGGCCAGCCGGCCCAACTCAACTTCTGCCATTCCGCCCTGCGCGGCGTTGGCCGCAAACTTCGAGCTGTCTTTTGCCGACGAGCACGCGAGTATTAAGAGCGGCGCCACCACGCATACGGGCGCCGCGAAACCAAAAAGTTTTCGCCACATAATTTCGGACCTCGATCTAAGGGGATTTCTGCGGAAAAGTTGTTTCGCTTCGATACTAAATTTGAAGCGGTTGTTACTTAAGCGAACGCAAAGCACACGATCCACACGCGGGACTGTACTAACAGCAATGCTGATGCCGCGCGTGAAGAGCGGCTCCTTTTCCCGAAGTCAAACGCTCTAAAATTATGGAGACGAACCCTTTGGAGGCTAACGATCTGCGCCTTTTTTTCCACCTTTTCTCATGGGCTCATGATTCTCCGGCTTACCATAACCGCCCCCGCCAGGCTTCTCCCCGCCGTGGTGAACCGCATTGACGGTCGCCCACGCGCGACGCTCTGCCTCGTCTTCCGGCACGCCGCGTTTCTCATAGCCTTCCTCAATATGCTCAGCTTGTCGCTTTTCTTTATCAGTGTATTTGTCCTTGTCACCTCTTGGCATTCTTCGCTCCTCCTTCGTGGTCTTACAACCGCGGCGTGACCATAAGCACTGGCCGGCCGCAAATAAGAAGGCGAGATCGCAACCCTGATGCCAACGAAACCGGGCTGGGCCGATGATCACTACGGGCTGGGCCGATGATCACTAGTTGATACGTCCGTTCGTTGCCGTGTTTATTGGCGCATGGTTTGCGACTCTACCCGGCGAAGAAAATTTGGCTGGAGTTTGCCAGAACATGATACGAACGAGCAGCTGCGGCGGACGAATTCAATACGCGCGTTGTCTCAGCCAGGACGATGGTCCTTCGAGGGTCGTAGTTTTTGTCTAAACAGTGACAAATTGGTCGCATCGGTTGTTTTCGTACGCAAGCGGACAGATGCTTCACGGCTTTGGAAATAAAGTGCGCTCAACACGATCCCGACAGCAAGGGAAAAGCAGGGCGTGATTCAAACAGGGGAGAATCGCGTCCTGCTTTGTTTTTTCCGGCCCACGTCTTCGCGCTTATTCGCCCTTGCCGTGATTTAAAGGAGACGAAATTATGAAGTGCCACGAGGTCATGATCGATAATCCGGTTTGTTGTCTGCCGGAAGACAATGTCGGTCACGCAGCTCGCCTGATGAAGCGTGAGCAAATCGCGTCAGTGCCGATAGTCGCTGATGAATCAAAGAGAGAATTGATTGGGGTTGTCACCGACCGCGACCTCGCGCTTAAGGTTGTGGGCGAGTCGCGCGACGTAATTCGCACCAGCGTTTATGACGTGATGACCGCGGCGGTCGTCGCCTGCCGCGACGATGATGATGTCAACAGCGCTGTTCTGGCGATGGAGGATTATCAACTCCGGTGCATTCCCGTCATTAATTATTTAGGACGACTCGTGGGGATCATCTCCGAGGGAGATATTTCGATCCGGGTCGCGCCGCCAATGCGGCTCGTGAATGGCCTTGGTCAGGCAGCTTAGTCCTTAGCGCGCGTTACCTTAATCAATGCGTAAGGGCTGAGACCTGGGGCGGCGACACTGTGCGTCCGCTTTGATTGAGGTAAGCGCGCACTTTCGGCGGTACGTAACGTCGCAGCAGTGCTTGTCGAGCCTGCCATTGTTCCGCAGGAGTCATCTCTGGAAGAAAGCGTATCTCCCTGGCTTCCATTAGCGCGATCGGCACACCATCACGATAAAGAACCCTATTGGTTGACGACGGAGAAAGTCGTCCGGTAGGAACGATAATGCCGAGCAGATTCAGTGGATCAGCCGCGCTCACTGAAATCAACGACCCATCCGGAGACGTGCGACGAATGGAACGCAACAAAGTAACAGCGTCAGCTAAAGCGAATTGCTCGCCGGAAAATCCCCCGGTGAAGCGACCCCCACGAATCTCTCCGCGCGCTTCCAGACGACGATAGACCCGCAATAAATCTCGCCACGGCACATTGATCGATTCACGATCGAGTATCTTTCGGAAAACCACGCCATAACGTTGCAGCAACTTAAGTGCGATAGCTTCGAGAGCTTCACGATCAGTTTCAGTCCGCGAGCCCCCCGCATGCTGTTCGCCGGACGCTCGCGCGCCCAGACGCACCCATCGGCCCGCTTCATCCATGCTGTAAACAGCTTTTCGTTTTCGGCGCCGCTTCTCGATCTCGCGATGCGTTGTCTTGCTCAAGGGCGTCAAAAGGGCTCGCAAACCCGTAAAACTGTCGGCTGTTACCATTCCGCGAAATACTAATTCACCCAAAGCCTCTTCGACCATGCTGGGTAATAACTCTGTTCCCGCGACAATGTCCACGAAGAACGACGCGCCATGTTCTTTAAGGTATTCGTGAACAGTTTGCGTGTTGGTGCTGAGTTGTGCGCCATTTTCGCGCGGCGGAAAAGCGCGGACCCATACGAGGACATTTTTCCGATTAAGCAGGACCATCGGCGTGCTACGAACCGGTGATGAGGTGTTGACTTTTTCCGGCGAGACGCGCGGTGGCGACAAGCGCAACCAGGTCAACCTGCCGGACACGCACAGGGCATCAAGCCACGCAGGATCGTAATCCGCGACGCGGGCCGGAAGGATTTCCGATTCCCATGAGCCCGCCGGCGCCTCAAAACCTTCAAGCTGATCCAGAATCGCTGCGACACTCTGGGGCCCTTCAACTTTGTGTTCCGGCGCGACCTTTTGCCAGACAAAAAGGAAACGCATAAAGTCGGCGGCGGACACCGGCTCGATTTCTTTGCGCAGACGGTTCAGCGTGTACCGGTGAATTCGGGCCAACAGACGACGGGAGCACCACTCCTGGATTGCCGCCATCCTGGCGGACGGTTCGCCTCCGTCATTGGCGGCGCCTTCGCCTACACCAACCCTCGCGGTCAGGCTACCGCGCCGCGAGTCCGGCGTGAATTGTCCCTGCATCGCGAACCCTTCGCCCTCGAGTTTCGCCAAAGCCACTTCGATCTGGTTCATTGGCAGGCCGAACGAATTGGCTAATTCCGCAACTGTTACTGGCCCCAGGCCTTCCAATCTGCCGCGCACAATCTCGACCAACGCATTCTCGAAAGACCATTCTTCCGCAGCATAGGTGGATGGCGGTTCAATCTGCGGAGTTAACGACGCATCCGGATGTATCGCGCGAAGCAGATTCAGACGCTCGGCTGCCACCCACAGATAGCGCGCCTCGCCGGCTTGCGCCACAGTCGCACGCCGTTCATTCACCAGTTCACCGAATAGGGGTTGCCACTCGTATTGTTTACCCTCTTCTATTGCGACAAATCCCAGTTGCATCAGCGCGTCATGCAACTCGTCCGCCGTCTCGGCGTGCGGCCAGGCCTCGTCGCGCACTCGGTCGATGGCGGACTGGTCCAGCTTGCCTAAATCTGCTGCCGTTTCGGCGTCCAGGAACCGGCGGTTCATCACCGCCAACGTGCGACGCTCTTCGGCCGGAGCATCGTCAAGAAATGCGTAGGGTTTGGCGGTGAGAATCTCCTGAGCCAGGGGCGAAGGCTCATTCATCTCCCTTGCTATCAGTGTGCGTTCTCCGCGTTCGATCGAACGCAGTAGCTCCTCCAGGCCGCGAAGATCCATCGCCTCTTCCAAACAATCGCGAACGGTTTGCTCGACCAGCGGGTGTGCGGGTACTTCAATTGGGCCGGTAAGATTTTCCACGCAGGCCAATTGATCGGGAAACACGAGCGCCAAAAGGTCTTCCGCGGCCATCCTTTGAAGTTGCGGGGCGACTTTGCCCCCACTCCGCCAGCGCGGGACTGCCAGGGCGCGGGTAGCGTTCCAACGCCAGCGGATCGTAAACATTGGAGCGTCGAGCAGCGCTTGTGTCAGTACATCGCAGACAGATTTTGAACTGAGATAGTTGAATATCGTCTCGAGTGGAAAACTGTGCGTTGGTCCAAGCGAAAGGACGATTGAATCTTCCGTGGCCGCAGCCTGCAGTTCGAAATTGAAACTGCGGCAGAAACGCTTACGCAGCGCCAATCCCCAGGCGCGATTCAAACGGCTGCCGAACGGCGCGTGAATTACCACATGCGTGCTTCCGTTCTCGTCAAAGAAGCGTTCCGCCACGATCTGCTCCTGAGTCGGCATTATGCCCAGCGCGATCTTTGTCATGGCGAGGTATTCGATGATCTGCTGCGCGGCCGCGTCGCTTATGCCTACTTCCTGAGTTAGCCACTTCATCGCGGGGCCGCGGAAGTCCTCGTTTACAAGACCGTTGCCGGGTGCATGGGCGTCCTGGTCTTCATTTTTTTCGCTTTGATCGAGCCTGTCCGCAATCTCTTTTCGCAGACGTGATACGGCTTTCGACAACTCCTCTGATCTTCCCGGCGCTTCGCCGAGCCAGAAGGGAATCGATGGCGGCTGTCCGTGAGCATCAAGCACGCGCACTTCGCCCGCGCCAACCCGCTTGATTTCATACGAACTGTTGCCAAGTTGAAAGATGTCCCCGGCCAGACTTTCGATAGCAAAGTCCTCGTTCAGCGTGCCGACGAAGGTTTCTGAAGGTTCGAGAATTACTCGATAATCAGATGTGTCGGGTATCGCGCCACCATTGGTGATCGCTGAGAGGCGTGCGCCTCGTCGGCCGCGGATCCGGTGATTTACGGCATCGTGATGCAGGTAAGTTCCGCGGCGGCCGCGTCGGGTGGTAAAACCGTCGGACAACATGCGCACAACTTCGTCGAATTTCGCGCGTGAAAGATTTCTAAACGGGTAGGCGCGGCGCACCATTTCGAAGAGCGCGTCTTCGGTCCATTCCTCGGGCGCGACCGCGGCAACTATCTGCTGCGCGAGAATGTCGAGCGGCTGTTCGGGAATCGTTAGGTGATCGAGCTCGCCCCGGCGGACAGCATCGAGCAGCGCGGCGCATTCCAGCAGCTCATCTCTGGACAGCGGAAAGATGCGGCCCTTGGGAAATCCGCTGACCGTGTGATTTGAGCGACCGATACGTTGCAGCAAGGTTGAGATCGCGCGGGTTGACCCAATCTGAATCACGAGATCGACAGCGCCAATGTCGATGCCAAGTTCCAATGACGCAGTGGCGACCAGCGCGCTCAATTCTCCTGATTTCAGTCGCTGCTCTGCTGATAATCTAAGTTCGCGCGCCAGGCTGCCGTGGTGCGCGGTCACGTTTTCATCTCCCAGCCGTTCAGCGAGATGCCGCGCCACCCGCTCCGCCATTCGTCTGGTGTTGACGAATATCAGAGTGGTCTTGTGCTCGCGAATCAGATTGGCGATTCGATCATATATTTCTTCCCAGACTTCGTTAGACATCAAGGATTCCAACGGAGAACTGGGAACCTCCAATGCGAGATCGAGTTTGCGGGTGTGACCGCTGTCAACTATCGTGCAGCGAGGCGTGCAATCGGGATCCATGTTCGCAGTGCCGACCAGAAAGCGAGCCACCTCTTCGATCGGTTTTTGCGTTGCGGATAAGCCAATACGGACCAGCGAGGGGTTTGCAGGACGCGCAGCTGGTTCCGGATTGCCGCCAGCAGGCGAGCCGCCGCTGTAGCCCTGCGCGACCAGAGCTTCAAGCCTTTCTATGGAAAGAGCCAGATGTGACCCGCGTTTGTCGTCAACCATCGCGTGAATCTCATCGACGATCAAGGTGCGAACGGTGCTTAACATCCGCCGGCCGCCATCGCTGGTAAGCAGTATGTAAAGGGACTCAGGCGTCGTGACGATGATGTGCGGGGGCTTTTTTGTCATCGCCGCACGGTCTTTTGCCGGAGTGTCGCCGGTGCGCACAAGCGTGCGAATCGCGACATCGCTTATGCCCATCTTCGCCAGATTTTGCTGAATGCCATTCAATGGCTGCTGCAAATTGATCTGAATATCGTTACTTAGGGCTTTCAACGGCGAGACATACACCACGTAAGTTTCAGCGGCGAGATCTCCGCTCGCGGCTTTCCAAACCAAATCGTCAATCGCCGAAAGAAACGCCGCGAGTGTCTTGCCCGATCCGGTAGGCGCCGCAATCAGTGTGTGCTGTTTCTGTTTGATCGCCGGCCAGGCCTGAGCCTGCGGCTCCGTCGGGGCCGCGAACTGCTTCCGAAACCATTCGCGAACTGCGGGATGAAATGACTCAAGAGCTTTCATGTAAGAACGGCCAGTGTACCACGAATGAAACAGTGTGTTAAGGGGGAATCGGGCCGCCATCGCCGGCGTGCAGCCTCGCTGGTTGAAGTGACCGCCGCTTGGCTAGTTAAATTCCGTCGGAAAAACTAGACAAGGGCAAAATGTTATAGGCGTGTCGCTGTTTTCACTTTCTTTCTTTGCGTCTTATGCCGGGCCATGTCGCGCCAACCAAAAGCTGAAATCACAGACTGCTCCGCCTATTAAATTTTCATGCCTAAACGGCACTTCTTGCCACAGAACACCCTCCCCATATTTCAAGCGATGGTCCATGGAACCTGTTGAGTTCGGGCACGATTCATTTTACGCTAAACTCAGGTAGAACACGTATTGGACGCATGCCCAAAGCACATCGCGATTATCATCCTGCCAAACATACGGCCGCGCCGCGCGCGAAGTCGTCGCCGGGTCGCGTGGAGATTCCCAACGTCGAACAACTTGAGCTGAAGCTGGCAGGCCGCGACGTAAAGCTCACTAATCTAAAGAAACTTTTCTGGCCGGACCTCCAGATTACGAAGAGAGATTTGCTGCAGTATTATTCCGACGTCGCGCCGTTGCTGCTGCCACACCTGCAGGGCCGCGCGATGGTTATGAAGCGCTACCCGAACGGCGCCGCGGGTGAATTCTTTTTCATGAAGCGGGCCCCCTCGCCTCGGCCGCCATGGATCGAGCTGTGCTCGATCGAACATGGATCAGGCAACATTATTGATTTTCCGATTATTCAGGATTTGGCGGCCCTGTTGTGGGTCATCAACCTTGGTTGCATCGATCTGAATCAATGGTACGCGCGTTGTGACGATGTCGATCGGCCGGATTATCTTCACTTCGATCTTGATCCCGTGCCTGGAGCAAAAATCCAACAGGTTTTAGAAACGGCTTTGGTGGTGCGTGAAGCGCTGGATTCGCTGGGGATGACCTCTTATCCGAAGACGACCGGGTCGAAAGGCATTCATGTCTACGTGCCGATAGTGCGTGGTCCCACACAGAAACAGGTGTGGACGATTGCCAAAGAGATCGCCCACGTGCTTGCATCGGCAAACCCGCAATTAATAACGGCAATATATAAGGTCGCCAACCGGCCCAGGGGTCGCGTCCTCGTCGACTATAATCAAAACGCGTGGGGCCGGACGCTCGCTTCAATTTATTCAGTGAGGCCGACGGTGCAGGCTTGCGTGTCGACGCCCGTGAGCTGGAAAGAGATCGAGAAGGGAATCAGAATCGAAGACTTTCGGATCGATAACGTGCGCAAGCGATTTGCTAAGCTCGGAGATCTTTGGAAACCTCTTTTGGATAAGCGAAAGAGATTTGATCTCAAGCCATATTTGAAGTAGCCGAGGTCAGAAGCCCGACCGTGAGGGAGGGCAACTCGCTGATGACTCTGGTTGTTCACCCGGCACGTTGCCGTCGCTTATGCTCGCGACTTCTGACCTCGAAGTTAACAACTCTCGCTGGATTAATGATGAACCTCGATCATCAAATCGATTATTGGAACCGAATGGGCCCAGGCAAGCCGTTTGGCCATCCGGTGAATGTCGAGCGCCTCAGACAACACCTGTCTCCTGGCAGCCGGGTCCTGGATCTGGGCTGCGGATATGGTCGCGTGTTGGGCTTACTCTTCGATGAGGGTTACCAGAACCTGATTGGCCTGGATCCGGCCCCGGCGATGATCGCCCTGGCCCGCGAGCGTTTTCCCGCGATCGAGTTTGCGGAACTCACCTCAGCGCCCGATCTTCCGCTCCCCGATACTTCAGTGGACGCTACTATTATGTTCAGTGTTCTGACCTGCGTGCCTACCGATGAAGGTCAGCGGGCAATCGTGAACGAGGTCCGTCGGGTCTTAAAGCCGGCCGGCCTCCTCTATATAAGTGATCTTTGGTTGCAAAACGACCCACGGAACCTGGAAAGATATGTCCGCGATCAGCCAAAATATGGCGCGTATGGAGTGTTCCACCTACCGGAAGGCGTCACGGTTCGTCACCACGATCCGCGCTGGATTGAAGAGCTCACTCAAGAGTTTGCAACCATCGCTCTGGACGATCTTGATGTCCGAACGATGAATGGTAATTCCGCGAAAGCCTTTCAATGGTTCGGACAGAAGCCCGACCGCGAAGGAGGGCAAATCGCGTATTATCCAACGTGAGACCACCCAGTGCTACGACTATGACCCTTCCTTTAAAACAACCTTACCTGCCGATGGAAGCGAAGTCTGTCGAGAAGCTTCCGGTTGGCGACAATTGGCAATATGAACCGAAGTGGGACGGCTTTCGTTGCATCGCATTTCGCGATGGCGACTCGGTCGATCTGCAATCAAAGAGCGGCCAGCCGCTGGCTCGGTATTTTCCGGAGGTGGTCGAGGCGGTGCGCAAGTTAAAGGCGAAACAATTTGTGATCGACGGCGAAATCGTGGTGCCGGTTAAAGGGAAGTTTTCGTTCGACGATCTTTTGATGCGAATTCATCCCGCCGCCAGCCGCATCAAAAAGCTCTCGCAGGAGACCCCGGCAAAATTGATCGTATTCGATCTGCTGGTCGACGACCGCGGAAAAGCTCTGGTTGAAGACGCATTATCGGCACGACGAAAGAAATTAGATGCCTTTGCGAAAAAGTATTTCGCGAAAAATAAATCGATTGAACTCTCGCCCCAGACTCACGATCTGAAGGTCGCCGAGGATTGGCTGGCAGGCGCGGGTGTCGATTTGGATGGGGTGATCGCCAAGCGCAGCGACATGTCTTATCAAAGCAACAATCGCCATGGGATGGTGAAGGTCAAACGCCTCCGCACCGCGGACTGTGTAATAGGCGGTTTCCGCTACGCGTCGGAAGGCAAAGTCATTGGATCAATGCTGCTTGGTCTTTACGACGAGAAGGGTCTACTGCACCACGTGGGTTTCACTTCAAGTTTCAAGTCGGATGAAAAAGCTGCTCTGACAAAGAAACTCGAAAGACTGATCAAGCCGCCGGGCTTTACCGGCAACGCGCCAGGTGGCCCCAGCCGCTGGGCCACCGAGCGCTCCGCCGAATGGAAACCGCTTGCTCCAAAGCTCGTCATCGAAGTTCAATACGATCACTTCACCGGGGGCCGCTTCCGCCATGGGACAAAGTTCCTGCGCTGGCGTCCGGATAAGAAGGCGCAGCAATGTACGTTCGATCAGGTGAGTCCAAACCGCATAGCGTAGAGCCGCGTCGACTTTACGGGTGATTAATCTCAGCAGCTAAGATGTTTATAGCTCGCGATTACCTCTGACGATTCGCATCGAGCGAAATGCTGAACATTTCGTTTGATGCGTGAGGCACAGAGAAATCAATGCGGCTCTATAAAACATTAAGTGCCGACGCGCACGTTTGTCAGTCCTTGATCGATCGCTCCCTCAACGACTTCGAGAAAGGCCGGTCTCTTAGCCAGAATCAACCACCCTGCCGCAGCTTCTGACTTCACTGCAACACAAAGTTGTAAATGATTACGCCCTGAATCTTCACTGGCTGCCCATTCAAAATCGTGGGCGTGAAGCGGGCGCGCAAAGCCGCCTCTTTCGCGGCAGTCGTTAACATGGGACTGCCGGAGATGACCTGAGCAGAAATCACTTTCCCCTGTTCATCAACCAGAATTTGAATGTTTACGGGCCCATGGGTTCCGGTTTGTTTTGCCATAATCGGATACGCGGGCGGCGGCAAATTGATCGCCTTTGACGTCAGGACGACAGACGTAACACGTTGCGTTGTGGGCGGCTTAACCGGGGGCGGTAATGGCGGAGGCTGAGTTCCGGGGTCGACTCTTACTAACTGATCACCGCCCGTACATGTAACGCATTGCGTGTTGCTGGTGGGAAGGCTAACCGGATCGCTGACACGGTTCCCAATTTTGGTGTTTGGAGGTGCCGGCGGAATCGGATTCGCATCCGTGCTGACTTTGTCAGGTGCTTTCGTAGGATTACTTGCGCTTTCATAGCGAACAGGTCGAACTGGCTGCGACGAACTCCGCCTGGTATTGCTTGATGACGTTGGGCGTCGAACGGGGACGGGTCGATCGCGATCAGGGTCTGATGTTATCGGCGGCACCCAATTCAGTAACTCAAGGCCGCTGGTTTGGGTTTCGAGTTGGGCATCGTACGGATAGATACTCGCGATACCGGCCGCGAACAGAATCAGCCCATAGGATGCAACTGTAATTAGAAAGAATGAACTGCGACGCTTGAACTCCTTACGGTGCGAATCAGATTCAATTAGATTGGTAAACATCTTAGCTCCTCTCGGTATTTGCCGGTGCCATTCGGGTCGAGAAGCTAAAGAGTTAGACAGTCGAATGAACGGAATGTTCCTGAAAAACTGGTTATCATTTGTCATTTGCTCTGGATCACAAACGAGTGTCAGAAGCCCGACCGTTAGGGAGGGCAACGTCGCCGTGCATTCATCATGGTCCTTTCTCTTTCGTTTGAGAGTTTCCCGACTTTCCTTTACGATAGCGCCGCCTTATAACCCTAGTCTCCAGAAGGGACAAATCATGTCAGCAGCAGCCCCCAGGGAAGAGCTCAATCCGTTTGAGATTGCCAAGCAGCAATTTGATCGCGCCGCCGATTATCTCGAGTTAGAGCAATCGCTGCGTAACGTCTTGCGCAGCGCAAAACGCCAACTGATAGTTTCCATTCCAGTAAGAATGGATGGCGGCGAAACAAAGGTTTTCGAAGGCTATCGCGTCCAACACAACATCGCGCGCGGCCCGGCCAAAGGGGGCATTCGCTATCATCCCAATGTAACTCTCGATGAAGTAAAAGCGCTCGCCTCGTGGATGACCTGGAAATGCGCGACGGTCGCGATCCCTTACGGCGGAGGCAAGGGTGGCGTGGTCTGTGATCCGAAGAGCATGTCAAAGAATGAGCTCGAGCGGCTCACGCGAAGATATGCTTTCGAGATTGCTCCGATCATTGGGCCGGATCGAGACATTCCCGCGCCTGACGTTTACACCGACTCGCAAACAATGGCTTGGATCATGGATACCATCTCGATGGTGCACGGCCACACTGAGTTGGGGGTGGTAACCGGCAAACCGCTGTCGCTGGGCGGCTCACAGGGGCGGCACGAGGCCACCGCGCGCGGCGCACTTTACACTCTGCGCGAAGCCTGCGCCGTGAAAGGAATCAAGTTGAAAGATGCGCGCGTCGCGGTGCAGGGGTTTGGCAACGCCGGCTCGATCATTACGCGTCTGGTCGCCGAAGATGGCGCGCGCGTCGTCGCTGCGTGCGATTCCAAGAGCGGCGTGTACAACGAAAGCGGTTTGGATGTTCAGGCGGCGCTCAAACATAAAGAAGAAACAGGCGCGCTGCGCGGTCTAAAAGGAGCGAAAGAGATTGCCCCGAACGATGTGCTCGAAGTTGATTGCGATGTGTTGTGTCCGTCCGCGTTGGAGAACAGCATCACGATGGGTAATGTCGGTAACGTCAAGGCCACGATCATCGCGGAACTTGCGAATGGCCCAACCACACCGGCTTCGGATCGCGTGCTCGAAGATCGCGGAGTAATGCTGATCCCCGACATTCTCGCGAACGCCGGTGGTGTGACGGTAAGTTATTACGAATGGGTGCAGGATCAGTATTCGTTTTTCTGGAGCGAGAAGCGCATCAACCAAACGCTGGAAGACACCATGAGCGACGCGTTTCACAAGGTCTATCAAACCGCGAATCGTTATGGCACGGACCTGCGGACCGGAGCTTACATCCTCGCCATCGATCGCGTGGCCGAAGCCACGCGGGTGCGAGGGATATTCCCCTGATGCAAAACGGAGCTTGCTGCTTGGGTTAGTTTCATGTCAGATCAAATCACCGTTTACGAAAAGCCAACCTGCACAAAGTGTCGCGAGATGGACAGGTATCTGCGCGACAGTAACATCGATTTCACCGAGGTTAATTATTATCTCGAGCCGTTGAGCGAGAAGAAACTGCGCGAG
Source organism: Pyrinomonadaceae bacterium (assembly GCA_046262835.1). GTDB lineage: Bacteria > Acidobacteriota > Blastocatellia > Pyrinomonadales > Pyrinomonadaceae > UBA11740. The sequence continues at coordinate 12,341 of JBHELZ010000037.1, forward strand.
CTGATCAAGAAGATGGGAATCAAGCCGCGCGATCTGCTGCGGACCAGTGAACCGATTTACCGCAAACTCGAGATCGGGAAGAAGGAATTGAGCGACGATGAGATCATTTCTCTCATGGTCAAGCATCCTGATCTAATGCAGCGACCGATTGTCGAGCGCGGCGATCGCGCCGTGTTGGGCCGGCCGGTAGAGAACGTCAGAACCTTGCTGCAACCAGAATTATGAGGAGACTCTCAATCTTTCTCGCCACCTTGGTGCTACTTGGCTCCGCATCGCCGGCTTTTGGGCAAAAGGTCCGCAAAGAAACAATTGAATCGCACGGCAAAAAGCGCACCTACTATTTGCTGGTGCCGGAGACGGCCAATGCGGAAAAGCCCGCCCCCTTAATTTTGTTACTCCACGGTTCCGGTCGCAACGGTCTCTCGCTCATGGATAAGTGGAAGGATTTGGCGATCAAAGAAGGCATCATCCTGGTTGCCCCGGATGCTATCAATACCGTGGGTTGGAGCGCTCCTGCGGACGGCCCTGACTTCCTTCATGAGTTAGTCTCTGAACTAAAGGCAAAGTATCCCATTGACTTGCGCCGCATGTATTTATTCGGGCACTCAGGCGGAGCAACCTTCGCCCTCTACATGGCCCTCTTCGAATCGCAATATTTTGCCGCGGCGGCTATACATGCCGGCGCCCTAAATCATGATGATGGGCCGATAGTGGAGCGAGCGGCACGCAAGGTTCCGATTCACATTCAAGTCGGAACAGTCGATCCGTTTTTCCCGCTCGCCGCCGTGAGAGCCACTCGCGATGTTCTTACCAAGAATGGATTTGATGTGCAGTTAACAGAAATCAAGGGCCATGATCACTGGTACTATGATCTGGCGCCAAAGATTAACACCGAGGCCTGGAGTTTTCTAAAGCAGCAGAAGCTTTCCGAAGATCCTCGCTACACCCAATACTCCTTCAAATGAAAAAATCTCCCGGCACAATCTTCCTCTGTCAAAACTGCGCCTACGAATCGCGCAAGTGGCTGGGTAAGTGTCCCGAGTGCGGCGAGTGGAACTCATTCGTTGAAGAGCGGGTGGTGACTACGAAGAAAGGCGCGGGCCGCGACGGCTTTCGTTTGCGTGAAGCAAAAGCGATCGCCTACGCTGATATCGAATCACAGGACGATAAGCGAATTTCATCCGGGGTAACTGAGTTTGATCGAGTCCTCGGCGGCGGGATTGTTCCCGGCACGCTGGTGCTGCTTGGCGGCGATCCTGGAATTGGCAAGAGTACACTTCTGTTACAGGTCGCTGATAAATTAAGTGCAACAGGCGCAACGGTGCTCTACATTTCGGGCGAAGAGTCTGAAAGACAAATCAAGCTGCGGGGTGAACGGTTGCGAGTACAAGCGCCCAACCTGCTGCTGCTGCCCGAAACCAATCTGGAAAACATCCAGCGGGAAATTCAGCGGGTAAAGCCGGCGGCGATCATCGTTGACTCGATTCAGACTACGTTCTCGTCGGAAATCGAATCTGCGCCAGGATCGATATCGCAGATTCGTGAAGTCGCCGCCCAGTTTCTTTTGCTCGCCAAGCAAAGCGGCGTCCCCGTCTTTCTAATTGGTCATGTGACGAAAGAAGGTTCGATTGCCGGGCCGCGTGCTTTGGAGCACATCGTTGATACGGTTTTGTATTTCGAAGGCGAACGTCATCACAATCATCGCATCGTGCGCGCCACCAAGAATCGTTTCGGCGCGGCGAACGAAGTCGGCGTCTTCGAGATGACGAACTCAGGTTTGTCCGCGGTCGCAAATCCTTCGCAAATGTTTTTGGCTGAACGGCCCGCCGATGCGGCCGGATCGGTGGTCACCGCCTGCATCGAAGGCACGCGACCAGTGCTGGTCGAAATTCAAGCCCTGGTTTCGAGTTCGAAGTATGGAACGGGGCGGCGAATGACGCAGGGCGTGGATCAGAACCGAGTTGCCTTGATGATCGCGATGCTCGAAAAACGCGCCGGGCTGCAACTGCTGGGCGACGACGTTTTTGTAAACATTGCGGGCGGGCTAGAGGTGGATGAGCCCGCGGTCGATCTTGGATTGGTGACCGCGATTGCTTCGAGTTTTCGCAATCAACCTGTCGACGCGCACACTGCGGTGTTTGGTGAAGTCGGACTGACCGGCGAAGTGCGGGGCGCAACCCAGTCTTCAGTCCGCGCGCGTGAAGCTCAGGCATTGGGATTCAAGAAAATCATTATGCCGTCGTCGAACACTCCGGGCCTTGAGAAGCTTCTTGGTCTGCGGGTTGTCGGCGTGCGCTCTGTAGATGAAGCGCTGAGTGAATTGTTTTAGAAGCTCTCTGATGAAACGACTCAATGAGCCCGCAAAGCGGGCGGAAGAATTTAGCCAGGGCAAGCTGAGCGATGCGAAGCGCCCTGGGTGCCGACAAGAAAGAATTCCAGAGCCCGCTTTAGCGGGCGACAGAATCATCTGCCAATGCATCTATCGCCCGCTAAAGCGGCCTCGATTATAAACAGAGATTGGGTGCCCAGCGTTCCGTTCGGTTCGCTCACTTCACCCTGGGCGAAATTCTTCGGCCTGCTACGCCGGCTCATTGACGCTATTCACTTACAGGGAAATTCACATCGACCGAAAATCAAACCTTTCATAATCGCTTCGGCTATTTTGCTGCTCGTCTTTGTAGCAGTGACGGTCCCAGCACAGCGGCGGCTCGACGATCCAGACGATGAAGAAGATCTCAATCGCGAGCTTTGGGAGTTTGCGAAGCAGACACCGTACGATTCAATTCAGGCATACATTAAAGATGCGCAACGTGCTTCGAAGGTGACGCAAACAGCCGAGGTCGAGTTGCCAAACGGTTGGCGCCTCGCCCCCGCCGGAACCCAGGTCGAAGTTGGCCGCCTGCCGTACGAGATGGTTCAGTTCGCGGGCAAACTGGTTGTCTTAAATACCGGCTACTACTATCAGGAACCCCAGGAAGTTTCGATTGTCGATCCGCGGACGGCCCAGGTCATCAAGACGATCAGATTGAATTCGCTATTTCCGAGCGCCGTCGTGGCGCGCGATGGTGACCTTTACATAAGCGGGGGCTTTGATCAGAAAGTTTACCGGATCGATAAGGATTTTGCGGTTGTTCGCGAATACAAAGTTGGCGGCTTCGTGGGTGGGCTGGCGCCCGTCGATTCAGAGCATCTCGCGGTCGCGTACATGGCGAAGCAGAAGGACGCCACGGGTGGGTTTGCCGGTGGCGGGCTGGGCATGCTTAACACGACTACAGGGCAGACCGAGCACGAGATTACAACAGGCTACTACCCATACACGGTTCGTTATCTAAACGGAAAACTTTTTGTCACCGTGCTGGGTGAAGATAAAGTCTTCGTTTTCGACGGTGATCTGAAACTCACAAAGACTATCGCTGTTGGCCTTACCCCGCAGGAATCGTGCACGGACGGGCGGCAGCTCTACGTAGTCAATACTGGCGCAGACTCTCTGTCAGTGATTGATACGCAAACCGGGCGCCTCACCTCAACGGTGTCGGTCGCACAGCCAGGCAGTCGCTTTGGAGTCTCGCCGACGTCGTGCACGATTGATGGATCTCGTCTCTTCGTGACCCTCGGAAATACCAATTCAGTCGCGGTCATCGATCGCCACACGAACAGGGAACTTGGGCTGATTCCGGCCGGGTGGTACCCGACTAAAGTCCTGGCGGATGCGGACCACCTGCTGGTGCTCAGCGCCAAGGGAATTCGTGGCCGTCATCCAAATCCGAAAGGTCCGGCGGGCGCCGGCCCAAGTCGCACCGGGGATTACGTTCTCACTTTGCTGAAGGGCGCGGTCGCGGTGATCCCACGAAGTGAGCTGCAGAAAAATCAGCGTGCCTGGACCAATACAGTAAATCACACCAGGCCGCTATTCACCGCGAAATCGGGCTTCAATCTGCCAATCAAGTATGTCTTTTATGTCATTAAGGAAAATCGCACATATGATCAGGTGCTCGGCGACCTAGGCCGCGGCAACGGCGACGAAAAGCTGACGCTTTTCGGCCGCTCTGTGACCCCGATTCATCATCAACTGGCCGAAGAATACGTGACGCTCGATAATTTTTTCTGCAACGGCGAGATCAGCGTGGTGGGCCATAGCTTCACCACCAGTGGCTATGCCAGCCCCTTCGTCGAGTGGATGGGCAACCTGACTTATTCATATCGCTGGAACGCCAAACACAATGCCTGCGCTACACCGAAAGTTGCGTGCGCTAGCGGCGGCTATCCTTACGGCATGGTGCCGGCGATGTTTTCGCCCGCATACATCTGGGACGCCCTTGATGAGAAGGGCATCGACTACCGGATTTATGGCGAGAACTACTTTCTGTTTACCCGGGCCTATAAGATTCTTACTGAACTGTATGGGGCCGAAGGCGAACTGTCTAAGAAGTTTTACGCTAAGGTGATCGAAACGGCGGCGTCTGGCGAAGACCGCGGCACTGAATTCAATGAGCTGGCGTCGCCCTACACGGGCCGGGCCGATACAAGCGAGCATGCGTATGTTCTGCTCGGTGACCAGCCGTTCGCCAGTCGCCTGTCTTTGTTTCTAACTGGCGATTATAGTTTTGCGGCCGCGTTAAAACGGGACGATCGCCTGCGGCGGCGGTTTGCCGACTATCTCTATCACTATCCGTTCAGCTTCCGCTCGTGGGATTTGAAAACTTCGGATCTGGATCGCGTGCGCGAATGGAAAACAGACTTTGAGAGCCAGGTCAGACTGGGGCGCGTCGCTCAATTCCAATATATTTGGTTGCCGAACGATCATACCGACGGCAGCAGCAAAAAGATTCTGGATGCCTATCAATTCCTCGCGCAGAATGACACGGCGCTCGGCCGTGTGATCGAAACGATTGCGCGCAGTCCCGTCTGGAAGCAATCCTTGATCCTGATAGAAGAGGACGACGCCCAAAACGGGCCCGATCACGTTGACGCCACTCGCACGATTGCCCTGGCTGCCGGTCCATATGTGAAGCGTAATGCAGTGGTCAGTGATCGTTATGATCAACTCAGCATGTTGCGCACGATTGAACTCTTGCTGGGACTAAAGCCTTTGAATTTTACCGATTCGATGGCCGTCCCGATGTTTGGAATTTTTTCGGATAAGCCAAACTTTGCGCCGTTCGTCGCGGTGCCGCCGTCCGCGCGATTAGCGCAAGCAGATCGTGAACGAGATCGCGTCCTTAGTGAACATTGATCGAAAATCCTCCCGGGCGGCATCCACCGATTAGACAAACTTGCAGGCCCTTAGCGCAATCCGTCATATCCGTGGGCTTTCGCATTCCAGGCCATCGCAAAAAGAATTGAGCCCAACGCCGCGACGACAACCAGGCCTGCAAAAGCGACATTCCAGCCATAACGCTGCACCAGCGCGCCCAACCCCCAGCCCGACAGTACCGTGCTCGCATAGCCGAATATGCTTGTCAGGCCGATCGCCGTTGCAGCCGCGCGTTTGGTGGCGAGATTCGCTGCTGTAACCGCGAGCAAACACTGCGGGCCATATATAAGAAATCCCGCAGTGCCGAGAATCGCTGCCATCAACAGCTCGGACTGCAATGAAACTTTCCAGAAGATGAAGATCGAAACGCCGGCGAGTACCATATAGACCAGGCACACGCGGACCGCGCGTCCGCGCAGGAACCGATCCGTGATCCACCCCCCGAATAACGCGCCTAACAATCCGCCGAACTCAAAACCTGCGACCATCCATGCAGCGTGGGCGATCTTGATGTGCTTGGCCTGAGTCAGCATCGTCGGCCCCCAATCCAGGACCGCGTAACGAATGATGTAAACAAAGAAGTTCGCGATTGAAACGATCCAGATGTATTTATTTCTGAAGACGTGCTCGATCACGAAGGCATTGAAGTTTTCTTTCGATTCCCGATCGTGCAATTCGTCGTTCGTGCCTTCGACTTCGGGCAGACCAACGCTCGGCGGAGTATCGGGAAGTGTAAACCACAGGACAACGGCAATAGCCAGCGCGATCGCTGCGGGGACGAAAAAACAAAGGCGCCAACCGTAGACGACCAAATACCCGCAAAGTATCAGAATCATTGCCCCGCCAATGGGATGGGACATGTTCCAGACGGACATTTTGGTGGCGAGTTGCTTTGGCGAGAACCAATGCGTGATTAGTCGAGCGCAGGGCGGAAACCCCAGGCCCTGAAACCAGCCGTTAAGCATCCAAATCACGCCCAGCAGAAACACACTCGAGCTGAATCCGAACGCCACATTTAGAATTGCTGAGGCCGTCAGTCCGGTGACCATCAAGATGCGCGCGTTTGACCGATCGCCGAAAAATCCGTTGGCGAATTTCGAGACTCCGTACAGCAATCCGTGAACGGTGAGAAACAATCCCAACTGGCTCTTCTGAATTCCCAGCCCGGTTTCCATGAAAGGCATCGCTATGCTCAGGTTCTTGCGGACAAAATAAAAAGTCGCATAGCCAACGATCGATGAGAACAGAACGCGCCTTTGCCAGTAGCGATATTGGCGCGCGATTACCTGCGGATCTGTCAGTTGAATTTGAGCGGCTGGCGCTGAGCGGAAGGCGTTGAGCACCCTTCCGAAGAATGCATTGGAAGATGGGTTTACTGACAATCCATTAGTCATTGCGACGCCGGCTGATAGCGCGTCAAGGTAACACGTAAGCTACAAAAGCTGAACCACTTCGTGAACTACTACTCGCTTAATGTCCTGGTCCAAATTAGTGCGCAGACTAGTTGTTGCTCGAGCGGCGGCGGGGCTCGCCCACGCGAGTCGAAGTCCATGCCTTTCAAATGCCTGGTAGCAGTTTGAAACGAATTTTCGAGGTAGCGCTCAATGCGGGCGACGGAGCCCGGCCCCGGTTAAGGTGAGCTGGTTCGAAATTGAACCGCTGCCTGCCTTAGAAGCGATTGATTCTTTGAGTCTGAACAGTGTTCGCAAACTTCCCATTCCTTTTTCAGAAGTATTGGTGATAGCATGCGCGCTCGCCGCTTTATGTAACATCAGCAATATCGTTTGCGATGTCAAAATCCGGAGGAGCCCAATCTTATGTTCACGCGTATACGTGCGTCTTTTCTGTCCACAATTGTAGTTGCCCTGGCCTTTACGTTCGGCGCAATCACCGCGATTGGCCAGCGGCAGGTGGCAACTACCACCCCCGCGACTGGCTCTAGTAATTCACTAAAAGTTCTCCAATGGCGACAGATTGGTCCATTTCGTGGCGGGCGATCGACTGCAGTTGCGGGCGTCGCTTCACAGCCAATGGTTTTTTATTTCGGGGGTGTTGGCGGGGGTGTCTGGAAGACGAGCGACGGCGGCATTAACTGGGAACCAATCAGCGACGGCTCGGTTTTTGGCACGGCGTCCGTCGGCGCCATTGGGTTATCGGATTCTGATCCAAACACGATTTACGTGGGCATGGGAGAGTCCCCGATTCGCGGGAACGTTTCGCATGGTGACGGAGTTTACAAATCGACTGATGGCGGCAAGACCTGGAAGCACGTTGGGCTCGAAGACACCCGACAGATATCACGCATTCGCGTCCATCCAAAGAATGCGGACATCGTATTTGTCGCCGCGCAGGGTCACGTATGGGCGCCGAATGCCGATCGCGGAATTTTTAGATCAAAGGACGGAGGTAAGACCTGGCAGAAAGTCCTGTTTCGCAGCGACAAAGCCGGCGCGTGCGATCTCGTTATCGATCCGACAAATCCGAACGTGCTCTACGCCGGATTTTGGGAAGTGTATCGCAAGCCGTGGACGCTCGAGAGCGGGGGCCCAGGCAGTGGCATTTTCAAATCGATGGACGGCGGCGATACGTGGACAGAGATAACTCGTAATCCGGGATTGCCGCGAGGGACGATTGGAATTGTGGGGATAACAGTCTCTCCGGCGAATCCGGATCGTCTCTGGGCGATTATCGAAGCCGAAGACGGCGGTGTTTTTCGATCTGACAACGGCGGGCGCACGTGGACGAAGACTAACGAGCAAAGAAATCTTCGCCAGCGCGCGTGGTACTACACCCGCATTTATGCTGACCCGAAGAACGCAGACGAAGTTTACGTGCTCAATACCGGTTTCTATCGATCCAATGATGGCGGCAAGACCTTCACCGGCATTGGAGTGCCTCATGGGGACAATCATGATCTCTGGATAGCTCCCGAAGACCCGAACCGCATGATTGAAAGTAACGACGGCGGCGCGAACGTCTCTTTCAACGGTGGGCGCAGTTGGAGCGAACAGGACCAACCGACGGCCCAGTTTTATCGCGTCGCGCTGGACAACGACTTTCCGTATCACATCTATGGAGCGCAGCAGGACAACTCAACAGTGCGCATTGCCAGTCGTACGGTCGAAGGAGGCATCACTGCCAGCGATTGGTTTGACGTGGGCGGCGGCGAGTCCGGCTGGATCGCCCCCTCGCCAAAGGACTCGGAAATCATCTTTGCCGGATCTTATGACGGCTTGATTACGCGCTATGACCATCGCACCGGCCAGCTGCGCGACGTTAATCCATATCCCAACAACCCGATGGGTTGGGGCGCCGGGGACATAAAGTATCGCTTCCAATGGAACTTCCCGATTGTTTTCTCGCCGCACGATCCCAATACCCTGTACTGCGGCGCCAACGTGCTTTTCAAATCCACTAATCAAGGTCAAAGCTGGGAAGTGATCAGTCCTGATCTCACCCGCAACGACAAATCAAAGCAAGGCCCGTCGGGTGGTCCGATCACTAAAGACAACACCAGTATTGAGTACTACGACACGATTTTTACGGTCATTGAATCGCCCCTGACGGCGGGAACGATCTGGAGCGGGGCGGACGACGGCCTGGTCTATGTCACCCGCGATGGCGGCAGGAACTGGTCGAATGTGACGCCGTCGAAAGACATCATGCCAGAGTGGATTCAGATCAATTCGCTGGATGCAGGGGCCTTTGATGCAGGCACCGCATATGTGGCGGCGACGATGTACAAGTACGACGACTACAAACCTTACCTTTATAAGACCAGTGACTATGGCAAGACGTGGAAGAAGATCACGAACGGCATTCCGGACGGCGCGTTCACGCGCGTTATTCGCGAAGATCCAAACAAGCGAGGTTTGCTCTACGCGGGAACTGAAACGGGCATTTATATTTCGTTTGATGACGGCGCGAACTGGCAGTCGATGCAGCTCAATCTTCCGGTAACTCCGATTACTGATCTGGCAATTCACAAACGCGAAAAAGAGTTGGTCGCTGCCACGCAGGGCCGCGCCTTTTGGATCTTTGATGATCTGCCGGCGGTGCATCAGATGATGGATGCGGGCGGATTCACAGCTGCGAGTGAGACTCACCTCTTTAAGCCAAAGGAAAGTTATCGCATGCAGGGAGGCGGTGGGTTCAATCTTCCGCCCACGACAACGGTGGGCAAGAATCCCGCAAATGGCGTTGTCGTCTACTATTCTTTAAAAGCCAAACCCAGCACTGATCTGGTGCTCGAATTCACAGACGCCGGCGGCAAGTCCATCAATAAATTCTCGACCAGACTCCCCCGGGTTGGTGGCGGTCAGGGGCCCACGGCCGCAGAGCCGCAAGCTGCGGCCGGCGAGGAAGGATTCGGAGGCGGTGCGCCTGCGCGCGCCACAACCGACGTGGGTCTCAATCGTTTTGTCTGGGACATGCGCTACGCGGAGGCGACGCGATTTCCCGGGATGATTTTATGGGCCGGACAAACTACCGGGCCCCGCGTGGTGCCGGGAAGTTACCAGGTAAAGCTGACTGTCGACGGCCAAACCCTTGCACAGACCTTTGAAGTTATGCCCGATCCAAGGCTGACGACGACAGCTGCCGATTATGCGAGGCAACTCGATCTATCTTTGAAGATCCGGGACAAGTTAACTGAGACGCACAACGCGATCATTCAGATTCGTGACGTGAAAAAGCAGATCGACGATCTCGTAAAACGGGTTGGGCCACAGTCACGACCGATCGTTGATGCGGGCAATACCCTGACCAGGAAACTGACTGAGGTCGAAGAAGCCCTGTATCAAACAAAGAACCAAAGCAGCCAGGATCCGCTTAACTTTCCCATCCGCCTCAATAATAAGCTGGCAGCGCTGCTGGGCGTGGTGGCGCGTTCCGAAACGCCGCCGAATGAGCAATCGGTCGCCGTCTATGAAGAGTTGACTGGTCAGATCAATGCACAGCTCCAGAAGCTGTCGCAAATCATGAAAACCGACGTGCCCGCATTCAATCAGTTGGTGAAGGACCAGAACATTCCGGCGATCGTGGTGAAGCCATAGAAACCTGCCGGGGCGCAACCGTCCACGCTTGCGCCCCCGTCGGCAAGCGAGGACGCTTGCGCTCCAATCGGCAAGCGAGGACGCTTGCGCTCCAGTCGGCACGTGCACATCGTTCCTTAACCGCGGATAATGACCGGGTCGTTTGAGGTCACATGGCTCAGGTTAATTCGGCGACGGTCATCATTAACGCGCACTCCGGGTTCAGCGACAAGGAAGAATTGCCCGGGCGCCTTGCCGAAATATTTGATTCGTCCGGTCTGAACGCACATATCGTGCTGGCGCAGACGGGCGAAGAAGTGCAGGCCGCAGCGCGCAAAGCCGCGCGCGAAAGCGGAGCAGTGGTAGTAGCTGCGGGGGGGGACGGCACCGTCAATGCAGTTGCCTCGATAGTCGTTGACAGCGACGCCGTCCTCGGAGTCCTTCCGCTTGGCACCCTAAATCACTTCGCGAGGGATTTGGGAATTCCTGACGACCTGGAAACTGCCGCGCACGCACTCATCTCGGGACAAACAATACTCGTCGATGTCGGTGAGGTGAACGGCCGCATCTTTCTCAACAACTCCAGCCTCGGTCTCTATCCAATTATTGTTCGTGAGCGAGAGAAGCGCCAGAGACTTGGGTCTCGGAAATGGCCGGCGTTTGCCTGGGCTACTATTCAAGCGTTTCGTCGCTATCCGTTCCTCGATGTTCGGCTGCAGGTTGACGGTCGGAAGCTTGACCGGCGCACACCTTTTGTTTTTATCGGGAACAATGAATATGCGATGGAGAGATTTGAGATTGGTTTGCGCGATTGCCTCGATGGTGGACAGTTGAGTTTATACATCACCCACCGGACCGGGCGACTGGGACTGCTTAAGCTCGCCCTCAGGGCGCTGCTCGGTCGTCTCAGGGAAGACAAAGATTTTCTCGCGTTGCGCACTGACGAGGCGAAGATCGAAACGAGGCATATGCGGCTCCGGGTTGCCCTCGACGGTGAAGTTGAAGTAATCGAGACGCCGCTCGAGTATCGCGTTCGTCCGCGAGCGTTGCGTGTGATTGTGCCCGCGGCGGAAAGCAAATAGACGATGCGCACGATAGTCCATCTTTCAGACTTGCATTTCGGGCGGGTCGATCCGCACGTGCTCGAGCCATTAATCTCAACCGTAAACGACCTCAAACCGAATCTGGTGGCCGTGTCGGGGGACCTAACCCAAAGAGCACGCTCGCGTCAATTTCTCGAGGCGCGCGCTTTTCTGGATAAACTGCCGCAGCCCCAAATCGTTGTGCCCGGAAATCATGACGTTCCGCTGCATAACCTGTTTGCTCGTTTCGTCAGGCGATTGACTAAGTACAAGCGTTACATAACCGAAGATTTGCAACCGGTTTATGCCGACGAAGAGCTGGTAGTGATCGGGGTCAACACCGCGCGTTCTTTGACTTTTAAGAGTGGCCGGATTAACGAGCTTCAGGTGGCCCAGTTGCGCAATGAACTCTGCGCCAGGGGTGATAACGTGATTAAGATAGTGGTTACTCATCACCCGTTTGACCTGCCCGCAGGACATGATGAGAGCGATCTTCTCGGTCGAGCCGTGATGGCAATGACAACGCTCGCCGATTGCGGCGCCGATCTGTTTCTCTCCGGTCACCTGCATCTTAGTCACACCGGCCATACGGCCAAGCGTTATAAGATTGCCGGACATTCCGCGCTGGTAGTCCAGGCCGGCACCGCCACGTCGACACGTGGGCGAGGTGAGGCAAACTCATTCAACCTCGTACGGATTAATAGTCCCAAAATTCGCGTCGAGCGCTTTGTTTGGCAGCCTTCTCACGAAGCGTTTATGGCTGCCGGCGACGAGAACTTCGAGCGCGGGACCGATGGCTGGATTCGAATTTAAAAGTTAGAAGTGCCGTGCAATTAAGAAACCTAATCGCTTTCCTGCGCGCGCGCCTTTCGCCCGAAGGATTTCTGGGATTGCATCTCACGCTCAGCATTATTGTGCTCGTGGCTGCGACGTGGATTTTCGCGGCAATCGCCGAAGACGTGGTCACCGGAGATAGCATTACGACCGTTGACGCCAGGTTCAGCGGCTGGTTGCATGCTAACGGAAGCCCTGGGTTAACGAAATTCATGCTTTTGGTTAGTGCGCTACACGGCACGTGGGTCATCATATTCGTCACGCTCGCCCTCTGCTTGTACCTGTGGATCCGCCGGCTCCGTTTATGGGTCATAACGTTTGCGAGCACCGTCTTTGGCGGGATATTGTTGAACGTCTTACTAAAGAATATTTTCCACAGATCCAGGCCCTCTTTCGTTAATCCAATCGTCAGGCTGACTACCTACAGTTTTCCCAGCGGTCATACGCTGATGGCCACCGTGTTCTACGGCACGCTGTGCATACTGTTCATCTCGCGCACGCATATTTCTGAATGCCGGTTGCTTGCGATTACCGCAGTCGTGCTGGCAATTGCTTTGGTTGGATTTAGTCGCGTTTATCTCGGGGCGCACTATCTAAGTGACGTGCTAGCCGCGATGATGGAAGGTGTCGCCTGGTTGACCTTGTGCATGGTCGCAGTTCGTTTGAGTCACCTGAAAGTCATGGTCAGTTGAATTCCCGCCACTTGAACGGTTCGTTTGGAGACGGCCTACCCGCTCTCTTTTCTTGCCTCCGAAACTTAGCAGGCGATCGGCCAAGCTCAACATTGCTCTTGCTGTTGGTTATGGAGCGCTCCGTCGGATACGAAGCACGTTATTTCTTAAACAGGTTTGCAAACGCCTGGCGAGCGTCGGTTGGCTTTCCGGATGATGTTTCACGCTCAACTACTGTGCGCGACGCGAACAAGTCACAGTTGTTTTGCGATTGCTTATTAATGAATCGGACGGAAATCGGTTTGCGGCACTCGAACCGCGCTGCCGGGTCGAAAGAAGTGCATTGACGGCAATTGTGAAGGTTGGCGTTGCACTTTGGGCAGCAGCTATCAAGCCCGATATTTACCTCGATTGTGACGCCGCACGCGGCGCATTTCAGTTTCTGACCGTAGGCCATCATTCGCGGCGAGCGCGGACCTTCACGCTCGCTCGGTTTCGGCGGCACTTGTGGGCGCGGCTGGCGCTCTCGATCTTCCTGCATGTAGCCGCGCTGCCGGTATTTGCGCTCGCTCATCTCTTAATCACCCTTTATAGGATTCCAATGGCTGAATGATAGGGAATTTCGCGAACCAGCGCAAAACCACCGAAGCCGAATGCTAATGGGGTGACCCTGTGGCGGTGATTCGGTCACTAGCCCAACCGTAAGGGAGGGCTCAAGTGGGCGATCAAGTCGCATTAAGTCACTATGGATCAAAAGGGATCAAAAGCGGTGACGGCCAATCGGATGCGTGTTAGAATGCGCGCACGATGCGCTTTGATGTAGTACTCATAAGGGTTGTTTTTACAGTAATTTTGCTGGCGGCGGGATACGTTCTGCATCCCATCCCAGGGCATCGTCTAATTTCAACTGCTGTGGCCGGCTTCACGGCCGTTGCCATAATCTTTTTCGAGATGCGTATTCGCCGATCGTCTCTCAAGACGTTGATCGGCGCCGCCGTGGGATCGATCCTGGGAATCGTCGGCGCTTATTTGATCGGCTCGCTGATCAGCAGTCAGGAGTCTCTTGCTGTACCTCCGACAACCAAGACCTTCCTCACGCTCGCGCTAACATTCTTCATGGCTTATGTCGGACTGATGGTGGGCGCGGCGAAAGGGGACTATCTCGAGTTGTCGGCGCTGGGCGGAATTTTCAGCGACAAGGTCGCGCGCCGCGATCTAAAAATTCTCGACACGTCGGTCATCATCGACGGACGAATTGCCGACGTTGCCGAGACGGGGTTTCTCACCGGCACGCTAATTGTGCCCCAATTTATTTTGCGCGAATTACAACAGGTCGCCGACTCTCCGGATTCATCTAAACGGCAGCGTGGCCGCCGCGGCCTGGATATGTTGAATCGTTTGCAGAACAACTCGTCACTCGACATTCAAATTGTCGAGACTGACTTTCCGTCCGTGCGCGAAGTCGATCTGAAGTTGATCGAGCTCGGTAAACAGCTTGACGCCGTCATCGTCACGAATGATTTCAATCTGAATAAAGTCGCTCAGCTGCGCGGCGTGAATGTGCTGAACATTAACGAGCTTGCGAACGCCCTCAAGCCGGTCGTGTTGCCGGGGGAAGCGATGCGTGTTTTCATCCTCAAAGAAGGGAAGGAATACAACCAGGGCGTGGCTTACCTCGATGACGGCACAATGGTTGTTGTCGATAACGCCCGCCGCTTAATTGGCAAGAACGCAGATATCGCCGTCACGAGTGTGCTGCAAACGACCGCAGGCAAAATGATTTTCGGAAAAATTTGCGACGAAGCTGAGAACGGCGGCAATGGCGAGCGCGCGCGGCGCCCTTTGCGCGAAGTCAAGACGGCCCCGTCCCTGACGCGCATCAGCGACACCGAATCCTAAACGAATGAACGTCGCGATAGTTGTCGCCGGTGGCAAAGGCACTCGTTTCGGCGGCGACCGGCCCAAGCAATTCCTCGAGCTAAACGGCATCCCCATCATCGTTCATACGCTCAGACAATTTGAGCGTAGTCAGCAAATCGACACCGTTATTCTCGTCACGCCGTCGGAAGAAACCGCGGATTTACAGTCCTTGAAAGACAAATTTGGGTTACGGAAGGTCGAGCGCGTCGTTGCCGGCGGCGAGACGCGGGCCCAGTCGGTGCAGAAGGGGTTGGCCATGGTTGAAAACGCGGATGTGGTAGCAGTCCACGATGGTGTTCGGCCGCTCGTCACGCCGGAGGAGATTGATCAGGTCGTGATCGCAGCCGGAGCGAACGGTGCGGCAATTTTGGTGGGCAACGTCGGAGACACAATCAAGGAAATCGAGAATAATAAAGTCGTGCAAACTATGCGCCGCGATAGATTAAGGCGCGCGCTTACGCCACAATGTTTTCGCTTCGACATTCTTAAGCGGGCCTATGAAGACCTGGCACACATTGAAGCTTCGGGTATTGAAGTGACTGATGATAGTTTTCTTGTCGAGCGACTTGGCGTGAACGTTTCTGCAGTCCCGGGAAGCGCGAGAAATATTAAGATTACGACGCAGGAAGATCTGGCCATAGCCCAGAGGCTTAGGAAGATGTTCTACTGAACTTTGTACTTCATGCTTTGTAGTTTTGAGGTGGAATCCGAGCGCTTGTGAGCGGGGTACCCAAGCTACAAAGGAGCAAAGCGGATCTTTTATGTTTCGCATCGGTACTGGACATGACACACATCGTTTGGTCGCATCGCGGCCGCTAATCCTGGGCGGAGTTGCGATTCCCTTCGAGCGTGGCAGCGATGGCCACTCAGATGGCGATGCGCTGACGCACGCGATTGCTGACGCGATTCTCGGCGCTTTATGTGAAGGCGATCTCGGCGTTCACTTTCCTGATACGGATCCGAAATGGAAAGACTCGAACAGTATGGAATTGCTGGGACGAGTAGTGTGGCTGGCTCGTGAGCGCGGATTCGAGATCGCAAATCTCGATGCCAATGTAATGCTGGAACGCCCAAAACTGCGCGGCCACATAGGGGCCATGCGTGAGAATCTGGCGACGGCTTTGAATATCGAGGTTAGCTGCCTGAGCATAAAAGCCAAGACCGGTGAAGGCCTGGATGCCGTAGGCCGCGGCGAAGCGGTTACAGCTCAGGCAATCGTATTGCTGAAGCAGGTTCTCAGTTAGGAATGCGACCGCAGGACATCATCCGCAAAAAGCGCGACGGGGCGGAACTCTCCCCTGACGAAATCGAGTTCTTTGTGCATGGCGTAACCAGCGGAGAGATTGCCGACTATCAAAGCACTGCGCTGTTGATGGCGATCTTTCTGAAGGGCATGACTGATGACGAACAGTCGGCGCTGACGAATGCGATGCTGCACTCGGGCGATATTCTGGACTTCTCGGACATATCCAAACCAAAGGCCGATAAGCATTCAACCGGTGGCGTTGGCGACAAGACTTCTTTGTTGATTGCACCATTGGCTGCGGCCGCCGGCATTTGCGTGCCGATGATTTCCGGCCGCGGTTTGGGCCACACCGGAGGCACGCTCGATAAACTCGAGTCGATTCCGGGCTATCGGGTGAATCTGTCGCTCAAAGAATTTCGGGCCGTTCTTGATCGATGCGGTTTCGCCATGAACGGGCAGACGGCAGAGATTGCGCCGGCCGATCGCAAACTTTATGCGTTGCGTGATTCAACCGCGACGGTGGAAGCGATTCCTTTGATCGTGGCGTCAATTATTTCCAAGAAAGGCGCCGCTGGTTTGGATGCCATGGTAATCGACGTCAAGACCGGCACGGGTGCATTCATGCGCGAACACCGCGGGGCCAGGGAGTTGGCCCGCGCGCTGGTCAAGACGGGTAACGCCCTGGGCGTCCGATCGCAGGCTCTGATTACGGACATGAACCAACCGTTGGGTCAGGCGGTGGGAAATTCGATCGAGGTTTTGGAAAGCATCCAACTGCTGCGCGGCGAAATTAAGGAGGCAGCCCGACCCGTGCTCGATCTCTCGATCGAACTCGCCGCCAGGATGGTGATGTTGGTCGAACTCGAAGGATCTATCGAGGTCGCCCGCCACCGGATAGAGCGCGTTTACAAATCAGGCGCCGCCCTGGAGTGTTTGCGCGCCAATGTCGAAGCCCAGGGTGGCGACCCGCGCGTCTGCGACGACCCGGCGAAGATTCTGCCGTTGACAGAGCAATCGTTTAAGGTAGAATCCCCGCGCTCCGGTTTTGTCATCAAGGTCGATACGCAAGAAATTGGGAATGCGATTGCTGAAGCCGGCGGTGGTCGCGTGCGCATCGACGATCAAATCGATCCGTCGGTCGGGTTCATCGCTGACGTCAGGATTGGCGATGAGATAAAGACGGGCGATGCCATTGGAACAGTTTTCTCAACGGATGTTGAGCGAGGCATGAGAGCCGCGAAACGAATCTCGTGCGCTTACGAAATCGGCAATGAACGTGCGCCTGAAAGCCCGTCCCTGATTAAGGAAGTGATCGAGTAACGAAGTGTGCGACCAGAGCGCAACCGTCCCGGTTGCAATCTGAGTTAGGATTCACCGACTGGAGCGCAACCGTCTCGGTTGCAATCTGAGTTAAGATTCGCCGACTGGAGCGCAACCGTCCCGGTTGCAATCTGAGTCAGATTCAAGCGGATTTGGAGCGCAACCGTCCCGGTTGCAACCTGAGTTAGGATTCGCCGACTGGAGCGCAACCGTCTTGGTTGCGGCTTTGACTTACGATACAAGGGACGACCCTTGCGCTTCAGTCGCACGACGCTACGTTTTATGAAACTCAAATTAATTCTGGTTCTGCTCTTATTGTCTTCCGTCGTTTTTGCTGGCCAGGCGTGCAACCGCGGGCTGTATGGCGCGGATGACAAATCCAAAATTCATGTCGGCATAGTGTTTGATATAGGTGGTAAAGACGATCGGTCCTTCAACGCGGCCGCCTGGGCCGGAGTGAAATGCGCTGAGACGGGCATGCTCCCCGACGGCCAGACGAGTTGTGGAAAACCGGCGCTGGACGTCGTGCTGCGTGATGTCGAGCCAGGCAACCCCGTCTCGATCGAGCCTGCGATGCGCGCCTTCGCGGAGCGCGGGTACGATTTGGTCATCGGCGTGGGCTTTGCGCAGGGTCCTATTATGCAAGCCGTGGCCAGGGACTATCCCAATATTCATTTTGCGATCATTGATGGCGTGATTTTTGAAGACGACGGCAAGACTCCCAAATCAAATGTTGCTTCGCTGGTTTTTAAAGAGCACGAAGGCTCTTATCTGGTCGGACTGATCGCCGCAATGACTTCAAAGACGGGCAAGCTGGGCTTTATCGGCGGTATGGATATCGGCTTGATTCATCGATTCGAAGGCGGGTTCGAGCAAGGCGCCAAAGCCGCTAAACCGAACATCCAGGTTATTCAGAATTATGTCGGCGTCACTGATGCCGCGTGGAACAATCCCGGTAAAGGAAAAGAGATCGCGCTGGCTCAGATTAATAAAGGCGCGGATGTGATTTTCACTGCCGCCGGGAATTCGGGTCTGGGTGCATTCGATGCTGTCGAGCAATCCGGAAAAGATCCGGCGGGCCGCGCCACACACTTTGTGGTGGGCGTCGATTCAAATCAAAACATGGTGAAGCCTGGATTTGTTTTGACGAGCATGGTAAAGCGCGTCGACAACGCGGTATATGACATCGTCAAGGACGTAGTCAATCACAGGTTTCAGGGCGGCTTTCACGTCTTTGGTCTCGACACCGACGGCGTAGGTTATGTGATTGACAACAATAACCAAACTCTCGTTTCACCAGACGCCGTTCGCGCGGCTGAAGAAGCAAAGAAGAAAATTGTCGCCGGAGAGATCAAGGTTGTGGATAGGATGATGCAGTGAAAAACGGTCTTAGGTTTTGGACCTAAGACCTAAGACCTAAGACCTAAGACCATGCTTGAGCTCCGCAACATCTCAAAACGCTTCGGCGCCGTGCTGGCAAACGATCGCGTCACCTTTAAGGTCGCGACGGGCACGATCCACGCGATCGTGGGGGAAAATGGCGCGGGCAAATCGACCGCGATGCGCATTGCCTATGGTTTTTATACCGCTGACGCGGGAGATATTCTGGTCAATGGCCAGGTCGCCGAGATACGCACGCCGCATGACGCAATCGCGCTCGGCATCGGCATGGTGCACCAGCACTTCATGCTCCTCGAGCCTATGACCGTCGCGGAAAATATTGTGCTCGGCTCTGAACCCGGCAGCGCAGCCTCGCTCGATCTAAAAACCGCCGCCGGCGAAATTCGCAAACTGTCCGATGACTTCAAGCTTACCGTGGATCCCAACGCGACGGTCGAAAGTCTTTCAGTCGGCCAACAACAGCGAGTCGAATTGCTGAAGGCGCTGTACCGTCGTGCGGAGATTCTGATCCTTGATGAGCCAACTGCGGTGCTCACTCCGCAGGAAGTCGAAGAGTTTTTCGCCATCCTGCGCCGCATGCGGCAACAAGGCAAAACCATCGTCATCATTACCCACAAGCTTTCTGAGGTGTTGGCGATTTCCGACAATGTAACTGTGATGCGCGACGGGAAGGTCGTCGGAGATCTGAAGACCAGCGAAACCAATGCCGCCGAACTTGCGCGCCTGATGGTAGGCCGGGACGTTTTGCTGACGGTTGAGAAACCGGATGCGAAAGCGGGGAATGCGGTGTTGCAAGTTCGGAATCTTTCGGTCCTTGGACGCGGCGACGCCAGGCGGGTCGATAACGTTTCGTTCGAGCTGCGCGCGGGCGAAATTGTTGGCGTGGCCGGAGTGGAAGGGAACGGCCAGACCGAACTGATCGAAGCACTGGCGGGACTGATTCCCGCATCGCATATTTCCGGAACGATCGCGTTCGAGGGACGCGATATTACGCGAATGGATGCGCGCAAGCGCAAGGAACTAGGCATCGCGCACGTGCCCGAAGATCGTCATCGCCGCGGTCTGTTATTGGACTTTACTCTCGCCGAAAACACGATCCTGGGGGTGCATTATCGCAAGCCCGCCGTCTCAACCGGGGGCGTTATGCTCGATCAAAAGGGAATTCAACGCCGCACAGAGCAGGTGATTAGCGATTTCGATGTGCGGCCACCGAACCCGATGTTGCCGGCGCGCGCGCTGTCAGGCGGCAATCAGCAGAAACTGATCATCGGGCGCGAGTTCGGGCTGCCGCCAAAGTTGTTGCTCGTGTCACAGCCGACGCGCGGGGTGGATATCGGCGCGATCGAATTCATCCATCGGAAGATCGTGGCCATGCGTGACGCGGGTTGCGCCGTGCTTTTGGTTTCAGCGGAATTGGAAGAGGTAACCTCGTTGTCAGATCGTTTGCTCGTGCTGCATAACGGAAAAGTAGCGGGCGAAGTCGACCCGAAGACCGTATCGAATGAAGAGATTGGATTGATGATGACCGGGGGAAGGGCTTAGACATTAGAGCTTAGAAGATTAGTGTGTGCCCATCCGGACGAAGTCCAATTCTAAAGACTAAGCTCTAAAGACTAAGCTCTGAATCACCAATGAAACTGTTTCGCGAAATCCTGTTTCCTCTCATCGCCGTGCTGGCAGCTTTTGTGGTGGGCGGGATCGTGGTGTGGATCATCGGCGATAGTCCGATTGAGACGTACAAGCTTTTAATCGGCAGCGCGTTCTCATGGCCCGACGGCATCGGCTACACGCTTTTCAATGCCACGCCTTTGATCTTTACAGGTTTGGCGGTGGCAGTTGCCTTCCGCTGCGGACTGCTGAATATCGGAGCGGAAGGCCAACTTTACGTGGCGGCGTTCGCGGCCGCCTGGGTGGGAATTAAGTTCGGCGCGCCGGCCCCTGACAATACTGTGATCTCGCAGATCGCCCACTTGCCGGCGGTTCTGCTGGTGCCGATGTGTTGTATCGCCGCGATCGCGGCGGGCGCAATTTGGGGCGGCATCCCGGGAGTACTCAAAGCTAAGTTCGGATCGCATGAGGTCATCAATACAATCATGCTGAACTTCATCGCGATCGCGCTGCTCAGTTACTTCACTCAATATCACTATAAGATTCCGGGCGATGCGATCATGCAGACGGCGCCGATCAGTCCCAGGGCGAGTTTGCCCACGCTCGGACATTTCATCCCCGGATTGCCGGCGAGAATCCCACTAAACATTGCATTCATTCTGGCGATAATCGCCTGCATCCTGGTCTATGTGTTTTTGTGGAAGACGAAATGGGGTTACGAAATGCGCGCGACGGGCGCCAATCCATCGGCGGCCGAGTACGGCGGCATCTCGATCCGGAAACAAATCATTCTGGCAATGGCCATGTCCGGCGGACTCGCCGGCATGGTCGGAATCAACGAAGTGCTCGGCTACCGGCATCGATATTACGACGGGTTCTCGGCGAATTATGGTTTCGTCGGCATCGCTGTCGCGCTGCTCGGTCGGAACCATCCGGTGGGAGTTTTCCTGGCGGCGATCCTGTTCGCGATCCTGCTGCGCGGGGGCATCTTTGTGGATGCTTACACGATTCATGTTTCGAAGGATATCGTCGATATGTTGCAGGGAATTGTGATTGTTTTCGTTGCTGCTGAAGCAATGTTTCGCGGGCCATTGAAAAAGTTTGGGCTAATGAGAAGATCCAAAGTTTGAAGGCAGTACTTTGTCCTTTGTACTTTGACGTGTCGGTAATGTAACTAGTCGATCGTGCGGAGCCCCAGAGAACGAACTTTGAAAAGGCAGGTGTACCAGCTATCCGAAAAGATTGCCGACAGTGTTTGGAACATCGTTGTCAGATGGGATTCATCAGCAAAGGACACTGTTGGGAAGCAAATCGTGCGTGCTCGCATAGCATTGGTGCCAACAATGCAGAAGGCAGCGGCCGAGGGAACCTTCAAGACAACAGGCGATTTGTCAGAATGGCGCGCGGCTCGTTATATGAAACGATTTATTGGTTGCGGCGTTCGTATACGAGAAAGCTTCTATCTCAGACGGAGACTAAAAAGTCACGGGCGTTGGTCGAGGAATTGCCACCCAAGCTGAATGCGTTTTCTTCGATCGGTGGATAAACGGCTCAAACCGGAATAACAGAACAAAGCACTAAGTACAAAGTACGAAGCACTAATTGCTGATGCGCCAGATCTTTACTCTGTCTTTACTGTTTTCAACTATTCGGCTGTCAACGCCCCTGGTGCTGGCGGCCCTGGGTGGGTTGTATTCAGAAAGATCGGGCGTCATCAATATCGCGCTTGAGGGATTGTTGTTGGCGGGAGCGTTCACGGCCGCGTCGGTAACCTATTATGCGCACAGTCCCTGGGTCGGATTAGGTGCGGCAATTGTTGCCGGCGCATCAGTCGCCTTCATTCTCGCTTTGGCCTGCATTCGCTTTAAAGCTGATCAAGTAGTCACCGGCACGGGCATCAACATCTTGTTCATTGGTTTACCCGCGGTACTGAGCGGCGCATTGTTTCTGTCATCGGGCTCAACGCCCCAAATTCCTAAAGAGAATCTTTTGCCTGTCCTCGCTCGCTTCGTACCATTCATGCCTGCGTGGCGGATCTTCACCGACGTTTCGATCATTTCGTTGCTGGCCCTGGTGGTGGTACTGGTGACGCGTTATGTTTTGTATCGCACGCCATTTGGTTTGCGTCTGCGCGCGGTGGGAGAGAACCCTGAGGCGGCCGATGCCGCCGGCGTGGCAGTCAATCGCATGCGGTATGTCGGCGTGATCCTCTCCGGCGCTTTGGCGGGAGTGGGCGGCGCGTATCTCTCTATAGGGCAGTCGTCTCTCTTTACTCGGAACATGGCCGCGGGGCGGGGATTCATTGCATTGGCCGCCTTGATCTTTGGCAAGTGGCGCCCGGTGCAAACGATGCTCGCCTGTCTCCTATTCGGTTGTGCGGACGCGCTGACGATTCAAATGCAGGGCGTGGCCAAGCTGCCGTCCGGCGAAGACATCCCTGTGCAATTCATTCAGATGATCCCTTACGTTCTTACCATCGTCGTGCTTGCCGGATTCATCGGCCAGTCACGCGCGCCGAAAGCTCTGGGAACTGCTTATCAAAAGGAAAGGTAACCCCGGCCTGAGTTCCTCCTTCCGCTGGTTCAGATAGCTTAACCTTGAACTCCAAACTAGATTCCTGTTGTAATGTCTTCAGTGCACACTCAAATGTCAGCCACAGCAGATACTACATCGTTGTACGACCGCGCCCAGCGCGCCGCAGACCAGATTCGTTCAAGGGCAAAAGCAAGCCCTGGGGTCGGGATCGTCCTGGGGAGCGGGCTGGGCGCATTCGCTGATCAGCTCACTGAATCTACATCACTTCCTTATAAGGAGATTAGCGGTTTTGCCAGGGCTACAGTTGAAGGCCATGCCGGGCGCTTAGTGATTGGAAAAACCGCTGACGTCCCGATCGTTGCGATGCAGGGACGGTTTCATTTTTATGAAGGTTATGCGCTCGAAGACGTCACATTTCCGATTCGAGTCTTGAAGTTGCTGGGGGTGCGGACTTTGATCCTTACCAACGCCGCCGGCTCATTGCATGCTGAGTTCACGCCGGGCTCATTGATGTTGATTAGCGATCACATCAACCTGATGGGCGTGAACCCTTTGATTGGCGCGAATGACGAGCGCTTTGGGCCACGTTTTCCCGATTTGACCTCAACCTACGACCCTGATTTGCAGAGCACAGTCATCAAGGAAGCCATCGAGCTGAACATCGATATGCGGCGCGGTGTCTATGCGGGGCTGACGGGCCCCAGTTACGAAACGCCGGCCGAGATTCACATGGTGCGCACACTGGGCGCAGACGCGGTCGGCATGAGCACGGTGCCGGAAGCAATCGTGGCGCGCCACATGGACATGCGAGTGATTGGAATTTCTTGCATCACCAATCTGGCGGCAGGGGTTTCGAGTCTCCCGGTCGATCACAGCCAGGTGATTGCGACTGGCGAGCGGGTGCGCGATGAGTTTACTGAATTGCTGAGAAGAGTTATCGCGAAACTTAAATAAGATCAGTCGCTGGTTACCAGTCAATTGTTAGCGGTTCCATTAGCTCTTCGACATAAATTAAGCTCTAACAACAGGCGACCGAGCAGTTATCTACTAACAACCGACTACAGATCATGATCATAGGAATTTGCGGCGGCACCGGCTCAGGCAAGACAACAGTAGCGAATCGAATCCTGGAATCCGTGCGGGCTGACGAAGTTGTCTTCATTCAACAAGATCTTTATTACCGCGATTTGAAAGACATGCCGCTTGATTATCGTAACGCGGCGAACTTTGATCACCCTGACGCCGTGGACAACGAGCTACTGATTAATCATCTTAAAAAGTTGAATGCCGGAGAACCCGTAGAGCTTCCAATCTATGACTTTCGCACGCACGCGCGCCTGCCTGACACGACGCCGATATCTCCCAGGCCAATCGTAATCGTTGAAGGCATCCTGATCTTTACTGAACCTCGCCTGCTGGAACAAATGGATATCAAAGTTTTTGTGGACACGCCGGACGATATTCGGTTTATACGCCGCCTGCGGCGCGATATCGCGGAACGCGGCCGCACGCTCGATTCAGTGATCGAACAATACGTGGCGACGGTGAGACCAATGCACATTCAATTTGTCGAATCGTCCAAGCGGTTTGCTGATGTAATCATTCCTGAAGGTGGTCATAATCTTGTGAGCATTGATTTGATAAGCGGAAAGATTCGCGAGAGACTGGCCAGGTCTTTTGATTAAGATGGAGGCCAGCGTTGAGTGAATCCGAAAACGAGTTAATTAAGATAGCGACCGACGCGCGGCTGCGATCCGTTGCGCCATTTTCGAAGTTCCTGGTCGGTGCGGCGTTGCGGACCAGTGAAGGAAAAGTATTTACCGGTTGCAACGTTGAGAGTGCAAGCTATGGTCTCACGGTTTGCGCTGAGCGCGTCGCCATCTGGAAAGCACTGTCCGAAGGCGAGCGGGATTTTACTGACCTTGTGATCGTGGCGGATACCGAAGCATTGACGCCGCCGTGTGGCACTTGCCGGCAGATCATTTGGGAGTTCGCCAAACACGCGAAGATAGTTTTAGTCAATCTTCGCGGTCAAAAAGAAGAAGTGGACATTGCCCATCTGTTGCCGAAAGCGTTCGATGCCAGGTTTTTAAAAGACACCGCCGGCTGAATTGAAAGATTGATTCAGCGTCGAGTCAAACTATTCAATCAGCCTGCAGAGTGGGCGGAAGAAAGTAGCCCCGGCCGTCGCGGGCGGGGGTTACCAACCCCCAAACCAATTTAAGCCCGCGCAGCGGCAAGATGAAACGATGAATGCAATTTCAGATCGCTATATCTTTTGCCCGTGCGGGAGTCTTCGGATTCTTCTCGCGCGGATACCCCGGCCTTACGCCCGGCGCTATTATTATGCTGCCTGCTGCGCGGGCTGGTTGTTCTCACCGTTTCGCGTCGCGAGCAAACCGCGGCTTTGCGCCGCTGCTAATTTGAATTTTGCGCGCTTACTGATCATTCTAATGATATTCGGCATAACGCCATCGACTTTTGCTCAGCGAACACAAATCAAAGTGGACTTAATGATCAGAGGCGGGACGGTCGTCACGATGGACGGCGCGCGTCGCGTAATCGATAACGGCGGGGTCGCTATCAAGGACGGTCGCATCGTCGCGGTCGCGAAGCTCACTGAAATAGATCGTGACTATGCTGCACGTCAAGTCGTCGACGCGTCCGGCAAAGTTGTCATTCCCGGTCTCATTAATGGCCACACACACGTGCCAATGACTCTGTTCCGCGGAATTGCCGACGATCTCGACCTGCAGGAGTGGCTGACTAAATATATCTTTCCCGCGGAAGCAAAGAACGTGACTGAAGATTTTGTCCGCGTGGGAACACGTTTGGGCCTGGCGGAAATGATTCGCAGCGGCACGACGACTTACTGCGACATGTATTACTTTGAAGAGGCGATCGCAGAGGAAACCTTCAAAGCCGGAATGCGGGGCGTGCTCGGCGAGACTGTGATCGATTTTCCGGTTGCCGATAACAAGACAAACGCGGAAGCGATGGCTTACGTCGAGAAGTTCGTCGCGCACTGGAAAGGGAACGCGCTGGTTGTTCCGGCGGTTGCTCCCCACGCGCCTTACACGGTTTCTGAAGATCACTTGAAAGCCGTGCGCGCGTTTTCCAATCGCACCGGCGCGCCGATCGTTATCCATATTTCAGAGACTAAGCGCGAAGTTGACGACAGCGTCAAGGCGAAGGGCGCGAGCCCAATTGACTACCTCGATCGTATTGGTTTTCTTAGCAACCGAGTGATTGCAGCCCACGTCGTTTGGCCCAGCGAAGAAGAAGTTGGCTTGCTGAAAAAACTCGGCGTCGGCATCGTTCACAATCCGCAATCCAACATGAAACTCGCTTCCGGCGTGGCGCCCGTGCCGGAGATGTTGAGGCAGGATCTCCCTGTGGGTTTAGGCACTGACGGCGCGGCTTCGAATAACGATCTAAATCTTTGGGAAGAGATGGATACGGCGGCGAAGCTTCATAAAGTATTTAGCAAAGACCCGAAAGTTGTGTCGGCTCAGGAAGCTTTCGAGCTGGCAACTATCCGGGGAGCGCGTGCGCTACACCTGGAAAAGGAAATTGGTTCAATCGAAAAAGGGAAGCGCGCTGATATCGTAGTGGTCGATCTTGACGATTTGAATCAAACGCCTTACTACAACATTTATTCAGACTTGGTTTATGCGACCAAGGCCGGCGATGTCCGAACCGTCATGATCGAGGGGCGATTAGTAATGCAGGATCGGCGGTTACTCACCCTCAACGAGGAAACGATCAAAGCTGATGCGCGGCGTTATCGCGACCAAATCATTCGCAGCCTTCGTCCGAATATGACTCCCAGGGACTAAGTCTCCTCGCGTGCCGCCACAAGAGGTTTGCAGTTGCTCTTAGCGCGGCCGAACAAGCGGCCTCCGCGCGTCTTCAATATTTTCCACGATTGGACCACCCGATAAGTCACAAAGGTGATCGCGGATAGATTCGATGAGCCCAGCGGTGTCTTCCTTGGACGTAGAAAACACTTTGAGCGAGGCACATAGTCAAAGGCGCCGTCACCAGCAGCAAAGACGATGCGCAACGTTACCTGTTTGTTAAAAGGCGCGAGAAAACTATGGCTCGTGCGGCGTATATACGATTGCGCACAAAAATGCGAATAGCGGTGTGCTGAGGACTTGTTAGACGTATTCAAAAAATCAAATGAATAGTTCTTTCCGGCCAGTAGCCTTCATATTCCCAGGTGCCGAGGGGCGTATGTCTTGAAAACAACTGTCAGTGCCAGCCTTAAGGTGAAGGCCGCGGCAAGAATGATAGCCAATCCGTATCTTATTTTCCTTTCGCTCATCTAGACGTGTTCGAAACGAAGATATCATTAAATCCGCCATGATACCGCGCCGAAACTAAGAGCCCGACCAAAACGAAGCCGATTCCGACCGTCCCCGCCTTGTCCGCTGCGCAAAGAAACCAGTAAAGCTGTGGACGAGACAAGGCCACAGGTAGTTAGAAAATAGCTGGAGCATTGCCTGTCCGAAAAAGATCTCAAAATCGCAGGCTGCTGCTTCCGTGTCTGAGATGATAAGGCACGCTGGTTACCACCACGTTGGGTTTGAAGAGCAGCGCGCCCTTGAGCAAGAGTGAAGTCTGATTGTGTAGCAGATGATGCCACCACCGGGACGGAATGAATTCGGGGAGCACGATAGTAACCATCTGGTCTGCATGTAAAGAAACGCGACGATCAACATAGCGCACCATCGGTCCGATGATCGAGCGGTACGGCGAGGCTATCACTACCAGTTCGACACCTTCGACCCATTCACTCCACTTTGATCGCAGCTTCTGCGTTGCTTCGTGATCGAGGTTGATGTAGAGGGCCGTCACATGCTCAGGGCCAATTGCCTTAGCGTATTCAAGTGCCTTAAGGACCCCGCGGTGAATGCCTGAGATGGGCACAATCACTTCGTGTCTAATCGGTTGAAGCTTTTGGAAACCTTCGGTGGTCAGTTGCGTGGCCACATCCGCGTAGTGACGATGGATCGCACGGAACAGGGCGACCAGCAGTGGAATCAGCACCACCACAATCCATGCACCATGGATGAATTTAGTGGTGACGAGGACGAGCAGGACAATGAAGGTAGCGATGCCGCCAAGGCCGTTGACGACAATTGACTTCTTCCAGTGCCCGGGTAACTTCTCATTGTTTATCTTTATCTGATTTGGTGCGCCGTCATAATCGTTCAAGGCCGTGGCTTGTGAAGCTCCGCCGGCCGACTTCAATTTCCGGCCCGCCCTTAGCCAATGTCGCACCATGCCCACTTGCGAGAGCGTGAAGGACAAAAAGACTCCTACGGCGTAAAGTGGTATTAACCTGCTGGTGTCGCCTCCGAAGGCGACCACGAGCAGCCCGGCAAAAACCGCAAGGATGATGATCCCATTTGAAAACACCAGCTTGTCGCCGCGTGTCGCAAACTGTCTCGGCACGAAGCGATCGCGCGCCAAAAGGCTGGCCAGGCGCGGGAAATCCGCGAAGGAAGTGTTCGCCGCGAGGACCAAAATCAAAGCCGTAGCTCCCTGGAGGACATAATAAAACCAGGCCATTGGCCCGGTGAAGATGATGCGCGCAAATTGGGAAATTACTGTCTCGTTCTGATGTGGCTGCACCTGATATAAATAGGCCATGACGCTCGTCCCGATAAACATAGTAGTTAGCAAAGCCGCCATCCACGTCAATGTTGTTGCCGCGTTGCGTGATTCAGGTTGCTTAAAGGCGGGGATCCCGTTTGAGATAGCCTCAATTCCAGTCAGTGCCACACATCCGTTAGAAAAAGCTCCGAGGAGCAGAAACCAGGTTAAAGGCTGGAGGTGATAACCCTCAGCCAGTTTCACCTGTTCTGGAGCGACCAACGTAATCGCACCGGGATGAAGAAAGTAATGGAGAATTCCATAGCCGATCATAAACAGAAAGCTGATCACGAAGGAGTAGGTCGGAGCGGCGAACAGAGCGCCTGACTCGCGCACGCCGCGCAAATTGGCCAGAGCGATTAGCGCTATCAGTGCCAGGCAAAGAAACACCTTATGGTCACCGATCCAGGCCCAGGTTGTTCCCTGAGCTGCCGAAGTGATAGCAGCCACACCGGCGGAAATCGACACCGAAACCGTGAGCACGTAATCAACCAGAAGTGCCGCCGCGGCCACCAGTCCGGGCGTTGTGCCTAGATTTTCCTTCGCGACAATGTAAGCCCCGCCACCCGATGGGTACGCGAAGATCGTCTGCCGGTAACTGATCGCGACAATGACGAGCACAATCGCGATTGCAAAAGTGATCGGCACGATGTAGTTAAAAGCATTAATTCGCCCGTACGCATAAGCAACGGCAAGCACGAGCAGAATTTCTTCTGACGCATAAGCTGTTGATGAGAGTGCGTCCGAAGCGAAGACGGCCAGGCCCGTCTTCTTTGACAGCCGCTCATGAATAGCCTGCGCGGTCTTCTTTGCTTTGCCTACGAGTAGACGCTTAAGCGTATAAGCCAACTATTCTTCCTCCAAAAAGCCGCGCTGCACGCAGGAATTCACAATCTGTCCCAACGCAAAGCCAACAACAGATCTTCTCGATCCGAGGCCTCGATGCGGATTGTGTCGTTGGTTGGGAATGCGTCATTTTCCCAGAGGTGATTTGCGAGACATCGCTCGGCACAGTAAATCCAGAAATCACTACCCGGTCCCACCCGTCCGGCAGTTCGAAGCTTCGTTCGCTCCACTACATCGTCCGTGAAGGCGACTCCAATGCGCCGTTTTTCACCCGTTGCATTGCTGACAATGAAGGTATAGGGGCCGTCAGCGGGCGGCGGCTCTGGCTCCGCTTCCCACTGGCGCACGATCGAGAAGCCATTTTCAGTTAAAAATTGGATGGGCGACTTTCTAGCCGAGGAGCGATCAGCCTCGAGATTATCATTTATGCACACGATTTACTGGCGAACTGTGGATTCGCCCAGACGAGCATAGAATGGAAGTCGTAAGGATGAAGTAAGCGGTTTGTAAAGAGTTCGTAAAGACGGCTTAAACCTCACCCTGAGCGCAATGTCGTATTGACGCTCAGCGTTTGAATTTTAGGCGCGTGGCGCA
>JBHELZ010000038.1:0-34853 GCA_046262835.1 Pyrinomonadaceae bacterium
CTGAACACCGGCAACGTACAAGACGATTTTACGCGGAAAGAACTGGACCGTATTTAGGAAATCGCCTGAACCGTATTTAGGAAATCGGTTGGCCAAAAGCGAAATAGTAACAATCGCCTTTTGATCTGTGGCGCGAGCAGACATGCGCACTTGCAGTCTGCTCGCGAAGTCATTTTGGAGATTTGAAGGGTTATAAACATCAGGCTCTTAACCGAGTATGTTTGTATTCGTCAACTGAAGCCGTGTAACTTACGATCAATCAAACGAGGAGAATGCTGTGGCTGACAATCAAACAGGCCCGACTGTTTCCGACCTTTTTCGCCGCGCGCAGGCGATGCGAAAGGAAAACCCACAGGGCAGCTATAGAGACATCGCGAAGCAGATTGTCAGCGAGTTTTCGCGCGGCCCATTTCCGCCGACTTACAACCTGACAATTCCTGAACAGGACGCGCGTGCCCCTGAAGAAGATTGGTCCGCGGGATTGCCGCTGGTGCTGCGTGGCATTCAGCAGAAGGATTGGAATGGCATTGCCCAAGGCATCATTTTGTCGCTTGAGCAGACTGAGAACTATGAACGCGAGACCGGCCCCGACGGCAGTCGCGACGACTGGCACGATCGCTCGAAAGGCATTCGCGGCGCGGTTGAAAAAGGCGCGGGCAAATGGATGCCCGAAGAACTGGTGAAACTGGCGGAGAAGAATGCGCCTCGGCGCGATTAGTTTTAAGGTTCCGGCATTACGCAGGGTTGTCAGCTTGATGATCCCGCCTGAAGGTGAAACGCCGAACAATTGAATGAGTTTCCTCGATTCCCTAATTAAAGATCCCGAATACCAATCGCACGATCCGCGTAGGCCGGAAGAGATTACCGATCCAGATATAATCATATCTCCCGACACGCGGCGCGATAACCGAATCCCGCCGGGACAATCACGCACCAAAAAGTGGCCGGTCCTTGACGCGCATGGAGCGCCCCCGATCGATCTGGCCACCTGGAAATTTGAAGTTGAGGGATTGGTTGAAAAGCCGCTTCATTTTTCGCTCGATGAATTCATGGAACTTCCTGTCGTGAGAGTCTATTCCGATTTTCATTGCGTCACGCGTTGGTCGAGACTCGATAATGTCTGGACCGGCGTGCCCGCGCGCGAGCTTGCCGAGCGGGCAGGCATGAAACCGGAGGCGAGATTTGTATTGGCTCTCGCCTACGATTATGGTTGGACCACGAACGTTCCCATCGAATACTTTCTGAAGGAAGACTCGCTCTTTGCTTTCTTGCATGACGGCGCCCCCATTCCGCCTGAGCATGGTGGTCCGGTGCGCCTGATCATTCCACAACTCTATGCCTGGAAATCGGCAAAGTGGGTCAAGGGCGTACGTTTCCTCGCCAAAGACGAGGCCGGGTTTTGGGAAGAAGGCGGCTACCACATGCGCGGCGATCCGTGGACGGGCGGGGACGGCGAAAGATTTCGGTGGTAGTTATGAGGCGACCTGCGAGTCCGCAGCGTGAGCCCAACTCCCGCAAACAGACGAAATGAAGGAAACCGTTCGCGCGGATGCGCTCAATGCCGGCAAGATGGGCGCGCCTGCCGCACAACCCAAAGACGCGGCCGCCGTAATCCTCCTGCGCTCAAATACTGATCCAAACAAGCCGGAAGTCTTTTGGGTCAAGCGCAGCACTAAGTTGGCTTTTCTGGGCGGCTACCAGGCGTTCCCCGGTGGTCAGCGGGAATCGTCCGACTCTGACGTGCGCGTCAAAAACTGCGACGATGAAGAGCGCAGCGCAATGATCAGTTGCGCGGCTCGCGAAATATTCGAAGAAGTTGGTGTGTTACTCGCGCGTGGCGCAGAGACCTTAACCATTGGTCAACGCGCTTCGCTCTTTGACGATCTCGAATCAAAGCGGACCACCTGGCCGCAGTTGCTCGATCATTTTGGTTTACGGCTGGACGCAAATGACTTCATTTTCGCCGGTCGTTGGGTCACGCCACCGTTCGCGCCCAAACGGTTCGATACCTGGTTCTTTCTCGTCAACTGTCCGGCTAAACAAGAACCGCGCGTCACCGCAGATTCAGAACTCGAAAGTGGTGAATGGATTGCCGCGCGTGAGGCGTACGGTCAATGGCGCCGTAGCGACATCATTGTGGTGCCTCCCGTACTTCATGTCGTGAAGACTCTTTCGGAAGGTCTTGATGAAAGCCTCGTCGAACGACTTCTTTCAATTCCGGAAGCCAACGGGAAGCCGACGCGGCGAATTGAGTTTCATCCAAATTTTATTTGCTTTCCCGTGCGTACGCCGACGAAACCCCCTGCCAGGCATACGAACTGCTATCTCATCTACACTACCGAAGAAATTTTGATCGTCGATCCCGGCTCGCCCTATGAGGATGAGCAGAAAGCGCTGGCGCAATGCGTCGACGATCTTATTCGCAAAGGTCCGCTGTCGCCGCGGGAGATTATCCTTACTCATGTCCATCCGGATCACGTCGCCGGAGTAGCTGCTCTAAACAACTTCATCGAGACAAATCATGGGCGGCGCATTCCGGTCGCCGCGCATCGCTTCACCGCCGAATCGCTCAAGCAGCAGATCAACGTAGATCGTTGGATCGAAGATAACGAAGTCATCGCCCTGGCGGGCGACCCGTCGATCCAATTGCGGGCCCTGCACACCCCCGGGCATGCGCGCGGCCACCTTTGCTTCCATGACGAACGCACCGGCGCGCTGATTTCGGGAGATAACATCGTTGGCTATGGATCCGTGCTGATCGATCCGCCTGAAGGACACATGCGCGATTACCTCGCGTCGCTCGGGCGCATGCGAGCCCTCGAGAATCTATCTGTCTTGTTCGGTGGCCATGGACCAGCGATCGCAAATCCCTATGAGAAGATTGATGAATACATTGCCCATCGCCTGCAACGCGAAAGAGTGATCCTCTCCGCGGTACGCGAAGGTTTATCAACTCCGCAGCAGATCGTGGCGCGTGTTTATACCGACGTGTCGCCAAAAGCGCACCCGATGGCTGAACGCGCAGTATTGGCCCATCTGGAAAAACTGACCGCCGACGGATTAGTCACGCGCGACTCATCCCAAAAATACATATCTTCATAAACGGGCCACAAATTTGGAGTGCGCCGGCTTGACGGTGCCTTGAAATTCTTCGCAAACGCACCACGCCGTAAAAGAAGGCAAGCGGGCAAGCCGCCGCACTCCAAATCGCTCGGCGTTTCATTTTGTAGAACTTGCGAACTACAATCTTGAGCATGGAACGAGCGGGAACTTTAGGCGAACTAAAAGCGAGTGGTTATCAAAGCATTTCAGTTAAAGACGAGATGCGGGCTAACCTCATCTGCAAACTTAAGCGGCGTGAGAAACTTTTCCCCGGTATCGTGGGTTATGACGAAACCGTTGTCCCTCAACTTATTAATGCAATTCTCGCGCGGCATAATTTGATTCTGCTGGGCCTGCGCGGTCAGGCGAAAAGCCGCATCATTCGCCAGCTCACAAATCTTCTCAGCGATCAGATTCCGATCATAGCCGGTTCGGAAGTTAACGACGATCCGTTTCATCCGATTAGCGCGTATGGCCGGCAAACGATCGAATTACACCAGGACTCGACGCCCATCGCCTGGGTCAATCGTGACGTGCGCTTCGTCGAAAAGTTGGCAACTCCGGACGTGACCATCGCGGACGTGATCGGCGACGTCGATCCAATCAAGGCGGCCAAGGGCGGGCATTTGCTCAGCGATGAACTGACGATTCACTATGGTCTCTTGCCGCGCGCGAACCGCGGCATCTTTGCCATCAACGAGCTGCCTGATCTGGCCGGGAAGATTCAGGTTGGTCTCTTTAACATCATGCAGGAAGGCGACGTCCAGATTAAGGGTTATCCTGTGCGCCTGCCGCTGGATGTGATGCTTGTTTTTTCCGCTAATCCTGAGGATTACACGGCGCGCGGCAAGATTATTTCGCCTTTGAAAGATCGAATCGGCGCAGAAATTTCCACACATTATCCGAAAGAG
The DNA here is from genome assembly GCA_046262835.1 of Pyrinomonadaceae bacterium. Lineage (GTDB taxonomy): Bacteria > Acidobacteriota > Blastocatellia > Pyrinomonadales > Pyrinomonadaceae > UBA11740. The sequence continues at coordinate 4,014 of JBHELZ010000038.1, forward strand.
ATTGAGCTCGGCGTTGAGATTACCAGGCAGGAAGCATGGACTGAGCGCGATGGTCTGAAAGATCGCCTGGCGATTCCGGATTTCATTCGCGAAGCCATTGAACAAATAGCTTTCGAGGCGAGAGACGATCAGCGAATCGATAAACACTCAGGCGTTTCGCAGCGTCTTCCGATCACCGTGATGGAGTCGGTGGTTTCCAATGCTGAACGCCGCGCCTTAATGACGGGCGAAGATGAAATCGTCCCGCGCATCGCCGACATCTATGCCGCCCTCCCTTCGATGACCGGCAAGATGGAGCTGGAATATGAAGGCGAGCAGATCGGGGCGGACCGCATTGCCAAAGATTTGATCAAGCGCGCTGCCGGAGAAATCTTTGAAGGTTATTTCGTCGGGATTGACTTCGCCAGAACAGTCGCCTGGTTCGATCAGGGAAACAATGTACGTTTGGCTGATACTGCTTCGGCGGAAGAATGCATGCTGCTGCTCGACACCGCGCCCGATCTGATCGACACGGCACTGATCCCTTTTGACGTTAGCCGCAAAGACAAATCGCAAACGATCGCTGCCTGCGAATTCGCATTGGAAGGCTTGTACGCTGAAAACAAAATCAGCCGCAACGAAGAAGGCGGCTACACAGCGGTCACCAAAGCAAAGAAAGATCGCCGGGGAATGATCTATGATGACCTGACAGAGACGGGAAGATACAGCTAGGAAGGGAATTAGCCGCAGATGAACGCGGATACACGCTGATTAAAACATAAGGAACTGAGAGAGAGAGACGATCATCGGGGTGTTTTACGAAGTCTACAATGAACTGGGTCACGGGTTTTTGGAATCAGTGTACGAGAGAGCGTTTGAAGTCGCACTCAAATCGAAAGGTCTATCCGTGTTGCGACAGATTCAGGTTCCGGTTTGGTTTCGAGGGCAAAAGGCCGGTGCTTCGTCGCAGACGTTCTAGGAATAAGCCCGTGCTGTTGGAGTTGAAAGCGGCTCGAACACTGGACTCAGCTCATAAAGCGCAGCTCTCAACTACCTGCGTCCGAGCGAAATCGAAGTGGGGATGTTATTTAACTTCGCCGTCAAACCCGAGTTCAGACGACTTGCGTTCAATAACTTTCGAAAGCAAGTCCAGCATTTTGGTGAGATATCAATCGCCGCGCTTTTGAAGCCGAGCGCGTGAGCGCACAGTCAACATGATAGTTCGTTTTCCTGTTTTGATTTTTTATCCGCGTTGATCCGCGGCCAATTTATATGCGTTTCACACGCTACTCAAAATTCAATGGCCTCGACGTTTCCTCGCTCAATCTGGGCGACCTGATGGAGGGTCTGTCTGATGCGCTGCTCTATTCCGGTTACGACGACGATTATTACTGGACACGCGAGCGCACCGCTCAGGACACATCGCTCGACGCGCTCCGGCGCGCATTGTTGCAGGCGCTGATGGACCAGGGATTGTTGAGTCAGCATCAAATTCAGCAGATGCTGGACGAGAATGAAGGGAAATATCAGGGCTCGCAGCTCCAGGAGACATTGAACCAGTTGATCGAGCGCCTGGTTGAAGAAGGTTACCTGAAGCTACGTGACGAACCGCAAGATCGGCAACAGCGCGACATGATGGGCGGCAACGGCGAAGGACGAATCGAAGAACCGCTGCCGCGCAATGTCAAATTCGAAGTTACTGAAAAGGGTCTCGATTTTCTGGGCTACAAAACTCTGCGCAACCTGCTGGGAAGTTTGGGCAAAAGTTCAATGGGGCGTCACGACACGGCGCACCTGGCCACCGGCGTGGAAGCCGAAGCGGCGAGCAAGCCTTACGAGTTTGGCGACACCATCAATCTCGATGTGAACACAACGCTGCTTTCGGCGATCCAACGCGAAGGGCTCAGCGTCCCCCTTAATCTTGAATACAAAGATCTCCACGTTCATCAATGCGATTATCAATCTTCATGCGCCACCGTAGTGATGCTCGACTGTTCGCATTCGATGATTCTCTATGGCGAAGATCGATTCACGCCGGCCAAGAAAGTCGCGCTCGCGCTGTCGCATCTGATTCGCACTCAGTATCCCGGCGACTCTCTTAAGATCGTGCTGTTTCATGACTCGGCTGAAGAATTACCGCTGGCCAAACTTGCGACCACGCAGGTTGGTCCATATCACACGAACACTGCCGAGGGTTTGCGGCTGGCCCGACGCATTCTGCAGGCGCAACGGAAAGACATGAAGCAGATTGTAATGGTGACTGACGGAAAGCCGACAGCATGCTTTATTGAGGGCGCGCCCGCAGGAGCATTGGCGGCGGCGCGGTCCGGCCGGCGAATTCCTCCGGTTGCCGCAGGGCCTTCTGAGAGGCGGCTCTATAAAAATTCAATGGGCGGGGATCCGTTCGTTATGGAAGCCACGTTCCGCGAAGTGCAGGCCTGTCGCAAGTCCGGCGTCATGATTAACACGTTCATGCTCGCCAGCGATTATTATCTGGTGGAATTTGTAAAACAGATGACCGCGATGACGAACGGCAAGGCTTATTTTGCCAACCCAAACAATCTTTCACAGTTCGTCTTGATCGATTTTATGCGGCGGCGCCAGAGTCGCGTTAAGTAGCAGAATCGCAAAGTAGAGCGGATTGGCGGTAGCTTGTCAGTCTGGTTGGGCCATGCAGTCACTACCGGGAGTGGTAGCCACCGGGTCGCAGACTGGCGGTTGCACGTAGTGCTGAACAACACTTGTGCGGGGCGAGGACGCCTTGCGCTCCCATTCCCCATTCGACCCGGGAATAGTCCTGGCAAACTCGATTTTTTCGTTGTACAAGACCCAGGCGCTACGGCTCCCGGTACTGACGTCCTCGCCGATTAGCTATCTGACTCGAAGGTAATAAACGCCCGCGTCTTCTTTCGATTCCCCGGCAATCCGCGTCAAAGAAATCTGATAGTCTCCGACCTTCATCACCTCTCCAGGGACATAAAACAATATCTTATTGTCGTCGACTCGCGCTTTTGAATCGGTGGCAAATACCGTGTCGCCGGAGACGGTCATCAGATTGATATAGTAGGATTCGCTGCGCGGCTCATCCAGAACTAACTCGATCAAGACTCTCCGGGACTTATTCGGCTGCTTGATTACAGCCGCGGAGCTGATCGCAGTTTGTGAGAAGAGAACGGCGTCGATTTCCAAAGACTCGTGCAGAGGTAGTGCGGGCGATTGTTCGTTGTGATCCGGGGCAGGACGGTTCGCGGAATGATGACTGATTTGCGGGAGCGCCGTTGCCGTGGGCCTCGGCGCAACGCGCTTCGGAATCCATGTCGCAATCCGCGAGTGATCCCTGGTCACCAGCAGGGCCGTCGTCAATACCATTATCAGAATCAAGGCGGCGAACGCGTATCTCCAAACCGCTTGATGAAGATTGATCAAGCTCTTCATTCGCTCGATGATTGAATGCTCAGACGGCGTGGTCGTGAAGCGATCGCCCAGCGCGGTCGAAACTTTCAGGGTTTGTCTTCTGCCAGTCGTCAACAGGAATCGTTCGCGAAATACCTGACGCTCTGGACCGCTGCTGCCCGCAGCCGCGTACTCGTCACACAATTCAAGTTCAGCTAAACGCACGCGACCGGCGAGCTCATCGTCGGTGAGCAATCGTTCTTCGAATTGCGATTGATCACGACCAGTCATTTCGCCCAGCAGGAAACTGCGGATCAGATCATCAGCGAAATCGTTTTGATGCTTCTCAACCATTGAGTGTTAACGAGCAGGCCCGCCTCATAGTCGCGCCCGGGCCACGTTGTCCAGGCATCGCTCGATGCATGTTTGTAATTTCTCTCTAATACGCAGTGCACGCACCCGCAAACTGCCCGGCTTGATTCCCAATTGGCGCGCAATAACTTTGCGCAAATGGACTTTCGCTTTCTTATCCTCCGCGTAATAGCTCTCGATTAGCTGCCGAGAATACGGCGCGAGCTGCGCGAGACAGTTGTCGAGGCAAAGATGTATTTGTTCACGCGCGACAACATCTTCGTCTGTCGGTATTAACCGCGGCGGTGGCGGCCGGCGGAGATGTTCGTGATGAACGTTATTCATCACGCCCAGGAAATAGAGTGACTTATCACCAAGATAGGTTTCACTAATATCAGTTACCCGGCGCGCAACGCGGTCCATTGTTTCGTCGGCGAGTTCTTCAGCGAGGGGGCAGCCGCGCGAAGCGAGAATCGTAATTAGTCGCCAGCGAATCTGTTCATACCGTAAACCCGCGCGTTCCCGGTCGGCATCAAGCCAATTCAGCAGCCGGTCGAAGTCCGGTTGGCCCAGTTCCTTCAGCTTTCTGGCCGGTGACATGATGAGTTCGTCAGCTTTGTCCACTGCGGTGGCAATCTTGATTCATCGGGAGACATTTCTTTGCTTCTGCCACTTCACCAAAGCAAAGCGCCCGTCCGCTGTGCCGCCGCACACTAAATCGACTTGTTTAATGAAGGCAACGTGGTCGCGTTGCCTTCACCCGGTGTTTGTAACTACTGCCGCGCCACGGCTGAGATGGCGACAGTCTTTTCGTCCTTTTGCCCCTGCATCTTAACGGTCACTTTGCCGGCCTTCTCGTCAACGCTCACCACGGTTGCTTCCGTCGATGAACCGTTGATGGTCACTTTCACCTTGTCGCCCGCTTTAATCTGCGTCGACGCGGCCGGGCTTGCAGGCGCAGACGTTGCGGCGGAAGTCGCGGGGGCGGGCGTAGCCGCAGTCGGCTTGTTGTTGTTGGCCTTGTTCGCGTTTTCGCTGCCGGATTCGCAGGCCGTCAAAGCCAGCGTCAGCAATGCTATTGCCATAATTTTCGTCATATGATCGTCCTTCCTAAGTACGCTTCTGAAAGAAGCATTGTTCGAGTCTCGCCCGTGAATGTAGAAAACCGGTGAAACGTTTCATGGAGACGAAGAAAAAACTTGGCAGGCTAGAAAGAAAAGGAGTTCGTTGAAGGATTGCCTTGGAAACGGTTGTCTTTCAGCCGCGTTAACGCAGCTTCCTTGCCGGGTTAATAGACCGGGGCTTTTAGGCCCGGGTTTAGAGAGTACGGAAATTCTCGAGGCCGTTTCAACGGCCTTATTTCTAAGGCTTTAGTTTCGATGCTAAAGCTTATGAGAAGCACGCTGGGAGGCCCGCTCACGTTCGGTCTCCCACCCCAGCGCTTAAAGCGCTGTTCTATAAACCCTTTGGGCAAGCCCTCTGAAGGACGGCTACACTGCGCGGGATTTAGTCACCCGGTCTTCTTCTCTGCGCTAAAGTCATACGTCAGGTAAAGCTTGAGCGTACCTTCCTGAACTTCCGAACGGACATCTTTGACGATAGCTTTCACCGTGCCTCCACTTACCTGGACGGGCAGGGCGAGTGACAGTTGGGAAACGGGCAGGACTTCAAACGGGTTCAACTGCTGGGCAATTGCGCGGCGAACAAACGCCGTGACGAGAGTGCTGACGATGGGCGAGACGCCGTCGAGCTCTACCTCCTCAACATTTAATGCTCCGAATACAGTTTGCCGCGACGCGTCGAATGAGAGATCCACCGTCGCTTTACCGGTGCCTTTGAATTGGACGCATTGGGAGAGAAGGTTATAGTTGCCGGTGAAGGCCAGGGGTGCCACGATTTTGCCACCGCTAAATCGCACGCCTGTTTTTACGTTCCCGCCTTCCGCATTCAACACGACGAGGTTATTGCACGAATTCTGAAACACTGCCGGCCGGATCAATGTCTCGGACTGGTTTTGCGAAAGTTTGAGTTGTGGTGGACCAAGCTTGCTGAAGATGGTTCCCAGCAGCGAGTCGAAAAACTTTTCGTCAATCGTGACGGTGACGGTTCCGGACGTATCTCCACTGGAATCCGGCGCCCTTAGCGGAGACCCCGGCAGGCCACGCGCGCGCGGCGAGCCCAGGAAATACACGGTCGCCAGCGCGCCGACAATCAAACCAATAAAAAGAAACAGGATCGATTTTTTCATGCTACGGATTCATCGAAGCACTTGGCGCCGGTGGCGGCGGGTTGTTTGTAGTACCTGCCATCATGCCTTTCAAAATCGCTGCGACCGCGCCAGTCAGCGCGTCAATCTGCTGACGTATTTTTTCCGGCGGCACTTGATCGTATCCCGCGGGCGTTTGAAAGAGCGTAGCGTCGACGTCCGTTTTTATATCATGCATTTCAGCGATTACCCGAGCCGCCTTCACGCCCTTGACGTCGCCGGAACTCTCAGCCGTCATTTCGGCTCGCAGCGGCAATCCGGTTTCCTTATCGACATAGACAAAGGCCTCAGTTTTCACTTCGCCCGCTTTTGTGTTCGTGTTCGTCGCGCCGCTGTAGCGATACTTCTCGGCCATGCGGCCATCCATCGGTGCATCGCCCGCGCGTTCGATGCCTTTGATCTTCTTGAGGTCCTCGACGAGCTGCCCCGGGGTTAATAGTTTCTGGAACTGAATGCCAGTGGCTTCCTTCGTAAGCTCGGCATACTGTTTTCTCCCCGGCAAGATCACGTAATGATGATTATCGTGATCGACATAAATTAACGGCGAGCCGTCCGGCAGTTTGAATTCCACTCGCCGGTCGTCACCGCTGCGAGCGACCTGCAGGTTCAGCGATGGAATACCGATCGCTTTGTCGCCACCTTCAGTTTCAACACTGAACACAAGCGTCGCCGAATACTTGTCCGGCTCGCGAGTATTGATTGACGGGCCGGTGTTGTCTGCGCCGGCGTTCGAGTTGTCGTTACTTAGCGCAGAGTTCGCATTGCTGTTTCCGTTCGCATTGATATTCGAGTTTGAATTTCGCGCCGGCTGACATGCCGTAAATGACACAACTATGGTCGCGATTATTCCCACCGCTGATAGATACCGAGGCATCTTGATTTTTCGCATAGGACTCCTCTGACAGTGTCTGGTAAAGCGCACCATTGGATTGAATACGATCTGTAGGGGGGAACGAGGTAAGCATAACACGCACATCAATTCATTTGAAGACTGATCCAGCGTTATTAACAGGGTTTGGGAAATTTGTTGCTCACATTTTGGCTGTTGACGAGAGATTGCCGGTGGAGTAGTGTGCTGGCGTTTTTCGCCTAAGGCATCGGCGCGTGCCTGTGCGCCTCGGTAGCCTTCATGATTTCTTATACTCACGCGGAACAAACGTTGGCGCCCGGTTTCCACTTTTAAGAAGGATGAATATCACACCATGAAAAATGTGCTCGCGATTATGGCTCTGGTCCTGGTAGTTGCGGCGTGCAACTTAACCAACAAGCTGAAAACAAACAGCAACTCTAATTCGTCCTCACCGTCGTCGTCCAATCCGACGAAGATCGGAGACGATCCGGTCGAGAAGCCGGCGCCCACGGCTGCGCAAATGGCGGCCATTGCGAACGGCCAGGACGTGAAATGGGACCAGCAGGGAATTTCGTGGACGCTGCCGGCCGGCTGGAAAAAACAGGACGTGTCAACCAACAGTTTTGCCTACGGCGGCAACGGCGCGTTTCTGATCGTAAGCGTTTCGCCCATGGCCCCCGATTTCCCGACTGACCTTAGCCTGAACGCAACGCACGAAAGCGCCAAGGTGAGGAGCAAGAACGGCGAAGTTGACGAGTTGAAATGGCTTGAGCTTGACGGCACGCGCGGGGTTGAGTTTCGTGAATCAAAACCGCAGATGGCTGATGATATTCGTCGCTTGCAATGGATGACCTATCGAAAGTTCGCCGGGCAAACGCAACTATTGAATTTCATTCTCTCAACCAGCGGAGGCAAGTTCGATAGCCGAGCGGACGAGCTGTACGGCATTTTATACTCCACAAAGCTGGTGCACTGACGTATACGCGAGCATTGTTGCGCACATAAACGCCAGGTGTGCAAAGAAAAGAGGAGCGCGTGGGTGCGCTCCTCACGTTTTAAAACGCTTATGACCGCGTCGTGCCTTGCCGCGCTCAATTTTTCTTGATGATATTCCGGTGCACCACCACATCGGGTTTGGCGCGATCGCGAGTATCAAACGAGACGTTGTCTTTCGATTCGCGCGTGATCATCTGCACCCGGCTGGAAACGTCCTTTTCCTGTTCTGGGCCTTTCGATCCGTCGTCCAGAAATCCCTGAACGTCGACCGGCTTGGGCGCGTCGAATTTCTCGCCGCGACGCAACTCGGCTACCGCTTCAATCGCGCTTGCCTGTAAAAGCTTCGGCCACAGTTTCTTGAACAACGCGTTCGAGGCATAAATATCGGCGCTATTTATCTTGCCGTTGATGGCGAACACGTAACCGATCACATCGCTCTTGCCTTCTACGATTCCGGACAGACCTTTGATATAGGTGTCCGCGTTTGTTTGGACGCTTTTATTTTCCAAAGCAAGCTGAAAGCTCGTTGGCGAAGCTGGCGCCTTTACGCTGCCGCCCACGTTGGCACTCAGTTTGTCCTGGGCCGCGGCAACTTCCCGCCACACTTCACCCTGCGAGCCTTTCTCCTTGGCGGCAAGTTTCACTTCGCGGCTGGCTACCACGTTCGCCGAGGAGGTGAAGGTGGTTACTTCTTCAGTGCCTCTGCGGCTCCATCGTCCATTCTCTACGCAGAACGCGGCGATCGGAATTTTCCCGGAATGCGCCGGCAGAATTAGATCAACGACCAACATGCGATCCTGCTGACCGCCTTTTACGATATCGCCTGACTGCACATAGACTTCTTCGCTGGAGAGGTTTTCGATCGACAGTTCGTTAACCTCGCGGGTTTCGCGCACCATCACTTTCTTCTGGACCAGGGCTTCCTGCAACGTGATGAATGTCTGGCCCTTGATTTTGTCTTTACCATGGACCAGAAATACCGAGAGGTTTCCCTGGGTAAACGGTCCCTCAAGCCGGTAATCACCATTTTGCTGTGGCGCTGGTCCACCGTAGCTTCCCCACCCGGCGGCGAACGCCCCGCAGGTGCTCGCCACCATCAAAACAAATCCGGTCATCCACTTAATCACATTTGTTCTCATCACTTTTCTCCTTGAATAATCGAAACCGATGCGCGCCTGGAGAGATCGATTTGCACGCTGTGAAACTGCAAACGCCGCGGTTAAGTCGCGCGGTCGTTTTGCTGATTGAACGCGGGCGAGAAGACTTCTTGCGCGGTTTGATCGAAATCGATCAGTAGCGGTTGCTCCGGACCGCGGGGGGCGGGGCCCAAATTCAACTAAAATCCTGAAATAAAGACAAAAATGATGAGCCGTATCTGCTGCCTGCAAGTACAAATCATGATAGTTTTGCGCACCGTTTAGTTCGTTTGCTTGTGAAGGCAAAAGGCTCAAGTCGGTGGTTTCTCTGATCCAATCCAACGGTTCAGGACTTGGCGTACAAATCGTTACCGTTAATCCACGACCCTTCTCCGCATTCCAAGGCAGTCCAAGGTTGAGGCGCATTCAGGGAATCTTTGGGCATGAGCGAGCCATACAAAAAAATCTCACATGGTGTCATTCCCACGCTGGACAGGCTGGTCCAGGTCCAAGCTGCGGTGAGGAAACTCAACGACCGTGTGGACCTGCCGTTCTCGTTTGCGATTACCTCGGGTGAAACGCGTTTCGCTTACTTGTTTCCTGAGTTGCAGACCCCCGGTGCGCTCTTGCCTGAAGTGCCTGAAATGCGCGCACGGCTGATCCGGCTTGGCGATTCGATGATCGAGATTAGTGCTGCTTCAGCAAATTCATCGATTCCTTCCGCTTACACCTACCTCGGACAGTTCGTCGATCATGACATTACGTTCGAAGCGAAGTCAGATGGCATGGTCAAGTTGAGCGATCCCGACTTCCGGGTTCTAACCCCTGAAGAAATCAGCGCCAACATAACCAACGGGCGCACCCCCGGACTCGATCTCGACAACGTTTACTACAAACCGGCGCCGCGCAATTGCTCAAGGATGGTCCTGGGATTCGTTTCCGACGGGAACCTGAATGTATTGCGCCGGGCGAACGATCTGCCACGCAAGCCTCGCAGCAGGAGACCTGAAGACGACCGGGCGGCGCTGATCGGGGATAAGCGTGACGATGAGAATCTGATTATTGCCCAGTTGCATGTAGCTTTTCTGCGCGCGCACAACGCTATAGCGGTCCGTGGCCGTACCTTTCAGGAAGCGCGCCGAATTCTCCGCCGGCACTATCAATGGATTGTACTCAAAGATTTTCTGCCGCGAATTTGCGACCCCTGGGTGGTCAGCGAGATCGTATTCGGCGGCAACAAAGTCTTTCGGCCGGACCCTGATGACTTGTTCATGCCCTTCGAATTCAGCGTGGCGGCCTATCGCTTTGGCCACAGCCTGGTTCGGGGCACTTATCAATACAACTCAACTTTTCCCCGCGCGAAGCTAACGGATCTGTTCACGCTGACTGCGCTTAGCGGGACTCTGGGCGGGGCTCCCACCCTCCCCGAAAGCTGGATTATCGATTGGAAAAACTTTGTCGATGGTGGAGCAAACCGGGCCCGTGCTATCGATACCAGCTTGTCGCGCGCGCTGTTCGACTTGACCGAATTCAGCAAGCCCATGCCGGTCGAGGCACGGCTGCCGGTACGGAATCTTCTGCGCGGCTATATGCTGCGTGTCCCGACCGGCCAGGCCGTTGCATCTGCTTTAGGGCTGAAAGTTTTGAGTGCGGAAGATATCGAAGCCGTGGCGCGCAGCGCTAGCACCGCTCAATTAAGAGCAGTTCAGGATGGCGGTTTTTCGCAGCGTACCCCGCTTTGGTACTACATCCTGGCCGAAGCCTCCGCCGGCTCAACGGGGCGTTTGGGCCCCGTCGGCAGCACGATTGTCGCCGAAGTGCTCATCGGCCTCATCCGTGGCAGCAAGGATTCAATCTTGAGAGAACCAGCCTGGAAACCAACGCTGGGAGGAACGCCCGGTCTTTTCCGCCTGCGCGATCTGCTCAAGCTGGGTGACGTGCTTAACTAATGCTTTGGTCAAACTTTTGGAAGGAGAATGAATATGGCAAACAGGAAGATCATTGATCTGGTTCACGCCAAGAGCCAGTCCATGCAAAACAATCCCGCCGAGGCAGGACAAAACACCACGCTGGCAATCGCAGCAATGAAAAACGGCATTCGATCGCCCGAGTGGCGCGCCTACGTGATGCAATTCGTAGAGCAAGCCGGGCCTGGAATACCTGTGGATGAGAGACAACTCAACAGGTTGCTGGCGACGGACGAAACGAAGGACGTTCCCGAGATGGATCGGAAACGAGCTTATCTAATTGGCAACGCGCCTTGCATGGACTTTACACCCACAACATTGCCGGTCGGGGTGGAGAGCATCGATGAAGGCATCGCCCCCGATTGCCTGCCCACCGCAGGTTTGCCACCTCCACCGCCGCCACCTGGACCAAGGCCGCCGAGATCCCGCACGCAACCGACACCAACGAAACCGGGAGGATCATACAAGAAGGCCGCGTCCAAAAAGTGATGAACGGCAGTGCTTCTATCTGGCGAACGGTTTCGCCGCGGCGCGCCAGCATGCTCGAGGCGCGCTGGCAGAAGCTTTGCGCATTGTATTTGCCGCGCGCTCCGAAGGACTCGATATGGCGGCATTCCGCAGAGAGTCCCAACCGGCAGCCTTCTTCGGGGTGGAAGCTTCATGTCTCCGCCACGATTCTCAACGCTCCCTCAGTACTCCAGTTGATTGCGCCTTTCCTGGTTGCGCGCTCCGCTTCATTCAAAGCCCCGCGCTCACTAACGGAAGTCGGAAAACTCAACTCAGGCGTGAGTTACCATTACAGCCAGATCGGAAAAATCATTACCGTCTATCCCCGGACGGATGACCATGCGGTTTCTCTCGCACGACACCTGCATAAGTTAACCAGACATCTGAACGGTCCTGCTGTCCCGTTCGATCTCAGGTTCTCAGATACAAGCAACGTCTATTATCGGTTTGGGGCGTTCGAACATCTTGAACTGGCCCTTGAAGGCCGGCAAGTTCCTGCGGTTCATACACCCGAAGGCGATCTGGTACCCGACATTCGCGAGCAAGCAAAACCTGATGGGATGTCCGATATCTTTGAACTTCACAAACCGAAGTCTCGGTCTTCAAGCCAGAGAAACGTTTCATCAATTCGCGTAATAAAGGCGTTGGTGCAGCGTGGCAAGGGCGGCGTTTACGTGGCGATTGATGCCAGCTCGAACCGCCCGCGGCTTTGCTTGCTCAAGGAAGGACGCCGCCATGGTGAGATCACCTGGGACGGCCGCGACGGCGCCTGGAGAGTTAGAAATGAAAAACGCGTCCTGTCTCGCCTGGCCGCACGCGGCGTGTCGGTTCCCCGGGTCGAGTCATCCTTTGAAAGAGGTGGCAACTACTATCTTGTAATGGAGTACCTGGACGGGGCCACGCTGCATGCACAACTGTTATCTCGATCTCGCCGATTAGCCGTCGCACAACTTCTGGATTGCGGTATTCAACTCGCTCAATTCATTGCGCAAATGCATCGCGCCGGCTGGGCCTGGCGTGACTGTAAACCGAAAAACATCATCATGACTCGCGCCGGGCGATTGGTGCCTATTGATTTCGAGGGGGCCGCGCGGATCAGGCGGCCCGATCATTTGCGTTGGGGGACACCCGGTTTTATTGCTCCGGCGTCCCGCGGCCGCCACCTCACAAACGGCGTCACCGACGATCTATATGCATTAGGTTCAGTACTGTTCTTACTATTGACGGGGAAAGTTTACGATCCCGCAGCACCTTTGACGATCAAGAAACTGCGCCGAAACGTACCCTCGAACTTGTGTCGGCTGGTTCAATCACTGCTGGCCGTCAACGAGCACCGGCGGCCCACCGCGGAAACCGCGCACGCGACTTTAATTTCTATTTTGCGGATTTTAAAACGGCAGCGGATGGCGCTGACGGCCGGAACGGCAGCCTGACTTCTTTGGCCAGCTCCGGGAATCGAGGATCTAAGCGAAGGCGGTCGAACCCTGGCGCGAAGAAAATTGCTTGTGCGGGCGGAAATTTTTGTTCCACGGCTTTGCGAAGCAACGGAAAGGCGTGATCCAAATCATTCAGACCCAGATAAATTATTCCCAACTCCTGATCCGGTAGATAGTGCTGCTTTTGATATTCCTGCATTTCTTTGAGCACTCGCTCTGCATCTTCCCGGCGGCCGGCGAGCCCGTAACTGTAACCCAGCATGGCCCCGCCGTACCCTTTGTCCTTATTGTAAACCTCCTCATATATTTGGATGGCCTCCTGAATTCGACCCAGCGCGATATAAACAATTCCGTGCATGTATTTTCCGCCCGCCAGATTTGGTTGTTCCGCGGCGAGTTGATCCAGACAGGCGTTAGCCTGATCGAACTGGCGCGCTTGATACTGCGTCCGGCAGTAATTCATGATGGCCGCGCCCGAAAATGGGTCGCCCTTGACCGCCAGTTCACTCTCCCTTAGAGCTTCCTGCACGCGGCCCGTAGTAGCGAGCAGGTTTGAATAGTTCAAGTGGGCCGGTTGATAGTCGGGGTTGATCAGAAGCGCCTTCTGGAATTCCCTTTCCGCGTTTTCCCAATCCCAATCACCCTTTAACAAGACCGAACCGTAGGCGTTATGAGATTCGGCGAGATTGTCGCCAAACTTGAGGGCTTCCCTGGCCGCCCATTCAGCCCGTGGCATCGCGTCCGGACCCGCCAATGAGCCGAAGGCGACGGTGGTCATCAAGACATAACAGTCGGCAATACCGGCGTACGCCTCGGCATAAGACGGGTCGATTTCCGTGGCGCGACGAAAATTATCAATCGCCAGCTTTATGTTTTCACCGTCGCGGAGTGTCCAGGCCTTGCGCCCCTGCAAATAGAGTTTGTAGGCTTCGGTGTTGCGATTTTCGTCAGCCGCGACCAGCTCAAAAACAGTCTTGTCGTCTTCATTGGTAGGCAATTGAAGTTCGACAGCGGTCTCCAGCGAGACTCGTTGTTGAAGTGTCGAGACCTTGTCCGGATTCAGCGGATAACTGTTCTCCCAGATTCGTACTCCGTCGGCGACTCGCTCTACCCGGACCGTGAAAATCGTTCCTTGTTGGCCCTGGCTGATCTTGCCAAACATGACCAGGTCGGCGTTGAGATCGCGACCTGCCTTTTGCGGACTCGCCGCGTTCGCGCCGAACAGTGAGGGCGTCACTTGTGATGATGTCACCCGCAAACCACTGCGGCGCGATAAGGTTCGCACCAGACCCTGGGTCATCGCGGGGCCCATGCATTGTGTCGTGGCCGAGGCGTAGTCACACAGGACAGGCAAAACTGCCAGAGTGTGACCCCGACCGGTCCAGCGTTGATAAATAAAGCCGCCCACAAATACTGCGAGCAACAGCACGGCCGCGATCGCGGCAAATCTAACGTCGAAATAGGACTTAACGTTTGACGGAAGGAAAATCCCCTTTTGCAGGTTGTCCAAATCGATCAGTAATTCCGGCGCAGACTGGTAGCGTTCGGAGGGTTCTTTTTTCAGGCACTTGTTAACGATTTGATCGACTCCCCGCGGACAATCGATTAAGACTTGTCGCAACGATTGCGGCTCGCCGCTGATGATGGCGGAGATAACTTCAGCGTTTGATTTATTTGCCGTGGAATCGGCCTTGTGCGCAAACGGATTTCTCCCGCAGGCCATTTCGTAGAGCACCGTGCCCATGCTGAAAATATCGCTGCGATAATCCAGTTTCTCTCCGCGTAATTGCTCCGGCGACATGTAAGCAATCGTGCCCACCAGCAAGCCATCTTTCGAAAGCTGGCTGATACTTTCAGTCACGTCTTCCAGATTTTTCGGCATCGTCTTGGCTAATCCGAAGTCGAGCACCTTAACCTGCCCGCCGGGCGTGACCATAATATTCTTTGGTTTAATGTCGCGGTGAATGATGCCGTGCGCATGAGCGTTGCTGAGCGCGCTGGCGATCTGCTGGGCCAGGGGGACCAGTTGGCTGCTCTTTAGGGCGTCACGACGGATGAGCGCGGCCAGGGTTTCGCCTTCGATGTATTGCATGACGATGAAACTGTATTCGCCAATCTCTTCAAAGCCGTAGACCGCGCAAATATTCGGGTGGTCCAACATCGCCACCGCCTGGGCTTCCCTGATAAGCTGTCGCTTGGCCCACGCGTCAGAGATGAAATCGCTGGAAAGGAATTTCAAGGCGACCTTGCGATGCAAACGGCGGTCTTCAGCCAAATAAACAGTTCCCATTCCCCCCTGGCCCAGGCAATTAACGATGCGGTAAAACCCCACCTCCTGGCCCAGCATTGAGTCCTTTGAACGAGAACCCATGACCCTCATAGCAAGGGTGACGGCATTTTCATCGAGCAGGCCGGTCCCACTCTCATACGCGGTCACCAGAGACTCTACTTCGTGGCGCAGAATGGCGTTGCCTTCGCACGCGCGGCTTAAATATGCAATCCGCTGTGCCGGGTCGCAGCTTATCGCCTCGTGAAAGACTTCTTCGATCTGGGCCAGGTTGCTATTGATCATTTTGCATTTCTCGGGCGAGCCAGGCCTTGGCAAACGCCCAGTCCCGCATGACGGTAATCGTCGAAACGTTCAATACTTCGGCCACTTCTTCGACCGTAAGACCGCCGAAGTAGCGCAACTCGACGACCTTGCTCTTGCGTTCGTCGATTCCCTCTAACCTAGTTAACGCGTCATTCAGCGCAATTATCTCTCGATCTTTTTCTGCGGGCATCACCCCGGCTTCTGACAGCGACACGTGGATGGCTCGGCCGCCGCGCTTCAAACGGTTCTGATCACGCGCATAATTCAACAGAATACGGCGCATAATCTGCGCCGAAATCCCGAAAAAATGGGCGCGATTCTGCCATTGGACTTTCCTTTGATCGACCAGCCGCAGGTACGTCTCGTTGATCAGGGCCGTGGTTTGGAGTGTGTGATTCGGGTCTTCGCGCCGCATGTAGCTGTGCGCAAGCCGGTGCAGTTCTTTCTCGACCAGCGGCAAGAGCCTTTCCATGGCGGACTTGTCGCCGTTATTCCAATCGACCAACAGCGCAGTAATGTCCGCGTCGGACGTCATAGCAGTGGATAGGGCGCGCGATTAGCTGTGAGCTTAACCGCATCACAGCTAGGGATTACGCGAAAAGAATTCGCATCGGGTGATAGTTTCTCTAGATCGCCGGTGCGTGTGTTAGTGAAGAGGTAAACAGCTCGGCGTGATACCTCGCTGCGGGGTGAAATCACCCAGCGGCCTTCACGTGAAAGCGTGCGCATTTTATAGCCACTATCGACAGGTTTTGCAAGATCAATCTTTTCATAGCCGGATAATCACTTACGGGAAAAAATGGCAACCGGAATTACTCACCCCACGGCCCCACCGGCGACAGCGGATACGCTTAAAAACTGGATCATGGTGGTCCTCACCCTCGTCTTCGTTTCGCTTTATGGCGCGGCCCTGATCGGATGGCTCAAGCCTTTGGCCGATGAAAAAATGGTCATGCGGCTTGAGCCAATCATCTTTGTGATCATCGGATATTACTTTGGCCGGCTGCCGGGTCAGCAAAACGAAAAAACTTTAAAGCAGGAAATTAACCGCCAGACCCAACGCGGCGATGCCTCGCAATCCGCCAAGGAACAGGCCCTGCAATCGAACGAAGCGCTTGAGGAAAAAATCAAAAACGTGAAAGCCACGCTTGCGACAGAACATTCGGTCGCCGCGACTATCTCGGGCACGGATGTTTTCAAGTCAAGCGGAGCCTCGTATGAAGAAGGTTTGCGTCACACGGTAGGAGCGGCGATGCGGATTTTGAATTCGTAGTACTGTATTCTTAGAGACTCGGCGTTCTCCAAAATCTGATTGCTTAACAAGCAGTCAATACAACTTCGAAGGGAATCAGCAAATGCCAAGAATGATGGCAATTCTTGTCGCCCTCTGTTTTTTGATCGGTGGTATTAGCTATATGGGTAAGGGAAACACCACAGTGAAAGCCGGTGTTAAGGAAGACAAACCCGATTACGAGACGCGTGTATACATTCGCAGGCAATGTTTTCTAAGTAGAACATCACCTCGAGAAGTCGACAAAAAGTTTATCGGTCCTCTGGCGGCCATTTTCGTTCCCGTGCTGATTGAAAAGGCCCTGGGAGGTTTGGCCGGGGCACTGAAGAAGGCCGGTGCTGAAGAAACCTTGCGCGATTCCGGCCAGCTTCCCACATATCTGTATAGACTGATGCAACAAACAGTAAGGAACAAGGGTCGCGACGAGGTCAAACACAATCTTGAACTGAACCCTGATTTGGGTTGTGTTTTGGTGGTGCGCGGTTTATTCGCGAATAGAGAAGAAGAGGCCCCGGCGAATACGGTATTCGCGCGCCGGATCTCAACTGAGGACAGCGACGCAGCGACGAATGAACGAATAAGACTGCTGAATGATAATGGGATACACGTGACTCAGATCGCCGTCTTATATGAGGCTGAAATCGATTTCGCCGAAGACAAAACCGCGCTTCGGTATACGAGTCGATTCCTCCAGGTTAATGACTTCCAGGGTGATAGGTCTCATCAAAGACGCGCAATGGTAATCACAGTCGCCATAACCGGCGCAGGCCAAAAGGAGGGTGAGCCCTTACTCTCGCTGGTTATGGTGAACCTTGGACAAGTTTCCAAAAATACAGTGCTGGGACCTGAGGATCTTCGCAACAAACGCAGCAGCTGGGTAGGAGGATTGGCTATTAGTGACGCTTCCCTGGCGGCTATTGCGACCATACAGTTTCCTCCGCCCAAGCCAGGCGAAACTCGAGCGTACGTTCAGATCATGCCGGTTACGGTCGAAGGGGTCATTGCCGAGACGGACGAGGGTAGCAAAGCGCTGAGATTCATTGCGGACGTTCTCGACTCGACCAAGGCTGATGTCTCTAAAACTTTATCCGCGGAGATCCTTAAAGATCGCGGAAAGGAAAAACAAGAAGCTGCCGATGCAGTCGAGAAATTGCGTGGCGACGAAGAGGGTGCCTATGCCGCGTTTTTAGATGCGAAGGCTGATCGAGCTAAATTGAAAAATCCGACTGCCGAGGAAATTGCTGCTGCCGACTTTAAGGTCGAGGCAACGCGCAGAGCGTGGTGCCTGAAATTGAATGCGGCCCAAAGAGTGGGGGTGGAAGTGAGCCGACCTTACGTCTGCCCGCAACAATAGTGAGCAAGCAACCGCCGGCTCCCCAATGCCGCTCCGATTTTGATTGCGCTGAAACCAGGAACGAGTAGTATTGTGGTCTTGAACTGCCTCACAGAGCACCGATGCCGCACTCTATGGAGGCCCCAACATGTCCGGTAAGTTTCAAATCAGTGGGACTAATAAGGCCGCGCTGTTCACGATGAAGCTGCATCGCGGCGACGGCATGACCTTGATTGCGATGAATTGGAAGAAAGGCAAGCCGCCGCAGGATTTCGTCGGCTTCGCCATCGAATATAAAGAGCCGCAAGGTGACAGGTTCTTCGCTTTGAAGAACCGGCTGGCTTTTCCCGGCATGGATGGCGGCGTGAACCCCAATCAAATGTCGACCCGACTCTCTCCAATCCAGAAATTTCGCTGGGTACATTTCCCCCGGAATGCTGAACTCGCCGGGGACTTCACTTACAAGGTGAGCCCGGTTTTCATGAATGCGAAGGATGAATTGAGTTACGGGGAGCCGCAGCAGGCGGCGATCGAACTTCGCCGCGAGACCTATCCGGGAAAACTCAATCTTGCCTTCACCCGTGGCTTTGTCTCGTCCCAGGCCTTCGTCGACAAATATGGCGCCGATGCAATCCCGAAACTGCTGCCGGCTGCGGCCGATGGCGGCCTGGATTTTGTGCCGACTCTCGCCAAGGCTGAAGAGGCGCTGACCTGGATGGGGTTCGAGGCGCGGAGCGCGATTCTTGAAGTACTCGATCAGGCCATCGCCGATCCTAACGCTCAGGTGCGACTGGTTGTTTACGATTTCAATCTTCCCGAGCTTCTCTCCCGTCTCAAAAAGCTCCAGGGACGACTAAAGATGATTATCGACGATTCAGGGACTCACAAGCCGAAGACCTCGGCGGAGACCCAGGCGTTCGATCAGATTCTCGCGCTGGTTGGACCGGCCAACATCAAACGGCAGCACATGGGCAACCTGCAGCATAACAAGATGATCGTGGTGGATGGACCAAAGGCCCGAGCAGCCGTGGTTGGATCGACGAACCACTCGTGGCGCGGATTTTACGTGCAGAACAACAACGCGATCATTTTGAGCGGGAAGGCTCCGGTAAAAATCTGCATGCAGGCGTTCGATGACTACCATGCGCATGACGACGTTGGCGGTTTCAACCAGACCACTTCTGCTGACTGGAATGACCTGAAATTGGCCGGCATTGATGCGCGGGTGAATTTTTCACCCCGGTCGGCAACCAATGCTGTGCTGAAAATCATTGGCGATGACGTCGCTAAGACGACCTCGAGTCTGTTCTTCTCGCTGGCTTTTTTGTATCAGACTCCCGGTCCAATTCAGGATGCGATCAAAAAATTGCAGGACGACGATCAGATTTTCTCGTACGGGATATCTGATCACCCGGTGAAGGGACTTGACGTGGCCAAACCGAACGGCAAAGTCGTCCTGGTCTCGCCGAAACAGCTCTCAAATAATCTGCCAGAACCGTTCAGGGCCGAGCCCACCGGCGGCGGGGGAGTGCGCATGCACCACAAATTCGTGGTCATTGATTTTGATAAGCCGGCGGCGCGTGTCTATATGGGGTCATTTAATTTCTCGGGCGCGGCCGACACTTCGAACGGCGAAAATCTGCTGATGATTCGCGACCGGCGAATTGCTGTGTCCTACATGATCGAGGCCGTCCGGATCTTTGATCACTATGAATTCAGGGTCGCGCAGTCAAGCGCGAGTCAGGCGAAGAAAAAGCTGCAGCTTCAGAAGCCGCCACGAAAACCAGCGGATAAAACGTGGTTTGAAGAAGATTACGTGAATGCTCGAAAGATTCGAGATCGTGTGCTTTTCTCTTAGCGCGGGGAACCAAGAAACCTGAAGACCTCACTCATCATGCATCGTCGGCGCGTCGGCATGCGGAACGAAGCAACTACGGCACCGAGCTTCGTACATGCCCGCGCCGCCGACTGCCACGCGCTCTTCTGATTCAAAGGTTCGTTGAGTGTAATTAGCCGGCTGCCCACACTTCATGCAGATCGCGTGAGTCTTGGTGATGTATTCCGCCACCGCAAGTAATTGCGGCATCGGCTCCCAGGGCTTTCCCGTGTAGTCCTGATCCAGCCCCGCTACGATTACTCGAACCCCTTTCTCAGCCAATTCATTCACGATCGGGATCAAATCGTTCTCAAAAAATTGACCTTCATCGATGCCGACAACTTCGGTGTCCGGCTCGACACGGGCGCGAATCTCTTGTGCGGTCCGAACATTTGTTGATTCGTGCCGGATTTCCGAATGTGAAACGATGTGATCGTTAGAAAAGCGGGCGTCAATTTCCGGTTTGAACACCTGCACCTTCTGGCGCGCGATTTTGGCGCGCCGGAGACGGCGAATTAACTCTTCTGACTTGCCTGAGAACATCGATCCGGCAATGACTTCAATCCATCCCGCCTGGGCCGTCCGTGGCTGTTCCCGTGGTGCGGGTACTTCATTTTCATCTGGTTCAATTCCGCGAATCATCTTAGCTGTAGTGCCCATTCGATTATAAGTTTAACTCCGTGTCAGAACCCGACCGTAGGGCAGACGCCGTAACCAAGGCTAGCCCTGGTTACCCCCAGATCTTTGACGCTCTGTTTTTTTAGCGTAGCCAAAACGGGTTGCAGTCTAAATCAAAGAAATGATTTTCCAAAGGTCAGCGCCGCTTTTTATTCGACGGCTTAAAAGTCTTCGCTTTAGTAAATGAGGCCAGTACGGAAGTGGTAGGGACGGGGTTTTTAGCCTGGAGCGCAATTGTCTCGGCTGGGCTTCTAAATTATCGTGCAAGCGAGGACCCTTGCGCTCCAATCCGCCGGGTCGCTACCCTCGCTCCGTACTAATTTAGTCAGCCCCGAAGCCGCCGCCGCTCGGCGTTTCAATCCGCACGCGATCGCCAACTTCCATTTCCCAGCTTCCTTTTGAAGTTAGCTGTTCTTTGTGACCGTCGCGGCGAATGATGTAAGCCCGGCCGAGTTCTCCACCGTGGCCGCCATGCAATCCGTACGGAGCACGCTTGCGGCAATCGGAAAGCAGGGCCATGCGGCACCGCCCCAGGGTTTCGATCTCCCGAATCGCGCCGTCGCCGCCTTTCTGTTTTCCATTACCGCCTGAGCCTTTGTTGATTCGATATTCGCGGACCCGCAGCGGATAAGCATACTCGAGCGCTTCGGCCGGCGTGTTAAGGCTGTTGGTCATGTGCGTGTGTGTCGCATTCATTCCGGCCAGCGCCGGCCGCGCCCCCATTCCCCCGGCGACCGTTTCGTAATAAGAAAACTCCGAGCCGGTCCGGGGATCGATTCCGCCAATCGTCAGGTTGTTCATCGTTCCCTGACTCGCGGCGGGAATCCGTTCGGGAATTGCTTGCGATAAAGCTTTGAAAACGGTATCAACAATTCGCTGCGACGTCTCAACATTGCCGCCCGCAACGGACGCGGGATGCGCAGCGTTGACAACGGTTCCTTTAGGAGCAATCACAGTGATGGGTTCCATCAATCCGGCACTTGCCGGGATGTCACTCTGGACCAAACAGCGAAAACAATATGAGACGGCTGAGACGGTGATCGCTTCGACGGCGTTCACTGCGCCCGCGACCTGGGGCGAGCTGCCGGTGAAATCGACGGTCGCTCGCTCGCCACTAATCGTAATGCGAGCCCGAATCGGGATTTCTTTGTCGCTGATGCCATCGTCGTCGAGCGCATCTTCCGCCTCGTATGTTCCGTTGGGTATTACAGCAATTGCGCGTCGCATCATCCGCGATGAATATGAGATCAAGTGTTGCGCGTAATCCTGAGCTTCTTTTTGACCGCGGCGCTCGACAATTTCCAACAGACGCATGGCGCCGACCTTTAATGATCCGATCTGAGCTTCGAAATCGGCGCGACGTTCGCCGCTGCTGCGCACGTTCGTCAGGATCAACTTCATCACGTCAGCACAGCTCTCTCCAGCGCGCACGATACGAATCGGCGGGATGCGCACGCCCTCGCCATAAACGTCAGTGGCCAGTCCCATGGATCCGGGTGTCGCGCCACCGATGTCCGCATGATGTGCGCGATTGGCTACATAGAAAAGCGTCTGTTGTCGGTTGTCAGTGGCTTGTGCTCTTTTAAGAACTGACGACTTACTTCTGACGACAGATGAAACCAGGGTCACGTCCGGCAGATGCGTTCCGCCGGCGAACGGATCATTAACGGCGACGACGTCACCCTGCCCGATCTGGACGTTCTCGAGGGCGGCTGCCACGGCCATAGGCATCGATCCCAGATGCACAGGCATATGATCGCCCTGAGCAATGACTCGGCCATAGGAATCGAAAACCGCGCAGGAATAATCGCGACGCTCTTTGATGTTTGGCGAAAACGATGTGCGCCGCAAAGCCACTCCCATCTCTTCAGCGACTGAGGTGTAGAGCGCGCGATAAATTTCCAGGGTGGTTGGATCGAATTTCTTCAACTGACTCTCACCGAATTTAATAAGCTGGAACCTGAATTTCCTCAAGGCCGAGAAGGCCGGCTTGCCGCTTTTCTGCTCAAGCACAAGGCAGCGGGAACGAGCCTCTTCCCACCCTGAGAGACTAAGCATCTTGAATAATCAAATTTCCATAACTATCGATATTAACGCTTGCATCACCGGGAACCAGAGTTGTCGCCGAGTATTCCGTCACAATGCATGGCGTGCGCAAAAGTACACCTGCCGCCAAATCTTGTCGCCGGTAAACCGCGGCCCGGATCTTCTTGCGCTCAAAAAACGTTTCTACAAAGTCGTGCGGTGTCGCGATCGTCTTGGATGACGAACTTTTTAGTTTCTGTTCCTTTAATTTTTCCACAGCGCCCGTTGAACGAACGCGCGCGCTAACAATCTCAACCACATTCTTTGCTTGCGCGTAACCGTATCGCGCTTGATGCGCGCGATGAAATGCCGCGGCGATGTTGCCCGTTGTTCGTTTAAGCTGCAGTTCGAACGACTGGCCTTTATATCGGACTGCGAGCGAGCGCTCATGCCGCTGCTTTCGATCTGGAAAGCCCTCGCGAAGCAGGATTGCGCCGGCCTGCTTCTCCATTGCACGAAATATTTTTTCGAGTACCCGTTGAGACTCCGGGCCGGCTTGCAACATCACGGTGCGGCTTTGTTCCTTGACTACCTGCGCAGTCAAGACTCCGACCGCAGAGAGCGCCCCCGGTGAGGCGGGCACGAGCACTCGTGGAATCCTGAGTGCGCGGGCCAAAGCCACCGCGTGCAGGCCTCCCGCGCCTCCGAACGGGACGAGCGTAAAGTCGCGCGGATCGTATCCGCGCTCGACCGAGATATGACGCAGGGCGCGCTCCATGTTTGTAGTGACGACGTCGAGCGTGCCCTGCGCAGCTTCGGTTGAACTTACTTTTCGTTTTGCAGCAACGCTCATTTGCGACGCCAGTAGAGTCAACGCTTCGCGTGCGCGCCTTTCATCAAGAGGGAATTCCCCACCTAACAAACTCGCGCCCGGTAAATGACCCAACACGACATGCGCGTCAGTTACTGTCGGCAGCAGCGAGCGGCCGTAGCAAGCCGGCCCGGGATCAGCTCCGGCAGATTCCGGCCCAACGCGCAATGATCCGCCTTCGTCAATTCGCGCGATTGATCCGCCACCGGCTCCGACGGTGTGAATGTCCATCATCGGAATTGCCACCGGCACGCCGGCGACGATCGATTCGTTCGTGAGTCGCATTCCATCGCGATCACTAAGCGCGACGTCGGTCGAGGTCCCGCCCATGTCGAAGGTAATGATGTTTTCGAACTTCGCTTCAAGTGCAACGCGCAAAGCGCCAACCACGCCGCCCGCCGGGCCCGAAAGGATCGTGCGCACAGGTTCGGTTGCTGCGACGCGCGCAGAAATGCTCCCCCCAGAGGACTGCATGACACGCAATTTCAAGCCTGAGACGGTAGCCGTGGGTCCGAATTTTTCCAGGCGCGATAGATACCGCCCCATCAGCGGTTGCAGGTAGGCGTTGACCGAAACTGTCGACGTTCGCTCGTACTCGCGATACTCGGGCAGAACCTGGTGCGAGATCGAGATTGGCAGTTCAAGCCGCCCCAGCCGATCCGCGATCTGCTTTTCGTGTAGTGGGTTTACGAATGAGAAAAGCAGAGACACCGCGATTGATTCACACTCGGCTGCGCGAAGCTCCTCAATCAACTCGCTTATGTCAGTTTCATTTAGTGGCTCGAGGACTTCACCTGTGGCCGTGACACGCTCTTGCACGCCGAATCTTAGATCACTCGGCACGATCGGAGGTGGCTTCACTGCATTCAGGTTGTAGAGTTCGGGCCGCGCCTGGCGCCCGATCTCGATTACGTCTTCGAATCCGGCGGTGGTTACGAGCGCGGTACGCGCGCCTCGCCTTTGCAGCAGCGCGTTCGTTCCGACCGTGGTGCCGTGCACCACTTCGATCATGACTGGCGAATTTGCTGCCCCAGCTATTTGCTCCAACCCCTGCCTTATTGCCCGTGAAGGATCATCGGGAGTGGAGGCGATTTTGAAGATTCGCAAATCCCGACCGTCTTGAAACACAAAGTCAGTGAAGGTGCCACCCGTGTCAATGCCGACGCGAACGTGATGAGGAGTTCTTTTTCGGCTTTTCTTAACCACAGTGTATGGTACGGAGCCCTTCGGCGGGCGCGCAGGAAGATTGGATTTGCCTTAAATTTCCGAAGGCTTGCTCGTATTTAAAATACAGGCCCGGATGATAACGGCTTACTGCGGCCCTCGGCCATTCATCAGGAAATCAACTGCCAGTCATGTAAAGCAGCCGACACAACGGCTGGCGGTTGATGTGCGTGGAACTTCATGACTTTTGGAAACGCGCTCTCAAACAATGAATGCTGAAAAGAGCCAACCGCGGTTAACGCAGCCAGTCCTGACTTCTTACTCGACCTTCGCCCAGCATCCGCGCTCAAAAGATTTTCGTGACGCATCAAGAACCAACTGCGTGCGATAACCGTCTTCGAAGGTGGCCGCTCCGGCAACTGTCGTTTGCCCGGCGTGCAGGGCCTCAACAATCTTTTTGGAAAACTCGGTAAAGCCGCGCGACCAACTTCCCTCAGCCATTCCGGGCGCCAGTTCGCCGCGATCCGTTTCCACGCTGGTCCAATCGCCGTCGCCAACCTTCGCGCTCCATACATATCCGTTGCCGTCGATTTTCAGCGCCCCCTGCGACCCGAAAATCTCAATCCGATGCGCTGAGGCGCCCGATTCAACCATCGACATCGAAGCATTGCCCGTCGCGCCATCTGTCAATTTCCCGTCAGCAAATCGCAGGAGCATATTCGCTTCGTCATCAGTAGTTACTTCGCGGGCCACACCTTGCTCATCTTCCCGCTCCCGCACGTGGGTGGCGAGATTGGCAAACACTTCGGAAATTTCCGCGTCCAGCAACCAGCGGAACGCATCGATAAGGTGCGAGCCGATTGCGCCGAGCGCACCGCCGCCTTGCGTCTTGTCCGACCACCAGTTCCACGCGCGAGTTGGATCGGCACGGGAGTCAGATCGAAAAGTAACGGTGGCGTGTTTTGCTTTACCAATCTGACCGCGTTGCAGCACTTCGCGCAGCTTGCGGCGGCCCGGCAGAAAGCGCAGTTCGTGATCGATCAGCGCCAGGACTCCGGCTTCGCGCGCGGCGTCAGTCATGCGGCGTGCTTCCTCGGCATTCATGGCCATTGGTTTTTCACACAGCACGGCTTTACCGTGCGCCAGCGCTGCCAGCGTCATTTCGCAGTGGGTTGCCACCGGGGTGACGATGCTGACTAAGTCCACATCCTCGCGAGCGACGAGCGCGCGCCAGTCACTTTCAACATTTGGGATTTCAAACTCACGCGCAACTTCTTCTGCATGTTGGCGCCGCGCGCTACTGATTGCCACCAGACGCGCATCTGTGCAGTGCGCAAATCCGGGAATCTGCGTCGAACGAGCAAAACCGGCGCCAATGATTCCAACCCCAATCGTTCTTTGTGTCATATCGTCTTAGAAAAAATTCGTGCCTTTATCGGGCCATCACTTACTGCCAATTAATAATTGGTGCCCCCGCAGGGATTCGAACCCCGAACCAACAGATTATGAGTCTGCTGCTCTAACCGTTGAGCTACAGGGGCACAGTTTAGTTGCTTGCTTCATCGGCCATTGTACCGATGCCTACACGAAAAGGTGAAACGCCACGCCTTCGAAGTCTGCGAAAACGTTTCGTAACACAAAATGATCTTGACAGTAATGAATTTCACCTAATACAGTGAGCGCTTCCCCTGAGCCCATTTTGAAGATCGCCCGTCGGTTATCGGTAAACCGCAGCTTCAAAGCATATTAACGATCTGGTCGGGAGGCCCAAATGAAAGTCATTAAACGTCGTCCATTGTTGCTGATTCTACTACTGGCGGTGTCTCTGCTTAGCGCCGCGACATCAAAGCGAATTGTTGCGCCGGTGCGCGCCCAACAGCCAGGTTCCATCAAGCCTGACAGCGTTCCGCCAATTGCTCCGGGAGCAGCCTACCGGCGGACAACATTGATTTCGGACATACCGGGCTTCGCGCCCGTCCTCGACTCGCTGCTCGTCAACCCGTGGGGCCTCACCTTCAGAGGCACCAGCCCCTTCTGGATCGCCAACAACGGGACGAGCACGACGCAGCTCGTCAAAGGCGACGTGGGCGGCGCGCCCGTTGTCCTCAACCCGAGCCCGCAGACAATCAACATTCCGGGCGGCCTGCCCACAGGCGTAGCCAGCAACTCGACTAGCGACTTCCAGATTACCCCGCCAGGCGGTGGGACGCCCGCCGCGGCTCTCTTCATCTTCGACTCGATCACCGGCAACATCACGGCATGGAACGGCGCAAGCGGCGCGGCCGCGCAGAACGTCAGGAGCAAGCCGGGCCACGTCTATACGGGCCTCGCCATCGGCTCGAACTCCGGCGGCAACCGCGTCTACGCAGCTGACTTCGCCAACAACCACATAGACGTCTTCGATGGCACCTTCGCCGACACGACCGTCACGGGCGGCTTCATTGACGCGACCATTCCGGCTGGTTTCGCGCCGTTCAACATCCAGAACCTCGGCGGCTCGCTCTACGTCACCTACGCGAAGGTTGGCCCGGACGGGAAAGACCAGGAGGGCGTCGGTAACGGCTTCGTGCGCAAGTTCAACACGGACGGGGTCCGCGACCTGTCTTTCGGCATCAACAACGGCGTGCTCAACTCGCCGTGGGGCATAGTCATCGCGCCGGCGTCCTTTGGCATCTTCGGCGGAGCAGTGCTGGTAGGCAACTTCGGTGACGGCGACAGCATCCACGCCTTCAACCCCACCGTGGGCGCGTTCCTCGGCACCCTTCATGACGAGAGCGGCAACGGCATCGTGATTGACGAACTCTGGGCGTTGCAGTTCGGAAACGGCGGATCGGGCGGCGACGTGAACACACTCTACTTTACCTCCGGACTCGGCGAGGAAGAGCATGGGCTGTTTGGCAAGCTCAATCCAACGACGGCCCAAGCGACTTCGCTCATCCAGTTCGCCACAGACAAGTTCGCCGTTGACGAAGCGGCCGGCCACGTTGATTTCACTGTTGTACGCAACGGCGATACGTCCGGGGCGGCAACGGTCAACTACAACACCTTCGATGAGTCGCAAGCGGGCCATGCCTCGCAGAAGTCGGACTACGAGATCGCGCTGGGTACGCTTACCTTCGCGCCGGGCGAGACATTGAAAACTTTCCGCGTGCTGATCGTCAACGATAACTTCGTTGAGGGCGACGAAACTATCAGCCTGGCCCTTTCAAACCCGACGGGCGCGGGCGTCGGCCTGGGTACGCCAAACACGGCCGAGGTGACCATACTCGACAACGACATCTCGGCCTCTACCACCAACCCCATCGACAATCCGAATTTCTTTGTGCGTCAGCACTACCTCGATTTCCTGAATCGCGAGCCGGACAGCGCGGGCCAGGCCTTTTGGGTTAACCAGATAACCTCATGCGGCTCTGACGCCAACTGCATCGCCGTTAAGCGCATTAACGTCTCGGCCGCCTTCTTCCTCTCGATCGAATTCCAGCAGACTGGCCTGGTCGCCTATATGACGCACCGGGCCGCGTTCGGCCCCAACGCCCCCGGGGGCTCGCCGGCGCCCGTTCTGTACGGCAACTTCGAACGCGACACTCAGGCGTTGCAGCAAAATTTCACGTTCGGCCAACCCGGCGCGGACGCGCAGCTCGAAGCCAACAAGGTCGCTTACTTCAACGATTTCGTCACGCGGCCCGAGTTCGTCGCCAGGTATCCTTCGACGCTGACCAACTCTCAGTATGTTGACGCGCTGCTCGCTTCAGCCAACCTGACGCCCAGCGAAGTGCGGCTCTTTGATGTAAGCCTGACGAACTCGCAGGAGGTCCCCCCGACGACACCAACGCTCTCGGGCGGCGGCGCCCGCCCGGCTTCCTTTGGCACCGCGAGGTTCCAGTTGAACGCGGCGCAGACGGCCATGACCTTCACCGCGACCATCAACAACATAGACGTCACGGGTTCGCAAACTGCCGACACCAACGACAACTTGATCGCGGCGCACATACACGCCGGAGCGTCGGTTACGCCGGGCGTCAACGGGCCGGTCGTCTGGGGCTTCTTTGGAGCACCTTTCAACGACAATAACCCGAACGATGCGACGAACACCCCGTTCGCGACCGGGGTCGGAGGCACGTTCAGCGGCAAATGGGACGCGCCGGAAGGCAACGGCACAACGCTGGCCGCGCAGTTATCCAACCTGCGGCAGGGGCGTGCGTATATCAACTTCCACACGACGCAATTCCCCGGTGGTGAGATACGCGGGAACTTCCCGGCAGAGGATGCCTTCAGAAATTCACTGGTGGCCGGACTTAACGCGAGCACTCTAACGCGCGCGCAGGTCCTGCGGCAGGTAGCCGAGGCGGCTGAGCTGCAGACACGCGAATTCAATTCCGCGTTTGTGACGATGGAATACTTCGGCTATCTGCGGCGCGATCCGGACTCGGCCGGATTCAACTTCTGGCTCAACAAGCTAAACGCGTTCGGGGGTAACTTCATTCAGGCTGAAATGGTCAAGGCTTTCATTAGCTCAAGCGAATACCGTCAGCGTTTCGGCGCCAGCTAAAGGCGCCAGGAGCGCAGACCGAAGGGCCAGGGCGCGAGTCCTGGCCCTTTGTTCTTTTCACTCACTCCCAGGGCCTAATCACTTTGCTCTTAGCTCTCGGACTGATACATTTCCCGCATGACGACCGCCCTCCGAGTTCATAATGTCGCGAAGCAATATCGAACATATGCGCGACCCGGCGATCGTCTGAAGGAATCGCTTACCCGAGGCCGGATCCGAAGACACAAAGCGTTCTGGGCGCTCCACGATACTTCCTTTAGCCTTAATAAAGGCGACATCGTCGGAATTATTGGGCCGAATGGCTGTGGCAAGTCGACGCTGCTGCAAATAATCGCCGGAACTCTGGAGCCGACGCACGGTGAAGTCTGGCACGAAGGTCGAATATCAGCCCTGCTTGAACTGGGCGCGGGCTTTGACCCGGAGTTTACCGGAGCGGAAAATGTTTACATGAACGCGTCACTGCTCGGCCTGTCACGCCGGGAAACTGACGCCCTTTTCCCACAGATTGAACGCTTCGCCGAAATTGGCGACTTCCTTTATCAACCAGTCAAGACGTATTCGAGTGGAATGTACGTGCGCCTCGCCTTCGCGATCGCGGCCAGTGTCGAGCCCGACATTTTGATCATTGATGAAGCGCTTGCGGTCGGAGATGCCGTCTTCCAGCACCGCTGTTTGCGACGCATCAAGGAACTTCACGAGCGCGGCACCACTGTGCTGTTTGTCTCGCACGACGCGGCCGCGGTGCGCGCTCTCTGCTCGCGCGCCATCCTGCTGAACCAGGGCCGAATGATTGCCGAAGGAGCCCCGGTGGATGTGCTCAATCGTTACCAGGAAATAGTCATGGAACGCGAGCGGGCGTATGAAGCCGAGTCAGAAGATTCCTCTCCCAGTGAGCCGGCCCGGGCTGAATCGTTCAAGCCGCTTTCATTTACTTATCGTCACGGTAATCGAAGTGCAGAGATTGTCGTAGCTCAACTGGCAGATGCCGCCCAGCGTCCCTTGGAAATCGTGGACACCGGCATGCCTGTCACCGTGAAAATATCCGCTCGATTTAATAGTGACGTCGACGAGCCCGTAATCGGTTTTCTGATCCGAAATCGACACGGGATCAGCGCCTTTGGCACCAACACAAACGAACAGCAACTGGAATTAGGCGCGGTCCATCGGGGGGAAATTGTGGAAGTCGCATTCGGATTCGATTGTTGGCTGGGTGTCGATAACTATTCGATCTCCTGCGCCGTGCACAGCCGTGACGGCGAGGCATACGACTGGCTCGACGGCGTGCGGTTCTTTCGCGTCACCAGCCTCCGGTTGACTGAAGGGGTTGCCAATCTGAACGCCACAGCCACCACCCGTCGATATATGCCGCCACAAAGTCACGAGCGCGAATTGTCTGAGACTGTATTTGTTTAGGTATGGACGTTGAAACAATACTGAATCAAATTCGCGAGCGGGTGGTTTCCGAAGAAAGCGCGCGAATGGCAGGGACGAGCATTTCAACCGCTGCTTCGTCAGCCGACAGTTTGGCGCCGGCTTCCAGTCAAAGCGAAGCGCTGGCCCAATTGTCAGACTATTTGAC
>JBHELZ010000038.1:34863-40685 GCA_046262835.1 Pyrinomonadaceae bacterium
CGCGCCTGGAATCGACTGCCGCCAGTCGTAAGTAATCGTCGCGGCACTGTGGCCCGAATTGAATTGTGGATAAAAAATACTTGTAGGCCGCTGACGCGTTGGTTCACCTGGGAGCAGGTTAATTTTAATCGTGCGGTCCATGACGCCCTAAGTGACGCAGTCCGCATCCTGTTGGCTGAGGCCCAGGAGTTGGCTGCCCTGCGATGGCAAATGACTGATGAAATGCGTCGACAGTTTGTAACGCTGAAATCGGAGGTTGACGGGCAAGCTGCCGGACTGCTCGTGGTCAGCAACAATCAGGCGGAGTATGAAGCACGATTGAAGGAAACCGACGCCGCGCTCGTTCGCATCAGCAACATGCTGGGCGAGTTCGCGGCCGAAAGACGTGCAGGCCGTTCGCAACTCGCCAGCCAGATAACTGAGCTGGCCGCTGGATTACGCGAAGAACACAGCGCCGGCAGATCAAAGCAAGCCGAGGAAATTAATCAGCGGTTATCTGAACTGAACGCGGAACTAAGGGAGGAGCAGCGTGTTTGTTTCCGACAGCTTTCACTGGAAGCAAGCGAGGCCGCCGTCCTGGAAGATCGTGGCCGCCGCGCATTGGAACAACGTTTGGAAAAGTTAGAAAAGTCTTTGGAGTCCCGAAACCTCTAAAGCTGCCGATTGTCATGTCGAACCGCGACGAAAATCTTTATAACCGCGCCGGCGTTTCAAACATCCGCGATTTCTATCGAACAAAGTTTGTGTCGGAGGAAGTGCTGGATGCGCGCTACTTCAAGGCGCTCGATCGGTTTGATATTCGATTCGCGCGCACCATGTGGATTTACGACAACGTGCGCGCGGGTTCAAGTGTCCTCGATCTCGGTTGCGGCGCCGGCATGCTCGCGCTGCTAAAACGTAAAGGGATAACGCTCACGGGAGTGGACCTGTCTCCGGAATGTTCACTGGCGGCTCGCCGGAACGGTTATGACTTTGCGACGACGAGCCGGCTGTCTCACCTTCCCTTCGCCGATCAAACTTTCGATTACGTAGTCAGCCTCGATGTCATCGGTCACATCGGCTTCGAAGAGAAAGATGCGGTCCTCTCTGAAGTAAAGCGGGTCCTTCGTTCCGACGGAGTCACCCTGCACGGCATCGAGTGCACCGATCACGGAACGCGAAAAAATTACGACGAAATGTCTCCCGACGCCTTGCAGCGGTTCGTGGAAATTGACGGGCACGTGGGGCTCGAAGAAGAGCAGGAGCACGGCCAGCGTTTCCTGCGCTTCTTTAAGCATGTGGCTTGGGAGCCACGTTACGCTTTGTGCTTGAGCAGCGATGAATTCTTGAAACAGGCCGACAAGTACGGCCTCAGCTTCGAAGAAGATTTTCTCGATTATCTGCGCGGCCTCTCTTTCGCTGAGCGGCGCGCATTCGATATGGCGATGGGTTACGTTTTTGGAAAGATTTCGGATCTTGGTCTGACACTGCCGAAAAGCGGCCTTTACGTTTTCTTGAAAGCTTCAAGTCGTGCTTTGGGACCGTTCTATAACGAGCATCGCGATCGCGACGCGCTATATTCAGCAGACGAAAAGCTGAAGGACATTACGTGTCTGGATCGAAACAGCGATGTAACTTTCGATGATGGCTGGTATGAACCGAACGTGTTGCCGCCCGTCGCCCGCTGGATGTCCCGGGAAGGACGCATTCGCTTTCAGGCGAACGAACCCGCGGAAATCAGTCTCGACCTGACCACGCACATTCCGGATATTCGCGAACGGCCGCTCTTGTTGGAATTTGTTTTGAACGAGGAGCGGCTCACGACATTTCAGTTGTGCCGCAACGGGTGGCTGCGAATCAATCTCTTCGTCCCTGGCTCACTGCCAGGGCGCGCTGACGGAACCTTCGAGCTTCACATTCAGGCTGATCGGACGTGGCAGCCTCGTCCGGTAAATGATGAGAAGCGGGATGATCGTGAGATCTCGATCGCGGTATGCAACATAGAAGTGAAAACCGCTCTTCATAGCCGCGAGTCAAATCTTCCAAATCGAGTAGTAGCTTGATGACTTTGCTGGCCGACAATCTTAAATAACTATTCACTAATAACTTTTTGATAATCACCGTCGAATGAAGCTCGCTTATTTCAGTCCACTACTTCCTCAACGCTCAGGTATCTCCGATTACAGTGAAGAGCTACTGCCTTATCTGGCGCGGTCCGCGGAGATCACCCTTTTTGTCGATGGGTTTCAGCCCTCGAGTGCGGAAGTGACTTCGCGCTTCGAGGTTTTTGACTACCGGAAGCGACCCGACCAGCTCCAGCGTTTGAATTCGTTCGACGCCATTATTTATCACATGGGGAACGATCATCGTTACCACACAGGCATTTTCGAAACGATGATTAAGTACCCGGGAATCCTGGTCCTGCACGATTTTTCGCTGCATGATTTCTTTTTCAGTCTGGCGCAAACGCGAAAGGATCTGCGTGTATACCTGGACGAAGTCGGCGCGTGTTACGGCAAATCTGTGCAACAAGCGACCAGCGAAGCGCTCGCGATGGGCGTAAGTCCCAGGATTGCGAATAATCCGGTCGTATTTCCCCTGAACGATCGCATTGTGCGTGCCGCCCGGGGTGTAATCGTTCATTCGAATTGGAGCAGCCGTCGCTTAGCGACGATCGCGCCCGGGGCGTTTGTAAAAACGATCCCGCATCACATTACGGAAGCCGCCGCCAGCAGTAAATGGTTAAAGACGGAGAGAACAAAGGGCCCGCTGCGCATCGCCTCGTTCGGTCTGATAACGCCTAACAAAGGAATCGAACGCGCACTGCGCGCCTTGTCGTCTTTGCGGGCGAACTATGACTTCAAGTACGTCCTGGTCGGCGAACCGAATGAATTTTTCGATGTTCGCGCGCTCGTGCGAGAGCACGGGCTGGAAGATCGAGTCGAAATTACCGGCCATATCGATCTCGCGGAGTTTCAACAAGAAATTTCTCAAACGGATATCGCGATAAATTTGCGCGACCGGATTATTGGCGAAACATCGGGTAGCTTGTGCCGGATCATGGCTGCGGGCGTCCCGGCATTTGTTCCCGATGCCGGATGGTTCGGTGAATTGCCGAATGACGCAGTCGTCAAAATAGACATGAAGGCGAATACTGACGCCTTGCTGCGCGCATATCTGGAGGCTCTGATTGTCGATGCCGGTTTGCGAAAGCAAATAGGAACCAACGCGCGCAGCTATCTTCTGGCGCACAACGACATTCGTAAGAGTGCCGACCAGTATTTGGCCTTCATTGCGCGAATCGTTGATGCGCGCCCCGGTCACGCTCTGATTGACGATATTGCAACCGAACTTAGCGCCCTTGGAATCGATGCTACGGCTCATGAGACATTGCTCGGGCAAATCGCGGGCGAGATATCGTCGCTGGCGGGCAACGGGGCAGAAGCGCGATTAATTAAGAATTCGACACCCGTTGGTTCAGAAATGGCTGCGGCCTTGCGAACCGAGATGCCGGTACATTCAAACGGGCGATTGCGTAAGCTGGACAACGTTGATTATAAGCGAGCCGCAATCGACTATGTGGCCAAGCTGGACCCGGAGCGCCGTCATTATCTCTTCACTAAACCGTTTTACAATCTCGTCAACAAGCCGCCCAAACATGCCGGCGAAGGGATGGATGCCGAAACATTCCGGCACTTCTGTGACTTCGCGAACATTGCGGTCGCGCTCGCGCTGCCGGCCGGGAGCAGGATTCTGGACGTCGGATGCGGTTCTGGCTGGTTGAGCGAATACTTCGCTCGCCTCGGCTATATCGTCAAAGGTATAGACATCAGCCCCGAGCTTATTCAAATGTCACGTGAGCGGATCGCGCGGATCTCCTATGATGTCGATCACCAAACCAGTTTGCGTTGCACCTTCGAAGTGCACGACATCGAGAGCAACACGCTGGGCGAGCAGTTCGACGGCGTGATCTGTTATGACTCGCTGCATCACTTCGAAGATGAGCGTGCAGTGATGGCGAATCTTTCATCTCTCACTGCCTACGGCGGATCGCTTTTCATTCTTGAAGGAGATCGTCCCCCTGAAGGTTCAGCAACCGAGGACGAACTGGTGCAAGTGATGGGCCGGTATGGAACGCTCGAGTCTCCGTTCAGTCGCGAATACCTGCGGGCGTTGCTCGACGAGCATGGCTTTGCCGTCGTCGGAGATTATGTAAGCGTTAATGGTCTGTTCGAACGCGGCTCCCTGGAAGGGGATCGGCTGCGTGTGAGTCCGCCGGAAGTCAATTACCTGCTGTGCAAGAAGGTGGTGGCGGAAAAAACCCGGCATGCTTCGAGTGTGCCGGACAGCCGGCAACCGGGAATTTTGCGCGCGCGATTCGAAGCTCTCGCGACTCCCCCGGAACATCTCGGGCCCGGAGAATTATTCTCCCTCCCGGTTTCAATCGAGAATTGTGGCGATACGCTCTGGTTGACTGGCCCGTCCGTGCGCGCAGGTATCGTCATGCCTGCCGTTCGCGTGTTTGATCAGAATGGATTGCTGGTCACGGAATTCCATGGTGAGCCACTGTTGCCGCACCCGGTGGCGCCCGGTGAAACGGTACGTATCAAGATCGAATACAGAGCGCCTCAGCGCACCGGATTGTATCGGCTGAGACTGGATCTCGTTGACCAACAGGTCTGTTGGTTCGAAGAGCGAGGTTCCGAAGTCTTATCGATTCAGTTTGAAGTAAGCGGCGAGTGACCGCGCGTCAAACCCCAAGTGATTGCAGTGCAAGCCTGCTCGTTTGCGATCACTGCTCCGCGAGACCACCGCCACCCGCCGACGTTTGCGCTCGAGTCTAACCCGGTCGCGAACGCTTCCGGTACCGACTTCCGTTTCGCAAGTCGGTACGCTTAAAGCGCGCAGCGAGTTATTTGACCAGATCGATCACCGGCTGCGTCAGTTTCTCGACCACGTGTTGCCACGACAACTTCATCGCCAGCACTTTTTCGCGGCCCCGCGCGCCCATGTTTGCCGCACGTTTCCGATCGAAATACAGATCATCGATAGCTCGCGCGACGTCCTCAGGCATGGGATCGACGATTGAACCTTCGCGGCCGTCCTCAATAAACTCTGTCGCGCCACCGCCATCGCGAGCGACGACCAAAGGCTTGCCCGCATACATTGCTTCGAGTGAAACGTAACCATAGTCTTCGTCCCAGGGGAGATAACAAACCCCCAGGGCGTGACTGTAGAATTTCAGCATCTCTTCCTCCGAAACGAACCCGAGTACCTGTACCCGCCGTCGAATGTCTCGATGCTGCTTAACGAGAGATTCGTAGTGGTCTTTATTGCGACCGCCGCCGGCTAAGATGATTTTTACGTCCGACTTGAGATAGCGCGCCGCTTCGATCAGGATGTCTTGTCGCTTCTGAGGTTCGAGCCGGCTCGGAAAGAAGATGTAATCACCCTGGGGGCCGGGAGAGAGCAACTCAGCGCGGGGCGGCGGATGATACAGAGGCTCGCTGTTTATGCTATTAAAGCGCAGCAATCGGGCCGCGACATTTTGCGAGTTTGCATACACCTTTAGCGCGCGGGGGATAAATTTCTCGTCGGCGTTCTTAACGAACGAGCGCGTCTGCACGCCGTCCCCGTAATACCAGAGATCGTCGTAAGGGGTTCCGGCGAGGTCGTACGCCGAGCGATATTGATGGATTATCCACAACACTTTTCGCGGATGTTCTACAAGATAGGCAGGAAATTTCATTCCAATGACCATATCGACGGGCGTCCCGTTCGCTTCGGTCACATCGAGCATTCGCCACGCCAGGGTGCTGCGGATGATTTCGCGTGGCGGGTAC
>JBHELZ010000039.1:0-39972 GCA_046262835.1 Pyrinomonadaceae bacterium
GCGTCGTGTAAACGATCTCACCTTGAGATCGCTGTTTCGGGCGGAGCACGAAGTAATCGCAAAACGGGTCCTGAACATTGCCGCGGATGCCTTGCGAATCTATGCGGCGAAGTTCGGCTCGCTGCCGATAAAAACAGTCACAATTGCCGAGGTACCATTGGTGGCCACCCTGGGCAGCGCTGAGTTCGCCGGTCTTGGCGCAATTGCCAGCGCCTTTTACGTCGATTTTGAATCCGCCACGATGCGCAATATGCCCGATGTAATTCGCGATCAGCGCGCTTCGGTCGAAGACAGTCTGGAATGGACGGTCGCTCGGGTGGTGGCGCACCAGTGGTGGGGCGCAACTGTCGGTAACGACGCGTGCCGCGAGCCGGTGCTCGACGAGTCGCTGTCAAACTGGTCGGCTTTGCTTTACTACCGCGAGATGCACGGCGAGGAGCAAACAATCAATGCCCTGGAAGAACAAGTACGTGGCGTGTACAAGGTCTATCGAACCTTCGGCGGCGATGATATGGAAGCCAGCCGCGCATCGCGCGATTATCGCAATTCCTTTCAATACGCAGCTATCGTTTCGACGAAAGGCGCGTTAATGTTCGAAGCTTTGCGTCAACTGCTTGGCGATGAAAAGTTTTTTGCCGCGCTGCGCGATTATTATTCGGCGAACTCGCTGGAGGTCGCGGACATGGATGATTTGCGCGGGGCTTTCATCGCTGGTGCCCCGGTCGAACAAAGACGCGCGGTTAGCCGTACTTTCGATCGCTGGCTGTCAAGCAAGCGCGGCGATGAAGACATAGGCCCACCCGATCCGAAGTTGGCTCAGGAACTTGGCTTGCCGCCGCGAACCGAAGCCAAGGGTGATAAGACAATGCTCACGCCATTTGCTAAGCTGGGAAAATTTTTCTGGCAGCAGATGACAAAGATTAGATAATTAGAATTTAGACGTTGGCGCTTAATGTGGGGCGTTTGGGCCGCGAAGCCCCAAGCTTTAAATGCTAAGCTCTACACCTCAGGACATGCGCGTTTTTAAGGATTCAGACCTGGCCTTACAGACTCATGAACGAGTGCTGCGGCCGACATCTCTGCAGATAGAACGAGAATTGGAAGTCCTCACGCGATTCATGGACAACCAGTTTCGAATTCCAATCCTGGACTGGCGTTTCGGGTTCAACGCGATCATCGACCTCATTCCTGAGTTCGGCGACATTGCCACCACCATTGTCGCTCTTTACATTCTCGTCTCCGCCGTACGATATCGCGTTCCGAAGATTACCCTGCTGCGCATGGGCGTGAACATCGGAATCTATTTCGCTGCGGGTCTGATCCCCCTGGTGGGCTACGTTTTCGACGCCTGGTGGAAACCAAATGTGCGCAATCTTGATTTGCTGCGGCGGCGCGCGACCGTTTCGGCCGAAGAAGCGAAGCGCGGGCGTAAGAGCGATTGGCTGTTCGTCGGGTTAATCATTGCGACCATCGTGGCCCTCCTGTTTGGATCCATCATGCTGACGATTTTAGTCTGGTGGTACATCGCGACACATTTGCAGGTGTCATGAAACAATCCTTCCTTTATAGTCAGAGCCTGACCTAAGCGGGCA
Organism: Pyrinomonadaceae bacterium; assembly: GCA_046262835.1. Lineage (GTDB taxonomy): Bacteria > Acidobacteriota > Blastocatellia > Pyrinomonadales > Pyrinomonadaceae > UBA11740. Next base: position 1,593 of record JBHELZ010000039.1, read on the forward strand.
ATGACCGCCGCTAAAACTAAAAATTAATATTGTGGAAACTGTAATCACAGTCGGTGAGCTAAAGAAAATTTTCAAGCCGAAGGGGCGGAAGGGTATTGAAGTTACAGCCCTCGACGGGATTTCGTTCGCAGTCTGTCGTGGCGAATTCTTCGGTTTGCTTGGGCCAAACGGCGCCGGCAAGACGACAACGATCGGGATTCTGACTACGCGCGTATTACCCACTGCCGGCGTCGCACAGATTGAAGGGATCGACGTCGCTCGCGATCCGGTTTCAGTCAAGCGGCGCATTGGAGTAGTACCTCAGGTGAACAACCTCGATCGCAGCCTAACTGCCAAAGAGATTTTGTTGTTTCATGCGGAGTACTTTGGGGTTCCGAAACATGAGCGAGAAGAGCGGGCCCAACGACTGCTGGAACGATTTGAGCTTACGGATCGCGCTGATGAAAAGATCAACGGGTTTTCAGGCGGCATGGCCCAGCGTCTAAAGATAGGGCGAGCCCTGATGCATGATCCGGCGATACTCTTCCTGGACGAACCCACCACCGGGCTGGATCCGCAATCGCGGCGTGCGATGTGGGAGTTGTTGACGGAATTGAATCAAAAAGGCTTAACGATTTTATTGACCACCCATTACATGGAGGAAGCCGACCAGCTTTGTGGTCGTATCGCGATTATCGACCACGGCAAGCTGCTGGCGCTCGATGCGCCTGCTGAGCTCAAACGGAGCGTGCCTGGCGGGTATCTAATCGAACTACAAGTACGTGACGGCGCGAACGCTTTATTCACCGAGGCTTTGCGCTTCCTGCCCGGGGTGGTGGAAATCAAAGCGGCGAATGAGCGGGTGCGCATCTACGCTGACCGGGTGGAAGGGTTGTTGGCGAATGCCATGCGTTTAGCCGGCGAGCACAATGTTGTGGTAACGGACGCTCACGTTTCTGAGCCGAGTCTGGAAAACTTATTCTTGCATCTGACGGGAAGAAGCTTGCGGCAATAGTTTTCTGCAAATGGGAAATAGCCACCGAGTGACTGAGTGGCAGAGGTTGAATAGTAGGAAGCAGGAAATGTCCATAACACGTTTTGTTTTTCTCGCTCCGTGTCTCTGTAACCGGTTAATGGATTGTTGAGTATGACCGCCTTCATCGCTCTACTTCATCGTGACCTGCGCGTGGTGCGACGCGAGTTGCCATCGTTCCTTTTACGCGTCGTGCTCAATCCGCTGCTGTTCACCTTCATCTTTGGGTTTGTCATGCCCCGGTTGGGCATCATTCAGCATGGCTATACGGCTATGTTACTGCCGGGTATTCTGGGCCTCAGCATGACTCTTTCGAGTATGCAGGCTGTCTCGCTGCCGCTGGTCATTGATTTTGGATGGAGCAAAGAAATTGAAGATCGCCTCCTGGCGCCGATTAGCATTGCAGCAGTCGGCCTGGAAAAAATCATAGTTGGAGTCATTCAGGCAATTCTTGCGGGTATCGTTGTCATGCCGCTCGCATGGTTGCTGATGCGAGTGCACCTGCAACTGTCATTCATTGACGTGATTAATTTCGTGCTGATTGCGCTATTGAGCAGTTGGTTGTTTGCGGCATTTGGAATGGTCGTCGGCACGGTGGTCGCGCCGCAGCAAATTAGTCTGGTGTTCACAGTGTTGCTGGCGCCCATGATCTTTTTTGGCTGCGCGTATTATCCGTGGGCCGCGCTGCATGTAATTCCCTGGTTTCAGTATGCAGTGCTGCTGAACCCACTGGTTTATGCCAACGAAGGTTTTCGTTTGGCGTTGACTCCGGCAATGCCTCACATGCCGCTCCCCCTCGTTTACGGCGCGCTAATCGGCTTTTCGACATTCTTCACCTGGATTGGCCTGCGTAAGTTTGAAAGCCGCGCGCTCGATTAAACTCGGGATTTTTCACGCTTTATCAGCAGTTTCATTACCTGTTCGCGAGACAATTCCTTGCCTTTGATCTGTGTGCTTTGTTATAGTCGCCGACAGTCATCATCCGAACAATTTGGAAGGTACTGGGGATCCTCAAAACGAGATCCGCCGCTAAAAGAAAGGACTTGCTATGGGAAACGATCGTGATTCTGGCGACAATATTTCAACTCGCTTAACATTTTTTTTGGCCGGCGCAGGTATCGGCGCGGTGCTCGCCCTGTTATTCGCACCGAAGTCGGGCGAAGAGTTGCGCAACGACATTGCTGACGCAACCCGCAAGGGCATCGATCGATCGAAAGAAGCTGCGCAACAATTGGGCACAAAAGCGACTGAATACTACGACGCCACCAAACAGAAGGCGGGCGAATACTACGACAGCGCGCGCGAGACGGCCGAAGAGTACTACGAAGCCACTCGCGAGCGCGCTACCGATCTATACGACACGGCAAGCACCAGGGCCGGCGAAGTAGTTGCAAAGACGCGAGAGGCCGCGACCCGCCAGGCTGGTTCGATTACCGCTGCGGTTGAGGCGGGCAAGAAGGCGTACGTCGAAGAGAAGCGCAAGACTGAACTGTCCGGACGGACGGACGCGGCGCCGACTTATAAGCCTGAAAAGACCATGTGATGAAACAGAGCCTGGGACTTGCACCCGTGGATTCGCTTTCACGAAGCTCTAAGATTTAAATACCAGGCTCTTCACCTTAGAGATGAACCCGCACGAACCACTCTTCTGGCTCGTAATCATCACCGCGATCATAGCGCTGTCGTTTTTAGTGATCGCGGCAGCAATGATTGCGATGGCCGTGTTTGTCAACCGGGCGGTGAAAACCGTTACGCGGCTCGAGCAGAAAGTTGATCCGCTAATCAATCGTGCGAACGTAATCAGCGAACAGGCACAGGGCATCGCGGTCCAGGGGCGACAGATTGCGGAGCAGTTCCACGTGATGTCGGGACATCTTTCGACAGCCACGGGAAATCTGGCTGAATCGACCGCGCTCATTAAAGAAGAAGTCCGCGGCATCATGGTGCTGGCGGACGAAACCGCGCAGGTGGCTAAAGAAAAAGTAAAAGTCGTGAGCCGCGCGATTGATACGACGCACGAACGCGTAATGGATACGACTGAATTTATCCAGAGAAAGGTTATAGAACCGGCGCGCGAGTTGGCGGCCGTGCTGGCGGGCGTGCGCCGCGGGCTCGAGGTGTTAGTCGCGCCCGCGCCGAATCCAATTAACCGCAGTTATGGAGACGATGAAATGTTTATCGGCTGATCGATAATCATTAAAGGCTCAAGACCCGAACCATCGTCTCGCGAGAGAACTGGTTCGGGTTTTTTATTTGGAGTGCCGCGGCGTGACACCGGTTTGGATCATCTGGCACAGCACCATGCAGGGCCGTTGCCGCCTCTCTGCACGCCCACCCTAAATTCATTCGCGCTTTTGGTCACCGAGCATTCATGCTGTTACTATTTCGTTTTTGATTAATTGACTAATGGCTACAGAAGCACCAACCCTCGACCTGAAGAAGACGGTAAACCTGCCAAAAACGAAGTTTGGGCAGAAGGCAAACCTGCCCCAAACCGAACCCGCGCGCCTGAAAAAATGGGCCGAAATGGATCTTTACGGATTGATTCGCAACGTGCGCGCAGGCGCTGAAAAATTCATTCTTCACGACGGCCCTCCATATGCGAATGCTGACATTCACCTGGGGACGGCGCTCAACAAGATCCTGAAAGATCTGATCGTCAAGTCGCGTACCATGCTCGGCTATGATGCGCCCTATGTTCCTGGGTATGACTGTCACGGATTACCAATCGAACTACATGTAGAGCGGAAACTTGGCGAAAAGAAGAAAGACATGCCGCCGCTCAGCATTCGTCGCGCCTGTCGCGAGTTTGCCGCGAATGCGCTCAAGCGCCAGACGCGAGATTTTCAACGGCTCGGGATCCTTGGCGAATGGGACAATCCCTACATCACGATGTCCGATCATTACGAAGCGGAAACGGCCCGACTGTTCGCGCGCTTCGTAGAGCGAGGCTTTGTTTACAAAGGAGCGCGTCCCGTTTACTGGTGCATTCACGATCAGACCGCGCTCGCGGAAGCTGAGGTCGAGTACCAACAGCATACCAGTCCCTCCGTCTATGTGAAGTTTCCGCTGCGGAGCGATCCCGCGTTGATCGATGCCGCGCTCGCCGGTCGCAAAGTGTTTGCGTTGATCTGGACCACCACACCATGGACCTTACCGGCAAACCTCGGAATAGCGGTGCATCCGGATTTCAACTATGTCGCGGTGGAGAACGGCGATGAGGTGTACATCGTAGCGGCGGACCTAATTGATGTGGTTGCGCAAAGATGCAATCTGGCCGCGCCGAAAGAGCTGGCGCGTTTTCGCGGATCGAAACTGGACCGACTCGAAGCCGGCCATCCCTGGATTGATCGACCGTCGCTCTTCATGTTGGGTGAACATGTGACTCTCGGTGGTGAGGCTGACGCCGAAACCGAACTGGATGTCAGCGAGGCCCGCGAAAAATCCACCACGAGCAAAGCCGGCACCGGGTTGGTCCATACAGCCCCGGGGCACGGACACGATGACTTTGTGATCGGAAAGCGCTATGGCCTGGAGATCTATTGTCCGGTTGATAACGCGGGGCGTTTCGCGAAGGACGTCGAGCATTTCGCCGGCTTGAGCGTGTTCGAAGCTAATCCGAGGATTGTTGAGTTCATGAGCCGGGTCGGCGTGCTGCTTTTCAGCGAGGACTACGCGCACCGTTACCCGCATTGCTGGCGTTGCAAAAACCCGGTCATTTTTCGCGCGACGCCACAGTGGTTCATCGCCATGGACAGCCTGGCTGAAGAACCGACTGAAAAGGACGAAGATGATCGCGATCGATCCAACTTTACGAGCAACTTCGTCGGCAGCGAACTGCTCGACAGCTCTTCCCTCCGCCTGATGGCTTTGCGCGAAGTCGATGACCGAGTGAAGTGGATTCCGGCGTGGGGTCGCGATCGCATGCGTAACATGCTCTCCGGCCGGCCGGACTGGTGCGTGTCGCGCCAGCGTGTCTGGGGCGTACCCATCCCCGCTTTCTACTGTTCATCCTGTAATGAAGTAATTGCCGATCCCGGCGTAATTCGCCATGTCGCCGACATCTTTGAAAAAGAGTCTGCGGACGCGTGGTACAAGCGCGAGGCGAAGGAGCTGTTGCCGGAAAACTTTGAATGCCGGTGCGGCGGCAGCGAATTCACTAAAGAAACGGACATCCTCGATGTGTGGTTCGACAGTGGTTCATCATCCATCGCAGTGTTGGAGGCTCGCGATCATCTGCGCTGGCCCGCCGATGTTTATATCGAAGGTGGCGACCAGTTTCGGGGCTGGTTCAATTCATCGCTGATGGTCGGCCTCGCCGTTCACGACCGCGCGCCTTACGACGCGGTGATCTGTCATGGCTGGACCCTGGATGCCCAGGGCAAAGCCATGCACAAGTCCCTCGGCAACGCAGTGTCGCCTGACGAGGTCATTCCAAAGTTGGGCGCGGAAGTGCTGCGTTTGTGGTGCGTATCGTCAAATTACATGGATGACATGCGTTGCTCTGATGAGATTCTTCAGCGCGTCAGCGATGGCTATCGCAAGCTGCGCAACACTGCGCGCTTCGCGCTGGGCAATCTCGACGGTTTTAATCCGTCGCATGACTCGGTCGCGGAACACGAAATGCTGGAAATCGATCGCTGGGCCCTGGCCGCGTTGAACTCCGTCGTGGTTGGAGTGCGTGACGATTACGAAGCATACGATTTTCATTCCGTGTATCAATCATTACATCAGTTTTGTACGGTTACGTTGTCGGCTCGCTACTTCGACATCATAAAGGACCGGCTGTACACCTTCGCGCCGAAGAATAAGGCGCGCCGGTCGGCGCAGACTGCTTTGTATCAAATGGCTGATGCGCTGGCGCGAATGTTGGCGCCGATTCTTGTATTCACCAGTGACGAAATCTGGGAAAACCTGCCCCAACCCATTGACGAGAAATCTCAAGAGTCGGTTCACCTGGCCTTGCTGCCTGAGCCGCGGGAAGTCAGCGACGCTGCCCTGCTCGCCGTTTGGGCACATCTCTTCGGACACCGTGATGCGGTCCTGGGAAAGCTCGAGGAAGCCCGCGTGGCAAAAGTTATCGGTAGTTCGCTCGAGGCGCGGGTGGAGATTTCGGCGGGCAGCGAAGCTTATGGCAAGCTGGCCCCCCATCGCGCCGACTTGCGTTATTTGTTCATTGTGTCTGAAGTCGAGTTGCGCGAGCCCAATGCCCAATTGGCCCCTCACGATATCGAAGTAACAATCACGCGCGCCCACGGGGAAAAGTGCGAGCGGTGTTGGAATTATTCGACGCGGGTGGGCGAATCATCAAAATATTCGACCGTGTGCGAGCGTTGTGTCCAGGCGCTGGACGAGATGGAGGCCTGGCTCTTTGCCTGAGAATTGATGAGAGAAAACAATAAATCCCGTTTTGCCTGGCGCATCGGCTACCTCGCGGCCTCGCTCAGCGTCTATTTGATGGACCAGGCGAGCAAGGCCTGGGTTCTTCGCCATCTGCGTTTCCAGGATCGCACTATTATCAATGGCGTGCTCGATTTCGTTTACGCCGAAAACGACGGTATTGCGTTCGGTCAGTTGCAGGAAGGCGGCGCGTTTGGGCGCTGGTTTTTTGTCGTGTTAGCTGCGGCGGCGGCGGTCGCGGTGCTGTTCTATTTCTTTCGTACTCCGCGCAACGATGATCGGATTCTGGGCTCATGCGCCCTGCTGCTGGCGGGCATAGCCGGAAACCTGACTGATCGAGTGCGGCTTGGGTTTGTGATCGATTTCATCCAGGTGCACGCCGGCCGGTATCATTGGCCAAACTTCAATGTTGCCGATGCAAGCATTTCGTTCGGCGCCTTGCTCCTGGCTTATGATCTGATCTTTGGGCGGCGGAAAGAAAACGAAGGCGCCACCAACCGGCCTTTAACCACCGACGTCTAAACTCTGCATTCATGTACCCCATTCTTTTCCGCGTTTGGAATTTTCCGGTTAACACGTACGGCGTTTTTCTGGCGTTGGCATTTCTCGGAGCCATTTTCGTAACGGTGAAACTCGGAGTTCGCGATGGACTGCCGCGCGAAAAACTCTACGATCTTTGTTTATGGCTGTTGCTTTCCTCGCTCGTGGGCTCAAAGCTGCTGATGCTTTTTACCGAACCCGAGTATCGCCAGAATCCGCGTTTGCTTTTCTCACTGGATTTCCTGCGTTCGGGTGGAGTGTTCTATGGCGGCTTGATTGGGGCCATCGTCGTCGCCTACCTCTTGATGCGTCGCTGGAAATTGCCCTGGTGGAAGACGGCGGACGCGTGCGCCCCAGGGATAGCCTTGGGCAACGTGCTGGGCCGGCAGGGGTGTTTTTCAGCCGGATGTTGTTGGGGTAAGCCGACGAATCTGCCCTGGGGAGTGCGGTTCACAGAACTCGGTCACGAAGTGACCAGCGTTCCAATCGACACGAAGTTACATCCCACCCAGCTTTACGAGTCGTTCGCGATGCTGATCGTTTTCTTATTCCTGCTTTGGCTGCATAAGCGAAAGAAGTTCAGCGGCCAGGTGATTCTCGCCTACGCCTTAATCTATGCGACGGTTAGATTCCTGATCGAGTTTGTGCGCGACGATCCGCGCGGCGATCTTTTCGGATTGACCACCCTCACGGGTCTTTCAACTTCGCAGATGATCGGCATTGTGGTGGCTATCGGCGCCTTCATACTGTTGGTCATTCGCTGGCGGCGAGCCATTGCCTCAACCCAAAGTAACGTTAACCTGGCTCCCAATGCCGCTCACCCCTAACAGTAACTATCGGTTCGGCTTCAATTTACCATCGCAGTGTGCCGTGACGGCTATCTATCTAGTTGTGACATTTGGCAGCAATGGGGGAAGGATCAGGCCTCAAGCTAGCGTTCATAAATGCTAGGTCATGGATTTCGGTTCTTCCGTTTAGCTCTCATTGCCATCCGCCCGCCGCAGGTAATCACTGGTTTGTTGCTCCGGCTGCTGATTCGGTGCTCCTGATCGCAATCGCCATGGCCGTGTTGGACGTGTTGCAAGAGCCGGGAGGGAAGCCCTGTGCTCTCGTGACGCGGGCGATTTACGTGATGCTCAATGCGATAGTGATGATGGGTGGGTTCAGTCGTCCGTTTATACCTGGCGAGCCAATGCTCGGCTGGCGTTGCCTACGAGACAATTGCTAACATGAGCAGCTTTTTACACAGACGAAAATTACACAGACGAAAAATGAAACTGCGCGTTCTCTATCACGGACATTGTTTTGACGGTGTCGCCTCTGCGGCTACGTTCACGCGTTTTTATCTCGAACGAATTCATCGGGACGCAACCGTTTCTTACGGAGGGCTGTTACATCGGCCTGGCAATCTCTTGTTCGAGGGCGATATGTTTGACGGGGACGAAAATGCGATCGTCGATTTCAAGTATTCGCCTGCGGACGAGTTAACCTGGTGGTTTGATCATCATCAATCGGCATTTCTCACGCCACAGGACGAAGCTCATTTTCGCGCGGACAAATCCGGGAAAAAATTTCTCGATAGCAGCAGGAAGTCCTGCACCGAATTCATAGCTGATGTCGCCCAGACGCAATTTGGGTTTGATTCTGAGCCGCTGCGCGACCTCATACATTGGGCGCACGTCATCGATGGCGCACTTTACGAATCGCCGGCCCAGTGCGTCGAATTGAAGGAACCGGCCCTGCAACTCATGCAGGTGATCGAAGGCACGCCTGACGAAATATTCATCGAACAGGTGATTCGTAAACTGACTCGTCAGAGTTTGAGCGAGGTGGCGACAAGCGCTGAGGTCGGCGCGAGATTTGAACCTATCTTGCAACTGCATCGCGAAACGTTGGAAACTATCAAGAGAAAAGCAGTCTATGAAAATGGCGTGGTGCAATTCGATTTGGTGGCGGAAGGCTATGAAGGCTTCAACAAATTCATTCCTTATTATTTGTTCCCGGACGCGACTTACACAGTCGCTTTAACCCGCGCGCCCCAACGCACGAAAATTTCCGTCGGCTCAAATCCATGGTCGCCGCGTCCTCGCCGTCATAACATCGCGACAATTTGCGAACGATATGGCGGCGGCGGCCACGCAGTCGTGGGAGCGATTTCGTTTGCTCCAGATGAAATCGAAAAAGGACGCGCCGCGATGCAAGAGATTGTGGCAGAACTCTCTCAATAGCCGGGAACAAAGACGTCTCATTCGAGTCTAAACGCGCACTTCGCCTTACGATTAACCGCTGCAGTTTGTCCTTCCGATGCTTGTGTGGTAGACAAGCCAAGACGGTTTCATTCGATAAAATTCACAGGGCTCACAATATGTCTTCCGCGACGAACATCGAATCACTGCAGCAGGAAGGGCGCGTTTTTAATCCTCCGTCTGAGTTTGCCGAACAGGCGCACATCAAATCGATGGCCGAATTGGAAGCGCTGCGCGCTGAAGGCAAAGCGGACCCGGAAAAGTTTTGGGCGCGGTTTGCTGAAAGCGAACTTCACTGGTTCAGGAAATGGGACCAGGTCCTGCACTGGGAGCCCCCGCATGCACAGTGGTTTGTCGGTGGCCGCATCAATATCTCTTACAACTGTCTCGACCGTCATCTCGGGACGTGGCGACGCAACAAAGCCGCATTGATCTGGGAAGGCGAGCCCGGGGACACCCGAACGTTCACTTATCAACAACTTCATACTGAAGTTTGTCGCTTTGCGAACGTTTTAAAAAGCGTGGGCGTCGAGAAAGGTGATCGCGTCGCGCTGTACATGCCGCTGATTCCTGAGCTGGCAATCTCAATGCTTGCTTGCGCCCGCATCGGCGCCACGCATTCGGTCGTTTTCGGTGGTTTCTCGAGCGCGGCGCTAATCGATCGCATCAACGACGCCGAATGCAAAGTTGTAGTCACCGCGGACGGCGGCTGGCGCCGTGGCAAGGAAGTGAAATTGAAAGCGGCTGTCGATGAAGCGTTAAAGAAAACTCCTTCAGTCGAGTCGTGCATCGTCGTCAAACGCACGGACAGCGAGATTCACATGGAAGCCGGGCGCGATCATTGGTGGCACGAGTTAATTTCAACTGTCAGTGCTGATTGTCCGGCTGAGGAACTCGACAGTGAACACCCACTGTTTATTCTCTACACTTCAGGTACCACGGGAAAGCCGAAGGGCATTCTGCACACGACCGGCGGTTACCTGCTGCAGGCGCACCTGACTACAAAATGGATTTTCGATCTCAAGGATGAAGATATCTATTGGTGCACTGCTGATATTGGCTGGGTGACGGGGCACAGCTATGTGGTTTATGGCCCATTATCGAATGGCTGCACCGCCTTGATGTATGAAGGCGCGCCTAATTGGCCCGAGGCGGACCGCTTCTGGGACATCATCGAACGTCACCGCGTCAATATTCTCTATACAGCGCCGACCGCGATTCGCGCCTTCATAAAATGGGGCGAGCAGTGGCCGCTGAAACACGATCTGTCGTCGCTTCGTTTGCTTGGGACGGTAGGCGAGCCAATCAATCCCGAAGCATGGATGTGGTATCAACGCGTGATTGGGAAAGACCGTTGCCCGATCGTGGACACCTGGTGGCAGACGGAAACCGGAGCGATCATGATTAGCCCGCTGCCGGGGGCGACACCGACAAAGCCCGGCTCTGGCACCAAATCTTTTCCCGGAATCGAAGCCGACGTGATGACCAGAGAGGGAAAACCTGTCGGCCCGAACGAGGGCGGATACCTCGTCGTCACGCGTCCATGGCCTTCTATGCTGAGAACAATTTACGGCGACGATGAACGTTATCGAGAGCAGTACTGGTCGCAAATCGACGGCGTGTATTTCGCGGGCGACGGCGCGCGGAAAGATTACAACGGCTATTTCTGGATCATGGGTCGCATTGATGACGTGATTAATGTGGCCGGGCATCGTCTGGGAACTGCAGAGATCGAAAGCGCGCTGGTTTCGCACGAAGCAGTTGCGGAAGCCGCAGTCGTCGCCAAGCCCGACGATCTGAAAGGTTCCGCTATCGTCGCCTTCGTGACGCTCGAAGGGGGCCGAATTCCTGCGGATGAACTGAAAGAGGAACTGCGACGGCACGTGACGAAAGAAATTGGCGCGCTGGCGAGACCTGATGACCTTCGCTTTGCCGATGCTTTGCCCAAAACCCGCTCGGGAAAAATAATGCGACGTTTGTTACGAGAAATCGCCACCAGCGGATCCGTAGCCGGAGATGTCACGACGCTCGAAGACTTTTCGGTTTTAGAAAAACTCAGGACAGAAGAAGAGTGACCAGTCGGGCAAACTGTGAGCTTGCGATTTTCGCATAAGGCGGAAACGTAGAAACACGCAAGCCCCGCGCGGCCACTAAAATCCCTGCATTTTCAGCCTTTTACCTGTATTATACGCAGGTCACCGCTACAGACAGTTACGACGAGGAGTCATCTGATGCCCCAAGGTTCGTTTGTCGAAAACCGCGGAGGACCGCGTTATATTCACGCGTTTCCAATTCGCGCTGAGTGGGATACCAAAGACGGTGTTCATGTCGTGGCCGAGGGTGAAACCGAAAACGTGGGCCCCGACGGCACTCTGGTCCACCTTCAGCGCGATTTGCCACCGGTCGGCGGCCGCGTGAACTTGCTGGTGCTCGATGAAAAGGGCGAGAAGCTAAGCGTGGTCGCCGAGGTTCTTCGCATCGAGCGAAATCCTTCGCGCCCGCAAGCGGCGCTGCAAGTCGTAGGTGAGACCGACGAGTGGCGCGGGTTAATTTGGGAAGAGGCAGGCATAAAAATGGCGGAAGCAGACGATGACTATGGTGACGACGATTTCTGATAACTCGCCTCAGCCCTGCTTTGAATATTGATGACGCCGCAAGACGATCAATCCGCTGTAAGAGAAACCGCGGTTGCTGCCCGGATGCAAACGCGAGTCGTGTTACGTATCGTCGTGTTGCTGCTGGCGGTGGCCGCGTTTCTCTGGATCATCTACAAGCTGACCACAGTACTTCTCCTGCTGGTGCTGTCAATCTTCTTTGCCTACCTCGTCGCGCCACTCGTCGACCTGGTAGAGAGACCGATCCGCATTGGAACCCGCGAACGCAAGATGCCGCGCGGCCTCGCAATTGGCGTTGTTTATCTGTTTTTATTTACTGTCGTGGGCGTCGGCTTTTACTTTCTCGTGCCGCAGCTCGCCGCTCAATTCCCCGAATTCAAGTCACAGGCGAGCACTTACTATAAGTCCATCACGGCCACCTCCGATCGAATCAATCAATACTTTACCCAGCATCGAATGCCGCCGGGGGTGATCAAGGCGATTAACGACACCATCCTCGGCGTCATTGCTAAGGGCGGGGAGGTTGCGAGTCTCGCGTTCGAGCACATGCTCGGGTGGATAATTTTCCTGCCCTGGGTAGTGCTGGTTCCGATTCTCGCTTTCTTTCTGTTGAAAGATGCGGACAGCTTTCGGCGTTCGGCCCTGGCCATGCTGCCGCGCGGCCGTCTGCGCTGGCGCGGGGATGAATTATTTCAGGATATTAACAGTACGCTGGCGGCTTATATTCGCGCCCAACTAACCGCGTGCGTTTTGATCGGCGGAGTGTGCAGTATCGGCTTTTGGTTGATTGGTTTGCCGAGCCCGCTGGTGCTTGGGTTGCTGGCCGGTATGCTCGAGTTTGTTCCGCTGGTCGGGCCCCTGGTCGTGGCGGTGCTGGTCGTGCTACTGGGGCTGCTGCATTCCGGAATGATGGCCATCGTCGTGCTGCTATTCCTCGGCGTCCTGAGGATTGTGCAGGATTACGCGATTTATCCGCGCATTATTGGCCAGGGAATTCATCTGCATCCGCTTGCAGTAATCCTGGCGATACTCGCAGGTGCCGAAATCGCCGGAGTGCCGGGTATTTTCCTCGCGATTCCAGCGATAGCCATCCTGACGGTCGGTTACCGGCACTGGCTGGAACATCGCGGGAGTGAAACGCTCGCGGAAGTGATCGAGGAAGCAGTAGTCGAATCAGAAGTCGCGTCGGAAATCGCTTCAAGTCATCCCGGTACCACAACCACGGCCGAAGAAATGGCCCGCGTACGGCCGGATTTGCTCACGGGTGAATTGAAAATGCGTGAGTAAGCTAACTTGCTTCCAGCTTCTCCATCAAATCGATAAATCTTTTGAAATGATGTGACGCATCATGTGGGCCAGGCGCGGCTTCGGGATGATACTGCAAGGAAAAGATCGGTAGGGTCCGATGGCGGAGGCCTTCGACGCAATTGTCGTTGAGATTAATGTGGGTGACCTCAACTTCTTCCGGCAGCGTGTCGGCTTTGACGGCAAAACCGTGGTTATGAGAAGTGATCTCCACATGACCGTCGCCCGAATCCTTTACCGGCTGGTTGCCGCCGCGATGACCAAACATTAGCTTGAAAGTTTGGCCACCGAAAGCGCGGCCCAGCAATTGGTGGCCAAAACAAATTCCAAAAATCGGTGTGCCCGACTCAGCAACGCGCTTAACTTCCGCCACTTCTTTGTTCATCGACGCAGGATCGCCGGGACCGTTTGAAAGAAAAACTCCGTCCGGCATCATCGCCAAAACCTCGTTCGCAGGCGTAGACGCAGGCATGACCGTGACCCGGCAGCCCGCTCGCGACAGTTCGCGCAGCGAATTCGTCTTCACGCCAAAGTCGTAACAAACAACGTGAAAACGTTCATCACCATCCGCGGGCACTTCGTACGGAGCTTTAGTCGTTACCAGGCTCGCCAGTTCCCGGTTCTCCATTGATGGTGAATTGCGCGCTTTGTCGACCACGCTTCCTGCATCGCTATCGATAGTCGACAGGCAAGCACGCATCGCCCCTTTGTCGCGAATATGACGGACCAGAGCGCGCGTATCCAAATGATCGATCGCCACGATGTTCCAGCGCCTCAAATATTCATCGAGCGATTCAGTGGAGCGCCAATTTGAGGCCATGCGGCTCGCTTCACGCACTACGAAGCCTTCAACCCACGGGCGCAACGATTCAGGATCTTCGTTGTTGACGCCATAGTTCCCGATCAGCGGATAAGTCATGCAGACGATCTGTCCGGCATACGAGGGATCAGTCAGGACTTCCTGGTACCCGGTCATTGACGTGTTAAAGACCATCTCGCCGCAGGCCTCGCCCGCCGCGCCCCATGAACGCCCGTGAAAGGTGCGGCCATCTTCAAGGGCGAGCAATGCTGGAGCCGTTTTCATCTCTACGGATTTCGATTTCGAGGCCGCGTTGCGCAGGACTGTCCTGGTAGTCTCTGTAAAGCTATCGAAGTTGATTGCTCACACACTCTACGAGCAAGCGCGTGATGGGCGCAAGTTCACACATGCTTCGAAGCATTGAGATATGCAAATGAGGAAATTACTGAGGGCGCTCACATCCCCAACGAAGCTATGAGCCCATCGCTCAAGGTTGCCTGCCCGGTGTAATAGCCGTGACCGAAGACGGCTAGTTTCTGGGGGGTGGGCTTTGCACGCAAACTAAGGAACTATTTACTGTGGCTTAACGGGAATATCGGGAAGGTTGAAGTCCTGACGCTTGAGAAGGGCGGGGCTGCAAAAGCTTTGTCGGCTACTGCCTACCACTAACTGCTTCCTGCCGTCCTTTTGAGAAACTGCTGCGCTTCATTCAGCCACCGCTTTTCCGTTCGATACTTATACGCCGGTGCAGTTTTGACGGCGTCGATGCACGCCTGCATCGAGGTGGTGGCTTCCTGATCGTCTCCCAGTCCGGCGTGCGCGCGTCCCATCAGGTACAGTCCCTGGGGATCACTCGTGCGGCGGTCGAGGAACTTCTCCAGCGCGTCACGCGCGTCGCTATACTGGCCGGCAGCGACATAGGTCGCCCCGATCTCGCGCCAGATTTCGTTTTGCGCGTGGAACTGGTCGCGTTGCACGACTTGCTCAAAGTTGGCGATGGCTTCCGGCAACCGGCCCTGGGCGCGCGCAATGCGACCCAACTGGTAAAACGCATCCAATTCATCCGGGTCAATGTCGATCGCCCGTTGAAACCTTTCGCGCGCTTCACTCAACTCGCCGCGCTGCTGATGAATCAATGCCAGGTTATAATGCGCCGATGAATCCCTCGGATTAATCGTCGCAGCTTCCAGGTTATGCTTGAATGCTGCGCGGGCGCGTTGGTTACTCACAATATTGCTGAAGTAACCACGCAAAAGCAGAAACATCATGATCAGAATGAAAGGCGAAGCTAATAAAGTATGGAAAACTCCATAGAGCGTTTGCCCCAATATCAAGGCACTGCCCGCGCCGAATACAGCAACCAGAATCGTCCGCAACACTGAGATGCGAAATACCACCCGGATAGTGGCGACGATGCCCACGAAAAACAGCCCGAGCTTTACCATCAGGAAGAGCGCCGCGGAAACACTCACCGGATTGCTGAGTTCCGATTGCAGGCGAGATAAAGCTTCAGGCGGAAATCCGATCGAACGCGCCACATCCAAAGAATGCGGTAGTTGCTGGATTGAGTTTGCGACATTCGCGGCTTGAACGCCGCTGAAATGAAAGAACACGGCAATCAGAGTCGCAAATATGTTCGCCGCCATTAGCGCATAGAACGCCACGGACGCCAAAGACGCGTATTCCTGCTGGACAACCAGACTAAAACTGCCGCGCCGATCGAACAAATTTGCAATTAATATAACCAGGGGAATCAGCAGAATGGCAATTGGTAGTAACGAAGCCGCAGACTGAAAAAAGAGACCGACGACCTGGCCAGGATTAACCAGCGATTTATTGCCGGCGAGCGACTGAGTCACGAATGCGTAAACCAGTTGCGAGGCGTACGCCAGCAAAACCATCTGCAGCAAGGTGGCGTGATCACGCACCTCGCGCATGCCGCGTACGGGCGCGTAAAAGATCATTCCGATGAAGCTCAGCCAGTCAGTCATGCAAGAACCTGGCGTGTCAGAAACCGGGTTAGCCAGCCGCTGATTAACGAAAGTGCCAGCGTTGCCTTCCTTTGCCTAAACGTGCGGGCTGATGAAACTTATCGATCATCTGAATCCGGCCCATCGTCGTCGCGTCGAAAGGTCGCGCCGGGCGGCACGCTGCGATTGTGCGTGTCGCGGGTGATCACTTTCGCCGCACCCAAGGGCCAGTACCGGAACAAAGCCTTGCCATAGATATACTTCTTCGGCACTAATCCCCAAATGCGAGAGTCGCTTGAGTTATCGCGGTTGTCTCCCATCACAAAATAGTAACCCGGCTTTACATAGGTGGGCGGTTTGATCGCATGGGACATGTTCAAATGCGGATCGAGATAGGTCTCGTCCAGGTCGCGACCGTTCACCCGCACCTGCCCGTCGTGAACCTCGACAGTGTCGCCGGGCAAACCGATAACCCGCTTGATGTAACTCTTTGACGGATCTTCCGGAAACCAAAACACTACGATATCACCGCGATAGATTTTCGGCGCCCAGCGATAATCATCGTAATAGATCAGTTTATTGACGAATATGCGCTCGCCGTCGTGCAGATAAGGCAGCATTGAAGTCCCTTCAACCTTCACCGGCTGAATGATGAAGACCATTACCAGCGCGAGCACCATCAACGCGAAAACAAGATCACGAACCAGCAGGCGAGATTCTGCCCACAGATGTTTGCGCGCAGCATCTTTGGGCCGCTGAATATCGATGTCGCGGTCATCGTCAGGGTGAATTGTGCCGAAAGGCGGTGGCTGGTTGAATTGCTTACCTAGCATGCTTTCTAATGAGACGGAATTCCGCGAGCCGTGACTTTGAAAATTACATACGGCGCCGTGTTCCTCGATCGAATATCGAGGTTATCCGCCGTCAGCTTTCATTGTCAAACCCATCGCATTCTACAACTCGCGCGGGCCACTCGGGACAAAGCTTGACAGTTGCGAGCGACGCTCTCTATCATCGCCACGCACAATTCGCCGCCACGTCGTTTACGTGCAAATCAAACATTGTTTGCTTGAGACCGGAGGCCACGTCCGTGATTAAACTCGACATCATTAATCGCCTTGCCGACGAAACCGGAATACCGAAGCTAAAGGCCGAGCAGGCGGTTGAGGCGCTGTTTAATTCGATGAAGGACGCCCTCTCTCGCGGCGATCGAATCGAGTTGCGCGGCTTTGGCGTATTCATCGTCAAACCCCGCAAACGTGGTGTTGGCCGTAATCCTCGCACCGGCGAAGAAGTCGCAATTCCTTCCGGAAAGACCATTCGCTTTAAGCCTGGCAAGGAGCTTCACAGCCAGGGCGAGGACGGCGCGGCCGAATAAGCGGCCGGGCGCAGGATATTCATAGAATTGCCGTAAAGCAGATTGGGTGCGCGGGAGTGAAAAATACTTTCACTCCCGCGATTTATGTTTTACGCAGAGAGGAGCCATAAATCTCGCGCCTGACGGCAACCGCATCTAACTTCCGCTTCGCTGCATGTCACACTCAACCAATTCCATCGAGCCGATTGCTGCAATGTCTCCGGGCATTCCGGCTATCGCAAAACCGACGATTCGCCAGTGGCTGTTGCACCTGGGCCTGTTTCTGATTACCGGATTCACCACTACAATCTGCGGCGTGCTGATGGCCGGCCCGGATCTCGGCGCCAGTGACCTGAGCCAGCCAGCGGCGGCGGGTGGTTTCTTGGGGTCCATTGTAATGGTCCCAGTTGCCTATATTGCCGCTGTGTTCCGTCTAACCCGCTTTGCTTTTTTGCATCCTGCCATTCTCGGTAAAGGACTGGTCTTCTCGGGATCGCTGCTGGCAATTCTCGTCGCCCATGAGTCCGGGCATTACCTCTTCTGCCGCTATTACGGCGTTGATGCGACTTTACCGTTCTTCATACCGCAGCCACCGCTGCTGATTCCGGGAACGTTCGGCGCATTCATTCGCATGAAGTCACCCGTGCCCTCGCGACGCGCGCTTTTTGATATCGGACTGGCTGGTCCACTGGCGGGCTTTGTTGTCATCCTGCCGGTTGCGTTCGCGGCAGTCCTGACCCTGCATCACGGCCCGCTGCTCGCGGGCGACGCGGCCGGAGCCGGCGGCGGCACCATTACCTTCAACGATCCGCTTTTGTTTCGCCTAATCGCGCGCTGGTTCAAAGTAGATCTCGATAACTCAGTCGTCAATTCTTTTTATCTTGCAGCCTGGGTTGGCGCGCTGGTGACCAGCTTGAATCTAATGCCGGTGGGCCAACTCGACGGTGGCCATGGAACATTCTCAATCTTCGGTCAAGCCGCGCATCGGTGGATGGGGGTGGCAGCTTTCGGGGCGATGGCCGTGACGTCAGTTCTGGGTTGGATGTGGCATGGAAGCCCGAGCGGATTCGTTTATCTGGTTCTGCTGGCGATTATGTTGCGCGTAAGACATCCGCAACCGGAAGAGATGGAACCCCTCGGCCTCGCGCGCATATTTATCGGCATCCTGACGCTAATCGTTTTTGCGCTTTGCTTTCTGCCATTTCCCATAACGATAAACTAGGTCAACCCCCGCAGTAACGGACCGTGGGCGACGGCGTATGAACGCGGCCGGATCGCAAATGAACCGGCGTGAGAGTTTACTGGGAAATTATCTCTCGGCAGCGCTGGTTCGTCTTTCCTGGGAGAGTTGACCGGTATGAAAATCGATCACGCTTCGCAGAATGCCTTCGAGATCCATCTTCGGTACAAAGCCGATCTGTTTATTGACTTTTGAAGTGTCGGGCACGCGGCGCGGCATGTCTTCGAACCCTTCTTCGTAGGCCTCATCGTAAGGCACCAGCACAATCTCGGATTTAGAGTTAGTCAGTCCCTTTACCTTCTTCGCCAAATCGATGATCGTGATTTCCTGATTTGAACCGACGTTAAAAACCTCCCCGACCGCTCGATCATCATCCATCAATTTCATGAGTGCGCCGACGACATCCCCGACGTAGCAAAAGCAGCGCGATTGATTCCCGTCACCATAGACAGTGATGGGTCGGTTCGCCAGCGCCTGTTTCACGAACGTCGGGATCACCATGCCGTATTGTCCGGTCTGGCGCGGACCGACGGTGTTGAAGAGCCGGACTACGGTTGTCGGCAGCTTCTTTTCGCGCCAATATGCCAGTGCCAAAAATTCATCAATCGCTTTCGAGCACGCATAGCTCCAGCGGCCCTTGGTGGTAGCGCCCATAACTAGATTTCCCTCTTCACGAAACGGGACCTGCGTGCTCAGCCCATAAACTTCCGACGTGGACACAATCAAAACTTTTTTCTTTTTCTTGTTGGCAAGCGAGAGGATGGACTCAGTGCCACGCACGTTTGTTTCGATCGTCCGTACGGGGCTTTCAACGATTAGCTTGACCCCTACCGCGGCCGCCAGGTGAAAAATCACGTCGCATTGATCTACCAGTTCAGCCGTTAGTGGTTGGTTGTGAACACTCTCGATGGTGTAATGAAAGCCTGGATGATCCTTGAGATGGCGGATGTTTTCAAAACTTCCGGTCGAAAGATCGTCGATGATGAAGACCTTATCGCCGCGCTCGAGACACGCGTCCGAGAGATGTGAGCCAATAAAACCTGCGCCGCCGGTAATCAGAATCCTCAATGGGAAACCTCTTCAGTAATTGTCAGGAACGAGGAGTAAGTCTAACACGATAGTCGCTTTGGAGGGCTTCCGAGTCACGCTCGGCCGGCTCTGTTTTGGCCGCCGGCTGGACGTTAAGAAGATCTGCATAAAGGGCCGTCATGTCCGCCAAGAGCCGCTCTTTCGCATAGTTTTGCCTGATGAAGTCCTGGCCGCGCCGGCCTAATTCAAGACGAACTGCCTGGTTCGTGATCAGGTAATCAAGCCCGCTAGCAAAAGCCTCGGTATCACCACTCGCGACTGTTAACCCCCGTTCACAAACCGTGAAACCCTGCGCGGGCTGTAACGGAAGTTTCGCGCCCAACAGGTCCACTACCCCGCCGACCGCGGTCGAGATGACGGGCCGCGCGTTGGCCATTCCTTCGATCAGGCTGAGTGGTGTGCCTTCGTTCAAACTGGTGAGCGCCAGGACGTCCAGCGCGGGATAAAAATTCTCCGGGTCCTGGCGCGACCCCGGGAACAGGACCTTATCGCGCAGTCCAAGCTCATCAACCTGGTTCTCCAGCTCGGTCCGCAGATGCCCGTTACCGATGATCACAAATCTGACGCCGCCGCGATTGGTTTTCTTTAGTCTTGCGGCCACTTGAAGGAACAACTTGTGATTTTTGATTTCGGTCAACCGCCCGACCAGGCCTACCAGAATTTCGTCCGGCGCAACCGTGAGTTCCTGGCGAAATCGTTCGCGTCGCTCTGCCCACTGCGAATAGACATTTAGATCAATTCCCAACGGCACAACGGCAAATTGGTCGGGGCGGCCCACGCGAAAGCGCTCATGGATTTCGTCACGTTGCTGAGCGGTAATGACGATGATGCGATCGGTCGCCAGTCGCGCGAGCAGCTTTTCGATTATCAAAAACAGACGGGTCCTTGCCGGTCCATAGTAGCCGTGAAAAACGTGACCATGATACGTATGCACCAATCGACAGCGACGAGGTCGGCCTATCAGGGTCGCCGGCGTGAGCCATCGATACATCGTAGCCGCGAGCCGGCCGACAGTGCCGGCTTTTGCCGTGTGTGTGTGGACCAGATCCGGCTTCTCTCGCAACATCAAACGAAAGAGTTTCCAAACTGTAATTGCGTCTCGGGCAGAAATCTCGCGGCTCATCTCCGGAATGATGAAAGGAATCACGCCTGCTTGCGCAGCGACATAGCTCATGTCGTCTTCACCCGGTGGCACGACGCCGGCCACCAGCACGGTATCGTACCCGCCGTGCTTCAGGCCGGCCGTGAGCCATACAACGTGACGTGCCGGGCCGCCGACGTTCAAACGGGCAATAATGCGAAAAACCTTCATCAAATTTTTACGTGGAGGTAAATTGTCGCACTTGATCGCAGGCGAATTCTACGTGCTCACGCGCGAGTTCAGGATACATCGGCAGCGAGATGACCCGCGAGGCGAGCGCTTCAGCGAGGGCGGGTGAGCCTCGCGGCACGTTAATGTTGCGCTAAAACGTAAAAGGCTGAAGCGACGGCCCCGTGCATGGCCTTGTCAACTTTGGGCGCCATCGAAGCATATTGCGCTTTTAAATCAACAAAATCTATTTGCATCGACAGAGATATGACCGGTCGGAGGACGCCAGCATCAGCGAGCTAATCATCCATTCTGAAAATCGTCTGTGGATCATCTTCGTGCCTGATTTCATCAGTGGCCTCAGCGCGTCCTTTTCCCTTGTAGAGCCGGTTGGGACAATTGATCACAATGCCGTCCGTGTCCCCTATGTTCTGATACGCGTGCACGACACCCTTAGGGATCAAAACGAATTTAGGGTTGTCGGCGCCGACCATCAGCGTCATCACGTGGTGGCGCGTCGCGGAATCCGCGCGGTTGTCCCACATTCGGAGTTTGAAATTGGATGGGCCAAGAAAACAAAAAATATCGGCTTGATGAACGTGTTCGTGAGGTCCGCGCGTCACTCCTGGTGAGGTCGATGAGCTATAGGCCATTGCCGGATAAAACTCCGGCTGCAGATCATCATGGCGAAACAACTCGCTCAACCAGCCGCGACTGTCGTTGAACTTCCGTAGATCGCGAACGACCACGTCGTTGATTTGGCCCTCACGAAACATGTTGCGAGTTAGCGCCGGCTTCTGCTGCATGAGTGACTTCCTGATTGTTAGCTCCGGTTTTGGCGACCAGGTTCGAGGCATGCAGCAAACTCTCAAAAGTTCCTGCATCGCTCCACCACCCCTCCAGTTCGTCCCACGTCATATTGCCGCGAGCAATATACGCGTTGTTCACATCCGTGATTTCCAGCTCGCCGCGCCTTGACGGCTTAAGCGTCCGGATGATGCCAAAAACATCCGCGTCGTACATGTAGATTCCCACCACCGCGTATTCAGACTGAGGTCGCGATGGCTTCTCTTCAATTTGCAACACGCGATTGCCGTTAAGTTTCGGGACGCCGAAACGTTGCGGATCGGGGACCCGCTTGAGCAGGATTTTCGCGCCCCCACCTTGTCCACGATATCCGTCTGCCGCTTTCAGAATATTTCCCTGGATGATGTTATCGCCGAGAATGAAACAGATGGGTTCGTCCGCTGCAAAATGCTCGACCAGCGACAAAGCCGCCGCGATCCCACATTCGCGTTCCTGATAGGAGTAATTGAGATGCTTAAGACCGAACGCCTTGCCGTTGCCGAGCAGTTTCAGAAAGTCTCCCGCCGAATTTCCACCCGTCACGATCATGATGTCGGTGATTCCGGCATTGACCAGCGTTTGAATTGGATAATAGATCATCGGCTGATCGAAGACCGGCAAGAGATGTTTGTTAGTCACCGCGGTCAGCGGCTTTAGACGCGATCCGAGTCCACCTGCGAGTACGACACCTTTCACTTGCTCTCTCCTAACCGGGTCATTTAATCGATAAACCTTTGAAACCACAATTCCAACATCAGCAAGGACCACAAACGATGCTCGTGATTCACCTTGTTGGCGACATGCTGATCGATCAATTGTCTAACTCGGTCGCGATTGAACAAACCGCGGCCCAGCGCCTTATCTGAAAGCAGAGTCTCGCGCAGAAACGGCTGCATCGTCCCCCGGAACCAATGGCCGATGGGCACGCCGAAACCCATCTTGGCGCGCGTCAGATTTTCTTCCGGAACAAATTTCTTCAACACGCGCTTGAGCAGGTATTTCGTGGTCATCCCGCGCAACTTTAAGCCTTCCGGCAAGCTGGCTGCGAATTCCATCAGACGATGATCGAGAAAGGGAGACCGTGCTTCGAGCGATACGGACATGCTCGCGATGTCCATCTTAACCAGGAGATCGTTAGGCAGATAGGTCATGGTGTCAGTCAGCAGCGAAGCGTCAACGATTCCGGCCCCGTTAGCCTTGGCAAACCACGGCTCGATGAAAGCAATAGTCGAAAAAGGCGCAGTCTGGCTGCGAAAGTCTTCCGAATATAGATTCACTTTCGCGGCTTCGTCGAACGCGCTCACCCAACGCAGATAGCGCTGTACCGGACCCATTGAGGCGGCGTCAATAAAGCGCTGAGCTTTGCGCAACGGATTGGCGCGCGAGCGAAACTCGGGCAATGCTCGCGCGACGTTTCGAATTACACCGTTGCGAATAACCGCAGGCAGCAGTTTCGCATAACGTTGGGCGAGATTCATTGCCGCATACCGCTCGTAACCGGCAAAGCATTCGTCGCCGCCGTCGCCGTTAAGCGCGACGGTTACATATTTACGGGTCTCGCGCGAAACGTAGTAGCTTGGAATTGCGGACGAATCTGCAAAGGGCTCGCCGTAATGCTCGACCAGCGTGGGCAGGATTTCCATTGCATCCGGCCGCACAATGAATTCGTGATGCTCAGCGCCCACGTATTCAGCCACGCGCCGCGCGTGATGCAACTCACTGAAGTCCTGCTCGTCGAACCCGATCGAAAATGTCTTGACTTTCTCAGCCGACTCCTGGGCCATCAACGCGACAATCGCGCTCGAGTCTATGCCGCCTGAAAGAAATGCCCCCAGGGGGACTTCGGACATCAACCGCACGCGCACGGCATCGCGGAGCAAATCAACAACGCGCGCGCCGGCGTCTTCTTCACTGATCGCAATCTTGCGCGAAAAATCGAGTTGCCAATAACGCTCGAGCTTAATCTCGCCGTTTTTCCACACCAACGAATGACCGGGTTCGAGTTTGCGAATTGCCTGATAAGCAGTCAGCGGCGCGGGCACACAGATGAATGAGAGATAATGATGAATCGCTTCATAGTTTACGTCGCGACCAACGTCCGGGTGCTGAAGCAAAGCCATGAACTCTGATCCGAAGACCAGTTGGCCCTTGCTTTGAGCATAAAGCAGTGGTTTTTTCCCCACTCGATCGCGGGCTAGAAAAAGCGACCTGGCTCGCTCGTCCCAGATTGCGAACGCGAACATTCCGCGCAAATATTTCGGACAATCAGTTCCGAATTCATCGTAAGCGTGAACGATGGCTTCCGTGTCGCTGTCGGTGTAGAACTGATGCCCGCGATTCTCGAGTTGTTTTCGCAGCTCTCGATAGTTGTAAATCTCGCCGTTAAAGACAATCCATGCCGTGCGATCGGAATTATGGATTGGTTGATGACCACCTTTGAGATCGATAATCGAGAGACGGCGCATCCCCAGTCCCACCCCATCATTCAGGTAAAAGCCGTCGTCATCGGGACCGCGATGACGTATAGCGTCATTCATGCGGGCGAGCAATTCGGGGTCGATCCGCGCGCCGTCACTGCGAACAATGCCTGTTATGCCACACATGAATTTACTATCGAAGGGTAAAGCCGAGGCTACTGAAATTACGGGTTATAGTCGCTTGCCCGTAATTGTCCTGCATACATGACTTTTTGATATCGAGCTGCCGTTAATATTAGCGGACGCCCGTATTCATGTCCAAAATCGAGGTTCTTTTGGTGGTTCGATAGGGGAAAAGCGCAAGAATCCAGGTGCTAATTTGCGTCAACAAACCGACTTGATTTCAATTGTCCAGTTCGCGGGAGATTTTTGTTAGAACACTTGCAGGTCAAGCCCGTCGCGGCGTGATTAGCGCACGGGTGATGCCGGCCCGTGACACTGCAAACAACCACCCGACTTTTCGCGCTCAATGATTTTGGTTAGATCGCCGCTGACTGTCAGAAACTCCCAACCATCACCTTTACGATTGAAGCCTGTCTCATGTTTTATCATCACGACCAAACGATCCGGACTGAACAACAATGGCGATAACAATCTTTAACGCACGGAGCGAAACAGGCTGCCTAGTTATGATTACCGTTAGCTTGTTCGCGGGCGTGATATGACGAGCGAGTCAGCGGACTGGATTGCACGTGTTGAAATCCCATTGCCAGTCCGACTTCGCGCCAGGTACGGAATTCTTCGGGGGTCACATAGCGTTCAACCGGCAAACGTCGCGCGTGCGGTTGAAGGTATTGACCGATGGTCAGGATGTCGCATGAGACGGCGCGAAGATCTTTCATCAGTTCCACAACTTCATCGAACGTTTCTCCCAGGCCTACCATGATGCCGCTCTTTGTGAGCAGATGTGGCTGTTCGAGATCGCGGCGATCTGCGGCGCGCCGCAACAAAGTCATCGACTGTTGGTAGTCGGCATCGGGGCGCACGCGTCGATATAATCGGGCGATCGTTTCGGTGTTGTGGTTCAGGACGTCGGGCCGCGCGTCGAGCACAGCATTCAACGCCGCTTCGTCGCCATTGAAATCTGGAATCAGGACTTCGACTTTGCATTCCGGGTTCAGCCGGCGCACTTCGCGAATCGTATCGGCCCAGTGCGCCGCCCCCCCGTCCGCTAAGTCATCACGATTTACGGAAGTGATCACTGTGTGCGCAAGATTCAGATGATGCACCGCTTCGGCAACGTGACGCGGCTCGTCCGGATCTAAAGCTGTGGGCTCGCCTTTACCGACGGCGCAAAAACCGCAATGGCGCGTACAGATATCGCCCCCCAACATAAAAGTTGCAGTCCGGTTAGCCCAGCACTCGAAGATGTTCGGGCACTTTGCTTCCTGACACACGGTGTGCAGCTTCAAACCTTCAATTAACTTCAGCAAATGGTTCTGATTTGTCGGATCCCCGAGACGAATGCGCAGCCAGTCAGGTTTTGGCTGGCGAGGCTTATTGGTCAGGACTCGGAGTTCGCGGGACATCTTTTAATGAAAAACATTCTAGCATTCGCCGACTGCAGCGCAAGCATCCCCACTTGCAGCTTCTCAGGCGAGGAAGCAGCCGGGACGTCAACGCCCCAGTCATCTATAATACAGACTCGATGACCAACGCCGGGATCTACGTTCACATTCCGTTCTGCCGTTCGCGCTGCTCGTACTGCGACTTTGCGACGGGAATGTACGAAAGCACGATCGCCGTGCGATATGTCGCGTCGCTATGCTCTGAGATTTCAGGTTGGCACGAAGTCGACGATCCACCTCCAGTTGACACCATCTACTTTGGCGGCGGCACTCCTTCGCTTCTGGCAGCCTCGCAAATCGAAAGCATTGCCCAGGTCATTAAGAGTCGATTCGACGTGGCCTCTGATGCAGAAGTTACGCTGGAGATAAATCCCGGCGACGGTCGCACAACTGCGGCCGCGAAACGAGATGCGATGCGCGCATGGCTGCGGCTCGGCATCAATCGCGCAAGTTTTGGGGCGCAGAGTTTCGACGATCACGAGTTGAAACAGTTAGGCCGAACACACGGCGCGGCCGACATCTCGTCGACCTTTGAACAGCTGCGGGACGCCGGATTTACCAACATCAATTTCGATCTGATAGCGGGACTCCCCGCCCAAACCCTCGACGGTTGGAAACAGAATCTCCATAAAGCCTTAAAACTGAGACCTGATCATTTATCACTCTATCTGCTCGATGTTCATGAAGGGACACCCCTGGCCGAGCAAATCAAACGCGGCATGCGGCCGAGACCTGATGACGATCTCGCCGGTGAGATGTACACCACAATGATCGAAGAAGTGGGCGCCGCGGGCTACGAGCATTATGAGATTTCTAACTTTTGTTTGCCGGGGTTCGAATCGCGGCACAACACCAAATATTGGAGCGGCGAAACCTATTACGGCTTTGGCTGCTCGGCGCACTCATTTGACGGAGCGCGGCGACGCTGGGCCAACCACCGCGATGCGGCAAAATACTCTGAGTTGATCGAGCAGGGCGAATCGCCGATTGTTGAGCGCACAAGTCTGAGCGATCGGGATGTTCGTTCCGAGTCGATTTTCCTCGGCCTGCGTTTACTACGTGGAATTGACCTGAAAGATTATGAAGCGCGTTTCGGAGAAGATATGCGCTCTGAATACAACGGCGAGCTGGACCGATTGAGCGACGCTGGTTTGATCGAGATTGACGAGCGATTGTTAAGGCTCACAACCCGGGGAGCGCTGTTATCGAATGAAGTTTTTGCGGCGCTCGCCTGAGGTGTGAGAAGCACGACCGTCAGAGAGCTCAGTTTGCATGCGGCCCGCCCTGGCGGTTCGGGCTTCTGACACAAACAACGCCACGCCTAAATCTCGTGACTTAACAAGCCGTCCCTTAACTTCGGTTCGAACCACGTTGACTTAGGCGGCATGATCTCACCGGCGTCCGATACTTTCAGCAGGTCATCGATGGTCGTCGCGTAGAGCGAAAAAGCAACCGCGGCCTTTCCCTCTTTCACTAATTGCTCTAATTCACCTACGCCGCGGATCCCGCCCACGAAATCGATGCGTTTATCGGTGCGCACGTCCTTAATACCAAGAATCGGATCGAGCAGTCGATCCTGGAGAATACTGACGTCCAGAGATTCAACTAAACCTGAGGGCTTCACGGCAGTATCGCGCAATTCCAGGCCATACCAGCGTCCATCGAGATACATGCCCCACTGGCCGCGCTGCGCCGGCGAGGGTGACGCGCCCTGAGAGATCACGAAGCTTTCTTTGACCCGGGCCAGAAACTCTGCCTGCGACATGCCGTCGAGGTCGCGCACGATCCGATTGTACGGAAGAATTTGCAGTTGGTTATCCGGGAACAGCACGCCCTGAAAGAAGTTGTATTGTTCGTTTCCGACAAAACCAAACCCTGTCTCTTTCAATTCGGTGCGTGCCCGGCTGGCGCTCGCCGCCCGATGGTGACCGTCCGCAATGTAGAGATAGGGAACGTCGGCAAAGGCGGTGACCAGGGAATCGTAGGTTAGCACCCGCCAGATCGTATGACGAATGTGATCGTTCGCGACAAAGTCATAAAGCGGCGGATTGTTTCGCAGCGCCTCAGTGACCAGCAAGTCGATTTTCTCTTGTGCTCGATAAGTTAGAAAAACAGGCCCCGTTTGGGCGCGCAGCACCAAAATATGACGCGTGCGATCGTCTTCTTTATCGCGGCGCGTGCGCTCATGCTTGCGAACGATCGACGCGTCGTATTCATCCACTGAGCAACAGGCGACAACACCAATCTGCTCGTGCTTCCCCATGATCAATCGATAGAAATAAAGGCTGGGCGTCTCTTCGCTTTGTAATGGGCATTCTTTTCTCAGCCTGTCAAAATTTTCCGCCGCCTGGGCGTACACTTCATCGCTGTAGATTGGAGTGCCATCCGGCAAATCAATTTCGGGGCGGGACACATGCAAAAAGCTGAAGGGGTTACCGGAAGCCAGCGCTCGAGCTTCCTCGGTGTTCACCACGTCGTAGGGCACAGCCGCAACTTCTGCGGCCCGCTCCGCCGCGGGACGCAACGCGTTAAAAGGACGAATGGTGGCCATGCTCTCTCCTGATTATTCGATTGTTTTCGATTGGTAAGACTAACCGCGCGGCGTATGATTTGGCAAAGGAATGCACAGAACATATGACTGAGATCGACAGGATTCAGGATCAGCTAAAGCGAGCTTTCGAAGCTAACGCCTGGCATGGACCATCACTGCGAGAAGTGCTGGCCGGTGTCACTGCTGAACAAGCGAATGCGCGACCGATCGCGAACGCCCACACGATTTGGGAACTCGTGCGGCACATCGCGGTATGGGAAGACGTCGGCCGCCGTCGCTTGTCAGGTGATCGCGCCCAGATTGAAATCTCTTCACCGGAAGATTGGCCGCCGCCCGAAGAGAACAGCGAAGCGGCCTGGGAGCAGGCCAAGGAAGCGTTCAATCGCGGACATCAGGCGTTGGTCGCGGCAATTGCGCGTACCCCTGAATCAAGTTTGGACGTGCCAGTTTTTGAAGGCATGTCGACCTTTTACGTAACGTTGCACGGACTGATTCAGCATGATCTCTATCATGCGGGACAAATTGCCGTGCTGAAGAAGGCTTTGAGTTGAGTTTGGAGTGCACCGGCTCGACGGGGCTTTGAATTGTTTGGACTTCCGCCTTTAGGCGGAATCTCAGCAAATATCAACCCCGCGTAAACGCGGAACTGCGAATCGAGAGCAGCGTTCGGCGCCGCACTGCAAAATCAAACGGGTTCGCGGCCGAACTCTCTCAGCAATGGCGCCAGCTTTTCGATGATTATTTTGTGCGCGGCGCCGTTGGTCGCCACGATGCCGTTGCGGTTGTCGATCCGCGCGCCGTTATAGCGCAGCGGCTTTCCAAACAAGTCGGTCAACCGTCCGCCCGCTTCATGCAAAATGATCTCAGGCCCGCACGTGTCCCACTGTTTTGTGCTGGGCGAAAGATGCAGGTACACGTCGGCCTGCTGCTCTGTAATCAATCCGATTTTAACGCCGACCGATCCGCGCCGCACTTCATCCCTGAAACCAAACGTGCCGACAACTCGTTCCAAGCGGGGGCTGCGATGCGATCGGCTGGAAGCGAGCACCATTTCATTCGCAGCGGTGCGGCTCGAAACTGACATTCGCCTGGGGGCGCCACTTCTTTCTTCCATCCATGAACCGCCGCCGCGCACGGCACGATAAAGCACGTCGCGCACGGGTTGATAGACCGTGCCCAGCACGCTCTCACCGCCCACCGCCAAACCGATTTGAACCGCGAAGTCGCCATCGCGTCGAATAAAATTCTTGGTGCCATCCATTGGATCGATCAACCACACGCGATGTTTCTCGAGCCGCTGTTCAGTATCTGTTGATTCCTCAGCCAGGATGCCGTCATCTGGGAATTCAGTTCTCAGGCGGCCGACGATAAGTTCGTTCGCTTCGCGATCCGCGGCGGTAACTTCTTCTGTTTCCTGCAACGCGTTGACCTTTTGTTCGACGAGAAAGGGGCTGTGGTAATGGCGGAGCAGGACCGCGCCCGCCGTGCGCGCAAGTTCTATCGCCACTTCGATTTCGCGTTCATAATCCGGCTGGGTCACGTCTTTGATTACACGCTAGCACATCGTGCCGGGATGATTGAAGCGACGCTTGAGGCGAATAGCCTCTTACTTTGCGGTTCGTTTTGAGGTTGCGCCTTGCGTGAACCGTTCCATCAAGTGGTAATTCAACGCAGGGTCGTTCCCGCCGCGAAGGTGCGCAAAGTCAAATAAAGACACTCCTTGCAGCGCGCGACGGGCCACGCGTATAGTCATCGCGCTAATTCATAATCAGTATAGTTTCGGAGATTGCGAGCAATGCCCGTTAATGGTTGCGCCACGCCTGAAGGACTTTCTCACTATCGGGAACGCTTTAAAGACGTCGCGGCACAGAATTATTTTCGCCAGGCACAAGATCTGTGGCTCTCATCGATTGGCATTGGCACTTACCTCGGCCAACCGGATCAAGAAACTGATCGGCGCTATACGCAGGCACTTATCCGCGCAGTTGAACTCGGCGCGAACGTAATCGATACGGCAGCCAATTATCGTTTTCAAAGAAGCGAACGATCAATCGGAGTCGCAATTGGCGAGCTAAAACGGCGAGGATTCGCCCGCGAAGAGATTGTAATTTGCACGAAGGGAGGCTATTTGCCTTTTGACGGCAACCCACCGCGTGACGTGCGGCGATACGTCGAAGAGACTTTCGTCCGTCCCGGAATCGCGACCTGGTCGGACATTGCCGGCGGATCGCACTGCATGACTCCGCGGTATTTGGAAAATCAACTACAACAGTCTTTGCGCAACATGAATCTTCATTGCGTCGATGTTTACTATGTGCACAACCCTGAGTCGCAATTATCAGCAGTTCCGGCAGATGAGTTTTGGAGACGTATACGCGCGGCGTTTGAATTTCTCGAGCACGCAGTGACCGAAGGTAAAATCAAGTCTTACGGGGTCGCGACCTGGAATGGGTTTCGTGAAGAACCTGACGCGGAGCTGTACCATTCTTTGGAAACAATGATTGAGATCGCCCGCGACCTCGGTGGCGAGCAGCATCATTTGCGGTTCATCCAACTGCCTTTGAACCTGGGGATGCCCGAGGCGCTCTTCTTTCAGAACCAGAAGCGGGGCGACGAATATGTCAGCGTGGTCGAGGCGGCGCAGGCTTTCGGCGTAAACGTAATTGCCAGCGGATCATTGCTGCAGGGCCAGGCCGCGCGCGGACTGCCGGAAGCGATCCGCGACTCGCTGGGGTCCCTGGCTACGGACGCGCAAACAGGTATTCAATTTGTGCGCTCAGCGCCGGGAGTTACAACTGCGCTGGTCGGTATGAGTCGCGTCGAGCACGTGGAAGAGAATTTAGCGCTGCTCCGAATTCCGACGGCGTCGCAGGAAGAGTTAATTAGTGTCTTCGATCAGGAAGAGTGACTGGAGCGCAAGCTTTTCGCTTGCACCTTGTGCGACGATGCAAGCGATGCTTCCGTTCTGGTCCCGACTCCAAAAAGTATGAAAATTCTTATCGCAGACAAATTCGAACAGTCAGGGCGCGAGGGATTGCGGGCGCTCGGGTGCGAAATTTCATTTCAACCCGATTTGAAAGACGACGCGCTGATTGAAGCCATCGCAAAAGAGCAGCCGGATGTACTGGTGGTCCGTGGCACGAAGGTCACTGAACCGATGCTGGCGGCGGGGCCGCTAAAACTAATTGTCCGGGCCGGGGCGGGATACAACACAATCGACGTCGCGGCAGCTTCGCGGCGGGGAATCTATGTTTCAAATTGCCCCGGCAAAAATTCGATCGCCGTTGCTGAACTGGCCTTCGCCCTGATCCTCGCTTTGGACCGGCGGATTGCGGATAACGTCGTCGCTTTACGCGCCGGCGAATGGAACAAAAAAGAGTTTTCCAAAGCGCGTGGATTGTTTGGGCGGACGATGGGATTGGTTGGGGTGGGCAAGATTGGACAGGAGATGGTTTCCCGGGCCAGAGCTTTCGGCATGCCGGTGGTTGCCTGGAGCCGCAGTCTCACCGTTGAGAAGGCTGAGCAGTTAGGCGTGGAGAGAAAAGAAACACCGCTTGCGGTCGCCCGCGCTGCCGACATCGTTAGCATTCATGTGGCACTCAAACCCGAGACGCGGATGCTGATTGGCGCCGAATTCTTTGCCGCGATGCGCGATGGCGCTTACTTTATCAACACTTCGCGCGGCGAGACCCTCGATCAGCAGGCACTGATTGACGCAATTCACGCAAAAGGCCTGCGCGCGGGTCTCGATGTGTTTGCGATGGAACCAGCATCAGGCGCCGGTGATTTTGACGATCCGATCGCAAACGAAACGCGAGTCTACGGCACACATCACATTGGCGCGTCGACCGACCAGGCGCAGGAAGCAATCGCCGCCGAGACGGTTCGCATCGTTCGCACCTTTAAAGAGACCGGGCAGGTCCCGAACGTGGTCAATCTGGCGCAGCGCACCCCCGCAACGCATCGCCTGGTTGTACGGCACCGCGATCGGCCCGGGGTTTTGGCCCAGGTGCTCGAGGCTATCAAGGCGGAACATATCAACGTGCAAGAGATGGAGAACATTGTCTTTGCCGGCGCCGAGGCTGCGGTGGCGCGGATCAATCTGGATAAAGCGCCTTCAATCGCCGCTTTGGACCGGTTACGCGCCGGGAACGAAGACGTAATTGAGCTAAATGTCCTGGAAATTAGCTAAGCAGTCTTCACAACGAGGAATGGCCGGGCTATTTTCGTTCGTCGCTGACGCGACTACAATTGACCATGAGCACCACCCTTATTACCGGCGCGTCTTCCGGAATTGGCGAAGCATTCGCGCGTAAACTCGCGATCGAGGGGCACGATCTTTTGCTCGTGGCGCGTTCGGAAGACAAGCTCATCGCCCTGTGCAACGAGCTTGGTCGGAGTCAGAATATTCGCGCCCAGTACCTGGCCATCGATTTGTCCGAGCATGATGCGCCGGCTCGTTTGCTTGCCGAAACCGTCAAGAGTAACCTCGAAATCGATCTCCTGATCAACAACGCCGGCTTTGGGTCGATGGGTGATTTCGCCAGCCTCGACCTCGAACTTGAATTGAAAATGATTGAGTTGAATGTCCGTTCGCTGGTTGAATTGACCCATCGCTTTCTGCCGCCCATGCGCGAGCGCAAGCGCGGTTCGATTATGAACGTCGCTTCGACCGCCGCGTTTCAGGGGGTTCCCTTCATGGCGACGTACGCGGCCACCAAAGCTTTCGTGCTTTCGTTTTCCGAAGCGTTGTGGGAAGAGAACCGCGCCCATGGAGTTACGGTGATGGCCCTCTGCCCCGGAGTTACAGACACGAACTTCTTTGAAGCGTCGCGCATGCAGCGGCCGCCCGCGCGCACGTCCCAAACGGTGGACCAGGTCGTCGACACTGCGTTGCGCGCGCTGAAGCGCGGCAAGAGTTCTGTCGTTTCGGGCTGGCTGAATCTTTTGCTGGTTGAGTCTGAACGCATCCTGCCGCGATCGCTCGTTTTGAGGACAGCCGGGGCCGTGCTGCGGTCGCATTCTGAGAAAGGATAGATTTGGACGGCAGCGCATCGCGTGTCAGAAGCCCGACCGTCAGGGAGGGCTCGTCGCGTAAGATGCCCTCGCTTACGCTCGGGCTTCTGACATCGGCGCAGCCCAAACAATCTTATGACTGAACGAATTTTTAATTTTAGCGCCGGTCCGGCGGTGATTCCGGCGCCCGTTTTGGAAGAAGCGCAACGAGACATGTTGTCGCTTCCCGGCGTCGGTATGTCGGTGATGGAGATCAGCCACCGCTCGAAGACTTTTGATGAAATCATTCAGGGAGCGGAAACGGGGCTGCGCGAACTGCTCAACATTCCCAAAGATTACAGCGTCCTGTTTCTTCAGGGCGGCGCAAGCCTGCAATTCGCGATGGTGCCGATGAATTTTCTCTCGCTTGATTCATCAGCCGATTACATTATCACCGGCAGTTGGGGCCGGAAGGCTGCAAAGGAAGCACAGAAATTCGGCACCGTTGATATGGCCGCCAATATGGCTGATGGCGGTTTCACGCGCGTGCCAAACCAGGATGAGCTGCAACTGAATCCCCGAGCTGCTTTCGTGCACATGACCTCGAACGAAACGATCGAAGGTGTCGAGTTCAAGCGCGAGCCTGAAGTGGGCGATCTGCCGCTGGTTGCTGACATGTCATCAAATATTCTTTCGAAACCGATTCCAATTGAAAAATACGGAATTATCTATGCCGGCGCGCAAAAAAATATGGGCCCGAGCGGGGTAACCGTGGTCGTCATGCGCGACGACCTTTTGCCGCGCATTCGCGCAGGCGTGGCAAGCATGCTCGATTACAACACGCATGTGAAAAACGACTCGCTCTACAACACGCCGAACACCTGGGGAATTTACATTCTGAACCTCGTCTGCAAGTGGCTAAAAGAAAAAGGCGGATTGGCCGGCATGCAGCAGGAAAACGAAGCGAAGGCGAAACTAATTTACGATGCGATCGATGCAACTGACTTTTATCGCGGCCATGCTGATGCTGATTCGCGCTCAATGATGAACGTGACTTTCCGACTGCCTTCAGAAGATCTGGAAAAGAAATTCGCCAGCGCAGCTTCCGCTGCGGGCATGGACGGGCTGAAAGGTCATCGCTCAGTCGGGGGCATTCGCGCTTCGATCTATAACGCGTTCCCGCGCGCAGGGTGCGAGGCGCTGGTTCAATTTATGAAAGAATTCGAGCAGAAGAATGGGTAAGGAGATTGCGATTGCCGATTTAAAAATCATACTCATCGATTTGTGGACGGTCCAATTCAACCAGCCATCGAAGATGGCAACAGCATTTAGCCCCGGGGCGTAAAGCCCGGGGTCAGGCAACCAAAGAGATTCGAGAGCCCGCGAAGCGGGCGACAGAAATGAAGAGGAGAGGCAAAGGCTATGCGTCGACGCAGGGTTCCGGAGATGCCTTCCGTCGAAGTATAAGAATGAGAATCTGTTTTCTCTTACTAATGCTCTCGCTAATTAGTCCTCCCTTACGGTCGGGCTATCGCCCCGTCGCTGCGAACGTCTCGATTCAAACTTCCGCCCTCGCGCTGCCCCAGGAAAAGCACCTTCGTAACGTCAAACAAATTACCTTTGGCGGCGAAAACGCCGAAGCTTACTTTTCTGCCGACGGCAAAAAGCTCACGTTTCAATCGACACGCGACGGCCGCGACTGCGATCAGATTTACACGATGAATATCGACGGCTCGGACGTGCGGATGATCTCAAGCGGTGATGGCCGCACGACCTGCTCGTACTTTTTTCCAAACGGCAAACGCATTCTTTATTCATCTACACACCTCGGCGGAAAGCAGTGCCCGCCACGGCCGGATTTTTCCCAGGGGTATGTCTGGGCCGTCTATGACACCTTCGATATCTTCACCGCCAATCCTGACGGATCCGGGCTAAAGCGCCTTACCACCACGCCGGGGTATGACGCCGAGACGACCATCAATCGCCAGGGCAAGCTGGTGTTCACTTCAAAGCGCGATGGTGATCTGGACATCTACACGATGGATGCCGACGGCAGGAACGTGAGGCGGCTGACAAACGAGCTTGGTTACGATGGGGGTCCGTTCTGGTCCTATGACGGGAAACAGATCGTCTATCGCGCCTATCATCCGCAAGCCGAAAAAGAAAAATCAAATTATGTAGCCTTGCTGAAACAGAATTTGATTCGACCGACAGTGTTGGATATCTGGGTGATGAACGCGAACGGTTCTAATAAGAGGCAGGTCACGAACCTTAACAAGGCGAGCTTTGCGCCGTATTTCTTTCCCGACGGCAAGCGCATAATCTTTTCTTCCAATGTCGCTGATCCAAAGGGTCGTGATTTCGATCTTTACGTGATTAAGACGGACGGCACAGGTTTAGAGCGAATTACATATAACGACACGTTCGATGGCTTTCCAATGTTCTCGCCTGATGGCAAGAAGCTGGTCTTTGCTTCCAATCGCCACGGCGCGAAGCAGGGCGAAACGAATATCTTTATTGCCGATTGGGTTGAGTGACAGGAGCGCGGGCATTCTTCCCGCAAAGGCGAGGCGCAAGCCCCGCCAAGTCACAACCGCCTGCGGTAGCGGCGGGCATTAAGACGGAAAAGCACAGCCTTTCCGCACATCAGGCGCCGAAGGCGCAGCGATCAACTCGCAGAGGCAAGCGCGACCCGCCCGAGTTTCGGTGTTGTCTAAGTAAGAAGATTTAGAGGTGTATATGCGTCGCAAATTCTTTTTCGTCCCCCTCATGCTCGCGCTGCCTTTGGCTGTTGCGTTCGCGCAGCAACCGAGCGCGACCGCGCCCAGCGTCGATCGCATTCGACAAGTCATTACGTATCTCGCGTCAGACACGCTCGAGGGACGGCGCACAGGGACGAAGGGCGCGAATGAAGCGGCGAACTACATCGCTGGTGAATTCAGCCGTCTTGGTTTGCGCGCAGCCGTCCAAACGGCGGGTACCACGCGTTCGCAAGCTGAAAGTCTCGCCCGGTACTTTCAGCCATTTCCTTATGTTTCCAGTGTTGTGCTCGGCAAAGCAAACTTCTTGTCGATAAGACTGGCCCCCGACTCGACGATTGACTATCAAGTTAATGAAGAATGGATGCCGCTCGGGTTTTCCACCAACGGCTCAATCAAAAACGCCGAAGTGATATTCGCGGGTTACGGCATTTCGTCCTCCGAATTGAAGTACAACGATTACGCCGTTTCCAACGCCAGGGATCGTATTGCGATTGTGTTCGCCGGTTCGCCTGATGGCGACAATCCGCACGGCCAGTTTGCGCAAGCGGGACAAATCCGTTTCAAAGCGGCCGCTGCTCGCGCCGCGGGTGCACGCGCGCTTTTGATCATAGCGAATAAAGCGAAGCTCAACGACGATCGCTTGTCGCGGCTGTCTTATGACAACGCAGGCGAGGCTGGCATCCCGGTGATCGTTATCTCAAGACAATTAGCCACTACCCTTCTCAATTCGGTGCAGCAGTTGTCAGAGTTTGAAAAGGCAGCAGACAGCAGAAATCCGACCGACGAAAAACTAAGACGACCACTGGTCGGCCGGTCAATGACTCTCTCGGTGGATGTCATTCGCCGCGAATTGCCTTCCTTCAATGTCGTCGGCGTCCTGCCCGGCAGCGATCCCAGGTGGAAAGAGGAAGCGATTGTGATTGGCGCGCACTACGATCATCTGGGGCGCGGCGGCGAAGGCAGCGGGAGTCTTGACCCGCGCGAAGGCGAAATTCATCACGGCGCAGACGATAACGCTTCTGGTGTCGCCGGCTCGATTGAGATCGCGCGCATGCTCTCAACTCAGAATCCAAAACCTCGCCGCACGATTGTCTTTCTGGCTTTCAGTGGTGAAGAAGAAGGGCTGATCGGATCCGATTATTACGTGAATCATCCGCTCGTGCCTCTGGCCAAAACGGTTGCGATGATCAATATGGACATGATTGGGCGCTTACAGGACTCGAAGTTGATCGTCGGAGGTGTGGGAACAGCATTAGACTGGCGTTCAATGATTCAAAGCCAAAACACCGTGGAAAAGATGCGAACCGCTGCGGCTGGCAATCTGAGCGGGTCAGGGTCGCCAAATTATCAGGTAAATTTGAACGGTCAGGCATCTGCGACGGCATTTCCGATCGTAGTAGGCGCTAACGGACGGCCGATCGTCACGGCGGAACTCTCTAAATTGCAGTTGAGTCTCGCTACGCCCTTTACTCTCACGCTCAATGAAGACGGCTTTGGCCCCAGCGATCACTCATCGTTCTATGCGAAACAGGTTCCAGTGCTCTTTTTCTGGACCGGAACGCACAACGACTATCACAAGCCGTCCGACACGGCCGACAAGATCAACTATGAAGGCGAGGCGCGCATCGTCTCGTTTGTTGAGCGCATCGTGCGCGACCTCGACCAGAGTGACGAGCGGCCTAAGTACACAGTCGCCAAGAGCGACTCGCAGGGGCGCTCGACCGGGTTTCGGGTCTATCTTGGCACGATCCCAAATTACGCAGACTCGAACGATGGATTGAAACTTGACGGGGTGCGGGATGATTCACCTGCCGCAAAAGCCGGCCTGAAGGCGGGTGATAAAGTTGTGAAGCTCGCGGGACGCGAAGTAAAGAACGTTTACGAT
This sequence comes from Pyrinomonadaceae bacterium, assembly GCA_046262835.1. Lineage (GTDB taxonomy): Bacteria > Acidobacteriota > Blastocatellia > Pyrinomonadales > Pyrinomonadaceae > UBA11740. The sequence continues at coordinate 39,559 of JBHELZ010000039.1, forward strand.
TACACTTACGCGTTGGGTGAAATGAAAGCCGGACAAGAGTATGAAGTCGAAGTCATTCGCGACGGTCGCCGCCTGACGATGAAGCTTACGCCTGAGGTTAGGAAGTGATTTGCCGGAGCGCAACCGTCCTGGCTTGCGATTTCAAACAGCGACTGAATGCAACTTGAGCGGAATCGTCCTCGCTTGCTGTCGCCAGTCGCAAAAAAACAAAAAGGCAAAGATTGAATCCGACGCAAGCGCGCCCAATTCATCTTTGCCTTCTGATTTGTGAGTCCGGCCCTGCGATCGGGCCAGGTTTACTCAGCTACAGCTTGCGCTGGTTACCAGCGAGGTTCGCGGTCATTCCGACCACCACCACCACCGCCGCCACCCCGGCCGCCGCGATCTTTGTCGCGACCCCGGCCGCCACCGCCG
>JBHELZ010000040.1:0-38770 GCA_046262835.1 Pyrinomonadaceae bacterium
GGATTAGTTTGATTACGTGGTTCAGTTCTTTGACAAACCGAAAACCAAGCCCGGCCTCCTGGCTCTCGTAATAATCGGCGGCGGCTTGTATTTCCGCTTCGGCGACAATTGAGAACCCGAGGTTCATGAATACCTTTGTCGCAGGTCTGCGAGCACTTCCTCTCCTGGTTTTGTTTCAAGTTCTCCACCATCAATTGCATCGAGGCGCGATTCCGTCTCGGTCGCCCATCTCTCCAGCCTTTCTTTATCCGGTGTTTCACTGAGACTGTCGAGAATCCGATCCACCAATTCGGCTCGCTCGTCTAGCGGAAGCGCAAGAACTTCACTCAAAATTCGAGAGCCTTCTGTCGACATAACATCTCCTCCTCAAGAATAAGAATTGTATCGCGAACAGACAACGTACGTACATTCAACGTAGACGTCCGATAAGTTGCTTAAAAAGCCGCGGATACAGAAGGCATCAAATTCTTTCTGGTCAATCCGGTCTCATTCACACCTGGTTTTAGGAGTCTGTCGGAAAAAGTGCCGTTACACGAAATCTTTCTAAACAAAGTCCCAATATGCTGCAACCGAGCCGCGAGAGCGACGAAAGATCTGTAGCCCACGGCGTAAGCCGTGGGGGTAAGTAAGAGGCTTCGAACGGGGAGCCCTAGCGGGGCGGAACATCAATCGCGGAAGCCCTGGTTACGCCCCTACCGGGCTCGATAAATCTCATGACTGCCAACCCACAGCTTACGCCGTCGGCTACAGATCTATCGCCGCTCCGCGGCTTTTTTCCCGAGAGACTCCTGAGGCCGGGTTGAATAAGAACGTCAGCCATCTTCTTGGTAAAACTCCGCTCGTGTCCGTCGCGTCGACGCCTCGTAATCACATCTTTCTCGCCACAAGCTACCTTTACCCGAACTCGCGGCATCATATGGGCTGACCAGGCGAATTTCTCGCGAGGTCTCCCCCGCACGGTCCACCCAGCTTTACCTATCAACGGACCCAGCGCCTGAAACTAAGAAAAACAAAGCGGACCAACCTGCTACCGCAGGTGGTACTGATCTCTAACTCGTGATTTGCGCGGCTTGCCCTTGAATGGGTCGTGTGGATGGAAGTGTGCCGCACTTCACTGAAAAAAGCAGCGCAAGCCGGCTTAGCGGCAAGCGTTCAAAAACAACATGAATTTTGGGAGGCCCGGTCTATGAAACTCCATGTCGCATCATCACTTCAAACCAGCATATCGCGTCCGCCCCTTTCCTCGTGGAGATCGAGATGCCAGCGAATCTTGATTGTCTCGCTGCAAACTCTAAGCATTGCGGGTGCGCTAACTTTTGCCGCCCCGTTCGCATGTGGCCAAACGCCGGCGCCGAACGCAGAGGGCTGGGTCGTGCTTCCGATAAGTGAATATGCCGCTCTGCGTCACGCAGCGTTTCCCGCTGAGGCCGAGCCGGTGCCGCCGGCGGTTGAAGCCACCCTGTCGCGTCTTGATTACAAATTGAAAGTTGATGGCGATTTGGCCTCAGGCGAAGCGCGACTCACGGTCGATGTGATCAGAGAGGGTTGGGTGCGACTGCCGCTGCCGGAGGGTTTGATGGTTCGCGACGCGAAGCTCGACGGCCGCGAAGTTAGCCTGGTAACTCATGCGACCGCCAAGGGACCAGCTACCGCGGAACTCTTGTTATCAAAAACCGGCCGCTCAGTATTGACGCTCGGGATCGTCGCCCAGGTTTCCACTGTGGCCGGGACCGACATTTTACAACTTCCAATTAGCAATTCAGCGATCTCTCACGCGGTTGTCGAGGGGCAACGAGTCAGTCCGGTGACCGGAGCGGACGGCAGCCGGGTGCCGTTGCTGCGGCCGGGATTCATTCCCTCCGGCGCCTACACCGTATCGTTTGTTTACCTGAATTCAGGAGCGCGCTTCGCCAGGACCGGCGGATACGAGATGACCCTGCCCAAACTCGATATTCCCGTGAATCTCTTGACTTGGGAAGTGTCGCTGCCGGATCAGCTGGAGGTGAAACAATTCGGCGGAAACGCGCTGTCGGCCGAACTATTTCCGGCTGCCGCTCAAAATTTTGTCGTTGACGGCGTCGATGAGTTCAATGAAAAGGATTCCGTCGGCTGGTCCGAAAGGGGGGGTTGAGATCGACAAGTTAGCCCCTGGGCAATTGGCGGCATCGTCGTTGATCCCAGTGGGGCGGTAGTGGCCGGCGCTAAGGTCACGGTCGTCAACAAGCAAACGGGCTCAAGCCAAAGTGCGGAATCAGACGGCGAGGGTCACTGGATGGTTTCGGGCGTGCAGCCCGGGGCAACCACGGTACGCATTGATAACCAGGGTTTCAAATCGTTTCAGCAGGAATTCGCCGTGAACGGATCGCGGTCCGTTCGGCTGGGGACGACACTCGAAGTCGCTGCCGCCACAGAGACGGTTACGGTGACGGGAGTGCTGCTGACATGGGACGCGAGAGTCGACGGCTCGAAGATCAAGCGCGGAAGGCCCAGCAGACGCAGCTCAATGCGCCATCAGTGAATGTCTTCAATTTACAGCGCCGCGTCGCCGGGATTCTTCCCGTGCGAGTAGATGTTCCGCGCAGCGGCAAGTCCTACCGTTTTGTGCGGCCGTTGGTAGTTGATGAGGAGACAAAGATCAGTTTTCAGTATAAGGCGAAGTAGGAGGACTGGAGCGCAAGCGTCTCGCTTTGCAATTAATCGCATTGGATACGACCCAGCAACCGGGGACGGTTGCGCTCCAATCTGTATCACGTAGTCAATCTGCGATAAATGCCCGGCAATCGTTCCGGCAGAGTCATTACGTCGTCGATGATCGTGTAGCCGATCTCGCCGTAGAGATCGCGCAACTCACTTTCCGACTCGCGATCGATGGTGATGCAGAAGGGTGTAATGCCGGCAACCTTCGCCTGCCGCAGGGCTTCGCGCGTGTCTTCGCGCGCATATCGCGCGTCGCCGTAATCGTGATCGTACGGGCGGCCGTCGGACAAAACAATCAGCAGACGCGTGCGGGCCTCCTGCTTTTCGAGCTTCGCCGTTGCGTGCCGGATCGCCGCGCCCAGGCGAGTGTTGTTCTGATAAGTAATCCCGCCGATGCGCCGCATTACCTCGTCGGAATAATGCTCCTGAAAATCCTTCAGCACATAAAACTTAACATTGCGACGGCCTTCGGAAGTGAAGCCGTTGATTGAATAAGCGTCGCCTACGGCTTCCAGCGCTTCGCTCATCAATACCAATCCTTCCTTTTCGATTTCGATGATCCGGCGACCCGGGTGCGTATAGGGTTGCAACGGATGCCGCCCTATTGTGCGCGCCGTCGAAGAAGATTGATCGAGCAGGAAGGAAACGGCAACATCCCGCCGGCGACGCAAACGCTTGGTATAAATCCGCTCTGACTGCTGACCATCGGCCCGGCGATCAATAAAGAAATCGACGACCGCGTTCAGATCGTAATCTTCGCCGTCGAGTTCATTGGTGATCCGCGCGAGGTCCTCAGGTTTCATCAACTGAAACTGATGCCGAATCGAAGAGACGACGCCCTTGTAACGTTCGCGGGTGTCGTCGACGAACTCCCGGCTGCCCCGCTTGACCTTCTTTTCAATCACACGACACCAGGACACACGATGATCGACCAACTCGCGGTCCCATTCGTCATAATTGAATGCCACTTCGCCGGTTTCAAGGTCTTGTTCCGGCGTCTCGCCATCGGCCCAGGCTTCGCTGCCTTCAAGTTCATCGAACTCGCCTTCGCTCTCGGAATTCCACGCGTTGAAGAGTTCGCGCGCGTCGCGGCGTTGCGGCTGGCGATCCGTTTCGCGTTCGCTGAGCATCTGGTCGCTGGCGGTGTTTTCATCTTCCTCATCCAGTTGATCCGGGACTTCGACTTGCTGTTCAGATTCCTCCATCGAGATCGATTGAAACAACGCGAACACGCGGCTCGTCGCCATCAAGCTGTCGGCTACGGTGGCGAGCGGTTTCTGCAAATAGTCGATAGCGATGGTTTCCAACTCTGACACTACCTGGCCATAGAATTCACGCGCGTCATCCAGCGCCGCGCCCAGCAAGGTAACTTGAAAAAGCAACTCGAACGGCACCAGGGCGGGCGGCAAATCGACGATCTTCGGCCGCCGATTGCGCAGGTGATGGCGGATTAAGGTCAGGTCGCGAGTCAGGCCGCGGTACTTCTTCCGCAAAGTTCGATCGATTCGGCCATTCTCGATAGTCCCGAAGATCCGCCGTGCCAGCGGCGGGATGGGAAATAGATTGAGGACCTGGCGGTAATCGAGATCGCTTTCCGGCGGTTTGCGTTTTTGCGGATTCCCGTGGACCTGTGCTTTGGCGAGCATGGCCGGATCAATCGAGAACGAGTCTTGCGCGTCCTGACTCGCCGGATCGTACAACTTAGAAAGCGACGCATACGCGGCTCGGAGATCTTCGCCGCCTCGCTCGTAGGTGCCAAACTCGATCTGCCCCGCAGCGTACGCCGACAAAACTTTGTAAAGCCGGAAATCCAGTTCTTCATCACCGAACTCTGAGACGACCGAAGGCAGGTGAATTGTGCGGCCATCGGAGATGCGGGTTTCTACGGGCACTGCCGCAATGGGCGCGATCTCGACGGCCCGCCCGGTGAGGCCTTCGACGTAAAGCCGCAGCAACGTTTGCACTGATTCAAGCGAAACGGCGGCTTGGCCCACGCGCAATGCTTCGTTGCTGCTGCGCGTCTCGAGCGCGTAATAACTTCGCCGCGCCCGAGTATCACCGGCTATCAAACCGGCCCGGGCCCAGCTTTCAAATTGATCGATTGAAACGGTTTGCAATGCTTTGGCGCTCGATCTGAGACAGGCCAGCGCGCTTTCAGAGTCGACCCCGCCAACTTCGCGCGTGAGCGTCAGGACGCGCCGCGCCAGCACGGCAGCGCCGGGAGGGGCTTTCGTCAAGGCAATGGTTTGAAAGAAAGACGGGCTGGAACGAATGAAAGCGACCAGCGCGGCATTGCCATGCGGCGCGATAGTCCACAGCAATTCCATCCAGTCGTCAAAACAGTCAGGCAGCAGGCGCAGGACCTCGCCGCCCGCAATCAGAAGATGTAGTGCCGCCGCGCCGCCACGCTCGAGAAAACTCATCGCGCGTTTCATCAGCCGCAACGACAATTCCGCACTCAACCGATCAATCGCGCCGGGGAGCGACGCCCAGGCATCGGCAGCAATCCCGCCGGCGTGTTCGGCGAAGGCCTTTACAAGTTCGATCGCGCTACTTACAAGATCGATGTTTGCAACCACCCCACTGTCCGCCGTCTGCGGGATGAGGCCAGCACCGCCTGCGGTCGAGGGTGGGTCAGATCGCTTAAGGAGAGCCGCGACCACCTCAGGGGTCGCGTTCAAAAACTCCGCGCTGTGCTTGGCCGATCGGCGGGAGATAACAGCCGCGACCTCGTAGATCGATCGCAATAGTTCGGGATTTGGGACCTTCTCAGCCAGCGCGGGCGCGCCGCGGAAAGTCTCAGCAGCGATAGTCGCCGACAAAATCATTTGCCGCGCGCAAACCTGAAAGACAAACGGACGAGCGAGTGACGGTACCTTGTCAAAATCATCGACTCCACTGATGAAAAAGCTGACGCCGTTCTCGACATCCGCCATCGTGAGCCGCCGCCCTAATTCACCCCATGCGCGCAGTTCAGCTGGTTCCAGGACTGCCGCCACATTCGGTGTTGCGCGCAGAAACTCAATGCTTGCCCTGATCGAAATGGTGGCGATCGTGGCGCTGGTTTCCAGCGCGGCCCGGGCGTGTTCGAGCGGCAGGCCGCCCATTTGTCGCAGCAGGCCGGCAATCGTGCGACGCTCGGTGGGATTCTTGACCGAGCGAAGGCGCTCGCTGATCTCATCCCGAAGTTCGCTGGTTGGGCTGGGTTCGTCCGACACGATCTAAATTACCGTGGTGACGATTTCACGAATGCTGCGCTGCAGATCGCGATCGTCGGTGATGGGCGAGCACATCGCGACTTCGGCGGCGCGCGTCGGCGCAATGCCGTGAGAGATTAGCTGAGCAGCGTAGATCAAAAGCCTCGTAGAAACTCCTTCTTCCAATCCATGCCCGCGCAGGTTGCGCACCTTCTGGCCGATCAAAACCAAGTCGCGCGCCGTGCCTTCGTCGACGCCGCCCTCACGCGCGACGATCGCCGCCTCGAGTTCCGCCGGGGGATAATCAAAATCAATGGCCACAAAGCGTTGCCGCGTCGATTGTTTCAAGTCTTTGAGGATCGACTGATAACCCGGATTGTACGAGACGACGAGCATGAAATCTGACGGTGCTTCTAATATCGTCCCTCTTTTTTCGATCGGCAGGCGGCGACGGTGATCGGTCAACGGGTGAATGATCACCACCGTGTCTTTACGAGCTTCGACAACTTCGTCCAGGTAACAAATCGCGCCATGACGCACCGCCGAGGTCAATGGCCCATCGTGCCAGACAGTCTCTTCGCCTTCGATCAGGAAGCGGCCGACGAGATCCGTCGATGACAGATCCTCATGACACGCAACTGTGATTAGCGGCCGCTCTAATCGCCAGGCCATGTGCTCAACAAAGCGCGTCTTGCCACAGCCCGTGGGTCCCTTCAAGATTACCGGCAGGTGGGCGGCGTGCGCGGCTTCAAACAAACCGACCTCGTTGTCGACGGGCAGGTAAAAAGGTTCTTCCGCGATTTTATACTCTTCGATAGCTCGTTCGGGCATGACAATAAATGAAAGTCAGACTGGCCTCTTTTTACTTTCGAACTTGATTGACTTGACGAATTCCTCAAACAAAGAATGGTCGGCAGGCGTAAAAAGCACCTTTGAAATGTGCAAATCCACCCAGAACCTGTCGACTACAAACTCTGCGTACATATTCTCTTGTCTGACCGGTTGGCGTTGAAATTCCGGCACCATGAACTCGACGTAACTGACATCGCGAATCTCACCCTGAACGACATTCTGCGGATTCACCCAATTCGGATTACCGGCCTTCCAGATCATATCGCGACACGCTTTGCTGCTATTGCAGTCTTTGACTGGTTCGATATACATCGACACATTAAGGCCGGAGTTTTCATCAGTAAGATAGAAATACGCCGCACCGTCCGGCCTGATTTTGCGTTCAGCCATCTTGAAATTAGCGGCGGGAAAGGAAAGCACCCACGGCGCCGCCGGTGCGTTAAGTTCAATTCGCTTTTCGTCAGAGACAGAGGCAGGAACCGTGGCCCACAGCATTACGATGATCGCGAGGATTAAAAATGATCGTGTGCGCATAGCTACCTTTCTCTAGTGCCATCAGCGATGAATTGAGGGTCACGAGTCCGGCTGGTATCCTTGATGATTGAGTCCATATCTTAGCATTCAGCCGGAAAGCCGAACAAACAGCACTATTTCGCCTGATGTAGCGAAGGAGAATTAAAGATGCTGAAAACAATTCGTGGCAGCACCAGTTAATAAGTCGACGAACGCGAGTTTCGAAAACTTATCGAGCCTTACCGCCGGCGGCGTGATTGTGGATATCGGGACCGGCGACGGTCGCTTTGTGTACCAGAGCGCGCGGGGCAATCCAGCGAAGTTTTACGTCGGGATCGACGCGAACGCACACCCGCTGGAAAAGGTTTCGATGAAGGCGACGCGCCGTCCGGCGAAGGGCGGGGCGACGAATGTGATGTTTGTGCAGGCGGCGGTTGAAGATCTTCCTGACGAACTCAACGATACTGCGGACGAGATTCACATACATTTTCCCTGGGGCAGTTTGCTGGGCGCGATCTTGATCGGCGATTCTGCCGTGTTGCGCGGCCTGCATCGAATCAGCACCGCCGGATGCCTTTTAGAGGTCGTGATCGGCATCGATCCGGATCGCGATCGTGCTGAACTCAAACGCTTGAGCTTGCCCTCGGTTTCTCCTGATTACCTTAAAAATGTACTCGCACCCAATTACGAAGCAGCCGGATTTCACTTACGCGAGTCCGGCGCTATCGCGCCTGGGGATTGGAGTCATTTCGAGTGTTCCTGGGCGCGCCGCTTAAAGGGCAACGACCAGCGCCAGGTTGTCTATTTCATCGCCGAGGCGCAAAAATAAGATTGAGTTATGAAAATTGCCGTAGCCATGTCCGGGGGCGTGGATTCATCCGCAGCCGCCGCGATCCTTAAAGAGCAGGGCCACGAACTGGTCGGCTTTACAATGCAGTTGTGGAACCAGCGGCGCGGTATCAGTGTGGATGAAAACGGCGAACCGCTGCCTTCGCGTTGTTGTTCGCTTGATGATGTTTACGATGCGCGTCGCGTGGCTGAAGAGTTAGGATTTCCTTTTTACGTTTTGAATCTGGAAAAGGAATTCGAGCGCGATGTGGTCCAGCCGTTCATCAGCAGTTACTTAAACGGCGAGACGCCTATCCCCTGCGTGGCGTGCAACAGCCGTTTGAAGTTTGCTTCGCTTGATAAGTTGGCGCTGAGCCTTGGCTGCGAGAAAGTTGCGACTGGTCATTACGCGCGCGTTGAGTTCGACGAAGAGACTCAGCGTCATCGCCTCTTGCGCGGCCGCGATCCAAACAAGGACCAATCCTATTTTCTTTGGGAACTGACGCAGGATCAACTCTCTCGGGCGCTGTTCCCACTGGGAGAATTATCGAAGAATGATGCGCGCCAGGCGGCGCGCGACAATCAACTCGCGGTCGCGGAAAAGAAAGAGTCGCAGGAAATCTGCTTTGTTCCGGACGGCGATTACGCCGGCTTTATCGATCGTTATCTCACGGCCGAAAAGCAAATTGATCGCGTACCGGCAGGTGGCGAGATCGTTTCCACCAATGGAGAAGTGCTGGGCAGGCATACAGGCATTCATCGATACACGATCGGCCAGCGTCGGGGAATTGGAATAGCTCAATCGCGGCCTCTCTACGTTCTTTCTATTGATGCGGATCGGGGCCGGGTGGTCGTGGGTTATGATGACGATCTACTTTCGAGAGCATTTACGGCCGCCGAGGTTAATTGGGTTACTTTCGATAACCCTACCGAACCGGTCCGCGCGGAAGTGAGGGTGCGCTATCGTCACAGCGCGGCGCCCGCGACAATCACTCCTCGTAATAATAATCGCGCTGACGTAGTGTTCAATGAACCGCAACGCGCGATTGCGCCCGGACAAGCAACAGTGTTTTATCGCGGCGAAGAAGTGCTGGGCGGTGGTTGGATCGTGAAGTAGTGACCCTGCTCTAAACCTTTTGCCGATCCCCCACGTATCAGAAGCTCAAGCCCGACCGTCGGGGAGGCCGCCCATCGCGGAACTGCTGTTCCTGACGGTCGGGCTTCTGACACGAGAATCTCATTGAGGAAAATCGCCTATGGCAATGTCAAAGACGCGCAAGGTTGTTCTGATTATTTCCGCAGTCGTATTGGGACTCGTAATGATCGTAGTGCTGGGCATCGCGATCCTGGTGTCCGCCCTGCGCGGCAATCGTCCTTCGATTCAGGACAATAGTGTGCTGGCGCTGAAGATCTCAGGCGCGCTGCCTGATTATGTGCCCGACGATCCATTTCGGCGCATCTTCGCGGCGCAGCCGCAATCACTCGGCAGCCTGCTGGTTCAGTTTCGCAAGGCCAAAGTTGATAAGCGCATCACTGCCGTGATGCTGGATATCGATATGTCCGAAGCGGGTTGGGCCAAGTCGGAAGAGATTCGCAGCGCGATTGCGGACTTTCGTTCCTCGGGCAAACCGGTCTACGCCTACATGGAGACGGGGCTCAATAAGGACTATTACATCGCGACGGCGTGCGACAAAATTTTCGTGCCGCCGCCCGGCGAGCTATTCACAATCGGTTTGGCCGCGGACGTGACCTTCTTCCGCGGCTCGCTTGATAAACTCGGTGTCTATCCCGACGTTTACCAGATTGGAAAATACAAGAGCGCAGGCGATATGTTTACGCAGAAAGAGATGACCGACGCGCATCGCGAATATATCAATTCGCTGCTGGACGATCTGTTCGGTCGTTACGTTGACGGGATCGCCAAGGCGCGTTCGAAATCAGTTGATGAAGTCAAGACCCTGATCGACAACGCTCCGTACAATGCGGCGCAGGCCAAAGATGCCGGCCTGATCGACGGCGCGCTCTATCATGACGAGGTCGAGAAGGAATTGAAAAAGCGGCTGGGCTATAAAGACAGCGACGAGCTGCACATCGCGCGTGGCTCTGATTACAAACAAGTCTCGCAGGAATCGTTGGGACTGAACAAGGGCGAGAAGATCGCCGTGGTTTACGCGGCCGGCGACATTATTTCCGGCAAATCTTCATTTGGCGGTAATGGCGAAGAGACGATCGGATCGGATTCGCTGGTACGAACGATTAACCAGGCTCGCGACGACAAGGCCATCAAGGCAATTGTGTTGCGCATCGACAGCCCCGGCGGATCGGGCCTCGCTTCGGACATCATCTGGCGCGCCGTGGAGGCGGCGAAAGCCAGAAAGCCAATCGTCGTTTCCATGGGCGACGTGGCCGCGTCAGGCGGTTATTACATCGCATGTAACGCCAACAAAATTGTGGCTGAGCCATCCACCATTACCGGATCGATCGGAGTCGTCGGCGGCAAACCGGTCATCAAGGGTTTCTACGACTGGATCGGCGTAACGAATGAATATGTGCTGCGCGGCCAGAACGCGGGCATGTTCCGCGAGAGTGAAAAGTTCAACGACGGCGAGCGGGCCAAGTTCCAGGAGTTCCTTCGTAACACGTACGACGACTTTATTACCAAGGTCGGCAAAGGACGAAATAAAGATAAGGGTTACATCGACTCGATCGGCCAGGGCCGCGTATGGACCGGCAGTCAGGGCAAAGAAAAAGGGCTGGTCGACGAATACGGCGGGCTTGATAAAGCAATCGAGGTAGCCAAACAACTCGCAAACATTCCTGCCGACCGGAGTATTCAACGTGTGATCTTGCCGCAGCCGCCAACGTTTCTGGAACAACTGATGAGTTCGGGAAGCGACGACGGCGATGAAGCAGACACCCGGGCAAAACAGCAAGCTTCGCTTCTTTCAGCCTTGCCGGAAGATATGCGCGAGAGTCTGCGCTACGCGCAGTTGCTGGATCGAGCCGCCAAGGGCGAATCCATCTATTTAATGCCGTTCAGGCTCAGGATTAAGTAGCAGTTTGCAGTTGCTCCGCGCTTATCCACTGGAGCGCGTCCTGGCTTGCCTACGCTTCGAATGGCCCGGACGCAGCAAACGGTATGGGCCGGGTGGTACTGACTGGCAATCTTATGCGAATTCTTCTCGTCGAAGATGAGCCGCGCATGGCCAACGTGATCGCGAAAGGTTTGCGCGAGAATTCGTACGCCGTCGATGTGGCTGAGGATGGCGACGCAGCGCTTTATCAAGCCTCGATTAATGACTACGACTTGATTGTCCTCGATATCCTGCTGCCCAAGCGCGATGGCTTTGAAGTTTGTCGCACCTTGCGCGCGGTCGGCGACTCGACGCCGGTGCTCATGCTGACGGCGCGGGCGACTGTCGACGATCGCATTAACGGGTTTGACGCGGGCGCGGACGATTATCTGACCAAGCCATTTTCGTTTCGCGAGTTGCTGGCCCGCATTCGCGCGCTCCTGCGGCGCGATTCACAGCTTCGCCCAGAGGTGTTTCAGCTTGATGATCTGGTCCTTGATTCCGCCAGCCATCGGGTAACGCGCGCAACACGTCAAATTGAATTGACCGCGAAGGAGTATGCGCTGCTGGAGTTTCTGGCGCGCCGCGCTGGTCAATTGGTTTCGCGCACGGACATCGCCGCGCATGTGTGGGACGACTCATTCGATCCTTTTTCAAACACGATTGAGGTGTACATGAACCGGCTACGAAAAAAGATCGACGATGAGCACGCCGTGAAACTCCTTCATACGCGCCGGGGCGAAGGCTACATCCTCGAGTCCCGTAACTAATTCTCAATAACTTATTAATCCTTCATTAAGGTTCGGGTGCGTATACTTGCGTGCTCCGAATGTGTCAAAAGCCCGACTGTGAGCGAGGGCAACTATGGGTAGATTCGATTGTGACGCTGCCCTCCCTCACGGTCGGGCTTCTGACGCCTGCGTCCATCTGCTGAAAACATGGGTGGCTGTGCAAGCTATAAAACTTTTACCGCCAGGTGGCTAACGAATCCTTCCGTTGCCTCACTCTTCCTGATTTGCATTGCCGCCTCTTTGCACGCGCAGAATCCTGCACCGTCGCCTACTTCAAAAACTTCAATCAATTCATCAAACTCGCAAGCCAATGCGCTGGCGCTCGACGAAGCCCTGCGGTTGGCGAACGCGCAAGCATCGACCTATCAAAGCGCGATCCTGAACGAGCGCATCGCGGCGGAAGAGGTGCGACAGGCGCAGGCCGCCTTCTTGCCCAAAATCAGTACCCCTTTGAGTTACATCTATACTTCGCCGGCGTTGGGGCTGCCGGCCGGTGAGGCGCGCGCGCCAAGCTTCATCGCGAACAACGCGATCAGCGAGTACGAAGCGCTGGTGAATGTTGCCGGCGATCTCGATGTCGCGGGAAAGTTGCGCGCCACGCTGGCGAAGAATCGAGCCTTGCTCTCGGCCGCGCATGCAGGAACTGAAGGCGCGAAACGCGCGTTGGCCCAGACGGTGATCGAAAATTACTACGGTCTGGCGCTGGCGATTGCCCAGCGGCGCGCCGCGGAAGGGAACCTGGCGGCGGCCGAAGAATTTGAACGGATCACTGCGCTCTTATTGAGCGGCGGAGAAGTAGCACCGGTTGACCTTGCGCGCGCCCAGTTGCAAACCATTCAGCGCCGCGACGAGCTCGAACGCGCGCGCGTCAATGAAGAAGTGGCCGGGGGATCGTTGCGCATACTCGTCGGTTATGACTTCACCCGTCCTGTCGGCACGACTGATTTAGCACTCGCATTGCCCACTGATTCTGAATATCAGCAATTCAAGGCCGATGATGTTGCTCGTCGACCTGAATTCACCCAGTTGGACCAGCAACTGCGAGCTGCGCGCCAGGAGATCAAGATAGCCCGCGCCGATCGATTGCCCGCACTAACGTATTCGATCAACGGCGGTTTTGATACTGATTCCTTGAAAGGCTCACGTCTTAAGGAACACACGGGCGTCTCGGCGGCGGTGAGCCTGACCATTCCAATCTTTGATTGGGGCGCAGCCCGCGGGCGGGAGCGGCAAGCAAACCTGCGCGTTCAGCTCGCCGAGAACGAACGCTTCATTGCCGTCAGAGGATTCATGCAACTGTTTTATGCGGCGCGGGCCCAGGCGGCTAATGCCGCGACGCGGATCGCCCTGGCCCGCGAAGGCGTAACCAAAGCGCAGGATAATCTGTCGGCGTCAATCGCGCGTTATCGCGCGGGTGAAGCGCAAATCGTAGAAGTTACCGACGCGCAGGCGATGCTCGTGGCCCAACGAACCGCGTTGTACCAGGCAATCTTTGATTATCAAATTGCACTGGCGCGTTTGAAACAGGCCACCGGACAATAAGTGCCGGGAGCCCGCGCGTAAGCAAAAGCTCGTTACGAACCGGCTTACTTACGCAAGCAAGCCGGTGGCGCGTTGCGCTGAAATATCCAGCCGCTGGGACTGCTGTTCGGTAGCGAAGGCCTCCCTTACGGTCGGCCTTCTGTTACGGTAATTGCGCGAAAAGGATCATGAGCCAAAACCCAGACAAGATTAACGCCGATAATGCGGAGATCGATGCGGTTTCGATTCAAGCAACTCGGATTCACGAACGGCGCGTTCGCCGGCGAAATACGGTTCTGATTAGCGCGGTCATCGCGTTAGTGGTCTTCTCGCTGACAATTCTAATTATCTGGCGTTGGCGAAAATCAAAGGCCGCGCCCGAAGCTGAAGTCACCGCTATCGTCAGTGTGAAGGTCGCTAAAGTCGAACAAGGCAGCATTGCCGCTCAAGTCGGCGCGGTGGGCACAATTTGGCCGCGCGAAAAAGCTGACGTGGGCGCAAAGATCAGCGCCCAGATCAAGAAGATGGCGCTGCTAAAAAATAAAGTTGTGCGCGCGGGCGAAGTGATCGCCGTGCTCGAGTCGCGCGATCTTCAGGCGCAACGCGCGGAAGCCGTCGCTGCGCTAAACCAGGCGCGCGCGGAAGAACGCAGTATTGTCACCGGAACAATTCCCCAGACGAACGCCCAGGATCAAAAAGCGGTGATGGATGCGCGGGCCAAGGTTAACAACACGCGCGCTACATACGAGCGTCGTCGAGTGCTTTACGAAAATGGTGGCATTTCGAAAAAGGACTTTGAAGCGTCACAACTCGATCTGACCACCGCTGAAGACGAACTACGCTTGCAGGAACAAACCGTGACCCTGCGCGCCCGATCCCTCAATCCAAATGATCGCACGGTGGCGGCGGCAAAGACCGCCGCGGCGGAGCAGCATCTCGCTACGCTCGATGCGCAACTGGGTTACGCCACGATACGCTCGCCGATTACCGGGGTCGTTACGGATCAATTTCAATACGAGGGCGAATTCGCCGCGGCGGGCGGCAAGCTGGTGACGATCGCCGATATCAGCAGTGTGATTGTTAAGGCCCCGTTCTCCGACACGGTCGCGGCGCAATTGAAAACCGGTGACCCGGCGACCGTCTTGCCGACCGACACATCAGCTGAAGAAATGAAAGGACAAATCACGCTGCTGAGCCGTTCGAGCGATCCGACGAATCGCACGGTTGAGGTTTGGGTGACGCTCGGCAACGCGGCGGGAAAGTTACGCGCGAACGGCGCAGCGCAAGTGACCTTATTTGCGAATTCAAAGAGCGATGCCATCCTGGTGCCCGCCGCGGCCGTCACGCTGGATGCCAGTAATGCCGACGAAGGCACAGTCATGATTGTCGATGCCCAAAACGTGGCGCGCGAAAAGAAAGTCACCGTGGGTATTCGCGGCCCCGACAAGATTGAAATTGTCGAAGGTCTTCAGGCCGGAGATATCGTGGTGGTCGAAGGGAACTTCGCCTTGCCCGATGGCACGAAGGTGGAGATCGCCAGAGATGAAGAGAAGAAAGACGAAGACGAGAAGCCCAAAGACGAGAAGTGAAGTTAGTACCGCCTGCGGCGACGGGTGGGAGATCCTTGAGTCCCAGTCAACTCGTGCCCTGGCTGTAAACGCCCGCTTCCGCAGGCCCTTCTGACAAGCCAATGTCGCTCGCTCAAATCGTCTCAAATCAATCGCGCGCGATTCTCGTTATCGTCGCGCTGCTCTGCGTGGCAGGTCTGTATGCAGCCTGGCGACTTCCGGTGGCGATTCTGCCGCAGACTGATTTTCCCCGCATAGTCATCATTGCCGACAACGGCGAAGCGCCCGCTTCACAAACGCTCGTCTCCGTCACCCGTCCAATCGAAGAAGCAATGAACGGCGTTCCCGGCATCGCGCGAATTAAGTCGAAGACCGCCCGCGGCTCGTCGGAAATCAGTCTCTACTTCGATTGGAGCGTCAATATCGTTCAGGTCCTGCAGCTGGTACAGGCGCGTCTGTCGCAACTCTCTTCCACGCTGCCCCCCGCCGCCCAAATTCGTAATGTTGAGCGATTGACCTTCGCAGTCTTTCCGGTCACCGGTTACAGCCTTACCTCTGACAAACGGGATCAGGCGAGCCTGCGCGACATTGCAACCTATATTATCCGCCCGCAGCTTGCGCGCTTACCTGGGGTGGCGATTGTCGGAGTAGCCGGCGGGAGGTCGCGCGAGTTTCACGTGGTGATCGATCCCGATCGCCTCACGGCCCACAACGTTTCGGTTGAGCAGGTGATCGATGCGATCAAGGCCTCGAATATCATCATCTCACCGGGACTGATTGAAGAGAATCACCAGCTCGAACTCGCCCTCGTGAGCGGCCAGGCCAGAAAACCTGACGAGCTCAACAATATTGTAGTGGCGACAATAAACAACGCGCCGGTCATGATCGCCGATGTCGCGACGGTTGCCGGTGGAGTCGAGCCGCAGTTCACCATGGTCAGCGCCGACGGCCACCCGGCAGCGCTCGTCAACATCAATCGTCAACCGGACGCGAACACCGTGGCAGTGGTCGATGAGGTGCGCGCTACGCTGGCCTCCCTGCGCAACCAGATTCCGGGCGACGTGCGCGTTGCGGCTTACTACGATCAATCTCTGCTGGTGCGCGACTCGATCAATTCGGTGCGCGACTCGATTCTGATCGGACTACTGCTTTCAGTCGTGATTCTTTACGCGTTCCTGCGCAACTGGGGGACCACCTTCGTCGCAATCCTGGTGATCCCGGTGACGATACTGGTCACCTTTTTAGCGATGTGGCTGGCGCGTCTGAGTTTCGATCTGATGACGCTGGGCGGGGTGGCCGCAGCGATCGGACTAGTGATCGATGATGCGATTGTCGTAGTCGAGAACATCTACACGCACATGAGTCGCGGGCAATCACGCCGCGAAGCAGTCCAGAGCGCCGTTTCTGAAATTACCGTCCCCATCATCGGGTCGACAATTACGCCGGTGGTGGTCTTTTTGCCGCTAACGATCTTGACTGGCGTCACCGGTGTCTTCTTTCGCTCGCTCGCCCTGACGATGTCAGTAGCTTTACTCACGTCACTGGTGCTGGCGCTGACATTCACGCCGGTGCTGGCTGAACGTTTTGTAAAGGCCAAACGGAGGCGAACTGACGGTGCGAAGGATCCTGAGGCCAATTTCGAACGCGAGATGAGCCTGGATGAGCGGGAAGGGGAGGCCGAGTCTGGCCGCATCCTCGGCGCGGTCGTGCAGAGATACGAGTGGGTCTTATCGCACGCTCTGGATAATCGCTGGATCGTGCTCATAATCATCGTTGTCGTTTTGCTTGGTTCATACTTTCTGTATAAAGGGCTCGGTTCGGAATTTCTGCCGGAGTTTGACGAGAGCGCATTCGTCCTCGATTACTGGGCGCCGCCGGGCGCATCGCTCGCGGAAACAAATCGCATGCTTGGTGATGTTGAAGAAAAGTTAATGAAAACGCCCGAGATAGAGAGCTACTCGCGGCGCACCGGGCTCGAACTGGGATTGTTCGTGACAGAGCCGAATCGCGGCGATTTCGCGGTGAAACTCAGACCAGGACACAAGCGCGATACAGACGAAGTAATTTCGGATTTAAGGGAGCAAATCGCTGAAGCCGAACCCGCGCTGGAGATCGAATTTGTCGGCATTGTTCCCGACGTTATCGGCGATCTGCAGGGTGCGCCCGAACCAATTGAGATAAAGATTTTCAGTGAAGACGCCGCCGCGCTGAGATCAAAAGCTGACGAGGTCGAAACCGCAATCAAGAAAATATCCGGCGTCGTGGACACCAAGAACGGCGTGGTCGTCAGTGGCCCGGCGATCACCTTCAGAATCGATGCGCAACGCGCGTCCCGGTTCGGCGTGACAGCGGACGATATTGCCAGGACGGCCGAGACTGCAATGACCGGCAGCGAAGCATCGCAGATTCTGCAACAAGATCGCTTGATTCGAGTGCGCGTCGTTTTTCCCGCCGAAGTGCGCACCTCGCTGGACAGAGTCAAGGCGCTGCAGGTTCGTTCCGCCTCAGGCCAACTGTTTCGCATCGATCAAGTTTCAGATGTGGAATACGAAAAAGGACAGACAGAAATCGGGCGCGAGAATCTGAGACAAATGGTCGCCGTTACCGGCCGGCTGGAAGGAAAAGATCTGGGCACGGCGATCAGTCAAATTAAGACTCAGTTAACGAAGGACGTGAAACTCCCGCCGGGTATGACCATCGAATACGGCGGGCTCTATCAGGAGCAACAGTCGAGTTTCCGCGAACTAATGACTTCCTTAATCCTGGCTGTGTTGCTGGTCTTCATAACGCTCTTGATCGAATTCAGATCGTTTGCGCATCCCATCGCCATAGTAACCGGCGCTGTGCTGGCGCTCGCCGGCGTCTTGCTGGCGTTGTTTATTACCGGAATGACACTCAATGTAGTTTCCTTGATGGGTATGATTATGATCGTTGGTATCGTCGCCAAGAACGGAATCCTGATGCTGGACGCGGTCGAAGATCATCTGGCCGCGGGCGACCCGTTACGCGAAGCGCTGTTGCGATCGGGGCGGCGGCGGTTTAGGCCCGTGCTGATGACTTCACTGGCGGCAATGCTTGGAATGTTGCCCCTGGCATTGGCATTTGGAGCCGGGTCCGAGTTGCTTCAACCAATGGCGATCGCGGTGATTGGTGGCTTAACGATGGCGTTGCTGTTGTCGTTGATAGTGACGCCGTCGGTCTATGCAATTTTTTGGCGGAAACCTCGCCGGCAAGATTAGCTTCAAAAGGAGGTCAGTACGGATACTGACTGTACGGTAAGTCGGATGGAATCAATTTCATTAAAGGAATTCAATATGAATCTATTAAGTAAGCTTTCGGGTGCGGCACTGGTGTTGGGTTTGCTTTTCTCAACGGCCATCGCCCAGGAAAAGAAAATCACGCGTAAACAACTGCCGCCGGCAGTCGAGAAAACCGTGGCGGAACAAAGCGAAGGCGCCACGATTAAGGGATTTGCCACGGAAGTTGAGAAAGGCCAAAAGCTCTACGAGGCGTCCCTGACCGTCAATGGTCACGGCAAAGACATCCTGATCGACAGGAAGGGCAACATCGTTGAAGTGGAAGAAGAAGTTTCGCTGGACTCCCTTTCGCCGCCGGTCCAGAACGGGTTAAAGAGAGCCGCGGGCACGGGGAAGATCGGAAGGGTTGAGTCATTAACCAAAAACGGCGAGCTGGTCGCTTATGAGGCTGTAGTAAAGCGCGGCGTGAAGCACTCCGAAATTCAGGTTGGGCCGCAGGGCGAGAGACTCAAGCGGCCGGAATAAGGGAACCCTTTTCCCGCAGGACACAAAAAACCAGAAAGGGAGAAGCCAATGATTAGCGTAAACAGCGCACTGCTGGCAGTGTCATTCCTCGTGGCGTCGCTGCAAGGCGGCGTGGGATACAAAGTAGAAACTCGTTATCCCGTCCCCGGTAACGGCGGATTCGATTATCTGAGCATCGACAGCGGCGCGCGGCGCCTGTATCTGTCGCACGGGACCGAAGTGAATGTAGTTGATGCCGACAACGGTAACCTAATCGGGACGATCGGCGATACACCGGGAGTACACGGAATCGCCATTGCTTCCGAGTTCAAACATGGCTTCACCAGCAACGGCCGGGAAAACAAGGTTTCGATGTTCGACTCTGCCACGCTGCAACTGATCAAGAAAATCGACGTCGGAAAAGGACCAGACGGCATCTACTATGACCCGGCCACGAAGCGCGTCTTCACGAACAATCATGGCTCGCACGACGTCACCGCCATTGACGCAAAAACTGGCCAGGTGGTGGGCACCGTAAAAGTCGCAGCCGATGGCGAACAAGCGATCGTGGCGGACGGTGTAATCTATCTCAACGGCGAAGACACGAACGAAGTCATTGTCTTCGATCCAAAATCATTGGACGTAAAAAAGCGGTTTCCAATTGGAGTAGCAAAAACTCCGACCGGCCTTGCCTACGATGCGAAAACCAAACGATTGTTCATTGGCTGTCGCAACGAGCCGAAGATGGTGGTGATGGATGCTACGTCGGGAAAAGTCATTAATAGCTTTCCGATCGGCCGGGGCGTGGATTATGCGGGTTTTGACACCCAGGCTAAGCTGGCTTTCTTTTCGTGCGGCGAAGGGGTCCTGAACATCTTCCACGAAAAATCAGCTGATGATTATGAAGACGCGGGGGTTGTGAAGACTCAACCGAGTGCGAAGACGATGGCCTTCGACCCAAAGACCAAAAAAGTATTTTTGACTGCGGCCGAGTACACAGAGACGCCGCCAGCAACCGCCGGCGGGCGGCCGCAACGCACCATCAAACCCGGGACATTCGTCGTACTGGTCGTTAGCAAGTAAAACCGAATTAAGCATCAGCCAGGAGGAGTAATATGCGAAGTAACAGAATATCGATTTGCCACTTCGGCATGATCATACTTGCGGTCATTTTTTCGCCCGGCGGTGCGCGCCCTCAAACTCCGTCGGCCGCGCCTTCGCGAAGTCCGGTCCCCTCAACCTCGTCACCGGCGCTTGAGAAGGATTTCTTTAAGAATATTTTGCGCGATCAAAAGGCGATTTGGACGCCGCCGCTTCATATTCACGGACGCGACGCGCGGTACCTCGTGCCTTTGGGATTAGGAACGGCCGCCCTGATCGCGACCGATCAACGAACCGGAGATGAGATAGCCGAATCTCCCCGCCCACTTAACGCGAGCCGCATCATTAGCTACGCCGGTCCCGCTTACGCTGTCGGCGCGGTGGCGGCAACCTTTTATCTCGCCGGCCGGGCCGGGCACAACGACCGTGCCCGCGAGACCGGTCTGCTCGGAGCCGAGGCCCTCATCGACAGCGCGATCGTAGTCACCGCCGTGAAGGAGATCACACAGCGCACGCGACCGATCGGCGGCAGGAGCCGGAGCGATTTCTTTGACGGGGGATCTTCTTTTCCCTCCGGGCACAGCATCGAGGCCTGGTCGCTGGCAACGATCATCGCGAACGAATATCACAATCACGCAGCAGTGCAGATCGGTGCGTATGGGATTGCGAGTGCGGTCAGCGTCTCTCGTTTTACCGGCCGCGATCATTATCTTTCGGACATTCTGGTTGGCAGCGCGCTGGGCTATGGCATCGGCCGTTACGTCTATCACGCGCATCATCGCAAGACCTCAAGTGCCCGAGGTGATGATCAGGAGGAGGAAGATTTTTCCTCGCAATCCAAACACTTGCCGGCGATCGAGCCTTTGTATAATCATCGCGCCCACGATTATGGCGTCGCCCTCGCCTGGCGTTTCTAAAGCAAGAAATGTTCAGAGTTTCGCTTACGGTCGCTTAATCCGTGACCAGCTGAAGCTTGAACTCTGAACTCACTTATATGTTTAATTCCGTTCGCACTCGCCTCACTCTTTGGTACGCCGCCGTGCTGACTGTCTCGCTCATCGCCTTTGCGTTGCTGGTGTATTACGCCGCCAGCAATGTCTTCTATGAGAGGCAAGCCGAGTCTCTGCGATCAACTGCGGAAACAGTGGCCAGCGCTTATATGCAGGAATTAGAAGAAGAGCAATCGGTCGCGAAGGCCAACGAAGTTGTGCTTGCGGAAATGATTTTCCCGAATCGCTACGTCGAAGTCACCGACTCTGCCGGAGGAGTGGTTGCGTGGTCAGGCAATCTGGCCGGCCATGTTTTGACTATTCCACAACCAACCTTGAGCGACGCGCGCGCACAAGCCGCAAGCTTCAGCGTTGTCAACGGGCTCCGAATTGCGGTTGTGCCGTTATCGCCGGACAAAGACCTTGGCTATGCGGCGGTCGCGGAACCGCTCAGCGTCATCGACGAAGGCCGGCGTCGTTTGCGGCGCGACTTTTTCGCGGGGGTGCCGCTGATTCTGCTGCTGGCGTCCGTGGGCGGTTACGCCCTTGCGCGTAAGAGCCTGGCGCCGATTAGTTTGATGGACCAACAAACACGCCGTATCACAGCGGACAGTCTCTCATCGCGGCTCGATGTTACGAATAAGCGCGACGAGCTCGGCGGCCTGGCCACGACGATAAACGATTTGCTGGCGCGCCTGGAGAATTCTTTCAGCCAACAGCAGCGGTTTGTGGCCGACGCTTCCCACGAGTTGCGCACCCCGCTCGCGGTGCTGCGAGGCGAGACTGAGGTTGCCCTGGCCCAGCCGCGCAGCACTGACGAATACAAAGCGTCGCTTCTTTTGATTGAAGACGAAGCGCAGCGTCTTTCGCGTATCGTCGAAGACCTTTTTATGCTCGCGCAGCAGCCATTCGATGCGCCGGCGATCATGAAAGAACGTGTCAGCCTCAACGAGGTTGTCAGCGAATGTGCCCGCGCGGCGCAGGTCCTGGCAGCGCGAAAGCATTTGCAGCTGACGGTAAACGCGAGCCAGCCCTTGTCGTTGATTGGTGACGACGAGTTGTTGCAAAGAATGATTTTGAACCTGCTTGATAATGCAGTGAAGTACACACCTGAAGGCGGTGAGGTGTCTCTCGATCTGGCAATTCAAAACGGCGACGCGCGGATTACCGTGCGCGATACGGGGATTGGTATCTCAAAAAATGACCAGCGATACGTTTTCGATCGCTTCTACCGGGTCGATAAAGCCCGTTTGCGTTCGGCGGGCGGGGCTGGATTAGGACTGTCGATTGCGCACTGGATCGCCGAA
This sequence comes from Pyrinomonadaceae bacterium, assembly GCA_046262835.1. Classification (GTDB taxonomy): domain Bacteria; phylum Acidobacteriota; class Blastocatellia; order Pyrinomonadales; family Pyrinomonadaceae; genus UBA11740. The sequence goes on from JBHELZ010000040.1 coordinate 22,200, forward strand.
GCTCATGGCGGCAGGATTAGGGTAGACAGCACCGCCGGGCGGGGAAGTTTGTTTACTGTTGAGTTGCCGATCAATCTGCAAGCGGTACCGGGCCATAACAATGGCGCGGGCTAATCGCCAAGCTCGCCGCGGTTGAGGCTTTTCGACCAACCTTACCTATCCCTGCGCGCGTCGCAACTGCTCAATAAACTTCTGATCACTGAATTTCGCCGCACCATCTTTCGTCAACGCTTTCAATTCTGCAAACAGCTTCTTGTCCACATCTTTAAAATTGAAACATGACTTCCCTTGCATGCGCTTTCTTAATTCTGGCGAAATATTCTTCAAGAGATCCCGCGAAGCATACACTGACATAAGGTAATAGCTCACGTAGTTTTTGCCCACCCGCACGCCGCCGAAGCAAAGCGGCTGGTTGTTCTTCATGATGTAACGAGTGTTGAGCAGGTAACACTGGTCACTGTCATGAGCGACATCCATCTTCTTCGCGTAAGGTTTGAAGATCGACTTTAGTTGTTCGAACACTTCGGTGAAATCTGCTTTGGCAGGCATCGGCGTTACCTCCTGTGCGACGGTGCGAGATGATATTAGACGTGGCAGCGCGGACAATAAAGTCACGCTTTCCAACCCGGCGCTATCAATCTTCTGCGCGAGTCCGGCGATACAGTGATTCCGGGCTCATCGAGTTCCTTTCGATCCCAAAGTTTGCAGGTTACCTGCCGGTGCGCCTGATCAAGGGCCTCACAATAATTTGTGTAAGTGCACCGCCGCACTTCATGACCGTGCCCTGATCTGACTTTGCGAAACCAATCCGGGTCGGCAAGCGCCTGGCGGGCCATGCCTGCGATGTCGGCGTCGCCCCTCTGTAAGATCGCTTCCGCCTGTTCGAAGGTGGTAATGCCCCCGGTGGCGACAATTGGCCTCTTGAAGCCGGCGGCGTTTACCGCACTTTTTATTTGCGCAACCAGCGGCACCGTCCGGCCAAAAGGCCCGCGCTCGTCGGACAGGGTCGTGGGCATGCATTCATAACCGCTTTGTCCAGTGTAAGGATAAACCGCCTGGCCCACCTTTGGTTGCTCGGCATCTTCAAACTTGCCGCCTTTCGAGAGGGAAAGATAATCGAAACCTGCCTTGGCAAATTCCATCCCAAAATAAACCGCATCGTCGATGCGACTGCCGCCCGCGATTACTTCGTCAGCCAGAAAGCGAACGCCCACGACATAATCTTCTCCGACTCTCTCGCGGACAGCGCGGTAGACTTGCAGTGGCAAACACGCGCGATTTTCGCGCGTCCCACCGTAGCCGTCAGCACGATCGTTTGTGGCGCTGAGAAACCCTGCCATCGTGTAGGCGTGCGCGTAATGCAGTTCAACGCCATCAAATCCCGCGGCGCGCGCGCGCGCTGCGGCATCAGCAAAAATTCCAGGCAGTACTCGCGGCAATTCCTCGATCTGCGGCAGATGAGTGTCCGTTACTCGTTCGCGATAACCAAAACGCAAAGCTTCCAGTTGGCGAGTGTCGAGCACGGCTTCGAGGATCTCTTCCGACGCTTGCGCGAGCCAGCCCCGAACGCGTTCTTCATCAGCGCCGTTCCAGGTCGGATCGTTAGTCAGTGCGGACAGGGCGCGCCGGTGATCATCGGTAATCTGAAGAAACCGCTGAAAGTATTTCGCCCTATCCGGGCGCCGCTTGACGGTGAGAAAATCGATGATCTGAATGAAGAGTTTCGTCTGACACTCGCTGGCTTCGCCCACGGTGTCAACCAACTTTTTCAAGCCCGGGAGAAACCGATCGTGGCCGATGCGCAGCAGGGGTCCGCTGGGAATATCGCGAATACCCGTCGCTTCAACCACCAGCGCGCCGGGTCGTCCGCTGGCAAATCGGCGATACCAATCAAGGTTGTCCCGCGTGACAAATCCATCTTCAGTGGCGCGCCAGGGGACCATGGCCGGCACCCAGGTGCGACTGTCGAGCAAAAGACGACCGACTTGGATTGGTTGGAAAAGAAGCGACTGCGCGGCTGCCGCCGCGGTGGGCCAGCGCGTTTCGGGAATTGGATGCTTGATTGGCGTCGCGAACTTCCACATCGCGCGATGACTTTAACATGCGTACTCGTTCAGCGTACCGCCTTCAGGCGCATCGTATTGGATTGCCGCCCTAAAGGCGGAAGTCCAAACGTCTGATGTGATAAATTAGACCGTCAAACGGGTGATGCTTTGATGGACAATCTTCTCAAATGGCGTTCTGAATTCCCGATTCTCGACCAGACCGTGTATCTAATCTCGCACAGTCTCGGCGCCATGCCGCGCGCTACTTTCGATCGATTGCATGAATACGCAGATATTTGGGCAACGCGGGGCGTACGCGCATGGGCCGAGGGCTGGTGGGACATGCCGGTCACGATTGGCAATGAAATAGCGCGCATTATTGGCGCCGACGCGAACACGGTAGTGATGCATCAGAACGTCTCGATCTGCCAGTCGCTGATCCTTTCATGTCTATTGCCACTCCCGGCGAAGTCAAAGCGAAGGAAGATCGTTTGCGAGGAGTTGAACTTCCCCTCGGTGATGTATGTCTATGACGCGCACGCGCGCGCACATAATCTGCGCATCGAAACAGTAAAGTCGGACGACGGTATCACGGTTCCTTTGGATCGAATGCTGGCGGCCATCGACGAGGAAACATTACTGGTTCCCATTTCGCACGTACTGTTTAAAAGTGCCTTCCTGCAAGATGCGAAAGCGATCACCGGACGCGCGCATGAAGTCGGCGCGATGGTCGTCCTCGATACTTACCAGTCAGCGGGCACGGTGCCCTTCAGCGTCAAAGAATTGAATGTAAATTTTGCGACGGGCGGTTCGGTCAAATGGCTTTGCGGCGGGCCGGGTGCCGGATATCTTTACGTGCGACCGGATCTGATTGATACGCTGCAGCCAAAGACGACCGGATGGATGGCCCACGAGCATCCGTTCGCTTTTGAAACTGAGATGCATTACGCGCCCAACGTGACGCGGTTTCTCCACGGCTCCCCCGCGATTCCTGCTTTATACGCGGCGGAATCAGGTTACAAAATCATTAATCAGATTGGTGTTCAGGCGATTCGCGAAAAGAGCATTCGTCAAACTCAATACCTGATCAGATTGGCCGAGGCCGCTGGCTTTAACGTTACCAGTCCGAAAGAGCCGGCTCAGCGTGGCGGCACGATAACAATCTGGGACGACAACGCCGCGGCGATCACGAAAGAGTTAATTCGCCGTGACTTTATTGTCGATTATCGTCCCGGTGCGGGCGTGCGTATTTCGCCGCACTTCTATACCAAAGACGAGGAGTTGGAATTAATCGTTGGGGAAATGAAAACGATTCGCGACACGCGCGCGTTTGCAACAGCAGAGAAAGTAGGCGCGGCCTTCTAAGCCCTGGAGTTTTTGCGCGGCCCATCCAAAGGCCCGCACCTAGATATTATGAAGCGATTTCTGAATTCCTCAGACTTGTTACAAACGATTGCCGCGGAAGCACAGAAGAACAGTGACACCGCTCGAAGGCTTACGGCTGATCTGACAGAAGCCCAGCTGAATTGGAAGCCGGCACCTGAGCAATGGAGCATCGCGCAGTGCCTGGAACATCTTTCGCTCGCGACGAATCAATTCGAGAATTACTTCATCACCGCATTGGAAGGAGCGCGAGGAAAATCTGCAATAAGCAGTGCGCCGGTCTACAAGCCAAGCCTCATGGGCGGCTGGCTCGTCAAGTACGTCGACCCGGCCAGTCAAAAAAAAGTGCCTGCGCCAAAATTATTTCGCCCGGCCGCTGGATCCAGCATTACCAAATCGCTGGAGCTGTTTCTTAACGCGCAGGCGAAGTTCATCGATTTTGTCCGTCAATGTAATAGCATCGACTACAATAAGACACGTTTGCGTTCGCCGGTCACACCACTGATACGCTACAGCCTCGCGGACGCATTTGTAATCACAATTCTTCACGGCGAGCGGCACCTGGGCCAGGCACGGCGCGTGCGAGAAATGTTGCAGTTTCCTCGAGCCTAACTACTGTTTATGTCAAAAGATGCCGGTCAAAGCGCGCCCCTCTCGTACAACAAATACCTGCGCGTGCAGGAGTTGATCGAATTACAAACCTGCCTGTCTGCGCCGGCGCATCACGACGAACTGCTTTTCATTACTGTCCATCAAGCCTATGAACTCTGGTTCAAACAAATCCTGCATGAGATCGACGCGGCGATCGCGTTGATGAAAGAAGATCGGGTTGCCGAAGCCGCCCAGGCTATGCGGCGCGTCGTGGAAATCGAGAAGCTGCTGATCGCGCAGATTCATATCCTTGAGACAATGACGCCGCTGCGCTTCCTGGCATTCAGAGACGAGCTGAATCCAGCCAGCGGTTTTCAATCAATGCAATTTCGCGAGATTGAGTTTTCTTCCGGATTGAAGGACGCGACGATTTTGCGCGAGTTCGGAGCTGACGATTTTGCTCACGCGCGTCTGGCTGCGCGCATGAACGCGCCATCGCTTTCCGAGAGCTTCTTTGCGATGCTCCGCCGCCGCGGGTTCGATACTCCCGCCAGCGACTCTCCGCGCGACGAAAAAGAACGCCGCACGAATTACAGTAAGCGACAACGCGCCGTCGTCGAGGTCATGACGCACTACGAAGAATTTTATAAGGAGTACCACCTCTCGGAAGCGCTGCTTGAACATGACGAATATTTTTCGCTCTGGCGATCACATCACATCAAAATGGTCGAGCGAATGGTCGGCGGCAAGCGCGGCACGGGCGGCTCAGAGGGAATCGGCTATTTAAAGACGACCCTCGACAAAAAATTCTTCCCGGAGATATGGGAGGCCCGGACATACCTCGGCAGCACGCATGACACGGCGCGATGTCCATTTACGTCGGTCAAGGCTTAATCGTCAACTTTTCCAGAGGCAGCATTGCCGGCATCCCCTTATGTTGAAAACATCTATCGCCGGCCGCGTGTACCCGACGCCGGCAAGGTGTGCCCTTCTTGGTGCGCGCGCCGCAGATAAAAACAGCGTCATCTGTCGAGACTGTAAAGTTTGCTGCCGGAGTTAACGCGTTAGTTGCCTTTGGTAATCTTCGCGTCTGCTCTAATGCCACCGGCGCATCCGACAGCGGAGAATTTGCCGCGCGTTGAATGATTAGCGGGGGCGGCGGCGGTCGCAGGTATCTTCCGATTGCGAAGGCTGCGATTGCGAACAGCACAAACGCGATTAGCGACCGGAACGAAGCAAATGTGCCCAGTCGCTGCGCGCAGTAACCGCACAGGCTGCTGCCGAGGCGCGAACGCCAACCTTTTCGCGCGAGTCTTTCGCCACATTCCCTGCAGAAATTTGCCGCGCGCATCGCGAGACGCCAATCTGGAATCGCGAATTATATTCCCTGGCACAAGCAATCGAACGGACTGCCCGTAGATTCACTCAGCGCAAATTGGTTAAGGTAATTTGCAAGACGTTTACCGGTTTGCGAGTTGCAAACGCCGCCATAGGACAGGCATACTCGCATAACCCCAGCAATCTGAATTTGGTAGATCAAATGGCCCGATTCTCTGTTCGCTCGTCTGCCTCAACTCTCGCTCGTCGCCTTTCGGCCATGTTCATGTTTGGGCTGGCGCTGACGGCGTTCAATGGCGTCGTGCGCGCGCAGGACGACGTGGTCACCACTGACACGTCCCTGGTCCAGTTGAGCGTCGGCGTGGTCGATAAGCAGGGACATTCGATCACAGATTTATCCGCGAAAGACTTCGTGGTTTTCGAAGATGGGGTACGCCGGCCTATTCTGCACTTCGAACCAACAGACGCGCCGTTCAGTCTGGTGATGCTGCTGGATACTTCCGGGTCAACCGTGAACTTTCGACAGCAAATACATCAGGCGGCTTTGAGGTTTCTGGACGCGCTGCGTCCGGACGACCGGGTGGCTATCGTCGATTTCAATGGCAAGGGCGCGAAGCTCCAGCTTCCTTTTTCGACCGATCGCCGGCGGATCGCGTACACGATCGGCATAACCTTGGAAACGGGCAAGGGCGAAACACCGCTCTACGACGCCCTGAGACTTTCAGTGAAAGAGTTGGCGCGCGAAGCGCCCCGCCGCCGCAAAGCGATAGTTGTGCTTACTGACGGGCTGGATACTCAAGCGCGCAACGGGGATCGTGCGATCGTCGGCAAAGCGTTAACGGCTGATGTTGGTTCGGCGATTAAGGCCGATACAAACTCGCAGGTCGTTTCGGTGTTGAATGATGCCGATCGCCAGGGCGTAACCATCTTTCCGCTGGCGCTGCCCTCAGGCGATCCGAAACGTTTGCCGCTTCCTGATCCGGCGATCACTGCGATGTATACCGCCGCGCGCGCTCGCCTGGAATTACTCGCCAATCGTACTGGTGGACGGTTGCATGAAATTCGCCGGCTCGACGATCTCTCGAAATTGTATGCGCAGGTCGCTGCTGATTTACGGACTCTGTATACAGTTGTTTACCAACCGCCAAACCCGTCATCTCACGACGGTAAATGGCGAGAGATTCGCGTCGAGGTTGGCCGCGGTGACCTGGTCGCGAGCACGAAACCGGGATACTACGCTCGTTGAATCATGACAGAACCGCGGGCGGTAGCCAGCGGTTTAAGTGAAAGCCGTGACTTTTGAGGTGCCCGCAAAGTCGCCGTCACAAGTGGTTCTTGATCCGGCGCGCGAACGTTCAAGGTTCTGGAACGCGAACTTGAAAGTTCGAACCTTAGATCTTAAACTTCCCTGCAATTCACCAAACACGCACCCGTAGCTCAGCTGGATAGAGTACCTGACTACGAATCAGGGGGTCGCACGTTCGAGTCGTGCCGGGTGCACCATTTTATTAACACGCTGACGCGCTCTCTCGCTGTTTTATGAAGGCCCACGACAACTCCCAGGCGCGTGAACTAAAACCCGAACAAAAGATCGCCGCCCATACGCTGGATCGACACCTGTCAGTGACAGCTGGCCCCGGCGCCGGAAAAACGTTCGTGCTGGTGGAACGCTATCTCGAGATTCTGCGCGCGAAAAAGGTTTCCGTGGAAAACATCGTGGCGATCACGTTCACGAATCGCGCCGCAAACGAAATGCGCGAGCGCGTGCGCGACCGCATCGACGGATTACTGCGCGAATCGTCGCACCAGGAACGGCAAATGTGGTTGCGTCACAAGCGCACGCTGGAAGGCGCCGTCATTACTACGATTCACGGCCTGTGTTCACGGCTGCTGCACGAATTCCCGGTCGAGGCCAATCTCGATCCGCAGTTTGTTTTGCTGGATGAGCACCAGGCCGCGATGATGCTGGAAACCGTTGTGGAAGAGGCGCTGGCTGAGGCAATTCATAAAGACGACGAGATAATTTTGCAGTTCACCCAGGGGACCGGGCGGGCGGCCTTTGTGAACGCACTGGTTGAGCTTCACCGCAAGTATCGAGGTGAAGGATTGTCTCTGAATCAAATCGAAAAACTCACTGTGGCGAACCATGCGCCGGAAATCGATTACTTCAGAACGCTGAAAGAACTGGATACCAGCGTCGCCCGCTTGCTGTCAGCGGATCGATTGACGCCGGCTGCTGAAGCGAAGCGCGCAAGGGCCGCCCAGGAATGGCCCAGGTTGCGATCGATTTTGGCCCAGCCCCCAACGGAAAAAACGATCGGCGCATACGCCCAGTCTATCGAAGATTTCTGGGAGGTGCGCCCTTCAAAGGGCCGCCACCCGTCCATTGAAAGTATCGATGAGCTGCTTTGGGGCGCTGAATCAAAGAGCGACAACCGCTTGCGCGGCAGGCTGCCGGCTATCGGCTTCGATCTGCTGGCGAAAGGCTATTCACGCGCAATCTTGAAACTACTGCGCGTGATCGATCGGCGCCTTGATGATGAAAAGCAGCGCTTGTCAGTTCTTGATTTTGACGATTTGCAATTGCGCACCCTGCGATTGCTCGATCAGAGCTCAGTACTGACGCGCGTCTCTGAGCGATATAGATATTTTCTCGTAGACGAATTCCAGGACACCAATGGTTTGCAGCGCGACTTATTGACGAAGCTGGCGCTGGCGCGCGGGCCAAATCTTTTTATTGTGGGTGATCGCAAGCAATCTATCTATGGTTTCCGGGGCGCAGACGTTGATGTGTTCACGGAAATGACCGCCACCATCAAGGAAGCGGGCGGCGCCGAGCAGCCTCTGCAACTCAATTTTCGCAGCCAGAAACCGCTGATCGATTCGCTGAATTTTCTGTTCGCGAAGATTTTCAAATCGGGACCAGACGGGCCCGCGGACGAGCTGAACGAATTAGGATACGTCGCGCACGAGCCCAGCATTGCCGTCCGCGACCTCGTACACGATCCACCGCAGGTTGAATTTCTTCTGAGCGCAGTATCTGAAGACGAAGACTCAAACGCTTCCGGAAAATATCGGTCCAGCAGCCTGGCCGCGCAGGAGCGCGACGCTGAGCAGGTTGCCGCACGAATCAGCGCGATGGTAACTGGCCGAGATTTGAGTCTGTGTGACGGCAACGACGCCACACGCGCAAGTCTGGGCCCTTTTAAATACAAAGATATTGCGATTTTGCTGCGCGCCTTTACCGGCGTATGGACCTACGAAAGCGCTTTGCGGCGCGCCGGCATTCCTTACCTGACGGTTCAGGGGAAGGGCTTTTATCAACGTGAAGAGATAACCGACCTGATTCAGCTGCTTCGTTTTCTGGACAACACCACGGATGAGTTGGCCCTCGCGGCGATTTTGCGATCGCCGCTGGGCGGTATTTCTGACAACGCGTTGCTGGCTTTGCGCTGTGCCCCGCGGGTTGACGAGGAGGTTGAGGCGGCGCGGATGCATCGTCGCAATTTGCTGCGGGCTTTGCGCCATCACCGCGAAATCAGATTCATTGATACAGAGGAGCAGTTGACGCTGGATCGCATCGCGCACTGGATAGACGCAATGATTGCGCGGCGGAACCGACATAGCATTGCCGATCTGCTGCGTTACGCAGTTTCTTCATCCGAGTTCCTGACTGTAATCGCGGCGAATTTTGATGGCGCGCAGCGGGTCGCAAACGTCGAAAAACTTTTTCGTCTTGCGGAACAATTCGAGAGATCGGGTCATTTGATCCGCGACTTTGTTCATTATGTAGAAGAGTTTGAAGCGATTGGCGGCCGCGAAGGCGAAGGCCAGATGGACGAGTCGGCAAACGCGGTCCGCCTGATGACCATCCATCAGGCGAAAGGGCTGGAATTTCCGGTCGTGATCATCGCCGACCTGCATCGCGAGCAGAATCGTCACGAAACCGCTTTCATTCTTGATCGGCATAAGGGCGTGACCGTCCGGGTTCCCGACGGCCGCGGACGTTCAGTGCGCGGCGCCCTCTTCAACGAATTGAGCCAGCGCAATCGCTGGCGTGAAGACTTTGAAAATATGCGCCTGTTGTACGTGGCCGCAACGCGAGCCGAAGATCGATTAATTTTTTCGGGCGCCGTTGGTCGCAAGAGTCTGGAGAATTTGAGCAAGAGCGAGCGACTCTGGATTGCCTGGATTTGGCGAGCCCTCGATTTGGACCAACACGCCCAGAGTGGTGTAATGGAAATTAGCGACCAGGCCCAGATTCAAATCACTATCAATCGTGACGCTCAAACCGCGCAAATTGAAACCGCACCGGCAAGCACAACCCTTGAAGAAAAAACAGTTGATCCGTCACGTCCTTTCGCAGAGACATTTCCCCTGCTGCAGCGGATCGCCGCACCGCGTGGCCAGGCGCTGCGGCGTTTCACGGTAACCCAGCTGATCAATTTTCAGCGTTGCGCCCGCCAGTACTATTTTGATCGCATGCTGCGCACGCCGGGGATGGAAGAGCGCTCTGTGTGGAACGACGCCGAGGCGCCGGAGCCGCCCGCGAATCTGACCGCAACCGTGAAAGGCGCGGTGATCCATCGCTTTTGCGAGACGTATCGCCCGGGAGAAGATGTTCAGACGCGATTAAGCACCAGTTTCAATGAGGTGTTGTCGCAGCGACAAGCTGAGCTGGTCAGGCGCGCCTTCGATATTCAACCCGCAGAAGCCGTGCGCGCGCTCCTGCCTTTGGCAGAAAACTACCTTCGTAGTGATGTGTTGCGCCGCGTCGTTGCCGCCCACGCCAATGTGGATTCCAAATTCCAAATCCCACAGGCGCAACCCTCCGGGCCGGGTCTTTGGAGCGAGTTGCGCTTTCGTTTGCGCCGGCCATTAGGACTTCTCACCGGGACGATCGATAAATTGCTTATGAGACCTGCTGAGAAGGACGATGGGGTTGATATCGAAATCGTCGACTTCAAAACAAATCGTTTTCGCCGGCCGTCGAAACGCGCGGGCGAGGAAGAGCACGCGGCCAATTCCGCAAAAAATGTACCCGCGGTTGCCCGTCCGGCTGCTTTTTCGAGCTCCCAGGGCGCACAGGGAATATTTGATTTTGAAACTGCCAGGGCGGAATCCGCGGTTGGTAACCCTGCCATGGATGTGTTGGAAGAGCCGGACGCTTCCCTGGAAGGACAGATCAAAACAGCGGCGGACGATTATCAATTGCAGATGCAAGCCTACGCGCTGGCGCTGAGGGAATTGCTTCCCGCCGAGGTCACTTTGCGAACGTTGCGCGCGACACTTCATTTCATCGACCCGAATGTTGAGGTTGCCGTGGCCGCGCCATTACTCGATCACGCAACCTGCGCGAATGCTATAGACGATGCGATGAATACGATCACCGTGTTGGATGGGACGCTTGATGCCGACCAGTTTCCGCCTTTACCGGCGACGCACTGTCGCATGTGCAACTTTGTGGATCTGTGCCCGGCGGGTAGAGAGTGGTTGCGGGCCTTTCGCTAAGTGATCGACTCGAAGGACACAATGAAGAGACGCGCAGAGACACCGATATTCGCTTAATTCTTTCCCGGTGACTTTGTGCGTTGCTGGGACTGTACTTACCTTACTTCCGCAACTAGACTCCGCACCGCCTTCACTCATGGACCACGCGCGGTCGCTTTCCCGGACTCGCCAAACTCTGCCTTCTTCGCGTATAAAGCTTCGCGCAGAGGAGCAATCCAGATGGTCACAATTAAATCATTTGACGGCGGAGAGTTCGAAGCGTACCTGGCGTTACCCGCCAACGGCTTTGGCCCAGGCATCGTTGTGTTGCAGGAGATTTTTGGCGTCAATCAATTTATGCGCGACGTGTGCGATTGGTATGCCGCGCATGGATTCGTGGCGATCTGCCCCGACCTGTTTTGGCGTCAAGAGCCAGGAATTCAATTGACCGATCAAAAGGAATCCGACTGGGAGAAAGCGTTCGAGTTGTATCAGGGCCTCGATGAAGCGAAAGCGATCGAAGACTCTGCCGCGGCGATGGAATTCCTGCGTGACCATCCAGCTAACAACGGCCGGGCAGGCGCGGTTGGTTTTTGTTTGGGCGGAAATCTGGCATGGCTGCTCGCCGTACGCTTCAAACCGGATTGTGCGGTCGGGTATTACGGCGTCGGCATTGAGAAAAGCTTGAATGAAGCGACGGGGCTTTCGTCACCGCTGATGCTGCATATCGCCGGCAAAGATAAATACTGCCCACCTGCTGCTCAGCAACAGATTCACGCCGCGCTGGATTCGAATTCGCTGGCTACGATTCATGAGTATCCACAGCAGGATCACGCGTTCGGACGTTCCGGTGGCGAGCATTACGATGCGCCCTCCGCGGAGCTCGCAAACCTGCGATCCCTGGAATTTTTTATGCGCCATCTTGCCGGGGAAGGTTTTGCGAACGCGCAGAAATCGCTTTCCGACCGTTGGGACGAGCACGTCAAATACGAATTTGCTACCCGCCACACGGAGGATACGCTGAAAACGATGGTCGACGATGCTTACGTCAATCACGTTCCCGTGATGACCGGCGGCGTGGGTCTGGAGCAATTGCGCGAGTTCTACTCAAAAAGATTCATTCCCCAGATGCCGCCGGACACTTCGATGAGACCGGTGTCGCGCACGATAGGAACCGATCGAGTCGTCGACGAAATGGTTTTCGAGTTTACCCACACGATTAAGATGGACTGGATGCTCCCCGGCCTTGAGCCGACAAACAAGCACGTCAAGATTCCCCTGATCGTGGTCGTACATTTTCGCGATGGTAAACTGGCGCATGAACACATCTATTGGGACCAGGCGTCAGTGCTGGTCCAGCTTGGATTGATAAGCGCCGCGAGTTTACCGGTTGCCGGGGTTGAGACTGCCGAGAAGGTTTTAGATCCGAAATTGGCGGCCAACGAATTAATGAATCGGTAAGCCATCTGTGTCAGAAGCCCGACCGTTCGGGAGGGCGTGTTTTGTAAATTGCCCTCCCTCACGGTTGGGCTTCTGAAACGTCAGGGTTCCCGCTCGGCCTAAATGGCCGAGAGGCGGCTTTGGGGCTTTCTCGTATTCTCGGTCGCAGTTGAGCGTGGTGGCCGGCTAGGTTCAGAACCAACAGAAACATCACCAGAAATCTACGTTTCGTGATGAATACCTAAAGCTACTCGACAAGTTTGATGTGCCCTATGATGCACGGTACATTTTCAAAACGATCTAATCGGCCGCTTATTTCGGCCCTACGCGCCTTATGAACATTGTGGTCCGGTTTCTACAAAGATGTTGAAACTAACAGCCGTCAGACAATAAACGCCACTGAAACGACGTTGACCCAATAATGGAATCACAAACCCAACAACCGGCAATCGTCTCTCGTCTGCGCCGCGATCTCGGCACGGTTGAATCGTACGCGGCCTTGATCGGCATTCTGATCGGCGCCGGAATTTTCAAAGTGACGAGCCAGGCGTGGTCACTGACCGGCCCGAGCGTGATTCTTGGTTATGCGGTGCTGATGCCGGCGATCCTCGCTACCTCGATTCCATACGCGGCGTTCATCTCAACTTCACTGGGAAAAGAGCCGGGCGGGGAATACCTGCACATGTCGCGCACCTTTGATGGATACGCGATCGCTTATGTCGGCGCCTGGCTGAAGATCATCGCCTATATCGGCGCGGGCGCTTATCTGGCGAGCGCACTGGCCGACTACATTATCGAGTTAAGCGGGCGCCGTCTCAATGGTGATTTGGCACATCAGGTGCTGGCTGCCGGCAGTTTGCTTTTCTTTTACCTCGTTCACGTGATCGGCGTGCGCTGGTTTGGCAGAATCCAGGTAGCCATGTGCGCGCTGCTGGCTGTTTCGATCTTTGTGCTGGTGATACCCGGCTTGTTTGCGATTCATCCGGCGAACTATCAACCGTTCATTACGCACGGCGCGCGCGGCTTTGCGTTGAGCCTCGCGCCGATTTTCTTTTCCTACGCCGGTTTTGAGTCGCTGGCCCAGACGGCAGGCGAGACGAAAGACAGCACGCGCCGCTTGCCCTTGGTCTTTTTAAAAGGAGTTAGCGCGACGGGGCTGATTTTTATTGCGATGTCGGCCGTGGCGTTTGGGGTTTTGCCGGGAGCGAGACTCGGCCTGAGCAACGCGCCCATGACTGAGGTGGCCTCGGTCTATTTACCGTGGGGCGCGGCGGTTATCGTGACCCTCGGCGCGATCATGGCAATCACTACTTCATTAAATCCAACGTTGATTGTTCCTTCGCGTCTCGCGCTGATTTTTGTCGAAGATCGTCTTGCGCCACGTTGGCTCGGGTTTGTGAGCCGGCGGACGGCCACGCCAATTGTCTCACTGACATTGAATGTAGTCGCTTGTCTGGTGCTGCTTATCAGCAAGCAGCTGTCACTCGCTTTGAACATTGCGGTGTTTGCTTTGGTGCTGCTTTACTGCCTGCATAGCGTTGCGTTCCTGATGTTGCCGCGCTGGAACCCGAAATTGTATCGAGAGATAAGTCTTACGCTCCCGCGCGGGCTGATGATTTTTGCGGCGCTGGTTTCGGTTGTTTCGATGGGCGTGCTGATCGCGGTGCAAGTAATACAGGATATTCAGACGCTAATGACTCAAAGTCTGAAAGAGCGGATCGCGCAACACTCGCTGACTAGCTTGGAGCTGGCAGTGTTATGGTCCGTCGTAGCGACAGTGCTATATGTTTTCGCGCGCCGGCAGCGAACCAGCTCAACTTGATTTAGCGAAGGTTGGTGCTTGTGCACTTTACAGAATCAAGTGTGGTTGACGGACGTGCGGCTCTGCCGCAGCACATTGCGGTAAGCCTTCCGGCTTACCGGGGCGAGTCTCCCAAGGTCTTGTGAGGCTGTGCCTCCCACTCAGAGGCATAGCCTCTAATTTCAGATTGCCGCCCCGAAAAGGCCGGGCCTTTCCGCAGTGTGCGGCGGCAGAGCCGCAAAGGAATCATGGATATTAACGGCAAAACAATTCTGGTTAGCGGCGCGAGCCGCGGACTGGGCCGCACGCTTGTCTCTGCTTTCGCTAAAGCCGGCGCCAAAAAAGTTTTCGCGGGAGCGCGTCAGCATAAAGACATCGAAGCACTGCAACACGATGCGCGCACAATCGGCGCATCTATTCACCCAATCAAACTTGATGTAACCAACGAGGACGAGGTCGAGGGGACTGTGTCACTGGGACCGGTTGACGTCCTTGTAAATAATGCAGGCGTTGCCGGTTACGGGGATCCGACATTGGTAGATTTGAGCGATGCGCGGCGCGAGATGGAGGTGAACTACTTCGGCGCCTTGCGCCTTACACGCGTTCTGGTTCCCGGCATGCTCGAGCGCGGCGAAGGCATGATCGTGAATGTGGCCACCGCCTTCGCAATGATTAATCTGCCGATTGTCGCGACGTACTGCGCCAGCAAAGCCGCTCTACTTTCATTGGGCCAGGCATTGCGCGCCTACCTCGCGGAAAAAGGCATTCACGTTATGACCGTGATGCCGACGACCATCGATACGGATATGAGCAAAGGAGCCGACGTGCCTAAGATGACAACTCACTTCGTCGCGAGCGAGATTCTCCGGCATATTCGAGAAGAATCGATTGATCCGCCGATTGGTGAAGAAGCGGGGCGAGTTCTCGCGGGAGTACGCAACGATCCAATCGGGCTGGAAAAGATGCTAAGTCAGATCAAGGCATGAGGGCCATTCTCGGCACTGCTGCGACCGGGACTGGAGCGCAAGCGTCCGCGCTTGCAATCGAACGCTTCGGTAAGGTTGCGCACCGTGACCGTTGCGCTGCAATCAGACCGCCTCCGCTACTTATTGGTACTCGATCGTGAAACCTGAAACTGAAATCAATCGCCGGCGCGAAGAGTTTCCGACGCTCGCTTCGGGCATTCATCTGCTGAGTCATAGTTTGGGCCCCGTGCCCCGGTCGGCGCGCGAATCGATGGTTGCTTACTACGAAGCGTGGGAGCATCACACCAGCGAAGACGCCTGGGCCACCAGCTGGTGGGAGATGTCCTCTGCAGTCGGCGATCGGATCGCCAAACTTATCGGCGGCGCGAGTGGCTCAGTTCAAATTCAACCAAATGCCTCGATCGCTCTGGCCAGTGTCGCTTCTTGTTTTGAATTTAATGCCGGCGAAAAAAATAAGATCGTCACCACCGCGCTGGATTTTCCTTCGATGCAATATGTTTGGGACGCACAGCAGAGAGTTGGCGCGACGATTCAAGTGGTCCATTCGGATGACGGGATCACGGTCGAGACTGAAGAAATAGTCGACGCCATCGACGAGACGACTGCGCTGGTCGCACTGTCGCACGTTTCCTTTCGCAGCTCGTACAAATTGGCGGTCGAACCAATCGTCGCAAAAGCTCATCGCTACGGAGCGCGTGTATTGCTGGATGTCTATCAGTCTGCCGGAGCCGTCGAATTGAAAGCGAGTGAATGGGACGTCGATTTCCTCATCGGAGGCACCATCAAGTGGTTATGCGGCGGTCCGGCTTGCGGTTATTTGTACGTGCGGCCGGATTTGCAGAACGAGCTGCAGCCGCGCTTGACCGGGTGGGTTGCACACGATGCGCCCTTTGATTTCGCGCCGGCCCCGATGCGCTATACCGGCTCGGTTCGTCGCTTTGCGCAGGGTACGCCGAGTATTCCCGCGCTCTATTCAGTGCTACCGGGTCTGCAGATAATCGAAGACGTTGGAGTCGAAATCATTCGCCGCGAATCAGAGCGCCGCACGGAATGGATGATTGACTTCGCTGCTGATCGAGGTTGGAAAGTGAATAGCCCGCGCGATGTGAACCAGCGGGGAGGCTCGGTAATGATCTACGTCGAAGATGGGCCGGGGATGGTCAGACGTTTGGGGGAAAGAAAAGTGTTTGTCGATTGCCGCCCCGGTGTGGGCCTCCGCATCTCGCCGCATTTCTTTAATACGGATGACGAGGTGAGCGAGGCAATGGCTATTCTGACCGAACTGATGGATTAGTCTGCAGCGCCCCGGGGAGCAACCAGTCCGCGCAGCGGACGAATTGAAATAGCCCAGCGCTTAGGCGCTGGGAACTTATGAGTACGGACGAGCAGTCCGTAAAGCGGACGGCTGAAAGGTGACTCACAATGCCCCGCCGGATTGAGTTTTTCAGCAGCCTGCCAGGCAGGAACCCTTAAGGTTCATATCGCACACTTGGACTG